>NZ_BAABHF010000025.1:182314-323942 GCF_039541955.1 Actinoallomurus oryzae | reverse complement strand
CGTTCCCTGTCCGCGCGGGCCGCCGACCGGGTGGCCCCGGCGGGAGGTCAGATGGCCGACTCCGCGCCGCCTCCCAGATACGCCGCGCGAACCTGCGGGTCGTTCAGCAGCTCACGGGCCGGGGCCGACTTCACCACCGCCCCCGTCTCGAGCACGTACGCCCGGTGCGCGATCTGCAGCGCCTGCTGGGCGTTCTGCTCGACCAGCAGGACCGTCGTGCCGCGCCGGTTGATCTCCTGGATGATCGTGAAGATCTGCTGGATGAGCTTGGGCGCCAGCCCCATCGACGGCTCGTCCAGCAACAGCACCTTCGGCCGGGTCATCAGCGCGCGCCCGATGGCGAGCATCTGCTGCTCCCCGCCGGACATCGTGCCGCCGGCCTGGTCCTTGCGCTCCGCCAGCCGGGGGAACAGGTCGAAGACCTCCTTGAGGTCCTTCTCGACGTTGCCCTTGCGCGCGTACGCGCCCATGTGCAGGTTCTCGGTCACCGTCATGCCGGGGAAGATCCCCCGGCCCTCCGGCGCCTGGCCGATGCCCATGAGCACCCGCTTGTGCCCGGCCACCTTGCTGATGTTCCGGCCGCCGAACACGATCCGCCCCGACGACAGCGGGCGCAGGCCCGAGATCGTCTTCAGGGTCGTCGACTTGCCGGCGCCGTTCGCGCCGATCAGCGTGACGATCTCGCCCTCGTCGACGTCGACGGACACGCCCTTGAGGGCCGCGATCTTGCCGTAGTGGACGTGGATGTCACTGATCTCAAGAAGCATCGGCAGGAGCCCCCAGATACGCCTCGATGACCCGCGGATTGTTCTGGATGTCGCTCGGCAGGCCTTCCGCGATCTTCTGACCGAAGTCGAGAACGGCGATCCGGTCGCTGATGCCCATGACCAGGCTCATGTCGTGCTCGATCAGCAGCACCGTGCGCCCCGCGTCGCGGATCTTCCTGATGAGCCGCTGCAGCTCCTCCTTCTCGGTCGGGTTCATCCCCGCCGCCGGCTCGTCGAGCAGCAACAGCTTCGGGTCCGTCGCGAGAGCCCGGGCGATCTCCAACCGCCGCTGGTCGCCGTACGGGAGATTCCTGGCCGTCTCATGGATGCGGTGTCCGATACCGACGAACTCCATGATCTCCTCGGCCGTGGCCCGGCCCTGGCGTTCCTCCCGGCGGTGCCAGGGAAGCCCCAGCGCCGCCCCGGCCAGACCCGTACGGTGGTTCGCGTCGGCGCCGACCAGGACGTTCTCCAGCGCCGACATGTTGTGGAACAGCCGGACGTTCTGGAACGTCCGGGCCACGCCGAGCTTGGTCACCTTGAACCGCTTCTTGCCGTCGATCCGCGAACCGGCGAAGACCACGTTCCCCTCGGTCGGCCGGTACACCCCGGTGACCACGTTGAACACGGTCGTCTTCCCCGCGCCGTTCGGACCGATCAGCGCGAAGATCTCGCCCTGGTCGATCGTCAGGTCGAGGCCGTTGATCGCGACCACGCCGCCGAAGCGCATCGTCACGCGCCGCAGGTCCAGCACGGGAGCCGCGGCGCTCGCCGCCTGGTGACTCATTCGCCCACCTCACCGGCTGCGACGGTGGCCGGGCCGGCCACCTCGGCGCCCATGGATCCCATGCCTCCCGATCCCTCGGCCAGCTCGGCCTTGCGGCGCCGCGACGGCAACAGCCCCTCGGGCCGGAAGACCATCAGCAGCACCAGCACCGCGCCGAAGACGAGGACGCGGTACTCCTGCAGCCCGCGGATCCGCTCCGGGATCCAGGCCACCAGGAACGACCCGAGGATGACGCCGGGGAGGTTCCCCGACCCACCGAGCACGACCGCCGCCAGGATGGTCGCCGACAGGATGAACGGGAAGTTCGTCGGAATGATCGACACCGCCTGGGAGGCGTACACCACACCGGTCGCCCCGCCGATCGCCGCGCCGATCGCGAACGCCGCCAGCTTGAACTTGAACGTCGGCACGCCCATCAGCTCGGCGGCGTCCTCGTCCTCACGGATCGAGGCCCAGGCCCGGCCGACCCTGCTGCTCTCCAGCCGCTTCACGAAGATGATCGCGATAACGATCACGAGCAGCATCAGGTAGTAGTACGGCTTGCCGTCCAGCGCACCGTACTTGAACGGCTGCACACCGCCGAGACCCAGCGCGTCGAACAGCCCGTTGTCCGGGATCGTCCACTCCGAGAAGGACGGCGGATGCGGAATGCCACCGATGCCGTTCGGGCCGCCGATGTAGTTCGTGTTGTTCGCGGTGATTCGTACGATCTCACCGAAGCCGAGCGTGACGATCGCCAGATAGTCACCGCGCAACCGCAGCGTCGGAGCGCCCAGGATGATGCCCGACAGCGCCGACAAAGCGACGCCGACCGGCAGGATCTCCCAGAAGCTCCAGCCGAACTTCACCCCGAACACCGCCATGCCGTACCCGCCGATGGCGAAGAACGCGACGTAGCCCAGGTCGAGCAGGCCGGCCTGGCCCACCACGACGTTCAGCCCGATGCCCAGCAGGATGTAGCCGCCGATCGGGAAGAACAGCAGCGTCGGCCAGTCGGTGTACGGCGACATGAAACTGCCGATGCCGTCCGCCGGCAGCACCAGCGCTATGGCGATCAGAACGACATAGACCAGCCAGCGCACCCACGAGGGAGCGCCCGACCAGCGGTCACGAATCGAGTCGGCTGCCGAGGAGTACGCCCCGCGTACTCGGGTGAGCGGGTTTCCAGAAGAGGAATCGTTCATGCGCGCGCCTGTTGGAGAGACTCACCGAGAATTCCGGTGGGACGGAACATGAGGACCAGCACCAGAACGCTGAATGCCACGACATTCTGCCATTCCGAGCCGAAGATCGCCGAGCCGTACATTTCGAAGAGCCCGAGCACGACACCGCCGACCAGCGCGCCGCGCAGGTTGCCGATGCCGCCCAGCACCGCGGCGGTGAACGCCTTGATGCCCAGCAGGAACCCGACGTCGTACCGGGTCTCCTCGAACCGCAGCATGAAGAGCGCCGCCGCGACACCGGCCATCGCACCGCCGATCGCGAACGTCGCGGTCACGATCCGGTCGATGTTGACGCCCATGAGCACCGCCGTCTCAGGATCCTGCGCGGTCGCGCGAATGCCGCGGCCCAGCTTCGTCCGGTTCACGAAGATGTCGAGCAGCACCATCATCAGCACCGCACCGACGATCACGATGAGACGGTCGTTGGAGAGTTCGAAGCTCCCGATGTGGATCACATCGGTCCGCTTCACGAAGTGACCCTGGATCGGCAGCGCGCCCTTCTCCTTCGGCAGGCCGAAGGCCCAGGGCACGACGATGCGCGCGAAGAGCTGCTGCAGGAACAGTGACGCGCCGATCGCCGAGATGAGCGCCGCCAGGCGGGACGCCCCGTGGCGGCGCAACGGCCGGTACGCCGCGTACTCGAGGATCACCGCGCTGCCGCCCGAGGCCACCGCACCCGCGGCGGCGAAGACGACGAGCAGCCCGACCAGGGCGAACCCACCGACATTGGACGGCATGCCGAAAAGATGAAGCATTCCCAGCACGGCGAACGTGCCGATCATGAAGATCTCGGAATGCGCGAAGTTGATGAGACGAAGAACGCCGTAGACCATCGTGTAGCCGAGCGCCACCAGTGCGTAGATCGCGCCCAGCGACAGTCCGTCGATGGTGTACGGCCAGAACTGGCTGATGAGGTTGTTCAAGTTGATCGCCTTCGCCGCAGGAGCGGGAGCGCGGTGCGCTCCCGCTCCTGGCGTTACGTAAGCCCACCTACGGCGGACTGATTACTTGACAGTGGCGGTCTTGGAGTTGCCCAGGAGGGGCAGCTCGCTGCCCTTGACCTCGTACACGTAGACGTCCGTCGCGGTCGGCTCACCGGCCGAGCTGAACTTGATCTGCTTCGAGACGCCCGGCTGGTCGATCGTCGACAGGAAGGAGTTGATCTTCTCCGGGGTGGTGTTGCCCGCCTTCACGGCCGAGATGAACGCGCTCGCCGCGTCGTACGCCTCGGCGGAGTAGATCGCCGGGTCGGCGTTGAACTTGGCCTTGTACTCCTGCGCGAACTTCTTGCTCGCCGCGCCCGCGGAACCGGTCGGGTCGATCAGGCAGGGGCAGCCGATGATCGAACCGTCGGCGGTCGTGCCGCCCGCGCCCTGGGCGAGGCCCTTGTCCAGCGAACCGTCGCCCGAGAGGAACCGGGCCTTCACTCCGCCCTCACGGAGCTGCTTGAGCAGCTTGCCGGCCTGCGCGTAGTAACCGCCGAAGAAGACCGCGTCCGGGTTGAAGGCCTTGGCCTTGTTCACCGTCGAGGAGTAGTCCGAGCCCTGGATGTCGATCGCGTCCTCGGACGTCGCGGCGCCGGCCTTGGCCGCCGTCGCCTTCACCGTCTCGGCGAGCGGCTTGCCGTACTCGGAGGCGTCGTTGATGACGAAGAGCCTCTTGGCCTTCAGGTTGTTCGCGATGAAGTTGCCGATACCGGCGCCCTGCACGTTGTCGTTGCCGATGAGGCGGTGCCAGTACTTCCAGCCGTGCGAGGCCAGCGCGGCGTTGGTCGCCGACGCCGAGATGTTCGGGATCTTGCCCTCTTCCAGGACCGGGTCCGCCTGGGCGGACTCGCCCGAGAAGGTCGGCCCGATCATCCCAACGATCTTGTCCTTGGTGATCGCCTGCTTGACCAGGGGCACGGCCTGCTCACCCTTGCCCTGGCTGTCGTAGGTCTTGAAATTGATCTTGACCTTCGGGTTCGTCGCGTTGTACTGGTCGATCGCCAGCTGCGCGCCCTGCTTGGGCGGGATGACGATGCCGGAGTTCTCACCGGTCAGGTCACCCACGAATCCGATCGTGACGCTATCGCCTTTGCCGCCGCCGTTGCCGCTGCCAGAGTCTCCGCAGGCGGACGCGCCGAGCGCCAACGCCGCGCTCACCGCGATCACACCGGTGAACTTCACAGTCCTGCTCCGCAAGGCCGCTCTTCCTTCCGTAACCGTTTTGCACGGGGGATACCGGGTACCTCCCCAGGACGCTCATATGGGCTCTACGGGCGCTTTTTCACGGTTCCTGGGGGCCAGGGCAGTAGTACACCTATGTGCTGGGCTTCATGGACAGCCCTTCGACATGGTGTTCTCACTTCGTTACTCACTTGTGCCCTAACCGTCGAGCAGTTGACTGAACCGGAACCACACGCGTGAGAGCAGGCCAAACGCGTTGACGGCGGCAGGCGCCGCCGTCAACGGTGTTCGGATCGTCAGTGAGTGAGCCGACGCGCCTTCACTCGGCGTCGTCCGCGGGCGGCCGGCCGAGCCCGCCGGCGATGACCGCCTCGGCCACCGCGCGCATGGTCATCCGGCGGTCCATCGAGGTCTTCTGGATGAACCGGAAGGCCTCCGGCTCGGACCAGCCACGAGCGGCCTGCAGCAGCCCCTTGGCCCGGTCGACGGCCTTGCGCGTCTCCAGGCGCTCCTCCAGCGTGCTGACCTCGGCCTCAAGGCTCTTGATCTCCTGGAACCGGCTCACCGCCATCTCGATCGCGGGCACCAGGTCGGCCTTGGTGAAGGGCTTGACGAGGTACGCCATCGCGCCGGCCTCCCGGGCCCGCTCGACCAGCTCGCGCTGGGAGAAGGCGGTGAGGATCACGACGGGGGCGATGCGGTCCGCGGCGATGCGCTCCGCGGCCGAAATGCCGTCGAGGATGGGCATCTTGACGTCGAGGATGACGAGATCGGGCACGTGCTCGACGGTGAGGCGGATGGCGGACTCCCCGTCCCCGGCCTCCCCGACGACCTCGTAACCCTCTTCTTCCAGCATCTCCTTGAGGTCCAGCCTGATCAGGGCCTCATCCTCGGCGATCACAACGCGGCGCGGGGTCTCGGTCACGCGCACGAGCGTACCCGGACCCGCTACTCTTGTATCCGTCCGGGAGGCCCTAGTGGGGCGAACCGGACCTTCTATAACGAGAACTCCATATGGCCCCGATACCCCAACGGCAGAGGGAATGGTCTCAAACACCATCAAGTGTGGGTTCGAATCCCACTCGGGGCACTTTCCAAAAATTCCGGCACTGCTCGAGTTTTGTCATACCCTGCGCTCACACTGTCCGCATGCCCCCGAGCACAGTACGTAGGGACAGCACTTCAACCGCCTACGCCTATCTACTGGGGCTGTACTTGGCGACGGGCACATCGCGCATGGCAACAAGGGCGTTTTCCGGCTGGATATCGCCTGCTGCGACGACTGGCCGGGCCTCACCGAGGCGGCCGTGCACGCACTCGCCGCCGTCCTGCCCACACAGGAAGAGATCGCCTCGGAGTTCGGTGAGGAGTTCGTGCACGGGCTGATTCATTCCGACGGCTGCCGGGCCATTAATCGCGTGCTTCGACCGCTCAAGGGCGGTGATCGGTGGTACGAGTACCCCCGCTACTTCTTCACCAACGCCTCCGACGACATCCGTGAGCTCTTCACCGACGCGCTCGACCGGCTCGGCATCGAGTGGAAGCGATCCGATGAGCGGATCATCTCGATCGCCAAGAACGAGGCGGTGGCGAGGTGGATGAGTTCGTGGGGCCGAAGTACTGACCGGGCCGAGTCGTGGGCCGGTTCGCGCGTGGGCGCCGCTCGCGGCCGTGATGCCGCGGGCGACCGCCGGTCAGTGGCGGGGCGTCGGCTCGGGCGCTGCCCGGGCGGCCCCGCACTCGACCGGCGGTGTGAAGGAGGGTCAGGCGGGCGGGGACTGGGCGATGGCGTCGCCGATGCGGTGGACGCGCAGGTCGTTCGTTGATCCCGCCGTGCCGGACGGGGAGCCGGCGACGATGACGATCCGGTCGCCCTTCTGGCAGCGGCCGATGTCCAGCAGGGCCGACTCGACCTGCTTCACCATCTCGTCGGTGTGGTAGACCTCCGGCACCGTGAACGTCTCGACGCCCCAGACGAGGGCCAGCCGGCTGCGGGTCTCCGGGCGGGGGGTGAACGCGAGCAGCGGGATCGGCGAGCGATATCGGGACAGCCGTCGCGCGGTCTCGCCCGTCATCGTGAAGGCCACCAGGGCCTTGGCGTCGACCGTCGCGCCGACCTCGGCGGCGGCCCGGGCGATCGCGCCTCCGACGGTCTCCGGGATGCGGTCGAGCGAGTGGGTGGCGCGCAGCGTCGTCTCTTCGGCGGCGCACACGATGCGGCTCATCGTCTGCACGGACTCGACGGGATAGTCGCCGACGCTGGTCTCGCCGGACAGCATGACGGCGTCGGCGCCCTCGAAGACGGCCCCGGCGACGTCGGAGACCTCCGCGCGCGTGGGCCGCGGGGCGCTGATCATCGACTCGAGCATCTGGGTCGCGACGATGACCGGGCGGGCCTTCTCGCGGGTCAGCTCGATGGCGCGCTTCTGGACGATGGGGACCTGTTCGAGCGGGAGCTCCACGCCGAGGTCGCCACGGGCGACCATGATGCCGTCGAAGGCCTCGACGATCTCTTCGAGATGCTCGACGGCCTGCGGCTTTTCGATCTTGGCGAGGAGGGGGACCATCCGGCCTTCCTCGTCCATGATGCGGCGTACCGGCTCGGCGTCTTCGGGGGTGCGCACGAAGGACAGGGCGACCATGTCGACGCCCAGGCGGAGGGAGAAGCGGAGGTCCTCTTCGTCCTTCTCGGTGAGGGCGGGGACGCTGACCGCGACACCCGGCAGGTTGAGGCCCTTGTGGTTGGAGACCATGCCTCCGACGAGCACGCGCGTGCGGACGCGCGGGCCGTCGACCGCGGTGACGTTGAGGACGACCCGGCCGTCGTCGATGAGGATCGTGTCGCCGGGGCCGACGTCACCGGGGAGGCCGCCGTAGGTGGTGGACACCTGCGAGCGGTCGCCGGGCACGTCCTCGGTGGTGACGGTGAACTCGTCGCCGAGAGTGAGGCGTACGGGCCCGTCGGCGAACGTGCCGAGCCGGATCTTGGGACCCTGGAGGTCCGCGAGGATGCCGAGGGCGTGGCCGGTGGCGTTCGCGGCCTCGCGCAGGAGGCGGTAGACGTCCTCGTGCTGCTGCTGGGTGCCGTGGCTCATGTTGAGCCGGGCGATGTCGATGCCGGCCTCAACCAACGCGTTGATGCGCTCGGGGCTGGAGCAGGCGGGACCAATGGTGCTGACGATCTTTGCTCGGCGACTCACATCTCCAACTTTAAGTAGTTACCCGCGAGTACGTGTATTCGTGCAGGTCACCGTTGCCCTGTGTTCACCCAATGGTCTAGACCGAACGGGGTGCGGGGCTCGTACGGTCGGAAACCGGACACCTCGCCGGCGCCTCCCGCTGAAGCGCCCGCGCAGGCCCCGAACCGGCCTGCACGGCGCCGTCGGCGGCCCGGCCCGAACGGACGCCCCGGGGACAGCCGGGAACGAGCGGAACAGACGCCCGAGGCGGCCCGGGACGGCCGGGACGAATGTCCGAGGACGGCCGGGACGGGCGCCCGGGGACGTCTGACTCCCCGGGCTCGTCCGTGGGTCAGGCCGAGGCGAACACCTCAACGGCCTCCTGGCAGTACGCCTTGAGGTCGTCGGGCTTGCGGCTGGTCACGAGAGTGTTGGGCCCGGCCGTGCAGATCTGCACCTCTTCGTCGACCCAGGTGCCGCCGGCGTTGCGGATGTCGGTCCGCAGGCTCGGCCAGGACGTGAGGGTCCGACCGCGTACGACGCCGGCCTCGACGAGGGTCCACGGCGCGTGGCAGATCGCGGCGACCGGCTTGCCCGTGTCGAAGAACGCGCGTGCGAACGCGACGGCCTTGTCGTTCATCCGGAGGAAGTCGGGGTTGGCGACGCCGCCGGGCAGCGCGAGCCCGTCGAAGTCGTCGGCCGACACCTCGTCGACGGTCGCGTCGACCGGGAAGGTGTCCGCCTTCTCCAGGTGGTCGCGGGCCTGGACCTCGCCGGACTTGGTGGAGATGAGCCGAGGTGTTCCGCCTGCCTGCTCGATCGCCTTCCAGGGCTCGGTCAGCTCGACCTGTTCGATCCCGTCCGGAGCGACGAGGAACGCGATCGTCTTGCCCTGAAGCTGCGTACTCATGAGTCCTCCTTCGTCGGGTGAGTGATTACAGACGCTGCGCCTTCGATTCGCTCGCTCCGCTCACTCATGGGTCCTCCTTCGTCGGGTGAGTGATTACAGACGCTGCGCCTTCGATTCGCTCGCTCCGCTCACTCATGGGTCCTCCTTCGTCGGATGAATGACCGCAGGCCTTGATCCGGTCGCGTCGGTCGCTCATGGGGCGGAACCTCCCCTGATGGGTCCCTGAGCGTCCTTCGCTGCTGTCTGCCCTGCCCTCGATGGTGCGCGCTATTCACGGGGCCGACCGCAGCGGGGCGTGACCCGCGTCACCGAGGTCGCCGCGGCCGACGGCCCGGCCGGCCGAATTCACATGACCTAATTTGTCGGATGTTTTCTCATCAAATGTCATGGCGTTCCGGCGATGATTTGCGCGCACCCTGTTTCATGCGCCATTTTGCTGTGGGGGTTTTCGAGATTCCGACCGTGCGGGGAGCGTGACAGATGCCGGACCTGACCCGTCGCCGTCTGTTCAGCAAGGCGGGTGCGATCGCCGCGGCGGCTTTCGCCGCGGAGGTACTGCCGCCGAACGTACGACGGGCGATGGCCGGCACTCCTCATGACGTCAAAGGGAAACTCGCCGACATCGAGCACGTCGTCATTTTGATGCAGGAAAACCGCTCGTTCGACCATTACTTCGGGACTCTTCCGGGCGTACGGGGATTCTCCGACCCGGAGGCGATCACGTTGAGCACCGGCCGTCCGGTGTTCTACCAGCCCGACCCGGTCAACCCGGCGGGCTATCTGCTGCCGTTCCACCTGGACACGCGGACGAGCAGCGCCCAGGCGATCCCCTCGACCAGCCATGCGTGGGCGGTGCAGCACAGCGCCTGGAACTCCGGGAGGATGGACAACTGGCTGCCCGCGCACCGGGCGGCCGACGGCGTGAACGCCCCGTACGTCATGGGGTACCACATGCGGGAGGACATCCCGTTCCAGTTCGCCCTGGCGGAGTCGTTCACCGTCTGCGACCACTACTTCTGCTCGGTGCTGGGTCCCACCTGGCCGAATCGCCTGTACCACATGACCGGCACGGTCGACCCGGATGGGACGCGGGGCGGGCCGGTCATCACCAACCGCGACCCGGCTCCGTACACCTGGCCGACGTATCCGGAGGCGCTGACCGACGCGGGCGTGAGCTGGAAGGTCTACCAGGAGATCGACAACTACGGCTGCAACGTCCTGGAGTACTTCGCGACGTTCCAGAACGCCCCTACGTCGTCTCCGCTGTTCCGCAACGGCCTGCGCACGTACGCGGCCGGTCAGTTCGAGTACGACGCCGCGAACGACCGGCTGCCGACCGTCTCGTGGATCATCCCGACGAGCTTCCAGTCCGAGCATCCCGACTACACGCCGGCGGCCGGCGCCGACTACGTCGCGAGCAAGATCGACGCGATCGCGTCCAACCCGGACGTGTGGAAGAAGACCCTGTTCATCCTCAACTACGACGAGAACGACGGCCTGTTCGACCACGTCCCTCCCCCGGTGCCGCCCGCGGGCACGCCGGAGGAGTTCGTGCACGACCTGCCGATCGGCGGCGGGTTCCGGGTGCCGTGCCTGCTCGTCTCTCCGTGGACCATGGGCGGCTGGGTCGCGCGTGAGCCCTTCGACCACACCTCCGTCCTGCGCCTTCTCGAGCGCCTGACCGGCGTGCGCGTCCCGAACCTGACCGCGTGGCGGCGTACGGCGTTCGGCGACCTGACCTCGGCTCTGGGGTTTCCGGTGGCGGGGCCGCCACCGCGGCTGCCGGGCACCAAGCGGCGCCTGGCCGAGGCCGTACGCGACGTGGTGACGTTGCCGGCCCCGCTCTTCCCGGAGGAGGACCAGACACCGCCGCGGCAGGAGAAGGGCCCGCGGCCACGGCCACGGCCCGTGCCGCGCACTCAGGCCCGGCCGCGCGGATGAACGCGCCGGGCGAGAAGGGATTCGACGTGCCGAAGCAGACATCACGGCGGCGGCGCCTCTTCCTGATGGCCGGTGGTGCGGCGGGTCTCCTCGCGCTGGCCGTACCGGCGGGGGCGACGCGGGCGCGGCCGAGCCCGCCGAGCCCGCCGCGGCCGACGCCGGTCAACACCGCTCCGGGCATGCCCAAGTGGGGCCCGGACCCGCAGCCGCGGCCCCCGTCGGCGTCACGGCTGGCCGCCGGCGAATATCGCGCGTACGTCGCGCTGGCCGGTGACTACCGGGTGGTCGCGGTCGACGCGGCGACGCGGACGTTCATGGGACGGGGCGTCGCGACCGACGCGGCGCAGGGCGTGGCGGTCACGCCGGACGGCGGCAAGGTCTACATCGCCAACACCGGGCAGTACGACGTGCTGGTCGTCGACCCGCTCACCGGTGAGACCCGGCCGGTGCACGTCGGCCCGTTCCCGCGCGACGTCGCGGTCTCCCCCGACGGCCGGAAGGTGTACGCGGCGGTGACCGGCGGCGACACGGGCAGGGGCGGCTCGGACGTCGTCGCGGTGATCGATCCGGTCACCGACGAGGTGGTCCGGCGGATCCGCGCGGGCACGGCTCCCCGCCAGGTCGTCTTCAGCGCGGACGGGCGGCGGGCCTACGTCAGCCACGACGGCGGGATCGCGGTGATCGACACGTCGAGTGACACGGTGGTGCGGTCCATCCGCGACCGGTTCTGCCCGCAGGGGATCGCGGTCGACCCGTCCGGGCGGAGGCTGTACGTGGCCGAGCCCCCCGCGGGCCGGGTGTCGGTGCTCGACACGGCGACCGGCCGGGTGCGGGGCCGGATCCCCGCGGGTGACCAGCCGTGGGCGGTGGACGTCACCCCGGATGGCACGAAGGCCTACATCGCGCAGATGAACGACAACGCCGTCGCCGTGGTCGACACCGCGAGCGGCCGGGTGCGGGCCACGATCGGCGTGGGGAAGCTGCCCGCGTCGGTGGCGGTGACGCCGGACGGCTCGGAGGTGTGGGTCGGCAACATCTTGTCCGGCAGCGTCTCGGTGATCGACGTCGCCTCCGGCACGCTGATCGCGACGGTCGCGGGGGGCACGGGCACGAAACCGCTCGACGCGGCCCCGGTCGGGATCGCCTTCGGCCGTACGCCGTCCTGACGGACCGCCCGTCAGGCCCCGTGCACGGCCTGGATCTCCAGGCCGATCTCGATCTCGTCGCCGAGCATGAGCCGGTCGCCCTGCAGCGGGATGTTGAACTCGATGCCGTAGTCGGAGCGCGAGATCCGGGTGGAGGCGGTGAAGCCGGCCCGCAGGCCGCCCCGCTGGTCGGTGCCGGCGCCGTGGAACTCGGTGAGCAGGCTGACCGGGCGGGTGACGCCGCGGATCGTCAGGTCGCCGTCGACGGTGTAGCGGGGATGGCGGGCCCGGCGGCCGGTGCGGGCCGGAGCGACGGCGGTCGCGGTGAAGGTCATGACCGGGTGGTTCGCCGCGTCGAGGATCTGGGAGGAACGGATGAGCTCGTCCCGTTCGGCGTTTCTCGTGTCGATCGAGGCGATGACGACCTCGGCACCGGCGGTGGAGGCGAAGACGTCGTCGGCGATGTCGATGCGTCCGGTGAACTCGGTGAAGACGCCGCGGACCGTCGTCATCATGTGCCGGACGCTGAAGGTGATCTCCGAGTGGTCCGGGTCGATCCGCCAGGTGCCGGCGGTGATCTCTGGTGCGGTGATGGTCTCCGTCATGTCCTTCTTTCCCGAAGCCGCGCTCCCGAGCGCACCAGGGTAGTTGAAACGGCATCAAGAACGCACATCAACCGTCGATTCGCGTAACAGACGACACTCGTGGTAAGTGGTCGGTCTGTCCGTGCTTCCGGCCCGATGGCCGGTTCGGGCGTCGGAGACATCGGGTGCCGGGGAAACGACGGACGCCCTGCCGTACCCCCGGAGGGTGCGGCAGGGCGTCCGGTGTGGGTCAGACGAGCGGTCGTGCGGTCGGCGGGATCGCGGTCGGCAGGGCGGTGCGGCCCATGAGCCACTGGTCGACTCCGGCCGCGGCGGAGCGGCCCTCGGCGATCGCCCAGACGATCAGCGACTGGCCCCGGCCCATGTCGCCCGCGGCGAAGACGCCCTCGACCGAGGTGGCGTACGCGCCGTCGCGTACGACGTTGCCGCGCTGGTCCAGATCGACGCCGAGCTGGTCGAGCAGGCCGTCGCGCTGCGGGCCGAGGAAGCCCATGGCGAGCGTGACCAGCTCGGCCGGGATCTCCCGCTCGGTGCCGGGGATCGGCTTGAAGCGGGTCTCGGGCCCTTCGACGTCGACGACGCGCAGGGCCTTCACGTGCCCGTTCTCGTCACCGACGAACTCCAGAGTGTTCACCGCGTAGGCACGGTCGCCGCCCATGTCGTGCAGCTCTTCGTGGGCCGACTCCATCTTGAACAGCATGGGGTAGGTCGGCCACGGCTGGCCCGCGGGCCGCGCCTCGGGCGGCCGCGGCATGATCTCCAGCTGGGTGATGGAGCGCGCGCCCTGGCGTACGGCCGTGCCGATGCAGTCGGCGCCGGTGTCGCCGCCGCCGATGACGACGACGTTCTTGCCCTCGGCGCTGATCGGCGAGGCCGCCAGGTCGCCCTCCTGAACGCGGTTGGACAGCGGCAGGTACTCCATCGCCTGGTGGATGCCCTCCAGCTCGCGGCCGGGGGCGGGCAGGTCGCGCCAGACGGTGGCGCCGCCGGCCAGCACCACGGCGTCGTAGGCCGCGCGGAGCTCCTCGGCGGTCACGTCGACGCCGACGTTGACCGAGGTGTGGAACTCCGTGCCCTCGGCGCGCATCTGCGCGATCCGCCGGTCCAGGTGCTTCTTCTCCATCTTGAACTCGGGGATGCCGTAGCGCAGCAGCCCGCCGAGCCGGTCGGCGCGCTCGTACACGACGACGTCGTGGCCGGCGCGGGTGAGCTGCTGGGCGGCGGCGAGCCCGGCGGGGCCCGAGCCGATCACCGCGACCTTCTTGCCCGTACGGACCGCGGGCGGCTGCGGTGTCACCCAGCCCTCGGCGAACGCCCGGTCGATGATCTCGACCTCGACCCGCTTGATCGTGACGGGGTCGGAGTTGATGCCGAGCACGCACGCGGACTCGCACGGCGCCGGGCACAGCCGGCCGGTGAACTCGGGGAAGTTGTTCGTGGCGTGGAGGCGTTCGATCGCCTCGCGCCACGTGCCCCGGTGGACCAGGTCGTTCCACTCGGGGATGAGGTTCCCCAGCGGGCAGCCGTTGTGGCAGAACGGGATGCCGCAGTCCATGCAGCGTGCCGCCTGCTTGTTCAGCGAGCCTTCGGGGAAGGTCTCATACACCTCACGCCAGTCGCGGATCCGCACGTCGACCGGGCGGCGCTTCGGGAGCTCGCGCGGATGGGTCATGAACCCCTTCGGGTCGGCCATGTCGTCTCCCCCTTCACCCGTTGCTGGCGGCCATGACGGCCTCGTCGATGTCGCGGCCCTCGGCCTCGGCCCTGGCCCGTGCGGTCAGCACGCGCTTGTAGTCGCGCGGCATGATCTTTCCGAACCGCGTCACGGCCGTGTCCCAGTCGGCGAGCAGCCCGGCGGCGACCTCCGAGCCGGTCTCGGCGTGGTGGCGGGTGACGATGTCGTGCAGGTACGCGCGGTCGTCGTCCTCCAGTGGTTCGAGGTCGACCATCTCGGTGTTGATGCGTTCGCGGCGCAGGTCCAGCACGTAGGCGATGCCGCCGGACATGCCGGCCGCGAAGTTGCGGCCGGTCGGGCCGAGCACGACCGCCCGGCCGCCGGTCATGTACTCGCAGCCGTGGTCGCCGACGCCCTCGACGACGGCGGTGGCGCCGGAGTTGCGGACGCAGAAGCGCTCGCCGACGACACCGCGGATGAACGCCTCGCCGGAGGTCGCGCCGTACAGCATGACGTTGCCGGCGATGATCTGTTCTTCGGCGGCGAACGGCGAGTCCGCGGGCGGGCGTACGGTGATGCGCCCGCCGGACAGGCCCTTGCCGAGGTAGTCGTTGGCGTCGCCGACAAGGCGCAGCGTGATGCCGCGCGGGACGAAGGCGCCGAAGGACTGCCCGGCCGATCCGGTGAAGGTGATGTCGATCGTGTCGTCGGGCAGCCCGCCGGCCCCCCACTTGCGGGTGACCTCGTGGCCGAGCATGGTGCCGACGGTGCGGTTGACGTTGCGGACCGGCATCTCCAGCTTCGTGGCGTTGCCGTAGGCGATGGCCCCCTCGGCGAGCTGGATCAGCGTGTTGTCCAGGGCCTTCTCGAGGCCGTGGTCCTGGCCGGTGGTGTTGCGCAGCGGCGTGCCCTCGGGCAGGTCCGGCTGGTGCAGGATCGGCGTGAGGTCCAGGCCGGAGGCCTTCCAGTGGTCGACGGCCTTGGCGGTGTCGATCAGCTCGACGTGGCCGATCGCCTCGTCGATGCTGCGGAAGCCGAGCGCGGCCAGGTACTCACGCACCTCTTCGGCGATGAACTCGAAGAAGTTGACGACGAACTCCGGCTTGCCGCTGAAGCGCTTGCGCAGCTCCGGGTTCTGCGTCGCGACGCCGACCGGGCAGGTGTCGAGGTGGCAGACGCGCATCATGACGCAGCCGGAAACGACGAGGGGCGCGGTGGCGAAACCGAACTCCTCGGCGCCGAGCAGCGCCGCGATGATCACGTCGCGGCCGGTCTTCATCTGCCCGTCGGTCTGCACGACGATGCGGTCGCGCAGGCCGTTGAGCAGCAGCGTCTGCTGGGTCTCGGCGAGGCCGAGCTCCCACGGCGCGCCGGCGTGCTTGATCGAGGTCAGCGGCGACGCGCCGGTGCCGCCGTCGTGGCCGGAGATGAGCACGACGTCCGCGTGCGCCTTGGACACCCCGGCCGCGACCGTGCCGACGCCGACCTCGGCGACGAGCTTGACGTGCACGCGCGCCGCGGGGTTGGCGTTCTTCAGGTCGTGGATGAGCTGGGCGAGGTCCTCGATCGAGTAGATGTCGTGGTGCGGCGGCGGCGAGATGAGGCCGACGCCGGGCGTGGAGTGCCGGGTCTTGGCGATCCAGGGGTACACCTTGTGCGCGGGGAGCTGGCCGCCCTCGCCGGGCTTGGCCCCCTGGGCCATCTTGATCTGCAGGTCGTCGGCGTTGGTGAGGTATTCGGAGGTCACGCCGAACCGGCCGGAGGCCACCTGCTTGATCGCCGAGCGGCGCAGGTCGCCGTTGGCGTCCGGGGTGAACCGCTCGGGGTCCTCCCCGCCCTCGCCGGTGTTGGACTTGCCGCCGAGGCGGTTCATCGCGATGGCGAGGTTCTCGTGCGCCTCGGCGGAGATGGAGCCGTAGGACATCGCGCCGGTGGAGAACCGCTTGACGATCGACTCGACCGGCTCGACCTCCTCGATCGGCACCGGCGGCCGGGCACCCTCGCGCAGCTGGAACAGCCCGCGCAGGGTCATCAGCCGGGCCGCCTGGTCGTCGACGAGCTTGGTGTAGTCCTTGAACAGCTCGTAGCGGCGGGTGCGGGTCGAGTGCTGGAGCTTGAAGACCGTCTCGGGGTTGAACAGGTGGTGCTCGCCCTCGCGGCGCCACTGGTACTCCCCGCCGACCTCCAGGGTGCGGTGCGTCGGCGCGTTGCCGTTCGGCGGGTACGCGCGCCGGTGCCGCTGGGCGACCTCCTCGGCGAGCACGTCGAAGCCGACGCCGCCCAGCCGGGAGGTGGTGCCGGCGAAGCACTCGTCGATGACCTCGGCGCCCAGGCCGATCGCCTCGAAGATCTGCGCGCCGGTGTAGGAGGCGACCGTGGACACGCCCATCTTGGACATGATCTTCAGCACGCCCTTGCCGTACGCCTTGACCAGGTTGCGCACGGCGGTGGCCCGGTCGACGGCGAGGTCGCCGGTCTCCACCAGGTCCTCGACCGTCTCGATGGCGAGGTAGGGGTTGACCGCGGACGCGCCGTACCCGATGAGCAGGGCCATGTGGTGGCACTCGCGGGCGTCGGCGGTCTCGACGACGAGGCCGACCCGGGTGCGGCTCTTCTCGCGGATCAGGTGGTGGTGGACGGCGCCGGTGAGCAGCAGCGACGGGATCGGCGCGCGGGAGGGCCCGGCGCCGCGGTCGGACAGCACGAGGATGCGCGCGCCGTTCTTGATCGCGGCCGAGACCTCCTCGCAGATCTCCTCGAGCCGCTGCGACAGCGCCGCTCCCCCGCCGGCCACGTCGTACAGGCCGGACACCACGTGTGGGGCGAACCCGGGCAGGTCGCCCTCGTCGTTCACGTGGACGATCTTGGCGAGTTCCTCGTTGTCGAGGATCGGCGTGGGCAGCACCAGCCGGCGGCACGAGTGCGGACCGGGCTCGAGCAGGTTGCTCTCGGGGCCGAGGGTGGACTGCAGGCTCGTCACCAGCTCTTCGCGGATCGCGTCGAGCGGTGGGTTGGTGACCTGCGCGAACAGCTGCTTGAAGTAGTCGAACAGCTGACGCGAGCGGCTGGACAGCACGGCCGGGGGCGTGTCGGTGCCCATGGAGCCGATCGGCTCGGCGCCGGCGCGGGCCATCGGCGCGAGAATGATCTTCAGCTCCTCGGAGGTGTAGCCGAAGATCTGCTGGCGCCTGACCAGCGTCTCGTGCGTGACGTGCCGCAGCTCGCGCTGCGGGAGCTCCTCGAAGCGGATCAGCCCGGCGTGCAGCCACTCCTCGTACGGGTGCTCGGCGGCCAGCTCGGCCTTGATCTCGTCGTCCTCGACGATGCGCCCCTGCGCGGTGTCGACGAGGAAGATCCGGCCGGGCTGCAGGCGGCCCTTGCGGACGACCTTGGACGGCTCGATGTCGAGCACGCCGGCCTCGCTGGCCAGGACGACGAACCCGTCGTCGGTGACCCAGAAACGTCCGGGGCGCAGGCCGTTGCGGTCGAGCACGGCGCCGACGACGGTGCCGTCGGTGAAGGTGACGCTGGCCGGGCCGTCCCAGGCCTCCATCAGGGTGGAGTGGAACTCATAGAAGGCCCGGCGGGCCGGGTCCATCTCCGTGTGGTTCTCCCAGGCCTCCGGGATCATCATGAGCACCGCGTGGGGCAGCGACCGGCCGCCGAGGTGGAGCAGTTCGAGGCACTCGTCGAAGGAGGCGGTGTCGCTGGCGTCGATGTCGATGACCGGGAAGATCCGCGACAGGTCGCCGGGGAGGACGTCGGACGACAGGAGCGCCTCACGCGCCCGCATCCAGTTGCGGTTGCCCTTGACCGTGTTGATCTCGCCGTTGTGCGCGATGAAGCGGTACGGGTGGGCCAGTTCCCAGGCCGGGAAGGTGTTGGTGGAGAACCGCGAGTGCACCAGGGCGATCGCGCTGGCGTAGCGGCGGTCGGACAGGTCGGGGAAGAACGGCTCCAGCTGCGGGGTGGTCAGCATCCCCTTGTAGACGATCGTGCGGCTGGACAGGCTCGGGAAGTACACCCGCGCGTCCTGCTCCATGCGCTCGCGGGCGCAGAAGACGATGCGGTCCAGGTCCAACCCGCGGGCACCGCCGCGCGCACGGAGGAACAGCTGGGCGAAGTGCGGCATCACCCGGCGCGCCGTGGGCCCGCAGAAGTGCGGGTCGTAGGGCAGCTCCCGCCAGCCGAGGACGGTCAGGCCCTCCTCGCCGGCGATCCGCTCGATCGTCTCCACGGCCTCGGCGCGCTCGGCGGCCTCGGCCGGAAGGAACGCGATGCCCACGGCGTACGCGCCCGGCTCGGGCAGCGCGAAGTCCACGGTCTCGCGGAAGAGCTCATCGGGGATCTGGGTGAGGATCCCCGCACCGTCTCCGTCGTCCGGCTCGGCGCCCTTGGCGCCGCGGTGGTCGAGGTTCCTCAGGACGGTCAAGGCTTTGACCACGATATCGTGGCTCTTACGTCCGGCCAGGTCAGCGACCATGCCGACACCGCAGGCATCGTGCTCGTTGGCCGGGTCGTACAGGCCCTGACGCTGGACGCGCCCTTGACCTGGAGTCATGGCGGCAGGCACCATCAGCCCTCCCGTCGTCTCGTTCTGCTCCTTCATCAGTGCAGTCTTGGGACGACGTTGGCCCTGCTGCGGTGACTAGAGGTTACAGCACTGTCTGTTTCATCCCCGACGCGACATGATCGCGAAACTTACCTAACTGTGCTCATCTAGCCTCAATGCACTGCGTATTCGGATAAATTCCCCCGAAAAGCGAGCCCGCAGGGTGACACCGATCACTCCCCGGGGCTTGGCCCGCCGGGTGCGTCGCGAGCCACTTTACCGCCCGTCGGCAGCCTCCGACCTCGGCGGATACACGCCTCCCGCCCGGTCGGCGCCGCCGGATCCGGAGCGTCTCCCGCCGCGCAGGACGCCCGGAGCGCCGGGTGTCAGCGGCTCATGCGAGAAGACGACCGAAAAGCAGAAGCCGCCCGGAATCCGGCCATCCCGCCGCACTCCGTGTCGAACCCGGTCGACATCCCAGGAAGACGACATGGCAACCGACCGGTCTCCACGCCTCGCCGAAGGCCGGTCGGCGCCCCGGAGACCCGAGACGCGAACCGGCCGGCCTCCGTGCTCCGCGCCAGGGCCCGGCCGGTCGCGGTGCGATCAGTTGCGGTGGAAGAGGAACTGCTTGCCCGCCTGCAGCACCGACGAGCTCGGGCTGATCGTGTCGATGCCGTAGCTGTCGCCGTGGCCGCCGTCCACGCGGCCGGCCCAGCCGACCACGACGAAGTGGCCGTACGCGCCGCTCTCCGCGCCCGTCGTCGATGAGCCGAACTTGTCCACTGGCGAAGCACCACTGATCGGCTGGAAGAAGCCTTTGCCCGACTTGGGGTCGAGATCGTCGATGAGCGCGTTGGCCGAGGTCACGTCCTTCAGGTTGAAGATCGCTATCTGTCCGACCCACTTCTGGTCGGCCGACACGTACGCGGCGCGGACCACCTGGGTGCAGCCGTAGCCCTGCAGCGCCGTCTGCAGCGCCGCGCCCGTGACGGTGCCGGTGCAGTTGGTGTCGAGCCGGCCCGAGCCCTGGAGGTTGAAGACCGTGTTGTCGCTCGAGTCCTTGTACGCCTTGGCCTCGGGGTCGGCGAACACCTCCTCGAGCGTCAGCGGCTTGGAGTCCTTGGTCGCGGTGTTCAGGGAGTCCCACAGCGACCAGGACTTCATCGAGTTGTAGGTCACCGGCTTGCTCACACCCGAGGCGGCCGGCGGACCGCCGGTCGAGGAGGAACTGCTCGTCTTCGCCGAGGGGCTCGAGGAGGCGGAGTCGTCATCGGCGCCGGAGGCGGCCAGGTAGTACGCCCCGCCCAGCACGCCGCCGACGAGGATCAGCGCGGCGACGATCACGATGATGATGAGGCCCGCGCTGCTCTTCTTCGGCGGAGGGTACTGCCCCATCGGCGGTTGCCCCATGGGCGGCTGTCCCATCGGCGGCTGTCCCATGGGCGGCTGGCCGCCCGGCAGCGCCTCCGGTCCCTGCCAACCCGAGATCGGCGACTGCGGGTACCCACCGGCGGGCGGGGCCCCGTACTCGCCCGGCGAGGGCGTGCCCCACGGCTGCCCTCCGGAGGGCGGCTGGCCAGGTCCCATCGGCGGGTAGGGGTAACTCATCTCGGATCTCCTCGGGGGGACACCGCGCGTCGGTGGTTGGGATAGAGCTTAGAGCGTGATTCGCGGCGTTTGCCGTGTTCCCCGCTGTGTTCTTCGCGGCGTGCCGGACGCCGGAGTTCTGGTTCGTGGCGAGCGGTGGGCGGCAGGCCCGATTGGACGGCAGGAGAGCCCGTGCGCCTGTCTCCGGGCCCCCGTCCGTAGCGAGCGGCGCAGTGGTTCAGCGCGACCTTGAGATCGGTTCAGTGATGCTGACCGGGCCCGGCCGCGCGTACGAGGACGGCGTTGGGCCGGCCCGTGGTGACCAGCAGGGACAGCAGGGCGGCGTCGCTCTCGTCGCCCGAGCCGTCCGTGCGTTCGACCCAGGTGATCACCGCGTAGTGGCCCATCGCGACGCCGCGCGCGGTGCTGAAGGCCCGTCCGAACGCGACCGAACGCGGCGGCGCGAGCGGGAAGCCGTTGCCGGTGCGCGGGTCGGCCTGGGCGACCACCTGGTCGGCGCCGCGCGCGTCGGCCAGATTGAAGATCGTGACCATGGCGGCGAACCGGTCGTCGGAGTAGGTGGCGCGCGCCGCCTGGGTGCAGCGGGCCTGCTGGAGCACACCGGCCAGCCGGGTGCCCCAGACGGCCGAGGTGCATTGCGAGTCGAGCTGGGAGGCGGTCAGCTTGAGCGACGCCTTCGCGTCGGAATCGGCGATCTTCTTGGTGCCGAAGACCTCCGCCGCGGTGAGGGGCTTGCCGTCCTTCGCTCGGTCGGCGATCGCGTTGAAGGCCGCGGTCGAGGCCGCCTGCGAGTACGCGGACGCGCCGGGCCCGTCGGTGCGCACGTTCGCCGCCGAGGGCGGCGGCGCCGTGCCGGGCGCTCCGCCGTCGCCGGTGAAGACCGCCACGGCGACCACCACGATCACGGCGACGAGCACGACCACGCCGGCGGCGGCGAAGTAGGCGACGGGCGGGAGCCCGGTGTGCCGCCGCGGGCGGCGTCGTGGCGGGCCCGGAGGCCCGTCCTCACCCTGCGACGCCTCGTCGTAGGAGGACGCTCCGTCGTACGGCGGCGCATCGTCGTACGACGGCGTCGCCTCGTGTGGGGGTGCGCCCTGGTAGCGCGGCGCTCCGTCGTAGCGGGGCGGGAAGGCCCCGTCGTACGGAGGCGGTGCTCCCTCAGGCGACGGCGGCGCCCCCTCGGGGGTGGCCTCGTAGCGCGGCGCTCCGTGGTTGCGGGGCTGGAAGGCTCCGCGGTACGGAGGCGGCGCTCCCTCATGCGGCGGCGCTCCGTTATGCGGGGCCGCTCCCTCGTGGCGGGCGCGCGGGCTCCGTCGTCGACCGATCCGGCCGGCCATCCCGCTAACCGCCGACGAGGACGAGCCGCTCCCAGACGAAGTCGTCGGCCCTCTCGATGGCGATGCTCGCGTCGAGCAGTTCGTTCATGGTCTGCGGCTGCGCGCCACCGGCCCGCTCGACCCAGCTGACGACCACGTAGTGGCCGAAGGACTGGCTGTAGGCGGCGCTGAACCCGCTGCCGAAGTTCTCGGCGCCCTGGGCGGCCAGCGGTGAGACGAAGCCGGCGTTGCTGTTCGGGTCGAGGTCGCGGACGATCTGCTCGGCGCCCTGCAGCTGCTCGAGGTTCATCGCGACGAACTGGCCGAGGTACTTCTTGTCCTGGCTGACGTACGCGCCGCGTGCCACCTGCGTGCAGCCGTACTTGCGCAGGTCGCTCTGGAGCTGCTGGCCCCAGGTCACCGACGCGCAGTCCGACAGCTGCGAGCCCACCAGCGTGAAGTGGTAGTTGCCGTGGCTGACCGACTTGGCGTCGTCGCCGAAGACCTCGCTCTTGTTGAGCGGGCGCTTGTCCTTGCTGCGCTCGTTGAGCTTGTTCACCAGCGAGTTGGCCGGGGTGTTGACGTACACCTTCGGCGTCACCCGCGCGGAGGCGGACGCCTGGCCCTTCTTGTCGTCACCGCCGCCCATCGTCACCACGGCGATGACGACGACCACGATGAGCACGACCAGCGCCGCACCTCCGATGATCAGAAGGTTGCGGTTGGACCCACGTGCCGGACGGCGCCTGCGCGAGGGCTTCCGCTCCCGCTCCTCGGCGTCGACGTATCCCATCTCGCTCACGAGCGGTGAGCTTAGCGAAGGTCGGACCCCCGCAAGTCCATATCGGCAGGCTGCCTTGTGGCACCTGACCGCTCGGGGAGCGATTCGCGCACGTCAGACGGTGTTCGTGCCGATCAGGGATCCGACCGCGAAAGTGATGGCCGCCGCAGCACCTCCGAGGACCAGCTGCCGCAGCCCGCCGAACCACCACGACCGCGCCGTCACCCGCGAGACCAGCGCCCCCGCCGTGAACAGCCCGACCGCCGCGAGCGCGGCGGCCGGCCACAGGTTCTCCGCGCCCAGGAGGTAGGGCAGGACGGGCAGGCACGCGCCGATCGCGAACGACAGGAACGAGGACCCGGCGGCGAGCACCGGGGACGGCAGGTCGCCGGGGTCGATGCCGAGCTCCTCGCGGGCGTGGACGCCGAGGGCCTCCTCCGGGTCACGGGACAGCTGCCGGGCGACCTCACGGGCCAGCTCCGGCTCCAGGCCGCGCGCCTCGTACAGCTGGGCGAGCTCCAGCTCCTCGGCCTCGGAGTTGTGCTCCAGCTCGCGGCGTTCGACCTCGATCTCGGCCTGCGCGAGCTCCGACTGGGAGGCGACGGAGATGTACTCCCCCGCCGCCATGGAGAACGCACCGGCCGCCAGCCCGGCCAGGCCGGTGAGCACGATCACCTGATGGTGGACGCGGCCGCCGGCCACGCCCGCGATCAGGGCGAAGTTGGACACCAGGCCGTCCATGGCGCCGAACACGGCCGGGCGCAGCCAACCTCCGGTGACGTCACGGTGCTCATGGTGAATTTCGGCCCGCGGGCGGCTCGTCGCTCCATCGACGCTCATGAGCCCTCCTTCGTCGGGGGAGAGACCAGGCGCGCGTGTTCAGTGATTCGCTCGCTCCGCTGGCTCACGGATTCTCCAAGGGGGTCACGGCTTTCCCTCGCCCGGCTCGGCGCCGGTCGAGGCCTTCTCCCTGCCGTCGTCACCGTCGGCGTCTTCGTCGTCGCGCTCGGCCTTCTCCGCGGGCTCGTCTTCGGCCTCGTCTGCGGCCTCGGTGCTCTCATCGCTCTCCGAGGCCTCGTCGGCGGCGGTCTCGTCGCCGGTCTCGGCCTTCTCGGGCGCCTTGCCGTTCGGAGCCTCGTCCTCGCGAGTCTTCTCCTGGTCCTCGCGAGTCTTCTCCTGCGGCGCCTTCTCCGCCAAGGCCTCCGTCTCCGGGTCGGCCTCCTCGGCGGCGGCCTCCTTCGTCGGCTCCTCCGGCTCGGCGGCGCCCGCGCTCTCAGAGTCTTCAGAGTCGGACCCGGGCTCGGCCGCGGGCGTACCGACGGCGCCCTCGGGGATCTCCGTACGGTCGCGGTAGAAGTAGAGGTAGGCCGCCGCGCCGAGGAAGACGATCAGCGCGGTCCAGTCGTTCAGGCGCAGGCCGAGGATGTGGTGGGCGGGGTCGACCCGCAGCCACTCGGTCCACGCCCGGCCGACCGTGTAGGCCGCGACGTACAGCGCGAAGGTGCGGCCGTACGCCAGGCGGAAGCGCTTCTCCGCCCAGATCACCAGCAGGGCCACCCCGATGCACCACAGCGACTCGTACAGGAACGTGGGGTGGTACGTGGCGACGTCCGGGGTCTTCAGCGGGCGGTGCGCCGGGTCGATCTTCACGGCCCACGGAAGCTTGGAGGGGCGGCCGTACAGCTCCTGGTTGAACCAGTTGCCCCAGCGGCCGATGGCCTGCGCCAGCGCGATGCCCGGTGCGGCGGCGTCGGCGAAGGCGCGCAGGGAGATGCCGCGGCGGTGGCAGCCGAGGTAGGCGCCGAGCGTGCCCGCCGCGACGGCGCCCCAGATGCCGAGGCCGCCGTTCCAGACCTCCAGGGCACCGACGGGGTGCCAGTTCTTGCCGAAGTAGAGCTGGTAGTCGGTGATGACGTGGTAGAGGCGGCCGCCGACGAGCCCGAAGGGGACCGCCCAGACCGCGACGTCCACGACGGTGCCGGCCGCGCCGCCCCGGGCGACCCAGCGCCGCTCCCCGAGCCATACGGCGACGATCACCCCAAGGATGATCATCAGGGCGTATCCGCGCAGAGGCAGGGGCCCGAGGTGGACGACCCCTTGGGACGGGCTGGGAATCGAAGCGAGCGGCTGCTGCATGGGATGTGACACTACCGGCATTGGGAGACGGGGCGATGACGATCAGGCGGCGAACTGCCCGTCGTCGGCCGGTTCACCGCCGGCCGACGACGGGCATTCGTCGCGTTCGTTACTTCTTGGGCGTCGCCGACGGGCTCTTCGAACCGCCCGAAGGCGGGGTCGGCGAACCGCTGGACGACGGGCTCGGCGAGATGTCCACCGGCTGGGCCGCGAGGATGGCCTTCTCCAGGTTCTTGGCATTGAGCAGCGTGCCGTTGAGGTCCAGCGACTTGCCGTTGAGGAAGACCGTCGGCGTGCCGGTCACCTGGCGGGTTTGCTCGGCGTAGTTCGTCATGCTGTCGAGCTGGCTCTGCTTCTGGCCGCCGTTGACGCACTGCTCGAACTGCGGAGTGTCGAAGCCGAGGTCCTTGGCCCACCCGATCAGGTCCTTGTTCGAGAAGCCGTTCGAGCCCTCGGCCGGCTGGTGCTTGTAGATCACGTCGTGGTACTGGATCCACTTGTCCGCCGGCGCGCACAGCGCCGCGTTGGCGGCGCGCTGGGAGTTGCCCCTGATCGGCTCGGCCTGCTGCTTGAACAGCCAGAACGGGTAGTAGAGGACGTTGACCTTGCCCTCGGCGGCGAGCCGCTTGATCGTGGCGCTGCTGGCGTTCTCGAACTCATGGCAGATCGGGCACTGGAAGTCTTCGAACAGCTCCAGCTTGGGCGCCTTAGCCCCCGGCTTGGACGCGAGGATCGCCCCATCGGCCTGGCGGGTCGTAGGGGCGAGCGCACCGGTGTAGGCGCTCGAGTCCTTCTTGTTGACGAAGTACACCGTGATGACCACGGCCAGCGCCACGACGACCAGCCCGCTGAGGGTGATCATCAGCCGGCGCATCCGCTGCTGCTTCAGCGCCTGCTTTTTGCGTTCCTCCGCCAGCCGCTCGCGGGCCGACCGCTGTCGAGCGGCCTTACTCATCTGGTCTCCTTGGAATTTCGTGTGAAGGCTGCGGCGGCTACAGTCCGAGCCACCGGTCGAGCGCGAGCTTGCCGCGCGGGAACACCATCAGCCAGGCGGCCAGGACGAGGAACCCGAGATCTCGGAAGATCTCCCGCAGATAGTGGGTCTGGCCCTTGGCGACCTGGCCTCCCCCACCGAAGCAACCGCAGTCGATGGTGAGCCCGCGCGCCCACACCGAGATGATCCCGGCGATGAAGACGATGAACAGCACGCCGACGCAGATCGCCATCGTCCGCGTCGCGAACCCGATGAGGATCAGCGCGGCGAGCGCCATCTCCAGCACCGGAAGACCGAGCGCGACGGGCCCGACCACGCTCTGGGGCAGAATCCGATAGGAGGACACCGCCACCTTCTGCAGTCCCTCGGCCTCGCTGAACTTGGCGTATCCGGCCGTGCCGAGGATGGCCGCGAGCGCGATACGCACGACCAGGGTGACCCACTCTCGCCACTCCCGCGCGGGGCGCAGGGACGGGGGTCCGCCTTTACGGGGCCCGCCTTTAACGGCTGTCATCGCTCTCCAGCCATGATCGGTTCCTCACGTTTCGCAATCCGGCGCGCGCAAGCATAGGCGGTAAGCCATAAGGGCGCCGTCAAGCACGCTGGCACATCCTGTCACTTTGCCGCGCCCCATGAGGGGCCAAGGGGGTCCCCGGCGATTCTTTGGCCTACCGCGGACGGCCGGAGCCGCCCGCGGCGGACCGAGAGCGCAGTGCCTATGGCCGCTGTCGGACACCTGCGGCGAGCTCCTCGCCGAGCAGCCGTACGGCGCTCAGTCCCTCTTTCGGCGACGGCGCGTCGAGCAGCCGGCGAATGAACGCCGAACCGACGATGACACCGTCGGCGAAGGCGGCGACCTCGGCGGCCTGCGCGCCGTTGCTCACGCCCAGGCCCAGGCCGACCGGAAGCCGCGCGCCCGCCGGCATGGCCTTGCGGGTGCGCTCGACCAGGCGCGCCGCGCCCGTGTCGACGGCGGACCGGGCGCCGGTGACGCCCATGAGGGAGGCGGCGTACACGAAGCCGCGACAGACCTCGGTGATCGCGGCGAGGCGTTCGTCGGTGGAGCTGAGCGCGACGAGGAAGACCCGGTCGAGGTCGTGCGCGTCGGCGGCGGCCAGCCAGTCGCCGCCCTCCTCCGGCGTGAGGTCCGGGGTGATCAGACCCGCGCCGCCGGCCGAGGCCAGGTCGCGGGCGAACGCGTCGACGCCGTAGTGGTCCACCGGGTTCCAGTAGGTCATCACGAGCGTGGGCGCGCCGGTCGCGGCGACCGCCTCGACGGTGTGGAACACGTCGGCGACCCGGGCGCCTCCGACGAGGGCCTGGTGGACGGCGTCCTGGATCGTGGGCCCGTCCATCAGCGGATCGGAGTAGGGCAGGCCGATCTCGATGACGTCACAGCCCGCCTCGACCATGGCCCTGGCCGCCGCGATCGACCCCTCGCGGGTCGGGAACCCGGCCGGCAGGTAGCCGACGAGCGCCGCGCGGCCCTCCGCGCCGGCCTTCTCGAACGCCGTCGCGACCGTACGTCCTCCACTCATCGCGCTCCCCCGTCCTGGCCGACGAGCCCGAACCACTCGGCGGCCGTGTGCATGTCCTTGTCACCGCGCCCGGACAGGCAGACCACGACGATCGGCTCCTCCTCGGCGGCGGCCGCGAGCTCCGGGCCGATCCGCAGCGTGCCGGCGAGCGCGTGCGCGGACTCGATCGCCGGGATGATGCCCTCCGTACGGCACAGCAGCGCGAACGCGTCCATGGCCTCCGCGTCGGTGACCGCCTGGTAGGTCGCCCGGCCGGTGTCGCGCAGCCAGGAGTGCTCCGGGCCGACGCCCGGGTAGTCGAGCCCGGCCGAGACCGAGTGCGTCTCGAGGGTCTGCCCGTCGTCGTCCTGGAGCAGGTAGGTGCGCATGCCGTGGATGACGCCGACCGACCCGCCCGCGAGCGTCGCGGCGTGCCGCCCGGTGTCCAAGCCGTCGCCGCCCGCCTCGAAGCCGTACAGGCGGACGCTCTCGTCGGGCACGAACGCGTGGAAGGCGCCGATGGCGTTGGAGCCGCCGCCCACGCAGGCCGTGACGGCGTCGGGCAGCCGGCCGGTCAGCTCGAGGACCTGTCGGCGCGCCTCCTCGCCGATGACCCGGTGGAAGTCGCGGACCATCATCGGGAACGGGTGCGGGCCCATCGTCGAGCCGATGCAGTAGTGGGTGTGCTCGACGCTGGCGACCCAGTCGCGGAACGCCTCGTTGACGGCGTCCTTGAGCGTGCGGCTGCCGTTCGTCACCGGGATGACCTCGGCGCCGAGCATGCGCATGCGGGCGACGTTGAGCGACTGTCGCACGGTGTCGACCTCGCCCATGTAGACCGTGCACTCCAGGCCGAGCAGCGCCGCGGCCGTCGCGGTGGCGACGCCGTGCTGGCCGGCGCCGGTCTCGGCGATGAGGCGGGTCTTGCCCATCCGCTTGGTGAGCAGCGCCTGCCCCAGCACATTGTTGATCTTGTGGGAGCCGGTGTGGTTGAGGTCCTCGCGCTTGAGCAGCACGCGGACGCCGGCCTTCTCGCCGAAGCGCCTGGCCTCGGTGAGGAGGCTGGGCCGGCCCGCGTACGTGGCCAGCAGGTGGTCGAGCTCGCCGCGGAAGGCCGGGTCGGCCATCGCCTCGGCGTGGGCGGTGGTCAGCTCGTCGAGGGCGGCCATGAGCGCCTCGGGGGCGAACCGCCCGCCGAAGCGGCCGAAGCGGCCCGAGACATCGGGCAGCGAAATGCCAGTGGCATGGGTGGTCATGAGTTGTTCCTGTCGCGTGTGAAGAAGAAAAGGGGCCTATCCGGTCGGTAGTGACGCGAATCGGCGCCATCGCTCGCGCAGGCTCATGGCCATACCCTACTTGCCCTGGCGCAATGCCGGGTGGGTTCCGGCGGCGACGAGGTCGGCGACGGCCGAACGGGGATCCTTCCCCGTGACCAGGCTCTCGCCGACGAGGACGGCGTCGGCGCCCGCGGACGCGTAGGCCAGCAGGTCGTGCGGCCCGCGTACGCCGGACTCGGCGATCTTGACGATGTTGGAGGGGATCTTCGGCGCGATGCGGGCGAAGGCGGTGCGGTCGACCTCCAGCGTCGCCAGGTTGCGCGCGTTGACGCCGATGACCCGCGCCCCGGCGTCGAGCGCCCGGGTCAGCTCCTCCTCGGTGTGCACCTCGACGAGCGGCGTGAGGCCGATCGACTCGGCCCGCTCGATCAGCGAGATCAGGGCCTGCTGCTCCAGCGCCGCCACGATGAGCAGCGCGAGGTCGGCCCCGTACGCCCGGGCCTCCCACAGCTGGTAGGACGTGACGATGAAGTCCTTGCGCAGCACCGGCACGTCGACCCGGTTGCGCACCTGGGCGAGGTCGTCGATGTCACCGCCGAACTTGCGGCGCTCGGTGAGCACGCTGATGACGGAGGCGCCACCGGACTCGTAGTCGGCGGCGAGCGCGGCCGGATCGGCGATCGCGGCGAGCGCGCCCTTGGAGGGGCTGCTGCGCTTGACCTCGGCGATCACGGAGACGCCCTGACCGCGGAGTGCGCCGTAGCCGTCCTTGGCGGACGGCGTGTGGACGGCCATCTCCTTCAGCGCGTCGAGCGAAACCGCCTGCTGGCGCTCCGCAAGGTCGACACGAACCCCATCGAGGATCTCGTCGAGAACGGTCACTTGGCCTCCTCGCCTGCACGGGAGTGAGCGGAGCGAGCGATCCGGCGGGGGCGGCGCTCGCGGAGCCGACATGAGCGGGCCCGAACGGCCCTTCGGTCCGCTCCCAACGTGATCGATCCCCCTCGTTCGTGACGTCGTGTCTCACGATCGTAGCCCGGTCGGAACGCCGCCCCCGCCCCGGGTGCTCGGTCAGGGAGCGAGAGCGTGCCCGGCGGGGAGGTTACGGACGACCCAGAAAACGGTGGCGACCACCGAGAAGATGATGATCACCCAGGGACGGAGGACGCCGGCCCGCAGCGGCCGCCCGCGCCGTACGGCGACCGCCCACCGGACCCACAGGTAGGCGAGGAACGGCAGCGTCACGAACGTCAGCGCGTTGCGGCCGAACGCCTCGGCCACGTGCCCATGCGTAAGGGCGTGGATCATGCGCAGCGATCCGCAGCCGGGGCAGTAGTAGCCGGTGAGGCCGTAGAAGGGGCAGGTCGGGTAGTGGCCGGGCCGACTGGGGTCGACGAGCGCGAGGTAGCCGGCGGCGCCCGCGACGGCGGCCAGCACCGCGTACGGCGCCCAGCGGCTCTGGCTCCCTCGGAACGTCCGCACGGTGGTCACGCCCCAAGGTTAGGCCGCCGCGGCGGGCCATGGGCGGCGGTTCGCGCGGCGACCGGACCTGGCCGCTACGGCCGGCGGGGTAGCGGCCCGGCCGAAAACAGGGCCATGCCCGCGCACGAAGATCCGGCCGAAAGCGGCTTTCGTCCTGCGCTCGATCAGGGGTCGGCGGCGTAGCCGATGCCGCGGACCGTGCGCAGCGGGCTGAGGGCGCCCAGCTTGGCGCGGAGCTGGGCGATGTGCACGTCGACGGTGCGTGTGCCCGCCGACTCCGCCGAGCCCCACACCGCCGCGAGGAGCTGCTCGCGGGTGAACACGCGCCCCGGCCGTTCCATCAGGAACGCCAGCAGGTCGAACTCCGTGGCGGTCAGCGACTTGACCGAGCCGGCGGCCGCGACGGTGCGCGTGGCGGTGTCGAGCGTGACCTGTCCGGCGCGCAGGACTCCCTCGCGCGGAGCCTCGGGCGCCTGGCCGCGCAGCGCGCGGGCGACCATCGCGACGAGGACGCGCGGGCTGAACGGGCGGGGCACGGTGTACGGGCTCGCGCCCGTCTCACCGTCCGGGACGACGCAGACGACCGGTGTGGCACCCACCTCGCGGGTGAGCTCCTCGCGCACGCCCGTGGACAGGTCGAGCACGACGGCGTCGGGCCGCAGCCGCCGGGCCTCGGCGACGGCCCCCGCCGGCTCGGTCACCACGTGCACGTCGAAGCCTTCGCGGGACAGGTACAGCCGTGCGAGGTCGGCGACGCCGGGATCATGCTCGACGACGAGCACGACCCCGTCACGGTCGGTCTCCGCCGGGGTGTCCATCTCGGCCCTCCGTCCGGGTGCGGCCGGGCGGCGAGGCCTGAAGAGTACGCCCGGAACCCCGTGCTCTGCCGCGACGGGCGAGGGTGCCGGGCGGTCTCTCAGGTGGGGTCGTCGCCTCGGTCGAGTGCCTTCCACAGCGACGCGGGGTCGTCGCCGGCGGGTGGCGCGGCACCCGGGCGATCGTACCGGGCGGACATGCCCGGCCAGCGGCGTCCGCGCACGATCGTGAGCAGACCGGCGGCGGCCAGCAGGACGCCGCCCGCCAGCGACAGGATCCACCAGGCGCTGACGTGGACCGCGACCTCACCGCCCAGCCGGGCCAGGTTGCTCTTCTCGCCGGCGGCCGCGATGACGTGGGCGTGGCGTACGGCGGCCGGCGAGGCGATCGCGACGATCACGCCGAACGCCGCGAGCAGCACGCCGACGGCGACGCGCGCCCAGCCGCGTGTCGCCAGGAGCGCGGCGATCCCGGCGAGGCCCGCCCAGCCCAGGGCGGCGATGACGCCGCTGAGGGACCGCCCGGAGAGCCGCTGGTTCATGGCCTCCAGGCCGCCCGCGTGCTCGGCGACGGTCGCCCAGGTGCGGCCGGCGAACCCGACGATGACGGCCGCGCCCGCCGCGCCCAGCAACGTGGCGGCGGCGAGTTCGCGGCGGCCGGTCACTGGGGGCGCTCGCCCACGACCGGCTCGAGGACGTCGGCGTCCCAGCACGTGCGGTCGCCGGTGTGGCACGCGGCGCCGACCTGGTCGACCTTGACCAGGATGGCGTCGGCGTCGCAGTCGAGCGCGACCTCCTTGACCCACTGCTGGTGGCCGGACGACTCGCCCTTCACCCAGTACTCCTGGCGGCTGCGCGACCAGTAGGTGGCGCGGCCGGTGGTCAGCGTGCGGTGCAGGGCCTCGTCGTCCATCCAGGCGAGCATGAGCACCTCGCCGGTGTCGTACTGCTGGGCGATGGCGGGGACGAGACCGTCGGAGTTGCGCTTGAGACGATCAGCGATCTTAGGGTCCAGGGACATGACATCCATTGTGCCGGTACTCCGCGGGACAACGTCGCTGGGGTGCGCGGACACGAGATCACCGGGTGCCGTCACGAACGCCGGGGGCTTCCCGAACACCGCCAGAACACCAGATAATTCCTTACCGAAAATTAAGATCCGTGCGGATAGGGCGCGTGGCGAGCGGCGTTCGGGTGGCGTACGGCAAGGCGGAGGCGGAGCCGGCCGGGGGCCGACGACAACGCGGCCGGACGCCGCGCGGTGGCGCAGTTCCGATCCGCGTGGGCGCTAAGGAAGGCGCGCGGAAAATGAAGAGGCCCGCGCCGAGAACGGCACGGACCCCAACGGGTGGATGTCTGCGAACTACAGCGGGCGGACCTGGTCCGCCTGCGGGCCGCGGTCGCCTTGGACGACCTCGAACTCCACACGCTGATTGTCCTCGAGCGAACGGAAGCCGGAGGTGGCGATCGCCGAGTAGTGCACGAAGACATCCGGTCCGCCGCCGTCAATGGCGATGAAGCCGAAGCCCTTGTCGGCGTTGAACCACTTCACGGTGCCCTGCGCCATGCCTTACTCCTTGTGGGACAAACAGACCCACACTTCATGGGCCACTTAACGGTTGCTGCGGAAGCGCGTGTGTCCCTGAGAAGCAAACACGCCCGCTAGTCATCGGTCCGCGGGCGTCTGGCAAACGAACGCTGGAACTACGACTACAACCGCTGGGGAGCCTACCAACATCACGGCCCTCTCACACATGGCCGGGCGAAAATCGGCTTTTCGCCGTCTCTCCCCACCCGCGAAACCGGCCGCCCACCAGTCCCGATTTATATATCCGCAAATAGTTTTTTTCACCCCTGGACGACGGCCGCCCGGTCAGGAGCGGAGCTGGGCGGCCCAGGAGGCGTACAGCTCGGCGTACCGGCCCGGCCGCTCGACGAGCTCCGCGTGCGGCCCCCGCTGCACGATGCGGCCCCGGTCGAACACGATCACCTCGTCGGCGGCCTCGGCCGTGGACAGCCGGTGGGCGATGGAGATGGCGGTACGGCCGCGGGTGATGCCCTCCAGCGCCCGCTGGAGCCGTACCTCCGTGGCCGGGTCGACGGCGGAGGTCGCCTCGTCGAGCACCAGCAGGTCGGGATCGGCGAGGTAGGCGCGGGCCAGGGCGACGAGCTGCCGTTCACCGGCCGACAGCGACTCCCCGCGCTGGCCGACCGCGCTGCCGAGCCCGTCGGGCAGGCCCTCCAGCCAGTCGGCCAGGCCGAGCTCGGTGAGGGCGAGCAGGACGTCCTCGTCGGTGGCGCCGGGGCGCCCGTACCGGATGTTGTCGGCGAGCGTGGCGTCGAACAGGTATCCGTCCTGCGGCACCATCACGATCCGCTCGCGCAGCGAGGAGAACCGCACCTCCGGCAGTGGCACGCCGTCGATGCTCACCCGGCCCGACGTGGGGTCCATCAGGCGGGTCAGAAGTTTGGCGAAGGTCGTCTTGCCGGAGCCCGTCTCGCCCACGATCGCGACTCTCGCCCGCGGCGCGATGTGCGCGGACACCTCGTGCAGCACCGTGGGGCCGCCCGGATAGGCGAAGGAGACGTCCTCGAAGGCCACCTCGATCGCGCCGCGCGGCAGCTCGACGCCGTCCTCGCCGGGGTCGGCCACGTCCGGCTCGGTGTCGAGGACGTCGAGGACGCGCCGCCAGCCGGCGATGGCGTTCTGCGCGTCGGTGAGCACCTCGGTGGCCACCTGCATGGGGCTGACGAAGAGCGTGACGAGGAACAGGAAGGCGACGAGACGGCCGGCGGTCAGGTGGCCGCCGACGCCCATCGCGGTGCCGCCCACGACCACGGCGGCGGTCGCGAGCGCGGCGACCAGCTCGGTGGAGGGGAACGTCGCGGCGACGAGCGTCTGGGCCCGGGTCTGGGCGTCGCGGTAGGCGTCGACGGACGCGTCGATGCGGCGGGCGGTGCGGTCCTCCGCCCCGTACGCGCGGATCACCGGGGCGCCGACGACCGACTCGCCGACGGCCGACAGCATCTCGCCGACCCGCTCGCGCACGACGCCGTACGCCCGCGACAGCCAGCGCTGGAAGTACCGCAGCGCGACCGCCAGCGGCAGGAACACCGCCCACACGAGCAGCGCCAGCGGCCAGGAGTAGATCAGCATGAGGACGCTGGCCACCACGAGCTGCCCGCCCGCGATGATGATCATCAGTCCGCCGTACTGCATGAACTGGCTGATCTGGTCGACGTCGGTGGTCACCCGGGAGACCAGGCCGCCGCGCCGCTCCGCGCTCTGGGTCAGCGTCGACAGATCGTGGACGTGCCGGAACGCGCGGACGCGCAGGGCCGCCAGGCCGCTCTCGCTGGTCCGGTAGAGGCGGACGTTCATCCGGTACGCCGCGAGCGCGGTGACGAGGACGGCGGCGCCGCAGATCAGCACGGCGGTGCGGATGAAGCCGATGTCCGGGCCGCCGGGCGAGGTCAGCCCGCGGTCGAGCGTCTGCTGGACGGCCACCGGGACGACGATGCGTCCCACGGTGGCGACGAGCGCGAGCGCCAGCGTCACGCCGATCCCCCGGTGGAACTCCGGGGTCAGGCGCAGGCCGGTACGCAGCGTGGCCAGGCCGGAGACCGTTCCCGTCTCGATGCCGGGTCCGCCCCGGCGGTGCGCCGTCGTCTCGGCGTCGTCGGCCCCGGTATCCGTCACCGTCACGGCGCCTCCTCCGCCTCACCCCACGAAAACGCTCCGCAAGCTCCGCGTTTCCGCGGGGGCCCCAGGCCCGGGGGCGTGACGACCGTGCTGTGCTTGCCGGTTCCCTCGCTTCGCTCGCTCACGCGGGTACCCCTTCGCTCTCGTCGTCCTCGTCCCGCTCGTAGGCGGTCACGAGGTTGCGGTAGCCCTCGGAGCGTTCGAGCAGCTCCGTGTGCGGGCCCTGTCCGGCGACCCGGCCGCGTTCGAGGTAGATGACCTCGTCGGCGAGCTCGATCGTCGCCTTGCGGTACGCCACGACGACCACGGTCGCCTCCGAGTCGCGCAGGCCGCTGAGGATGCGCGCCTCGACCTGCGGGTCCACGCTGGAGGTGGCGTCGTCGAGGATCAGCAGGCGGGGCCGGCGTACGAGGGCGCGGGCCAGGGCCAGCCGCTGCCGCTGCCCGCCGGACAGGGTCGCGCCGCGCTCCCCCACCCGCGTGTCGAGGCCGTCCTCCATCGCCGAGACGAAGCCGTCGGCCTGGGCCAGCCGGAGCGCCTCCCACACGTCCGCGTCGGGGACGTCGAGGCCGAGCGTGACGTTGCCGCGCACCGTGTCGTCGAACAGGTAGGTCTGCTGCGGGACCACCGCGGTCGTACGGGCGAGGCCTCCGCGCTCCACGTCGCGCACGTCGACGCCGTCGAGGAGCACGTCGCCGCTCGCCGGGTCGACGAGCCGTACGAGCAGGTTCGTGAGGGTGGACTTGCCCGAGCCGGTCGGGCCGACCAGGGCGATCGTGTGGCCCGGCTCGGCGGTGAAGGCCACGTCGTGCAGGACGTCGCCGTCGGTGTAGCCGAACCGGATGGCGCGCACCTCGAGACGCGCCGGGCCCTCGCCGGTCAGCCTCCGGTCGCCGTACGGGAGCTCACCGGTGGCGTCCAGGACGCCGCGGACGCGGTCCCAGCCGACCACGCTGCGCGGCACCTCGGCGAGCACCCAGCCGAGCGCGCGGATCGGGAAGGCCAGCAGCGTGAACAGGTACGCCACGTGCACCAGGTCGCCGGCGTTCATGTCGCCGGCGCGCAGGCGGATCGAGCCGACGAGCAGGACGGCGAGGACGCCGAGGTTGGGCAGCGCCTCCAGGACCGGGTCGAACAGGCCCCGCACGCGCCCGACCGCCACGTTGGCGTCGCGCAGCTCGCCGGCGACCACGGCGAACCGCTCGGTCTCGGCGGCCTCGCGGCCGAGGGTCTTGACGACGAGGGCGCCGTCGAAGCTCTCGTGCGCGACCTCGCTGACCTCCGCGCGCAGCTGCTGGGCCCGTGCCGCGATCGGCGCGAGGCGCCGCTGGTAGACGACGTTGAGCCCGGCGATCGCGGGGAAGACGAGGAAGCCGACGACGGCGACCATGACGTCGGTGGCGAGGATCTCGATCGCAGCGATGAGGAGCATGAGGACGACGCCGGTGGCCATCGGCAACGGCGCGATCGGCGCCCAGGCGGCCTCCACGTCGGCGTTGGCGTTGGACAGCAGCTGCCCGGTGGGGTGGCGGTGGTGCCAGGCGAGCGGCAGGCGGAGGTACTGGCGGGTGACCGCGCGGCGGTAGGTCGCCTGCATGTTGTACTGCATCATCCCGGCGAACAGGCGCCGGCCGGCGACGCCGAGGGCCTTCAGCGCGGCCACGCCGGTGATGGCGAGGGCCCCGAGCGTCAGCGCTCCGGCGGTGGTGTGGCCGCGTTCGAAGGCCGGCAGGACGACGTTCTCGGTGACGCGGCCGAGGACCCAGGCGCTGGCGACGGTCATCGCGGCGTACAGGCCGCTGAAGACGACGGCGAGGACGAAGAGAAGGGGCTCGGCCCGGATGGCGACTCCCAGCACCCGCATCCCCTTGCGCAGGATGTCGGATGTCACCTTTTGCGGCATCAAATCCCCTCTCACGGCTGGTAACGGGGCCGATAAGACCTATCACGCGAAACGGCTCGGTTATTCCGCTGCCGGACGACGGGGCTTACGATCACGAGGGTGGCGAACCAGAACTGGGCACGCGCCGAGCGCGAGGCGCTGTGCGACCTGCTGGCCGAGACCGGCCCGGACGCCCCGACGCTCTGCGAGGGCTGGACCACCGGTGATCTGGCGGCCCACCTGCTGTTGCGCGAACGCCGCCCGGACGCGGCGCCGGGCATCATGGTGCCGCTGCTGGCCGGGTACACCGCGCGGGTCCAGCGGCGGATCACCGCCGAGACGCCCTTCCCCCGGCTGGTCGCCCTGCTCCGCCAGGGGCCGCCGGCCTGGTCGCCGATGGGGCTGCCAGGGGTCGAGGGCGCGGCCAACACGGTGGAGTTCTTCATCCACCACGAGGACGTACGCCGGGCGCGGCCCGGGTGGGAGCCCCGTGAGCTGCCCGCCGCCCTGGAGGACCAGCTGTGGCGCCGGCTGTCGGTGGGCCGGTTCCTCCTGCGGCGGGTCCCGGTTCAGGTCACCCTGGCCGAGCCGGAGGGGCGCACGCAGCGCCTGACCAAGAACGGCAAGCAGGCCCGCGTCCGCGGCCTGCCGAGCGAGCTGACGCTGTGGACGGCGGGCCGCGGGAAGGTCGCGCGGGTCGAGCTGACCGGCGAGGCCGAGGCCGTGAACGTGCTGTCGCAGTCGCGCTGGCGGATGTGACCGGCACCCGCGTGAGCGGTCCCGTGAACGGGGCACCACATAACCCGTGAACGGGGCACCACATCAACGGCCCCCGTGAGCAGCACCCACGCGAGCAGCCCCGTGACCGTGTCCCCGTGACCGGCCCGGCGCGGCGGGCCGGTCACGGGCCGGTCATGAGCCTCCTTCGTCGGAGGGAGTGACCACGGGCGCGTGCCTTTTGATTCCCTCGCTTCGCTCGGTCATGCGGCGACGGCCTCGCGGTCGGGTTCCGGCGCCGCCGACGGCTGCGGGGAGCGCACCAGCAGCAGGACGATGACACCAGCGGCCAGGCCCAGCCCGGCCGAGACCGCATAGACCGTGTCCAGGCCGGAGGCGGCGGCGGAACGCACGATCGGCAGGTGCGGCGCCCGCCCGCCGCCGACCGCACCGGCCATGCCGTGCGGGTCGGGCACGTGACCGGTGAGGACGTGCTCGACGCGCGCCCGCATGAGCACGCCCAGCACCGCGACGCCGAGGGCGTACCCGAGCTGGCGAGCGGTGTTCAGCGCGCCTCCGGCCATGCCGCCGCGCTCGTGCGGGGCCGCCGCCATCGCCGCCGACGACAGCGACGGGATCGCCATGCCCACGCCGACGCCACCGACGATCAGGCCCGGCGTGATCGCGGTCCAGGTGGATCCGGCCGACAGCACGCCCTGCAGGCCCGCCCCGGCGCCGATCAGCAGCAGGCCGATCCCGATGGTCAGGCGCGGCGGGACGCGGTGCAGGACCCGCGCGCCGGCGGCGGAGACGACGAACGACGTCGCCGCCATGGGCACCACGGCCAGCCCGGCCTTCACCGGCCCGAGCCCCAGGACGGCCTGGAGCCAGACCGAGGTGAAGGCCAGGCAGGCGAACGCCGAGGCCATCAGCAGCGCGCCGCCGAGCATGATCGCGCTGAAGGAGGGGCTGCGGAACAGCGCCAGGTCCAGCAGCGGACGGCGGGCGCTGCGCTCGACGGCGACGAAGACGACCAGGGCCACGGCGGCCAGGCCGAACATCAGCAGCGGGACCGCGGCGCCGAACCCGTCGCCGCCCGCGCGGATCAGCCCGTAGGTCAGCGCGCCCGCGCAGACCGTGAACGAGCACAGGCCCGCCACGTCCGGCCGCGCGCCGGGCGTGCGTCCGGTCTCCCGGACGCAGGCGAGCGTGAGGGCGATGGTCACGGCGGTGACCGGCAGGTTGACCAGGAAGATCGCCCGCCAGCTCACGTGTTCGGTGAGCAGGCCGCCGAGGATCGGACCGCCGGCCGCGGCGACGCCGTTGACCGCACCCCACACGCCGAAGGCCACGCCGCGGTCCCGGCCGTGGTAGGTGCTGCCGAGCAGCGCCAGCGTGGTCGTGAACATCGCCGCGCCGCCGACGCCCTGCAGGCCGCGGGCGGCGATGAGGGTCGCGGCGTTCGGGGCGAGACCGCAGGCCAGCGAGGCCGCGGCGAAGAGGACGAGCCCGGCCACGTACACGCGCCGCCGGCCCAGCAGGTCGGCGAGGGCGCCCGCGCCGAGCAGCAGCGCGGCGAGCGAGAGGGCGTAGATGTCGAGCACCCATTGCAGGCCGGAGAAGGAGGCCTTCAGGCCCCGGGCCATCTGCGGCAGCGCGACCGTGACGATCGTGACGTCCACGAGCAGCATGAACGCCCCCAGGCAGACCGCCACCAGGGGCAACCACTTGCGCATCGGTGTTCCTTTCCTCCGTCGGGGCTCCCACGATCCCGGCTTACGGCGTTCTTCCATAGCCAACTGACGTCCCGCGGCTGATTCCGACGCGAGATAGGCTGTCGCGGTGGAATCCGTCATATTGGATGAGCTCGATCGGTGCCTGGTGCACGCTCTGGCGATCGACGGGCGGGCGCCCTTCGGCCGCATCGCCGAGGTGCTCGGCGTCTCCGACCAGACCATCGCGCGCCGCTACCGGCGGCTGCGCACCGCCGACGTGCTGCGCGTCGTCGGCTCGGTGGACGCCCCGCGCCTCGGCTACACCTCATGGGCGATCCGGATGCGGTGCGCCCCGGACGCCGCCGGGCCGATCGGCGCCGCGCTGGCCCGGCGTACGGACACGTTCTGGGTTCATGTGCTGTCCGGTGGCACGGAGATCACGTGCGGCACGCTGACGCGCACCGCGGAGGAGCGCCGCGCGCTGCTGCTGCAGCGGCTGCCGCGCACCGGCCGGGTGTCGTCGGTCACCGCGCACTCGCAGCTCCACCTGTTCGTGGGCGGCCGGACGAGCTGGCCCGGCATCGCCGGCGCGCTGTCGGCGGAACAGGCCGAACGGCTACGGCCCGATCCCCTGCCGGCCCCGGACGACGGGCCGGTGATCCTCGACGACGGCGACCGGGCCCTGCTCTCCGCGCTGGCCTTGGACGGGCGTACCGGCCACGCCGAGCTGGCCGCCGTCACGGGGTGGTCGGAGTCGACCGTCCGGCGGCGCATGGACCGGCTCGTCACCAGCGGGGCGCTGTTCTACGACGTCGACATCCCGGCGGAGGCATTCGGCTACCACGTCGAGGCACGGCTGTGGATGTCGGTACGGCCGGCCGAGCTCGCCGCGGTGGGCCGGGCGCTCGCCGGTCATCTCGAGGTCACCTTCGCCACCGCGACGACCGGCCCGACGAACCTCATGGCGGGCGTCGTCTGCCGCGACGACCAGGCGCTCTACCGCTACCTGACCGAACGGATCGGCGCTCTGGAGGGGGTGGAGCGGCTGGAGACGGCGCCGGTGGTCCGTACGGTCAAGCGGGCGGGGACGGTCCTGAAGCCGTAATTTGCTTGCCCGTTTTGTAGTCGGGTGCGCATCCTGCGATCGTGACAGACATCGTCCTTCATCCAGCGGAATCGCTGCACGGCCGCCTGCAGCGCGGGCGGGGCTGCGCGGCACGCCGCGCCGCCGGCACACCCGGTACGGGCGAGCTCGTCTACGACTGCGTCTTCCACGATCCCCGGTGGGATACGCTCGAGGACCGCGGCCTGTACTACGCGCGGCTGATATGTGATCTCGAACTCGGCCTCGGCCCCCTCGTCGCCCACCTGTTCGATCCGGTGGACCACGACGACCCCGACGAGGACCGGACCAACCTGACCGTCGACGTCCTCGCCCGGCTGGTGCGGCTCGGCCGGCTGGAGGCGGCCGTGCCCCTGCGCCGGTACGCCCGCGAGGGCGGCAACTGGTACGCCGCGCTCGCCGAACTCGTCGAGCTGGACGACCCGACGCTGGCCGAAGGGCTGGACGAGGTCGCCGCGGCCCGGTGCGACGACCACGAACTGGCCTGGCTGTGCGGCGTCGACGGGGCGGTGACGCGAAAATGGGCCGCGCGCCACCCGCGCATCGCCGCCGCCCGCAGGCCCGACGTACGCCCGCACGAGCCACGGGCCGCGCTGTCCGGGCGTACCGACGACGACCTGGCCGCCCTCGCCCGCGGGCACGGCGAGGAGGTGACCGCGGCCATCCTCGAACTCGGCCGCCGCCGCAGCCCGCTCGTCCTGGACCTGGCCGAGGAACTCCTGCCGGGCGGCGCCCACGACGGCCCGCTGTGTCGGGCCGTACGCGACCTGGGCGCCCGCGCGCTCCCCCGGGCCCGCGAGTGGACCGCCGAGTGTCGCTCCTACCAGGACGTCGGCATCGACGTGCTCGCCGCGCACGGCACGGACCGGGACGTGCCGCCGCTGCTGGAGGCGCTGGAGACCTGCCTCGCCGACGAGGACTGGGACCTGGCCGCCGTACCCGCCGACGGGCTCGGCCGGCTGCGGTCACGCCGGGCGATCCCGCCGCTGCTGCACGCCTGGGAACACAGCGCGAGCTCGGGCCTGCGCGTCCACGTCCTCGGCGCGCTCACCGCGATCGACCCGCACATCGCCGAGCCGTACCTGCTGGAGGCCCTGTGGGACTGCGAGGACGGCGCGCGCCGGATCGCCGCCGGGGCCGTGCCTCTCGAGGGCGAGGCGCGGGACCGGCTGCGGCGCCTGCGGCATGAGGACGCCGAGGAGCCGTGCGTACGGTCCGCGGCGGCCGGCCGCCTGGTCGGCGGCCGGCGCTGAACCCGCGCGGACAGGGGCACGCGTAGCGAGCGGCGTTCGGGTGGTGCCTGGCGGACCGAGCCGGCCTGGGCTTGCGGTCAGGCGCCGCCTGAACGCCGCGCGGCAGCGCGGTCCCTGTCCGCGCGGGCTACGGGCGGTTCCTATCCGCGCGCGGTCTTGAGCTCGGACAGGCGCATCGCGAGCGTGCGGCGCACCGCGGAGTTGTGGCCGGCGACCGTCAGCAAAGTGTTGCGGATCGCGCGGGCGGCGGCGTTGTTCACGGTGGCGGCGCGGGTCATCCGGTCGGTCATGGCGACCACGTCCTCCGCGACCGGGCGGCGCACCGCCTCATAGCCGTCCTCGGTGCCGTCGAGGAGGCGCCGGGCGAGCTCGGCGGCGTCCTGGATGCCGGTGTTCATGCCCTGGCCGCCGGCCGGGCTGTGCACGTGCGCCGCATCGCCGGCGAGGATGATCCGCCCCTCGCGGTAGCGGTCGGCGATCCGGTGGTGGACGTGGAACCGCGAGGTCCACAGCACCTCCCGTACGCGCGCCGGGTCGGTGCGCGGGCCGCGGGCGTCCAGGAGCGCCTGCACGTCCTCCAGGCCGGGGTTCTCCGGCGCCTCGTCGACGGTCGCGACGAACCGGTGCCGGCCGCCCGGCATCGGCGCGACGACGACGAGCCCCTCCGCGCCGAAGAAGAGCTGGACCTCGTCGCCGGGGAGGGCCCAGTCCAGGCGCGTGTCGGCGAGCACGAACGTCTGTTCGTAGCTGCCCCCGGCGAAACCGATGCCGGCCTGCTCGCGGACCACGCTGTGCATGCCGTCGGTGCCGACAACGTGACGGGCGCGGATCCGCTCCCCGGTGGCGGTCGTGACCGTGGCGCCGGTGTCGTCCTGGGTGACCGAGACCACCTCGTGCGGCCGGTGCACCTGGCCGCCGAGGGCGTGCAGCCGGGCGAGCAGCACCTGCTCGGTGACGTTCTGCGGGATCATCAGCGTGTACGGGTACGCGGTGGGCAGCCCGTCGAAGGGCACGGTCAGCAGCACGCGGTCCCGGTCGCGGACGGTGAAGACCGGCGTGATCAGCCCGCGGGCGACCAGCTCCCCGGTGACGTCCAGCCCTTGCAGGACCTCCAGTGTGCGGGCGTGCACGACGGCGGCGCGCGAGGTGTTCGCGCCCTCGGCGACCCGGTCGAGCAGGACCACGTCGCCGCCTGCCTGGGCGAGGAACGCGGCGAGCGTGAGCCCGGTGGGGCCGGCGCCGACGACCACGACGTCGGCGGTGGCGGGAAGCTTCGACATCTCGACTCGACCTCCTAAGGCCAACCGTTGGTGGCCAACGCTTGTTGGCATTGACTGTACGCCTGGTCCCGGCGTTTGCCAACACGTGTTGGCCTACACTTGTGGCATGGCCTTCACCCAGCGCTCGGAGGACACCCGCAACGCGATCCTCACCGCCGCACGCCGCCGCTTCGCCGCGGACGGCTACGAACGCGCCACGATCCGCGCGATCGCGGCCGACGCGGGCATCGACCCGTCGATGGTGATGCGCTACTACGGTTCGAAGGACGGCCTGTTCGCCGCGGCCGTCGACGTCGACCTGGAGGTGCCCGCCGTCGGCGACCTGCCGCCCGAACGCCGCGCCGAGGTCCTCGTACGGCATTTCCTCTCGATGTGGGAGGGCGAGCGCTCCAGCGGTGTGCTCACCGTGCTGCTGCGCTCGGCCATCACCAACGAGGCCGCCGCCGAGCGCATGCGCGCCGTCTTCGCCACCCAGGTCGGCACGACGCTCGGCCCGCCGACGGAGGAGGGCCCGGTGCGCGCGGCGCTCGTCGCCACCCAGCTGCTGGGCGTCGCCCTGTGCCGCTACATCCTCCGGCTGCCCCAGATCGTCGCCCTGGACACCGAGGAGCTCGTCGCCTCGCTCGCGCCCACCGTCGAGCGGTACCTCACCGGACCGCTGTAGTGATCACTGAAGGTCGATGACGACCTTGATCTCTTCCCCGCCCTGCTCGAACGCCTCCTGGGCCCGCTCCAGCGGGATCCGGCGGGTGACCAGGCCGGACAGCCACGCGTGGTCGGCCTGCCCCAGGGCGCTCACGGCCTGCCGGTAGTGGCGGTGGTTGGCGTTCACCGTGCCGAAGACCACGTCGTTCTGCAGCACGATGTCGCGGTTGAGCGAGCCCGCGTCGACCTCCACCGGCCGCCCGGTCGGCGACACGCCGGTGAGGCAGACCACGCCCGCCGCCGCGTTGTTGGCCATGGCGTCGAGCACCAGCCGCGGGACTCCGGTGGCCTCGATGACGATGTCCGGCTCGGCCTTCGCCGCGGCCTCCGGGATCGACCCCGTGTGGTACGTCGCGCCGAGTGCGGACACCAGCTCCGGTTTGGGCCCGCGCTCCACCCGGTCCAGGACGTGGACGTCCAGGCCGCGCTGGGAGCCCAGCAGCGCGGCGAGCAGCCCGATCGGCCCCGCGCCGGCGACGAGCACCGAGCGCGGCTCGAACCAGGCGCGCCGCCCGATGTGCTCGATGTGCTCCCACGCCTTGGCCACCACCGTGGTCGGCTCGACCAGCATCCCGACGTCTTCCAGCGACGGGTCGAGGCGTACGGCGTAGTCGGCCTCGACGGTCCACCGTTCCGAGCCGTAGCCGTGGATCTCCTTGATGCCGTGCTCGCTGTACCGGCCGTTGCGGCACATGTCGAACTCACCGTGCGCGCACGCGCCGCAGGGCACCGGGTCGGGCCGCCGTACGACGCCGACGACCAGGTCTCCGGGGGCGAATCCGCTCCCGGCGGGCGCCTCACGGACCCGGCCGAGCGACTCGTGGCCGAGGATGAGACGCTCCTCGCCCGCCGGCGCCCAGCCGTACTGCCCGCCGGCGATCTCCCGGTCGGTACCGCACACGCCGAGCGCGAGCCCGTCGACGAGCAGCTCGCCCTCCCCCGCCACCGGGTCGGGCACCTCCGCCACGGCGAGCGAACCGGCCTGGTGCGGCACGATGGTCAGAGCACGCATGATGATCCCCTCCGCGCTTCATCATCCCGAACCGCCGAACCTAACGCCCACGGGGTACCCGGGATGGCCGACTTGGGAGATTCGTGACTCTGCTCGGCGAGCGTCCCGGCGCCGGGCCGTCAGTCGGTCGCGGGTGAGCCCAGCACTCTGGCGGTGAAGTCCGCCAGCCGGGCCCGCATCCTCTCCCGGGGCACACCTTCCCGGCCGGCCAGATGTTCGACGAGGTCGGCTCGGACGGCGGCGAGCAGCGCGTGGGCGGTGAAGTCGCCGTCGGCCGGCTCGGGAATCCGCTCCAGCACACCCCGGAGCAGGCCGTGCCACCGCTCGTAATGCCCGGCCTGGTAAGGGCTGCCGCCTGCGGTTCCCTCCAGGGCCAGCGCGAGGGGACGGTTGTCGAGCTTGAAGCACAGGAGGGCGTCGAGCAGGGCGGGCACGCGCTGAAGCGGCGGGGTGGCGGGCCCCAGGGGCGGGGGACCCGCTTCGACGGCGTCCATGATTGGTTCCAGCCGCGCCTCGTACAGTGCGCGAATCAACCCGGTGCGGTCGCCGAAGGCGCGGAAGAGCGTCCCCTTGCCGACGCCGGCCGCCGCCGCGACGTCGGCCATGGTGACGTCCTCCGGACTCTCGCAGCGGGCGAAGAGGGCGTCGGCGGCCGCGAGGACGGCCGTCCGGTTACGAACGGCGTCCTTGCGGGGTTTGCGCTCGGGCACGAGATTCCTCCGGTTGCAATGCGGACCCCGGGTCCGTATCGTGCAAGTTCCGGACCCAGGGTCCGGATATTACGAGATGGAGGATACCCGTGTCCGCACACACCTCTCCCGCCGATCTGTACCGCCACGGTTTGCGACTGCTGCTGGCCAAGGACATCCCCGGCTGGGTCGGCCTGTGGGCCGAGGACGGGGTCATGGAGTTCCCCTTCGCCCCGCGGGGCTGGCCCGAGCGTCTGGCGGGCAAGGAGGCCATCGCCGCCTACATGCGCGACTACCCTGACCACATCGACCTGCACGACTTCCCTGACCTGCGAATCCACCAGACCACCGACCCACGGACCATCGTGGTCGAGATGCGCGGCGTCGGCCGCCTGGTGCAGACCGGCGATCCCTTCGACATGACCTACATCGCCGTCGTGACCGTCCAAGGCGGACGCATCACCTTCTACCGCGACTACTGGAACCCCCTCGCCGTCCTGCGGCCCGGCGCCGACTTCGCCGGGAGCACCCGATGACCGTCACCGGCACCACTCTGGTCATCGGCGCGACGGGCACCACCGGCAGCCGCGTCGCCGCGCGGCTGACCGCCGCCGGCCACCGGGTCAGGGCGGCCGGCCGTCGCGCCGCCCCGGTCCCCGGCGCCGAACCGGTCCGCTTCGACTGGTACGAGCCCGCCACTCATCTCGACGCCCTCGACGGAGTCGACCGCGTCTACCTCATACCGCCCCTGGGCGACTCCGACCCGGCGGCGGTCATGCTGCCCTTCCTCCGGCGGGCCCGCATCGCCGGAGTACGCCGCGCGGTGCTCCTCAGCTCCTCGGCCATACCCGAGGGCGGCCCGGCGGTCGGCAGGGTGCACCAGGCCCTGCCCGGCCTGTTCGAGCAGTGGGCGGTGCTGCGGCCGTCCTGGTTCATGCAGAACTTCACCGGTACGCACGCCCACGCCCTCAGCATCCGCGAGGAAGGCGTCATCTGGACCGCCACCGGGAGCGGTCGTGTCGGCTTCGTCGACGCCGAGGACATCGCGGCCGTCGCCGTCCACGCCCTGACCGACGACCATGCCCCCGGAACCGACCTCGTCCTCACCGGACCGGAGGCGCTGAGCCACGACGACATCGCCACGGTCATCACCGAGGTCACCGGCCGGCCCGTGATCCATCGCCGGCTGTCGCCTGAGCGGATGCGCGATCGGCTCGCGGCGCACGTCCCGCCGGAGTTCGCCGCGATGCTGGCCGGCATGGACCGCGCCATCGCCGAGGGGGCCGAGGACCGCACCACCGACGTCGTCCAGCGCCTCACCGGCCGGCCGCCGCGCGGCTTCCGCGCGGTCGCCGAACGAGAGATGACACGAAGCGGATGAGGCGTGCCACCGGCTCATGCCTTGGCGCGGATCTCGGTGGCCGTCTGGCCGAACTCCCGCCTCAGGGCACGGCTCAGGTGGGCGGCGTCGCGCAGGCCCCACCGGGCGGCGATCGCCCGGTCGGTGCGGGTGACCATGGCCGGGTCCCGCAGATCCCGGCGGACGCGGGCCAGACGCTCGTACCTGACCCACGCGGCGAAGGCGATGCCCCGCCGCCGGAACAGTTCGTGCAGGTGACGCGGGGAGATGGCGAACCGGCGGGCGACGGACTCCACGCACAGCTCCGGATCGCCCAGGTCGGCGAGCACGTGGGCGCGGATCCGGTCGAACAGGTCGGTCGTCGCCCCGGCGCGTTCGGTCGTCGCCCCGGCGCGTTCGGTCGTGGTCTCGACGCGTTCGGTCGTGGTCTCGGCGACGGCCGTGACGAGCATGCAGACCAGCGCGTCCGCCAGGTGCTCGCCGGCCGTGCCGGGCAGGTCGTCGAGGTGATCGGCCAGCCTGGACAGGAAGGCGGCCAGGACCGCGCGCGTCCCGGACTCGCACGGCTGCGGCCTCCCCACGGTGCGCCGGACGAGGCCGGCGCCCGCGCCCAGCATGGTCCCGGGCAGGGCGACGACCACGACGTCACGAGCGTCGATGACCGCGGGGTCGTAGGGCCGGTCGTGGTCGAAGACGACGAGGTCGCCCGGCTTCGCCCGGGGTCTGTGCTCGTCTCGTCCGGCCTCCGCCAGGCCGGCGTGGTACAGCGCCGCCGTGAGCAGGTCACGGTCGACGGCGCCGATCCGGCGCACCTCGTCGGCCACCAGGCGTGGCAGGCCACGAACACGGGCGACGGTCACCCTGCCGGCCCGCATCGTGACCACCTCCGCCCGCGCCTTCGCATCCGCGGGCGTGGCCGCGCTCGTACGTGCCAAGGCCGATGACACTCGCGACTCCTTGATCTTCCGGCGCTCCAGGCGGAGGACGACAAGGGATCATCATGGGCGGGTGCGGGCGTACCGACATCGGTAGTACTACCGAGTCCGATACCGATCCGAACCTTCGCCGCGACACCGCCTGCCGCCGGCGGTCCGCCTGCCGCCCGGCTCACCGTCCTGGCGAAGGCCGGGCTTCAGCGCCCGCCCGGAGATCGCGCTCGGAGCAACGCCGCTGAGCCGCCTCCGGCCCAGCGGCGACCGGCAGTTCGAGAACCAGACGAGTAGTCCCGTTGTCCGAGCCGTCGCGCGGGTTCGATGTCGAGTGCGTCCGTGGTCGGGCCGGGGCCGTGCGCCGGGGTGCTGCCGGAGGCCGACGTAAGTTGACTGATCCATGTCGAGCGCCGGCCTCCCGGCGTCCGTCAGTGAATGGAGGAGCCGGCCGTCCCGCCAAGCCGGCGGATCTCCTCCAGCGGGTAGGGGGTCTGCCTGCTCTGGCGCTGGAACTTGCGGTTGAAGTCGGACATCACTGCGGCGATCGGCGCGTGCCGGGCGAGGATCGCCGCGGCCTCCTCGGGGATTCCTGTGGGGCGCTTGCCCTCCGCGTAGGCGCGCACCAGCGCGTAGCGGCCCTCACTCTGGCATCCGTACAGAGCGGTGACCAGCCAGTTCACCAGATACGTGACGGTGTAGCAGCGGTCGTAGGTCTGGTGCCGGTCGAAGAAGCCGGCCTCGTCCTGCGACAGCTCGAACCCGGAGGAAATGGCGAGGCCATAGTCCGCGAAGTAGAGGCGCCGGCCGTCGGTCAGGATGTTCGCAAAGTGCGCGTCGAAGTGAAGGAGCCCGCGGTCGTTCATGAATGAGGTGCCGACCGCCAGTTCCCTCTCCACCATGGCGCAGGCCCGGTTGGCGGTTTGGTCTCCCGCGGCGACCTGCGTGCCCAGCCACTGGTGCAGGTTCTGCGGAATGTACTCCAGGAACAGCGCGACGCTCGCCGAGGACTGCTGGAGAGCCCGGATCCGGCGGCGCACCTGCGATCCGCCGCCCCAGTAGGCGACGGCCCGTTCGATGTCGGCCAGTTCTTCGGGCAGGGGCGTGGAGTCCGGCAGCACCCGCCAGTGGTACATCAGGGGGAAGCCCTCATGCTCCGCCGCGAGCACCCAGTTCGTCGTCATGGTGTGCACGGCGAGCTCTCTCCAGGCCCCGAAGCCCGGCCCGCCAATGGTGCCGATGCCGTACTGGCAGAAGACGGGCAGATCGAACAGATTCGCCGTGGACCGGACGTGCTCAGGTTGCCTCTCCGGATCGGTGAGGGGCACCCGCTTCACGAAGACGGGGGTTCCGGCGACCTCCAGCAGGCCCGACTTCCCGCCGATGCCGGATCCGATCGGCACGGCCGCGTCCACGAGTTCGCGCAGGGCACGATCACTGCGCAAGGCCAGGGATGTGGAGACGGCGCTGTGGGCGGTCAGACGCGCACCGCGCGACATGTCAGGGCACTTCGCCGCGACCTCCACCTGGGTGCCGACCTCGATTCTGCAATGGCTACGCAGTCCCGCCGAGCGTAACGACGCCGGCTCTGCGGTTCGGCCGCCGGAGCGGGCAGAGGGCCTTGGCCAACTCGACGATCGGCGTCACCCGCTCGCTGATCGCCTATGACCACTACTGCGCGGCGCCCAGGCGGCGCTCGCTACGGACGGGGACTCTGAGGCACGACCTACACGGACACGGCGGGCCGCTGACGTGAGCGCCTGGCCAGTACGGTCAGGTGGACGGCGTGCGCCGCGCCGAGCACCGTCGCGCAGATGACCAGGACGAGGCCGACGGTGCCCCCGTCGCTCAGGTGCGGCTTGGGAGTGTCGGTCCCCGGCTTGGTGATGAGCAGCAACACGATCAGCGCGGCGACGACGGCGATCGCCGACGGCAGCCCGGCGGACCGCGGCGGCGCGAACGTGGCGACGGCGAGCATCGCGACCAGCCCGAACAACAACGCCATGCCGATGACCGCCGGGCCTCCCCCGGGCCGGCGCGCCATGTCGAACACCGTCCCGTACGTATCCCGGACGGTGGCCGCACCGTCGTTGAACGTCACGTCGTCGAAGAGCGGCAGGAACGCGAGCGCCAGCGCCCCTAACGCCATCACCGGGTAGAACCTGGCGTAACGGTCGGCCACCGCGTACCCGTCCTGGACGGAGCGCACGTCCTCCGTCATTCCTCGGGGTGTCATCGCACTCTCCTCGCGGGGGATGGTGAGGAGCACACTAGGCCTCCGGGCCGCCTCGGGCGACCGCGTCATGCCGATCGGCGGTGGACCGGTGCCACGGGCTCGTCCCGCCCGGACGGCCGGATCGATCTCTCAGCCGGCCGGTGCTTCGGCGGCCTCCGCCTCCAGGGCGGTCGGCGCCTCGGACGGCTCCGGGGTCTCCCGCTCGCCGGCCGGGTGGACGTCCCGGAGCAGGGTCGCCACGGTCACGGCGACCGCGACCAACAGAAGCGCGCTGACGGTCGCGGCCATGTGCATGCCGCTCATGAACGCCTCGCGGGCGGAGGTGAGCAGTCCGGCGCCGACGCGGCCGGGCAGGTGGGCGGCCGCGGTGGTCGCGCCCGCCAGCGTGTCGTGGGCCGCCCGCGCGGCGCCGGCCGGAACGCCCGCCGGGACGGAGACGCGGGCCCGGTAGACGGCCGTGCCGAGGCTGCCCAGCGCCGCGATGCCCAGGGCGAACCCGAACTCGCCGCTCGTCTCGTTCAGCGCACCCGCCGAGCTCGCCCTCTCCAGCGGCGCCGAGCCGATCACCAGGTCCGTGCCCAGCGTCACCATCGGGCCGGCACCGAGGTTGGTGATCGCGAAACCCAGCATGACCGCGGCGAGGCCGGACGCCGCGCCGGCCTGGGCGATCAGCAGCAGGCCGCACACGGACACGCCCATGCCGCCGCCGATGAGGTACGCGGGCCGGACCCAGCGCGTGAGGTGCGGTGACACCAGGAAGCTCACCAGCGAGCCGCCCACGCCGGGCAGCATGCACAGCCCGGCCGTCAGCGGCGTGAGCCCGTGCACGAGCTGGAAGTACTGGGCGATGAACATCATCATCGCGCCCATGAGCATGGTGCCGAACATCATGCTGCCGAGCGCCGCCCCGAACGCGCGGCGGGCGAACAGGCGCACGTCCAGCAGCGGGTCCTCCAGCCGGCACTGGCGCCGTACGAACACCCAGCCGAAGACCGCACCCGCCACGACGGAGGCGGCCGGGACGGCGTGCCAGCCGCTGCGGGCCAGCTCCTTCAGGCCGTACACCAGGGGCAGGATCGCGGCCAGGGACAGGCCCACGCTGGGCAGGTCGATCCGCCCGGCCCCGGCGTCGCGGAACTCCGGCAGCAGCACCGGGCCGAGCACGAGCAGCAGCACCATCGCGGGCACGCCGACCAGGAACACCGACCCCCACCAGAAGTGGTCCAGCATGACCCCGGCGACGAGCGGGCCCAGGGCCGCGCCGGACATGAAGCAGGCCATCCACACGCTGATCGCCACCGCCCGGCGGCGCGGGTCGGTGAACATGTTGCCGATCAGGCCGAGCGTCGAGGGCGCCAGCGTCGCCCCCGCGACGCCGAGCAGCGCGCGTGCGGCGATGAGCATCGCGGCGCTGGTGGAGTAGGCGGCGAGCACCGAGGCGGCGCCGAACCCGGCGGCCCCGATGAGCAGCAGCCTCCGGCGCCCGATCCGGTCGCCCAGCGTGCCCATGGTGATCAGGAAGCCGGCCACCATGAAGCCGTAGACATCCATGATCCACAACTGCGCGGTGCTACCGGCGTGCAGGTCGGTGCTCAGGCGCGGCAGCGCGAGCAGCAGCACGAACACGTCGATGGAGACGAGAAGGGTGGGCAGCGCGAGAACGGCCAGCGCGATCCACTCCCGCCTCCCGGCGGTGGTGTTCATCGTGAGGACTCCCGAACGATCCGGCGCCCCGGTTGGGCGCTTTCACGAGGAAGTCGGAGCCCGCCCGGGAGTCTCGACACGTCCCGGTAGGGAATTTCAGCGGACCGGGTGGCCCGCCTGCCGCAGGGAGTCCTTGACGTCGGAGATCTTCAGCTCGCCGAAGTGGAAGACGCTCGCGGCCAGGACCGCGTCCGCGCCCGCCGCGATCGCCGGGGCGAAGTGCGCGACCGCGCCCGCTCCCCCGCTGGCGATCACCGGCACGCTCACGACGGAGCGTACGGCCCGGAGCATCTCCAGGTCGAAGCCGGCCTTGGTGCCGTCGGCGTCCATGGAGTTGAGCAGGATCTCCCCGACGCCGAGCTCCTCGCCGCGCCGGGCCCACTCGACGGCGTCGATCCCGGTGCCGCGCCGCCCTCCGTGCGTGGTCACCTCGAAACCGTCGCCGGAGCGGCGGGCGTCCACCGACAGCACGATGCACTGCGAGCCGAACCGGTGCGCGGCCTCGCGCAGGAACTCCGGCCGGGCGATGGCGGCGGTGTTGACCGACACCTTGTCCGCGCCGGCCCGCAGCAGCCGGTCGATGTCGTCCACGGTGCGGATGCCGCCGCCGACCGTCAGCGGGATGAACACCTGCTCGGCGGTACGGCGGACCACGTCGTAGGTGGTTTCGCGCTCGCCGCTGGAGGCGGTGATGTCGAGGAAGGTCAGCTCGTCGGCGCCCTCGGCGTCATAGCGGCGGGCCAGCTCGACCGGGTCGCCCGCGTCCCGCAGGTTCTCGAAGTTGACGCCCTTGACCACGCGCCCGGCGTCCACGTCCAGGCACGGGATCACGCGTACCGCGACACTCATCCCGCCACCGCCGCGAGGGCCTCCTGGAGCGTGAACGCTCCGGCGTACAGCGCCTTGCCGACGATGGCGCCCTCCACCCCGTCCGGGACGAGCCCGGCCAGCGCCCGCAGGTCGTCGAGCGAGGAGACCCCGCCGGAGGCGACCACGGGCTTGTCGGTACGGCCGCAGACCTCGCGCAGCAGGTCGGTGTTGGGGCCGCGCAGGGTGCCGTCCTTGGTGACGTCGGTGACGACGTAGCGGGGGCAGCCGTCGGCCTCCAGCCGGTCGAGCACCTCCCACAGGTCGCCGCCCTCGCGGGTCCAGCCGCGCGCCGCGAGCGTCGTGCCGCGCACGTCGAGGCCGACCGCGATCCGGTCGCCGTGCTCGGCGATGATCTTGCGGCACCACGCGGGGTTCTCCAGCGCGGCGGTGCCGATGTTGACGCGCGCGCAGCCGGTGGCGAGCGCGGCGGCGAGCGACTCGTCGTCGCGGATGCCGCCGGACAGCTCGACCTTCACCTCCAGCTTGCCGGTCACCTCGGCGAGCAGCGCGTGGTTCGAGCCGCGCCCGAACGCGGCGTCCAGGTCGACGAGATGGATCCACTCGGCGCCTGCGCTCTGCCAGGCCAGCGCGGCGTCGAGGGGCTCCCCGTACGACGTCTCGGTGCCGGCCTCCCCCTGGACGAGGCGCACCGCCTGCCCGTCGGCGACGTCGACGGCGGGCAACAGGACAAGCGACATATCTACGACCTCCGGTCGAAGGCGAGCGTGATGAAAACCGGGACCAGGAACACCGACAGCACGAACACGGCCAGGCGCGCGGTCCACGATGAGAGTGACATCCAGGCCAGCACCTGGACGAGCAGGAACGCCACCGCGACGATGGCGTTCTGCTCACGGCGACGGCGCGCGAGCAGCCCGCCGGGCCGCCCGGAGCGCCGCGGCAGCAGGCGGGAGATCCGGGCGACGCGCGCCCGGCGACGCGCCCGGCGGGCGTTGCGACGGTCGTTCTCCGCCGCCGCCCGGGCACGCTCGGCCTCCAGCGCGGCCCGCCGTCGCTGGCGCTCCTTGCTCATGACAGTGTCGAGAGCCAGTTCTTGAGCACCTCGGCTCCGGCGTCGCCGGACTTCTCCGGGTGGAACTGCGTCGCGCACAGCGGGCCGTTCTCCACCGCCGCGACGAAGCGCTCCCCGTGCTCGGCCCAGGTCACCAGCGGCGCCTCGAACCGGCCCGGCTCCATCTCCCAGTGCCGGGCGGCGTAGGAGTGCACGAAGTAGAACCGCGTGCCGGCGTCCAGGCCCCGGAACAGCACCGAGCCCGCGGGCACCTCGACGGTGTTCCAGCCCATGTGCGGCAGGATCGGCGCGTTCAGCCGCTCCACCGCACCGGGCCACTCGGCGCAGCCGTCGGTGGTGATGCCGTGCTCGACGCCCTTCTCGAACAGGATCTGCATGCCGACGCAGATGCCCAGCACCGGGCGGCCGCCCGCGAGCCGGCGGCCGATGATCTGCTCGCCGCGGACCCCGCGCAGGCCGTTCATGCACGCGGCGAACGCGCCCACGCCGGGCACGACCAGCCCGTCGGCCTCCAGGGCGGTGTCGAAGTCGGCGGTGACGGTCACCTCCGGGCCGAGCCGGGCGATCGCCCGCTCGGCCGACCGCAGGTTCCCCGACCCGTAGTCCAGCACGGCGATCTTCGGAGACATCAGAGCGCGCCCTTGGTGGACGGGATGCCGTGCGCCCGCGGGTCGTGCGCGCACGCGTCACGCAGGGCCCGGGCCAGCGCCTTGAACTGCGCCTCCACGATGTGATGCGCGTTGCGCCCGTACGGCACGTGGATGTGCAGGCAGACCGCGGCGTTGAAGACGAACGCCTCGAAGATGTGCCGGGTCATGGTCGTGTCGTAGTCGGGCCCGATCATCGGCGCGATGCCCTCGGGCTCGGTGTGCACGAGGTACGGGCGGCCGGACAGGTCGACGGTGACCTGCGCGAGCGTCTCGTCCAGCGGCACGCTCGCGTTGGCGAACCGCTGGATGCCCGACTTGTCGCCCAGCGCCTCGCGGAACGCCTGGCCCAGCGCGATCGCAGTGTCCTCGATCGTGTGGTGGCTGTCGATGTGCAGGTCACCGGCGGTCTTGACGGTCAGGTCGAACGATCCGTGCTTGCCGAGCTGGGCCAGCATGTGGTCGAAGAACCCCACCCCGGTGGCCACGTCGACCTGGCCCGTGCCGTCGAGGTCGATCTCGACGCTGACCTGGGTCTCCTTGGTCCCCCGCTCGATCCGGCCGGTGCGTTTCCGCTCGCTCAAAGACTCTCCTTCAGGGCGGTACGGAACGCCGCCATCTCCTCGGGGGTGCCCACGCTCACGCGCAGCCACTCCGGCGGGCCGACCTCGCGGATCAGCACGCCACGATCAAGAATGCCCTGCCAGACCCGGTGCCGATCGGGGAACCGGCCGAACAGGACGAAGTTCGCGTCGGAGTCGGCCACCGTGAGGCCTTCTCCGCGCAGCCAGGCGACCAGGGCGTCGCGCTCGTCCCGCAGCGCCCGGACCGCGCTCAGGAGTTCCTCCTGGTGGGCGATCGCCGTGCGCGCGACCGCCTGGGTGACCGCCGACAGGTGGTACGGCAGGCGGACGAGCAGCAGTGCGTCGACCACGGCCGGGTCGGCGGCGAGGTAGCCGACCCGCGTGCCGGCCATCGCGAACGCCTTGCTCATCGTGCGGGTCACGATCAGCCGCGGGTTGCCGGGCAGCAGCGACAGCGCGCTCGGCGTGCCCTCGCGCCGGAACTCGGCGTACGCCTCGTCCACGACGACCATGCCCGGCGCGACGCGCAGGACCGCCTCGATCGCCTCCAGCGACAGCGCCGTGCCGGTCGGATTGTTCGGCGAGGTGAGGAACACGATGTCGGGCCGGTGCTCCTCGACCGCGGCGACCGCGCGCTCGGCCTCCAGCCCGAAGTCCTCGTCGCGGTGGGCGTTGATCCACCGGGTGCCGCTCACGGCGGTGATGATCGGATGCATGGAGTACGACGGCTCGAAGCCGAGCGCCGAGCGCTCCGGGCCGCCGAACGCCTGCAGGATCTGCTGGATGATCTCGTTGGAGCCGTTCGCCGCCCACACCTGCCGCCCGGTGACGCCGTACCCGAGGTAGTCGGCCAGGTCCTTGCGCAGCTCGACGGCGTCGCGGTCGGGGTAGCGGTTGAGGCCCCCGGCGATGTCCGCGATCGCCTCCGACAGGGCCGCGACCAGGCGCGGCGACGGCGGGTAGGGGTTCTCGTTGGTGTTGAGCCGGACCGGCACGTCGAGCTGGGGCGCGCCGTACGGCTCCTGCCCGCGCAGGTCGTCGCGGAGCGGAAGGTCGCTCAGCGAGATGGTGCTGTCGGTCACTCGGGGATCCCCCACTCGAACCTCGCTTTAAGGGCGGCCCCGTGGGCCGGCAGGTCCTCGGCCTCGGCCAGGGTGACGACCCGGCGGGTCGCCTCGGCCAGGGCCGCCTCGTCGTAGTCGACGACGTGGATGCCGCGCAGGAAGGTCTGCACGGACAGCCCGCCGGAATGGCACGCGCAGCCGCCGGTCGGCAGCACGTGGTTGGAGCCGGCCAGGTAGTCGCCGAGCGACACCGGCGCGTGCGCGCCGACGAAGATCGCGCCGGCGTTGCGCACCCGGGCGGCGACGGCGGCGGCGTCCGCGGTCTGGATCTCCAGGTGCTCGGCGGCGTAGGCGTCGACGACCTTCAGCCCGGCCGCGACGTCGTCCACGAGCACGATGCCGGACTGCCGCCCGGCGAGCGCCGCGGTGATGCGCTCGGTGTGTTTGGTGCGGGCGACCTGGTCGGCGAGCTCACGCTTGACCGCGTCGGCGAGCTCGGTGGAGTCGGTCACCAGCACGGAGGCGGCCAGGGTGTCGTGCTCGGCCTGGCTGATCAGGTCGGCGGCGACCAGCACCGGGTCGGCGGTGGCGTCGGCGAGGATCGCGATCTCGGTCGGGCCGGCCTCGGAGTCGATGCCGATCACGCCCTTGAGCAGCCGCTTCGCCGCCGCCACGTAGATGTTGCCCGGCCCGGTGACCAGGTCGGCCGGGCGGCACTCCTCGGTGCCGTAGGCGAACATCGCGATCGCCTGCGCGCCGCCCACGGCGTACACCTCGTCGACACCGAGCAGCGCGCACGCCGCAAGGATCACCGGGTGCGGCAGCCCGCCGAACTCACGCTGCGCGGGCGAGGTCACCGCGAGCGAGCCGACACCGGCCTCCTGCGCGGGCACGACGTTCATGACCACGCTGGAGGGGTAGACGGCCTGGCCGCCCGGGACGTACAGCCCGACCCGCTCGACCGGCACCCACCGCTCGGTGACCGTGCCTCCGGGCACGACCTGGGTGGTGACGTCGGCGCGCCGCTGGTCGCGGTGGACGAGGCGGGCCCGGCGGATGCACTCCTCGAGCGCGTCGCGCACGCCCGGGGTGAGATCGTCGAGGGCGCGGCCGATCGCCTCCGCGGGCACCCGCGCGGACGCCAGGGCGACGCCGTCGAAGCGCTCGGTGTAGTCCCGCACCGCCGCGGCTCCGCGATGTCGAACGTCGTCGCAGATCGGCCGGACCTTCTCCAGGGCGGCCTCGACGTCGAGCTCGGCTCGCGGCAGCACGGAGCGCAGGTCGCCGGGGAGGGACCCGCGCAGATCGATACGGGATATCACCTGATCAGTCTACGGAGGACGCTCGGCGGCCCGGGCGCCGGTCTCAGGTATTGAGACCGGATTGCCGGAGTTTTCGAGACATTAACCGCATTCGGGAACTCTTCCGGACGGCTCCGCGCGGAGCGTGCCCTCGATCATGGTGACGGCCTCGCCGAGGAGCAGGACGCGGTCGCCCCGCACCCGGACGCGGACGTCGCCTCCGCGCGCCGAGGCCTGGTGGGCGCGCAGGTCCGTACGGCCGAGGCGCTCGGCCCAGAACGGCGCCAGCATGCAGTGCGCCGACCCGGTCACCGGATCCTCCGGTACGCCGACGGCCGGGGCGAAGAACCGCGAGACGAAGTCGTGGGAGGAGTCCGGCGCCGTGACGCAGATCCCCCGGGCGTCGTACCCGGAGAGCGCGGACAGGTCCGGAGCCAGCGAGCGCACGGCCCCGGTGTCGTCCAGGACCGCCAGAATGTCGTTCTGGACGTTACGCCCGGTCCAGGACGGCGTCGCGCCGAGCGCCTCGGCCAGGCCCGCGGGCGGGTCGATCTTCTCCGGCGGGCAGGCCGGGAAGTCCATCACCAGCAGGCCGCCCTCCCGCCGTACGGTCAGGACACCGCTGTGCAGGGTGCGGAAGCGGATGGGCCGGTCCGCCGGCACGGTGCCCGTTTCGTACAGCACGTGGGCGGCGGCGAGCGTCGCGTGCCCGCACAGGGCGACCTCGACCGCCGGGGTGAACCAGCGGAGTTCGAAGTCGGCGCCCGGGTCCTCGACCGGGCGCGGGAACGCGGTCTCGGACAGGTTCAGCTCCATCGCGACCCGCTGCATCCAGGCGGGGTCGGCCGGTCCCGCGAGGACGCAGACCCCCGCGGGGTTGCCGGCGAACGGCCGGCCGGTGAACGCGTCGACGACATGGATCCGCATGCCGTCACCGTACGGCTCGCCGCCTCGGAGGAGAACCGCGCTCCCCCGCAGGTCAGGCTCGCCGGGCGAAGGAGCCGGCGTCCGTCTGGTCGTCGTCCGGCTGGGGAACGGTCGTCCGGGGGGCGTTCGCGACGAAGACGCCCCAGCGTCGCGGCCGGGCCACCACCCAGCCGAGGATGAAACCGACGCACAGGCACGCGATGACGAGGAAGATGAAGTTCAGCCACATGATGGGCCTCCCAGCGGGAGAGCAAGCGGCGGTGTCGTCTTCGGCTTCGACCCGCCGGGCCGCGCGCCGCCTGCCGCGCGGACGGTCCGACGTTAACTCCGCGGCTTCCGGGGCTGTGTGCAGGTTGACGCGATCTAGCTCAAGGTGACTAGCGTCACACCACCCGGTGATAGCGCCGCCCGCCCGGACGCCACTCACGCGGGCCTCGCCCGTACACCGCCGGGGCGTTCGGACGGCGTCGCCGAGGGTCCTTCCGCGCCCGCGCCTTTACATTGTAGATCAATAAGTGAGCAGCGGAGATCGCCGAGAGGTCGTACTCTGGCGCGGTGACCGAACGGCTGCCGATCTTCCCGCTGGGGGCCGTGCTCTTTCCCGGGCTCGTCCTGCCCTTGCACGTGTTCGAGGAGCGCTACCGCCTCCTGATGAGCGATCTGCTCGCCCGCGAGGAGCCGCGCCGGTTCGGAGTGGTCTCGATCGAACTCGGCCACGAGGTCGGCCCCGGAGCCGCCCGCCGGCTCGCCCCGGTCGGCTGTACGGCCGAGATCCGCGACGTTCAGGAGCATGAGGACGGGCGGTACGACGTCGTCGCGACCGGCGGCACCCGGTTCCGCGTGGAGGACGTCGACGACTCGCTCGCGTACCTGTGCGCCGAGGTCACTCCCCTGCCGGAGGAGGACGGGCCGGGCGCGCAGGACGCGGTCGCGCCGGTGACCGACCGGTTCCGGCGCTACTGCGACCGGCTCGTCGCGCACGGCGCGCAGGTCGCCGACCTCGACGACCTGCCGGCCGAGCCGGGTCCGCTGTCCTACCTCGTGGCGGCCTCGCTGGTCCTGGACCGCACGGACAAACAGCGCCTCCTGCAGGCCGACCACGCCGCGGCGCGGCTGCGGCTGGAGTACGAACTGCTGAGGCGGGAGAATCTTCTGCTCGAGACGTTTCCGACCGTGCCGGCGTCGGAGTTCCTCGGCGGAGGCGTCAGCCCGAACTAAGGAGTCACGGCCGGTGGGATCGAAGAAGAACGGCGGCAAGGGCACGCCCGCGACGGTCGCGGCGACCCGTGCCGGGGTCGCCTTCACCCTGCATCCGTACGAGACCGGCGGCGGCGAGGAGTCCTACGGTGAGGCCGCCGCCGACGCCCTCGGCGTGCCGCGCGACCGGCTGTTCAAGACGCTCGTGACCGAGGTCGACGGCGATCTGACCGTCGCGGTTGTGCCGGTGTCGGCCACGCTCGACCTCAAGGCGCTCGCCGGCGCGGCGGGCGGCAAGCGCGCGGCCATGGCCGACCCGGCGGCGGCCGAGCGCGTGACCGGGTACGTCCGCGGCGGCATCAGCCCGCTGGGGCAGCGCAAGAGGCTCCCGACGGTCGTGGACTCCTCCGCGTCAGGGTTCTCGACGATCTATGTCTCCGCCGGGCGGCGGGGCCTGCAGATCGAACTGGCCCCCGCCGACCTGGTCACGCTGACCGGGGCCACCACCGCGGGCATCGCCCGCCGTCGCGCGTGACTCGCGCCGGGCGACGTCCAGCGCCTCGAGCAGTCCGAACACCACGATCGCGATCAGCGGCCAGGCGATCACCACGCCCACCGCGTGCAGGTCGAGCGCGCCCTTGGCCGCCGTGCCGTCGCGGGCCGTCCGCACCATGTGCTGGAAGGATGACCGCCCTATCATGCTGCCGGTCCACCAGGCGATGAGGCCGGCGGCGACGCCGCCGGCGCCGAGCGCGGCGAGGAGCCCCATCTCGCGCAGGCGTCCGGCCAGGACGTAGGCGACGACACCGCACAGCAGCCCGGCGCAGGCCGTCAGCACGGCGAACCAGCCGTCCGCGGCGATGAGCGTCTGGCTCTCCGGATCGCCGAGGAGCGCCTTGCCGCCCGCGATCACGTACGTCGTGCGCGGCGCGACCGTGGTCCACAGCAGCCCGGCGGGAACGCCGAGTACCGCGATCACGAGAGTCGCCGCCACTCCGATCCGAAGCTGGCCGGCCATCCGTACTTCCCCCCGCCTCTCGCCGATGATCGCAGCGTAGCGCCTGACCGAGGCGTGGCCCGCCGTCGCTCCACGGCGCGACGCCACGCGGCCCCCGTCCGTCACACGGGAGGGCATGGGGCTCGACCGGTCTCTGAGATAGTGTGCCCGCCATGTCTGGATTCAGCCCGGCGTTCGACCGGCTGGGAGCGGCGTACGCGGCGATCTCGGCCCAGCAGCAGGAGGCACTCGTCGACTTCCTGCCCGCCGCCGACTGGAGCGCCGACCTGGCCACCGGCACGTACACGCAGGGCGAGGTCACGCTGAAGGTCGCCCTTCTCGGCAGCTACGCCGAAGAGAACCGCAGCTGGCTGTGGGGGTGGGCGAACCCGCAGTTCGGCCCCGACCACCCGGCGGTCGTGAACCCGACGGAGATCGGGGCGCGCCTCGCCATCGCCGAACTGACCGCGCGGGAGCTGGACCTGTCCTGGTACGACGGTCCCGCGCGGAGCGGCGGCGACATCGTGGCGATGGCCGCTACCGGTCTGATCGGCTCGCCGGGCACGATCCCCGGCAGCTACGAGGGCGGCGTCGCCTACTTCGCCATCCAGGACGCCTCCGCGCCGGTGCCCGGGTGGGACTCCCTCACCGCCCCCCGGATGATCACCAGCGGACTGACGCTCTTCCCGGCCGACCACCGGCTGACGGTGGCGCGGTTCTTCAGCCACCACCGGCTGGCCTTCCGCGAGGACGAGACCTCGATCGTCGCGACGCTGCCCGAGGGCGGCGCGTGCGTGGCCCGGTTCGACGCCGAGGACCGCTTCGTCTCCCTGTCGATGGAGCTGGTCGCGCGCTGAGAGAGGCGCGTACCGGGAAAAATCGCTGGACCGTTCCGTACGGGCGGCCGTACCGTACCTGGCATGTTCGGCATGGCCGCGTTCTGCTCGCCCGCGCACCTCGATGCGCCGGGCGCCGCGACCGTGCTCTCCGACGGCCTGCGACGCTGACCCTCCTCCGCCCCGTCCTTCGAGAACCCGCGGAGGAGGGTGGCACGGCGGTCCCCTGCGCGGGACCGTCCGGGTTCTCACGTCCACTTCTTCCGACGCGAGGACACATCATGGCCAAGCGGTTGTACGAACGCGGCAAGCCGCATCTCAACATCGGCACCATGGGGCACGTCGACCACGGCAAGACCACGCTCACCGCGGCGATCACCGCGGTGCTGGCCCGGCAGGGGCTGGCGAAGGTCGTGCCGTTCGAGGGCATCGACCGGGCTCCGGAGGAGCGGGACCGCGGCATCACCATCAACATCGCGCACGTCGAGTACGAGACGCCGACCCGGCACTACGCCCACGTCGACATGCCCGGCCACGCCGACTACGTCAAGAACATGGTCACCGGCGCGGCCCAGGTCGACGGGGCGATCCTGGTCGTGTCCGCGCAGGACGGCGCGATGCCGCAGACCCGCGAGCACGTCGTGCTCGCCCGGCAGGTCGGCGTCCGTCACATCGTGGTCGCGCTCAACAAGGCGGACACGGTCGAGGACGCCGAACTCCTGGACCTGGTCGAGCTGGAGGTACGGGAGCTGCTGACCCGGTACGGGTTCCCCGGTGAGGAGATCCCGGTGGTCCGGGTGTCCGGGCTGCGGGCGCTCGAGGGCGACCCGTACTGGGTCCGGCGGATCGAGGACCTCCTCGCCGCGGTCGACGCGTACGTGCCGGTGCCGGCCCGGATCCTGGACCGGCCGTTCCTGCTGCCGATCGAGAACGTCCTGACCATCACCGGCCGCGGCACCGTCGTGACCGGGGTGGTCGAGCAGGGCACCGTCCGGCTCGGCGACCACGTCGAGGTGGTCGGCCTGGGCGCGACGGTCGCCACGGTGGCGACCGGCCTGGAGACGTTCGGCCAGACGATGGACCACGCCGAGGCCGGCGACAACACGGCCGTGCTGCTCCGCGGCGTACGGCGCGAGCAGGTGCGCCGCGGCCAGGTCGTGGCCGCGCCGGGCGCGATCCGGCCGCACACGCGGTTCCGAGCCGAGGTGTACGTGCTCGGCACGGACGAGGGCGGGCGCAGCGGCCCGTTCTTCACCGGGTACCGGCCGCAGTTCCACCTCCGGACGACGGACGTGCCGGGCGAGATCGAGCTGGGCGAGGGCGGCATGGCGCTGCCCGGCGACACGGTCACGATGACCGTGAACCTGGGCCGCGCGGTGGCGCTGGACGAGGGGCTGGGCTTCGCGATCCGCGAGGGCCGCCGCACGGTCGGCGCCGGCACCGTGACCGCCTTGCTCGCCTGAACCGGCCATGGGGGACCCCTCTTCGGCGGGGTCCCCCACGCGCCGAACACCGACGCGCGGCGGGTGGGGTGCTACAGGCCGAGGTCGTCCAGTTCCTTGAGCAGGTCCGCGCGGGAACCGGGGGTCGTCTGGCCCGCACCGGACGGGAGGGGGCGGGTGCCGCCGTCCGTGGCGGCGCGGGGGCGGCGCTCGCGGAGGATCCAGCCGCCGGCGATGCCCGCGACGAAGCCGAACAGGTGGCCCTGCCAGCTGATGCCGCGGTGCGGCAGCAGCACGGCGAACTGGTACGCGAAGCACAGCGCCATGACGAGCCCGACCACGATGTCGATCCGGTGCCGGTCGAAGAACCCGCGCACGATCACGTACCCGAAGTAGCCGAACACCACGCCGCTCGCGCCGGCCGTCACGGTGTTCGGCCCGGAGGTCAGCCAGGCGCCCATGCCGCTGACCAGCACGATCAGCACCGTGAGGCTCAGGAACTTCTTCACGCCGCGGAAGGCGGCCAGGAAGCCGAAGATGAACAGGGGCCCGGAGTTGCCCTCGATGTGCGCCCAGCTCAGGTGCAGGAACGGCGCCGTCACCACGCCCGTGAGGCCGGTGACGTCCCGCGTGTGGATGCCGTAGTGCAGGCTGAGCCGGTAGCCGTCCGCCCAGTTGACCGCCTGGACGACCCAGATGACCGCGAGCACCCCGACCATCACCCAGAACGCCCTCAGCGCCTCGGCCAGCACCGCCTCGGCGTCACCCGGCCGCCCGTCCCCGCTGCCCATCTTCACCGCGCCCCTCCGGCCGAACATGTCCTCCCCGAAAGATAGCCCCGTCGGTGACGGTCGCGCGCGTGGAAGGGAGGACGACCGGCCGGCGTGGTCGCGCCGACGGAGAGGCCGGACAGGTCACACCGCGCGCACGGGTCAGACGGTGGCGTTCCGGTGCTCGGGGAGGAGGGCTCGGCGGACGGCTTCGGCCGCCCAGTCGTCCGCGGTCTTCTCGCGGATGCGGCTGCCGAGGACCTTCCAGTCGCCCGAGGTGGCCAGCAGGACCTTGGCCAGGCCCGCCGCGGCGGAGAGGGCGCCCAGGGCGAGGGTCCGGCGGTCGGGCGCCAGGCTCGCGGTGGCGGCGTCCACCACCCGCTGGTGGGCCTCCCAGAGCGAGACGATGTCGCGCACCGGGTACCAGGTCTCGGGGAACAGGCCGTAGTTCCGGTGCTGGTCGATCTCGACCTGGCCTCCGTCGACCATCCGCGTGAGCAGGCGTTCGGTCAGGCCGGTGCCGCGCAGCCGGGTCACCCACGCGAGGGGCGTACGGGGCGTGGCCGCGATCGCGTCGAGCAGTTCGTCGAGGACGGCGTCGCCGGTCGGCGATTCACCGGACGCCACGACGCCGGGGCCCCCGGTCCGCGCGTCACCGACCGGTACGAGGACGGACCCATCGGCCCGGTCCACCGTGACGCGGCCGGTCAGGGCGAGTTCGGACAGCAACCCGCCGACCACCCCGCAGTCCATCGCGTTGGGGGCGATGCGGCACTTGCCGCGGATGTCGTGAGCAAGGAGCAGCAGTTCCTCTGCCAGCGTCTCGGGCACGTTCGGAACGCTAAACGCCCCGATTGTCGGCTCGGTGAACAGAGGGCGAAGTGTTTCAGGCGGGGTCCGCGGCCAGGGTATTGACCCGCCGTACCCGGATCGACAGCACCGCCGCGATCAGGCAGAGCGCGCCCGCGCCGTACCACGCCGCGGCGTAGTCGCCGAGCCGGTCCCGTACGACACCGGCGGCCTCGGCGGCGATCGCCGCGCCGACCTGGTGCGAGGCGAACACCCAGCCGAACACCACCGGCCCGGACATGCCGAAGTTCTCCCGGCACAGCGTGACCGTCGGCGGCACGGTCGCCACCCAGTCGAGGCCGTAGAAGATGATGAAGACCAGCATGCTGGGGTGGGTCGTCCGGGCGAACAGGCTCGGCAGGATGAGCAGCGAGCAGCCGCGCAGCGCGTAGTAGACGCCGAGCAGCACCCGCGAGTCGACGCGGTCGGTGAGCCACCCGGAGAAGATCGTTCCGACGACGTCGAAGACACCGACGAGGGCCAGCAGGCTCGCTGCCGTGGTCTCCGGCATGCCGTGGTCGTGCGCCGCGGGGATGAAGTGCGTGCCGACCAGGCCGTTGGTGGAGGCTCCGCAGATCGCGAAGCTCCCGGCGAGCAGCCAGAACACCGGTGTCCGCGCGGCCGTGTCGAGCGTGCCGAGCGCGCGCCGGGCCGCACCGGTCGACCGCACCTTCGGTATCTGCTCCGTCGCACCGTACGGGAGCATGCCGACGTCGGCGGGGTGGTCGCGCAGGAACAGGACGACGAGGGGCACGACGGCCACGGCGGCGACGCACACCGTCACCGAGGCGGACCGCCAGCCGTACGCGTGGGTCAGGTGGGCCAGGACCGGCAGGAACACCAGCTGACCGGCCGCTCCCGCCGCGGTGAGGACGCCGGTGACGATGCCGCGGCGCGCGACGAACCAGCGGCTCGTCACCGTCGCCACGAAGACCATCGCCATCGACCCGGTGCCCAGGCCGATCAGCACGCCCCAGCAGGCGATGAGCTGCCAGGGCGCGGTCATGAAGACGGTCAGCCCGCTGCCGACCGCCACGAGCAGGAGCGCGACGGAGACGACCTTGCGCATGCCGAACCGGTCCATCAGCGCGGCCGCGAACGGCGAGGTCAGGCCGTACAGGACCAGGTTGACCGAGACGGCGGCGGAGATCGTGCCGCGCGGCCAGCCGAAGTCCTGGCTCAGCGGGTCGATGAGCACCCCGGGGGTGGCGCGGAATCCGGCGGCGCCCACGAGGGCCACGAGCGCGACCGCCGCCACGATCCAGGCACGGTGCAGACGCGGGCGAGTCTTGGGCGGTGTGTCGGGGATTGTCGCAGTCACACGATGATCCTGGTGGAGGCGGCGTTCGCCGGGCGAGTGGCCCGAGAGCCATCATCTGAAATAATCGGGCCATGATCCACCATGAGATCGCCGTCCTCGCGCTGAACGACGTCGTGGCGTTCGACCTCGGCGTGCCGACGCAGATCTTCGGCGCGGCCCGTGACGACGACGAGCGGCGGCTCTATCGCGTACGCGTCTGCACGCCGGACGGCGCGCCGGTCCGTACGTCGGGCGGGTTCCTGGTCCAGCCCGGCGAAGGACCGGAGGTGCTGGCCGAGGCCGACACGGTGGTCGTGGCCGGCATCCATGGGGGCGCGCCGATGACGGAGGGCCGGCTGGAGCCCGTCGTGGCCGAGGCCCTGGCCCGGCGGCGCCCGGACGCGCGGCTGATGTCGATCTGCACGGGCGCGTTCGTGCTCGCGGCGGCGGGCGTCCTCGACGGCCGCCGCGCCGCGACGCACTGGTACCACGCCGACCGGTTCCGTGCGCTCTATCCCAAGGTGCGCCTGGACGCCGACGTGCTGTTCGTCGACGACGGCGACGTGCTCACCTCGGCGGGCGTCGGCGCCGGCATCGACCTCTGCCTGCACGTGGTCCGCCGCGACCACGGTACGGAGGTGGCCAACCGCGCCGCGCGGCGCTCGGTGGTGCCGCCGTGGCGCGAGGGCGGGCAGTCCCAGTTCATCGAACGCCCGCTGCCCGACCCGACCGGCACGTCGACCGCCGCCACCCGCGCCTGGGCACTGGGCCACCTGGACGAACCCCTGAGCCTGACCCGGCTGGCCCGGCAGGCGGGCATGAGCGTACGGACGTTCACGCGCCGGTTCCGCGAGGAGACGGGGGTCAGCCCGGCGCAGTGGCTGCTGGGCCGGCGGGTGGAGGAGGCACGGCGCCTGCTGGAGACGACGGACCTGCCGATCGACCGTGTCGCCGCCCGCGCCGGCTTCGGCACGGCGACGTCGATGCGCCAGCACCTGCACGCGGCCGTGGGCGTCTCCCCGACCGCCTACCGCCGGACGTTCGGCCGTACGGGCGGATAACCCGTTGGTGGGGCGGGGACCGATCCGTTACAACGGACGTCATGCTCCGCAAATACCCGAGAACCCCTCATATCGAGGGTTCTCGGCTACAGCCCGGCGACTTCGACCTGGCGGCCGTGCCGTTCGTGGAGATCGCCGGTCGGTACCTGGTCGTGGAGGAGAAGCTGGACGGGGCGAACGCCGCGATCAGTTTCTCCGCCGACGGCGGGCTGCGGCTGCAGAGCCGCGGCCACTACCTGACCGGCGGCCCGCGGGAGCGCCAGTTCGGTCCGCTGAAGGCGTGGGCGGCGACGGTCCAGCACCTGCTCTGGCCGCGGCTCGGCGACCGCTACGTCATGTACGGCGAATGGCTGTACGCCAAGCACACCGTCTTCTACGACGCGCTCCCCCACTATTTCTGCGAGTTCGACGTCCTGGACCGGCGGGAGGAGGTGTTCCTCTCGACCGAACGCCGCCGCGCACTGCTGGCCGGCACCCCGGTGGTGTCGGTGCCGGTCCTGCGCGCCGGTCCGATCGACCGGCTGGAGACGCTGACGTCGCTGGTCGGCCCGTCGACGTGCCGGACGCCGGGCTGGCGTGACGCACTGGCCGAGGCGGCCGTGGAGGGCGGCGCCGACCCCGGTCAGGTGCTGGCCGAGACCGACCTGTCGGAGGACATGGAGGGCCTCTACATCAAGGTGGAGGAGGACGGCGAGACCGTCGGCCGCTACAAGTGGGTGCGCCCGGGCTTCCTCACGGCGGTGCTCGACTCCGGCAGCCACTGGCTGGACCGGCCGATCGTGGCGAACCGCCTGACCGACCCGGAGGCGCTCTATGCCACCGTTCGATGACCTGTGCCCCGCGCCGCCGCTGTGGACCGTGCCCTGGGCGCGGATCGAGGCCGCGTTCGCGTGGGTACGGCGCATGTCCGGGGTGCCGCAGGACAAGGAACATCACGCCGAGGGTGACGTCGCCACCCACACCCGGATGGCCTGCGAGGCGCTCGCCGCGCTGCCGGAGTGGCGGGCGCGTCCGCCCGCCGAGCGGGTACGGCTGTTCGCGGCCGTGCTCCTGCACGACGCGGCCAAGCCGGACTGCACGAGCGAGGACCCCGACGGGCGGATCACCGCCCGCGGCCACTCCCGGCGTGGCGACCTGATCGCCCGGCGGGTGCTGTGGGAGCTGGGCGCCCCCGTGCCCTGGCGGGAACACGTGGCCGCGCTCGTCCGGCATCACCAGGTCCCGTTCTGGGCGCTGGAGCGGCCCGACCTGGAGCGCATCGCGTTCCGGTCGAGCCTCGTGGCGCGCAACGACGATCTCGCGATCCTGGCGACGGCCGACATCCTCGGCCGGATCTGCGGGGACGCCGCCGAGGTGCTGGAGAACATCGCCCTGTTCCGGGAGTACTGCGCCGACCAGGGCTGCCTGGACCGGCCGCGCCGGTTCCCCTCCGAGCACGCGCGCTTCTGGTACTTCCGCACCCCCGGCCGGGATCCGGGCTACGCGGCGTACGACGACACCCGGATGACCGTGACCGTCCTGTCGGGCCTGCCGGGCTCCGGCAAGGACCACTGGATCACCGAGCACGGCGCGGGGAGACCGGTGGTCGGCCTCGACGCGCTGCGCGCCGAACTCGGCGTGGACCCGGCCGGCGACCAGCGGCCGGTGGTGGACGCGGCGTACCGGCTGGCGCGGGAGCATCTGCGGGCGGGCCGGGCGTTCGTGTGGAACGCCACCAATGTGTCCCGGCAGCTGCGCGAGCGGTGCGTCGGCCTGGCGGCGGGCTACCGCGCCCGCGTCGAGCTGGTCGCGCTGGAGGCCCCGCCCCAGGTGCTGCGGAGGCGCAACCGGGAACGGCGCAACCCCGTGCCCGAGCCGGTGGTCGACCGCCTGATCGGCCGCTGGGAGACCCCGGACCCGACCGAGGCCCACACCGTCCGCTGGGTCGTCACCGGCTGAGAGACCGTCCGTGCCCCACCCGTCGCGCGGCGGCGCGTGAGGCGCGGGCGGGGGGATCCGCGGTGCGAACCGGCGGGCCCGTCCAGGGTCCACGGCATGACCGCCCTCCTCGCCTACGGGCCGTACGACCGCCACCGGCCCGGCGGTTACCGGCTGGGAGCGGGTAGGGAGATCCCATAACTGGACTGATGCCCGAGAAGCCATGCCGTACTGGGGTAGGCGAGGAGACGAGACCAACGGCCGAATGGTGAATTGCCTTCGTGCGGGAGCCCTCAGTCCATTCCGGATGGTCGGAGGATCTTGAGTACGTATGGAAGGGGTTGACTCGGTGTGGTCTTACGGTGGAAATAGTCAGCGGCACGTGACGCCGCCGGGGCGGGATGGGGGTAATGGTGCGTTGCTCGGGTGTTTGATCAGATGAGTGACGGCGCCCCCGCAGACGGGGCGCCCGGCGTGCACGGGCGGAATCCTGCGCACCCCCGCCGGTGGAAGGCGCTGGCCGTCTGCCTGATCGCCGGTTTCATCACATGGTTGGACATCAGCATCGTCAACGTGGCACTGCCCTCTATCCACATCGCGTTGCACGCCTCGACAAGCGACTTGCAGTGGGTCGTTTCCGGATACGCTTTCGCCTTCGGGCTACTACTGATACCCGCCGGACGGTTCGGCGACACACACGGCCGGCGCAACGTCTTCGTCTTCGGCATGGCGCTTTTCACATTGGCCAGCGCCGCGGCGGGAGCCGCCCCCGGAGCGGATTGGCTGATCGTGACGCGGGTCGCACAGGGGGCTGCCGCAGGTGTGACCGCTCCGCAGATCAGCGGCCTTATTCAGCAACTTTTCCGGGGGGCGGAGCGGGGACGGGCGTTCGGACTGCTAGGCGCCACGATCAGCATCTCCACGGCAGTCGGCCCACTACTCGGCGGTCTGCTCATCCAATTCAGCAGTGCAGGGGCAGGCTGGCGTCATGTCTTCCACGTCAGCATACCGATCAGTATCATCGCCATGTTCTTGGCGTACCGCTACATACCTGGACGGGAAGGCGAAAGGCGGCAACTGGAGAGCATGGATCCTGCTGGAGTATTACTGCTGGCCGCCGGCGTGTTCATCCTGCTATTGACGATCGTGGAAGGACGGGAGTGGCGGGCACAGAGCAGGTGGCTGTCGGCGCTGGCCGCCTCCGCCGTACTGGCCGGGTTCGTACGATGGGAGCGCTGGTACGGGCAGCGGCACAACCCGATAATGGACCTTTCTCTGTTCCGTAGGGCCCCCTATGCCCTTGGCGCATTGCTCGCGACGCTGTATTTCGGCGGATTCACCGCAATCTTCTTCATCGTCACCCAGCACCTCCAAGAAGGCCTACATTATTCCGCTCTACGGGCAGGTTTGGTGAGTGCGGCTTTCGCGCTGGGATCGGCGCTCAGCGCCGCACTGGGCGGTCAACTCGTCATCCGGTTCGGCCGCCCGCTCGTCGCATTCGGACTAGTGCTGGTCACGGTTGGATTGGTCGCCACCGAACCGGCCGTGCGTATCGCTCCCGGTCACAACGCCGCCTGGGTGATCGCCGGCGCGTTGTTCGTCGCAGGACTGGGAAACGGTCTGATCGTCTCGCCAAACCAGACGCTCACCTTGGCGGCGGTTCCCGTCGTGGAGGCCGGCGTTGCCGGCGGCATGCTCCAGACCGGACAGCGGATCGGCGCCTCCGTCGGCCTTGCGGCGGTGGGCTCGGCTCATGGCATTTATGGGAGGGCGTTCCAGCATGCTCTACTGGTCAACATCATGTTCGTGTTGGCCGCGCTGGCCGTGGCCCTTGTGGACGTGCTGGTGGAGCGTCGCGCCAACCGGGGATCGGACCGTCGCTGAGCGGGGAGGCTCTGGCGGGCATCCGGTCGGCGTCAGCGCCGCGCGGTCCGAGTGGGATCTGTCCGGTTATCGGCGACATGCCACCGCGTGGATGACGGCGGACCCGCGCCGAGCGTGTCAGGCAAACCACCCAAGGGTATTGATGCCCCGCCCGCGCCGCTCACGCCGTCGCGGCCTCATGACGTTGGGCGTTCGACAAAAGACCCGCTATCAAAGAAAGCCTTCCGATGTCCCGCCAGATCCCGCCACCCGTTGTCGATGGTGTCCTTCTATTCGCACGCGTAGCGGTCGGGATCATCTTCTTCGCCCACGGCTGGAACCACCTGTTCACCACGGGCATCGAGGGCACGCAACACGAGTTCAAAAGCTTGGGCGCTCCCGCCCCGTCGTTCTCCGCATGGTATGCGGGCATCGTGGAACTGATCGGTGGAGTCCTGCTGATCGTCGGCGTACTCATACCTCTCGCCGCCGTGCTGCTCTTCCTGGACATGGCCGGCGCCTTCTTCTTCGTGCATTGGCGCAAGGGCATCTACGTGTCCAACGGTGGTTACGAACTCGTTTTGGCCCTCGGCGCCGCCGCCCTGGCCCTCGGCGCGGTGGGCCCAGGACGCTACAGCATCGCGGGCCTGCTCGGCCACCTGCGAGGTGGCCGCCGTGGATAGCTCCGCCGACTTCCCAGGCGATGCGTAGGCGTGCGACGACGCCAGGATGTATCGCTGCTGACGCGCCGCCCGACGCCGTCGTTCATTTCGCGCCCCGCATTGGCGGCGAGCGCCGTGTTCGGGGACGGCGCCGATGCCGACCACGACCCGCATCCGTACCGGTCCGGGGGCTGGATGGTCCAGCGTTGGGGCGGTGGGCCCACGGGGAAGGAGAGGGAGGTGGGTAACCAGCGGCGGTCATCCGGCGAAACGCCGAAGGTCAGGGGCCTTGCCGGTGACGACATGGGGTACGACGGCAACGAGTGGTCCGGGGTCCACCCCCGGCGGATCACCCCGGATCAGTGGGAGCGGTTCGAGGGGCACATGCGGGAGATCTTCACCGCGCTCGGCATGCCGGCTGACATGGCCTCTACCGCCGACACCCCGCAGCGGTTCCTGCGCGCGCTGTATGAGGCGACCAATGGATATGAGGGGGACGAGAACCTGGTCACGGCGTTCCCGACCGAATGCCGCGGCGGCCCGGACTGCCGCATCAGCCAGGTCGTGGAGGGGCCGATTCCGTTCTTCTCCCTGTGCGAGCATCACAGCCTGCCGTTCTTCGGCGCCGCCTATGTCGGGTACGTCGCCCATGAGCACATTCTGGGGCTGTCCAAACTCACACGGCTGGTCCGGTTGTTCGCGCGCCGCTTCTCCGTGCAGGAACGCATCGGCCAGCAACTGGCGGACGCCCTTGAGCGCATCCTGGCCCCGCATGGCGTCGCCGTGTACCTGGAGGCGGTGCACCTGTGCATGCAGATGCGCGGCGTGCGCGAGATCGAGTCCAGCGCCCGCACTACGTACTGGCGCGGCATCTACGACACCGAGGACGCGCTCCGTACGGAATTCTTCGGGCTCTGCGGGCCCGCAGGCGTGACGCGTGGCCGGGCGTGACAGACCACCGGGCACTGGACCACCGCAGGCCGAGCCCTTGGTGCCGCTGTCCGAGGAACCCAGCCTGCCGCGCTGGCGCCCGCCACCGGCTCTGGCCGCCCTCTACGGCGGCGACCTGGGATTCACCGAGCCGTGCGTCTACGCCAACCTCGACGGCGTTGTCGCTCTCGGCCCCGAGCACCCCCATTCCGGCTCCACCATCAGCGGGCGGGAACCCGCCGACCGCTTCGTCATGGACCTGCGGCGGGCCTGCGCTGATGCCGTCGTCATCGGAGCCGGGACGCCGCGTGCCTCGCCCCGCCACCATTGGACGCCACAACACGTCTACCCGGCCGCCGCGAACCACTTCGCACAGTTGCGCCGAGGACGCCACCGAGCCGCCGACCCGGAACTCGCCGTGGCCACCACGCGCGGCGACCTCCCGATCAACCACCCCGGCCCCAGACAGGCGCTCTCGTCATCACCACCGCCGCAAGAGCCCAGAGCCGGCACGGTCGCCTTCCGGCGAGTTGCGCCCTCCTGACCGCCGGGCAAAGGCCCCGTGCTGTCGACGACCGACGTGCTCGACCTCATGCGTGCCCGCGGACACCGCATGCCGCTCACCGAAGGCGGCCCTCACCTGGTCGGACAACTCACAGCAGAAGACCTGCTCAATGAGCTGTTCGTGACCATCGCGCCCTCCTTGCCGACCGCGACGACATACCCCGGCCGGGCATCGCCGCGCAGGAGATCCTGCCCGCACAACATCACCCGGCGGACCTGGTCACGCCAGACGACGAAGGTCTTACCTGTTCCTGCGCTACCAGTTCCACCGCTCCCTCACCCGCTGAGCGCCCGGCCGTGCCTCAGGTCAGGCAGGCCGGGCCGAGGAGCTGCTTCAGGTCGCCCATCAGCGCCGGGGACGCGGTGACGCGGAGCTTGTCGTCGAGGCGGACGACCGTCGTGCGGGGGCCGTTCTGCAACTGGAGGTGGACCTCCGTCTGGCCCGGGTGGGTGCCCAGGACCTCCTTCAGCCGCTGCACGACCGGCGGGGTGACGCGGGTGACCGGCAGGGACACCGTCAGGGGACGGCCCGCGTCGCTGACGGTGAGATCCGGCTGGGTGACCTCCATCGCGATCAGCTTCGCGGTGTCCTCGCGCTTGTCCAGACGGGCCTTGACGACGATGATCGCGTCTTCGGCCAGGAGCGTGGAGCACAGCTGGTACGCGGACGGGAAGATCATCAGCTCGATGGCGCCCTCGAGGTCCTCCAGGACGGTCAGCGCCCACGAGTCGCCCTTCTTGGTGACCTTGCGCTGCAGGCCGGTGATCAGGCCGCCGACCGTGACGATCTGGCCGTCGGGGCGCTCGTCCGCGGTGAGGGCGGCGATGGAGCAGTCGACGTTGGCCGACAGGATGTGCTCGATGCCGAGCAGCGGGTGGTCGGAGACGTACAGGCCGAGCATCTCGCGCTCGAAGGCCAGCAGCGTCGTCTTGTCCCACTCCCCCTCCGGGATGGCGACGTCGAAGGTCGTGTCGACCACGCCGTCGTCGGCCCCGCCGAACAGGGAGTCCTGGCCGATCGCCTCGTTGCGCTTGATGTCGATGATCGCGTCGATGGCGGCCTCGTGCACCATCACCAGGCCCTTGCGCTCGTGGCCGAGGGTGTCGAAGGCGCCGGCCTTGACGAGCGACTCGACGACGCGCTTGTTGCAGACCTGCGGCGGCACCTTGCGCAGGAAGTCCTGGAAGTCGGTGAAGCGGCCCTTCTCCTTGCGGGCGGCGATGATCGCGTCGACGACGTTGCCGCCGACGTTGCGGATCGCGGTCAGGCCGAACAGGATCTCGGTGTCGCCCTTGGGGGTGAAGTCGGCGTCGGACTCGTTGACGTCGGGCGGGAGCACCTTGATGCCCATGCGGCGGCACTCGTTGAGGTAGAGCGCGCTCTTGTCCTTGTCGTCCTTGACCGAGGTCAGCAGCGCCGCCATGTACTCGGCCGCGTAGTTGGCCTTGAGGTAGGCGGTCCAGTACGAGACCAGGCCGTAGCCCGCGGTGTGCGCCTTGTTGAAGGCGTAGTCGGAGAAGGGCAGCAGGATGTCCCACAGCGCCTTGATCGCCGCGGGCGAGAAGCCGTTCTCCCTCATGCCGGACTCGAAGGTGGCGTACTGCTTGTCCAGCTCCGCCTTCTTCTTCTTGCCCATCGCGCGGCGGAGCAGGTCGGCCTGGCCGAGCGTGTAGCCCGCGACCTTCTGCGCGATCGCCATGACCTGCTCCTGATAGACGATCAGGCCGTAGGTCGTGTCGAGGATCTCCTTGAGCGGTTCCTCCAGCTCGGGGTGGATCGGCGTGATCGGCTGCTGGCCGTTCTTGCGCAGCGCGTAGTTGGTGTGGGAGTTGGCGCCCATCGGGCCGGGCCGGTAGAGCGCGAGGGCGGCGGAGATGTCCTCGAAGTTGTCGGGGCGCATCAGGCGCAGCAGCGAGCGCATGCCGCCACCGTCCAGCTGGAAGATGCCGAGCGTGTCACCGCGGGCCAGCAGCTCGTAGGCCTTCTTGTTGTCGAGCGGCAGCTCGAGCAGGTCGATGTCCTCGCCCTTGTTGAGCTTGATGGCCTTGAGACAGTCCTGCATGATCGTCAGGTTGCGCAGGCCCAGGAAGTCCATCTTCAGCAGGCCGAGCGTCTCGCAGGTCGGGTAGTCGAACTGCGTGATGATCACACCGTCGCTGTCACGGCGCATGATCGGGATGTGGTCGGTCAGCGGCTCGGCCGACATGATCACACCGGCGGCGTGCACGCCGGTCTGGCGGATCAGGCCCTCCAGGCCCTGCGCCAGATCCATGATCTGCTTGACGTCGGTCTCTTCTTCGTACAGCTTGCGCAGCTCACCGGCCTCGCCGTAGCGGGGGTGCTTCTCGTCGAAGATCCCCGACAGCGGGATGTCCTTGCCCATGACGGCGGGCGGGAACGCCTTGGAGATGCGGTCGCCGAGCGCGTACGGGAAGCCGAGGACGCGGCCGGCGTCCTTGATCGCGGCCTTCGCCTTGATGGTGCCGAAGGTGGCGATCATCGAGACCTTGTCGGCGCCCCACTTCTCGGTGACGTAGCGGATCGCGTCGGCGCGCCCACGTTCGTCGAAGTCCACGTCGATGTCGGGCATGGAGACACGGTCGGGGTTGAGGAACCGCTCGAAGATCAGTCCGTGCGGCAGCGGGTCGAGGTCGGTGATGCCCATGGCGTACGCGACCAGGGAGCCCGCCGCGGAGCCACGGCCCGGCCCGACCGCGATGCCGTTGTTCTTGGACCACATGATGAAGTCGGCGACGACGAGGAAGTAGGAGGGGAACCCCATCTGGCAGATGACGTTCATCTCGTACTCGACCTGCTTGCGGTGCTCCTCGTCCACTCCCTCGGGGAAACGCCGCTCCATGCCCTTCCAGACCTCTTTGCGGAACCACGACTCCTCGGTCTCACCCTCGGGGACCGGGAAGCGGGGCATGAGGTTGCGGTATTCGAACATCCCCGAGGAGTCGACCTTCTCGGCGACCAGCAGCGTGTTGCGGCAGCCCTCGACCCAGATGTCGGAGGTGTCGACCGCCCGCATCTCGTCGGCGGTCTTGAGGTAGTAGCCGGACCCGCTGAACTTGAAGCGGCCCGGGTCGGACAGCTGCTTGCCGGTCTGGATGCACAGCAGCGCGTCGTGCGCGGAGGCCTCGGCCTCGCGCGTGTAGTGGGAGTCGTTGGTGACGACGGGCGGGATGCCGAGCCTCTTGCTGATCTCGATGAGGCCGTCACGGACCTGCTTCTCGATGTCCAGGCCGTGGTCCATGACCTCGAGGAAGTAGTTGTCCTTGCCGAAGACCTCTTGGTATTTGGCCGCCGCGGCGAGCGCCTCGTCGAACTGGCCGAGCCGCAGCCGGGTCTGCACCTCGCCCGAGGGGCAGCCGGTGGTGGCCATCAGGCCCGCCGAGTGCTCCTGGAGCAGCTCGAAGTCCATGCGCGCCCACTTGCGCACGAACCCCTCGGTGTAGGCGCGGCTGGTGAGCTTGAAGAGGTTGTGCAGGCCCTCTTTGTCGCGGGCCCAGATGGTCTTGTGCGTGTAGTGACCGCCACCGGAGACGTCGTCGCCCTTCTGGCTGGGCTCGCCCCAGCGGACGGGCTGCTTGACGAAGCGCGAAGCGGGCGCGACATAGGCCTCGATGCCGATGATCGGCGTCACCTCGGCGGCGGTGGCCTGCTTGTAGAAGTCGTACGCGCCGTGGGTGTTGCCGTGGTCGGTCATGGCCACCGCGGGCATGCCCTGCTGGCTGACCTCGGCGAACATCTCCTTGAGACGGGCCGCCCCGTCCAGCATGGAGTACTCGGTGTGCACGTGTAGATGCACGAACGAGTCACTCATGCGCGGCGCCTCCTTAGGGCATGCGAAACCAACGCGTGCCGGGGACACGCGCCGTCGTCGCAAGGGTTGTTCGTCTCTTGGACCACCGATCGCACGGCGGTCCCATGAGACTAACGCGTCCCACCGACGAGTTCGGGACTCGACACTCAAGATGTCCGGAACGCCACGTTCGTGGGCGTGATCACATCCGTGACGGCCCGCGCACTCTCCGACGTCTTGTATGGTCAGGCGCAGATTCGGGCATCAAGCCAGTCCATGCGGACGCTGATTTCGGAGGCGGGACGTGTCGAGGACGATGGATCCCCCGGGCACGCTCGCCGGCGGCCCGGGACATGAGGGCGACGAGGACTACGCCAAGTCGCTGAGCAACCGCCAGGTCCGGATGATCGCGATCGGCGGAGCCATCGGCGTCGGGCTGTTCCTCGGCGCGGGCGGCAAGCTCGCGCAGGCCGGCCCCGGCCTGATCCTCTCGTACGCCATCTGCGGGGTCGCGGCCTTCTTCGTCATGCGGGCGCTCGGCGAGCTCGTGCTGCACCGGCCCACCGCCGGCAGCTTCGTGTCGTACGCGCGGGAGTTCATCGGCCCCTGGGCGGGCTTCGCCAGCGGCTGGCTCTACTGGCTCAACTGGGCCATGACCGGCGTCGCGGAGACGACCGCCGTGGGGATCTACGTCCACCGGTGGCTGCCCGGGGTGCCGCAGTGGATCGTCGCGCTCGCCGCCCTGGTGGTGCTGCTCACCGTGAACCTGCTGTCCGTACGGCTCTTCGGAGAGCTGGAGTTCTGGTTCTCCGTCATCAAGGTGCTGGCGATCGTCACCTTCCTGGTCGTCGGGCTCGGCCTCGTACTCACCGCCGCCGGCGTCGGGCACGAACACGCGGGCCCGGCGAACCTCACCTCACACGGCGGATTCATGCCGCGCGGGCTGCCCGTCGTCCTCATGAGCCTGCAGGCCGTCGTCTACGCCTACTCCGGCATCGAGATGGTCGGCATCGCGGCCGGGGAGACGCAGAACCCCCGCCGGGTCATGCCCCGGGCGATCAACGGGGTGATCTGGCGAATCGGCATCTTCTACGTCGGCTCGGTGATCCTGCTCGCCATGGTGCTGCCCTGGACCGCCTACAGCGCCGGGGAGAGCCCGTTCGTGACCGTCTTCTCCCGTCTCGGCGTACCCGGCGCCGGCGACATCATGAACGCCGTCGTGCTGACCGCGGCCCTGTCGTCGTGCAACTCCGGCCTGTACGCCACCGGCCGCATCCTGCGCTCCCTGTCGAGGCGCGGCGAGGCCCCGGAGTTCGCCGGCCGGATGAACCACCGGCACGTCCCGTACGGCGGGATCCTGTTCACCGCGATCGTGCTGACCCTCGGCGTCGGGCTCAACTACGCGGTGCCGAAGATGGCCTTCGACATCGCCACGTCGGCGTCCGCCCTCGGCGTCGTCGCCGTCTGGGGGACGCTGGTGTGGTGCCAGCTCCGGCTCCGCGCCGCCGCCCAGCGCGGCGAGGTCGCCCGGCCCTCCTTCCGCATGCCCGGCGCCCCGGTCACGAACTGGCTCACCCTCGCCTTCCTCGCCGTCGTGGTCGGGCTGATGCCGTTCGCCGACGAGGCGAACCAGATCGCGTTCTGGTGCCTGCCGGCGGTGGTGGCGGTGCTGTTCGCGGGCTGGCGCGTCGTACGGCGCCGGCTCACGCCGGCGACAGGTCCCGTTCCTCCGACGCCTGCAGGCCCGCCTCGATCACCGCGGTCATGATGCGGGCGATCCGATCGGCGCCGAGCCGCGGCGCGCGTACGGCCATCGCCTCGACGATCTGACGCTCCCGGTCCAGGTCGCGGCCCGCGAACCCGCCCACCGGCTTGAGCCGCTGGACCAGCCCGGCCAGCTCGGCCCGGCGGTCGAGGAGCGTGGCGAGCGCCGCGTCCACCCGGTCGATCTCGGCGCGCGCGCCGGCCACGGTGGCAGGCTCGTCGTCGGCGAGCAGCGGCGCCAGCAGGGCCGCGCGGGCCCGCGCCCCGGCCACCTGCCCGGCCTCGGCGTCCTCGCCGAGCAGCAGGCCGCGCGCCCCGGCGGACAGGGCCGCGGTGGCCAGCGCCGGGTCGGAGGACACGTCCACGTACACGGGCCGGTGGCGGCCGGCCTCCCGTACGAGGGCCAGGTCGAGGGTGTGGTGCGGCAGGTGGGTACGCGTGCCGGTCTCGCAGAGGACGACCTCGTGGTTGCCCTCGGCCACGCAGTACTCCGCGGCCGACAGCCACTCCTCCAGCGTGGCCGCGGGAGCCCGCTGGATGACGACCGGACGGCCCGTACGGGCGACCGCTCGCAGCAGCTGGAAGTCCTGCATCCAGGCCGCGCCGACCAGGACGCCGTCGGCGTGCTCGGCGATCGCGGGCAGGTCGAGGGCGGAGAACGGCTCGACGAGCAGCGGCCCGGCGTACGACCCGCGCAGCGCGGTCAGCTCGGCGGCGGCGTCCACGAGACCGTGGCGGTGGCGGAGGCTGGTCATCGCGACGTCGGGTTCGGCGGCGATCCCGGCGATGACGACGGCGTTGCCCGGGTCGATCAGGTTCATGGTGTGTCCCTCCGGGCGGCCGGTCCTCCCGGAGCCGAGCCGCCCACGCTGGTGAGTGAGAAAAGCGAAAGGCAGAGCCCCGTGGGCTCTGCCTCGTTGCCGGCTCGGGAAGGTCGTCGCGGTCAGGTCACGGCGACCGGCTCACCCGGAGCCGGCGACGTAAACGCGAAATAGCGACGATCCATGTGCCGATGGTAACCGGCCGCGCGCCTCGATCGCCATCTGCCGGACCTCGCCGTCTCACGATTCGAGATGCACGACTCGATATCCTGCTGGAATGGACCGGGAAGTGGCGAATTACCGGCAGCATCCGACGGAACCCGGCGTGGACCTGCTCAGCGCGCGCTACGTCACCCATCGCTACACCCGGCACGCGCACGCGACGTACACGTTCGGGCTGATCGAGTCGGGGGTCGAGGAGTTCGAGCACGCCGGGAGCCTGCTGCGGGCGGCGCCGGGCCAGGTGGCCCTGCTGAACCCGGAGGTGGTGCACACGGGCCAGGCGGGCGTGCCGGAAGGGTGGCGGTACCGGGTGCTGTACCCGGCCGTGGACGTGGTGCGGGAGGTCGCGGCCGAACTGGGCGCGCCCGGCGGCATGCCGTTCTTCCCGGCGACGGTCGTGGACGACCCGGCGGCGGCTCGGCTGTTTCGCTCGGTCCACGCCAGCGCGGCGCGCGGCGACGCGCTCGCGTCGTCGTCCGCGCTGCGCACCGCGCTCGCGTGGGTGCTGAGACGACACGCGGCCCGGCCGCCCCACGCGGATGACGAGGGCGCGGCGCCCTGGGCGGTGCGTGCGGCGCGCGACCTGTTGCACGAGCGGCTGGCGTCCCCGCCGTCGCTGGACGAACTCGCGGCGGCCGTGGGAAGCGGCCCGTTCGCGCTGCTGCGCGCGTTCCGCGCGGCCTACGGCCTGCCGCCGCACGCGTACCTGACGAACCTTCGCGTGCAGCGGGCCCGTGCCCTGCTGGACGCGGGCCTGCGCCCGGCCGAGGTGGCGGCCAGGGTCGGCTTCACCGACCAGGCCCACCTGACACGCCACTTCAAACGCGTCGTCGGCGTCCCACCCGGCGCCTACGCCCTCGGCCGTACCGCCTGAGCCCGGCCCGCGCCTCCCGGGCGCGCGGAGCGGCGCCGTGGGGCGAGGGGGTGCAATTTCGTTCAAGACGGTGACCCGGCCGGTTTCTAGGGTCGGGGCATGGATTCGACGACGCGGCCCGCGGTACGGGACGGGCTGGGGGTGGGATTCGCGGTCGGGCTGTCCGGGGTGGCGTTCGGGGCCGCCGCCGTGGCGGCCGGGCTCAGCGTCGCGCAGGCCTGTGCGCTGAGCCTGGTGGCGTTCTCCGGGGCCTCGCAGTTCGCGCTGATCGGCGTGGTGGCCGGTGGCGGGAACCTGATCGCCGGGGCGCTCGGCGCCGTACTGCTCGGCGGGCGCAACACCCTGTACGGCCTGCGCCTCGCCGGGACGCTGGGGGTCCGCGGCTGGCGCCGGCCGCTCACCGCGCACGTCGTCATCGACGAGACGACGGCCGTGGCCACCGCGCAGGACGGCCGCCGCGCGGCGCGGGCCGGGTTCTGGGCGACGGCGATCAGCATCTTCACGGTGTGGAACCTGATGACACTGGTGGGCGCGGTGGGCGCCTCGCAGCTGGGGAACCCGGACACGTACGGGCTGGACGTGGTGGGCCCGGCGGCGTTCCTCGCCCTGCTGTGGCCCCGCCTGCGGACCGGCGCCGCCGAGCGGCGGGTCGCCGTCCTGGCCGCGATCGTGGCGGTCGCCGCCACTCCCCTGCTGCCGCCGGGCGTCCCGGTGATGCTCTCCGCGGTGGCCGCCCTCGCCGGCGTCCCACGGCGCCGCCCACGACCGCACGACACGGGCGACTCCGCACCAGAGCCCGCCCTGACCGGCGGCCCCGGGGACGAGACGCCATGACTCCCGAGAACGCAGCACGCCCGGTCCCGCCTCGGACGAGGGAGGTCTCTTGAACGTTTGGATCGCCGTGATCGCGACCGGGTTGGGGTGCTACGGGCTCAAGCTGGCCGGGCTGGTCGTGCCGCAGCGGGTGCTGGACGACCCGCGGGTGCGGCGCTTCAGTGAGCTGGTGCCGGTCGCCCTGCTGACCGCGCTCGTCGTGGTGCAGGTGCTGGCGAGCGGCCGGACGCTCGAGCTGAACGCCCCGCGGCTGGCGGGCCTGGCCGCCGCCGTGGCCGCGCTGCTCCTGCGCGCGCCGTTCCTCGTCGTCCTCCTCTCCGCCGCCGTGCTCACGGCCGGCCTGCGCTTCCTCGGCGTCTGAGCGAGCCTCCGTCGCGGCGGGACCGGCGCGGTTCTGGCCGGGTCAGGCCAGATGTGCTTGCGGTCCCGTCGCCCGGGGTGCGCTTCGCCTTCGATGCGGCACCTCGGTGACAAGCGGCGCCCCGTCATTCTGCTAACGCGACGCACTTTGCTTTGTAGAAAACTTACCTTTGACTGCCTTGTTGACAACGTAAGTTTCCTTCTTCACCCTCGGGGGCACCCCGGCAGGCCTGCCACGTCCCGTCCCTCTCGGATTCACCGAACGGAGGCAGTCATGGGTTGCTCTAACAGCGGCGCACCCGCCTACGGCGAGATGTCGTGGTTCTGCTGTGGTGCCGCCTGGGGTCCGTGCGGCAGCGCCGGCGGCGGTGCCTGCGGAACCTGCAACTCCAGCTCCCACCAGTGCGCCTGGCCGAACGCCTCGGACGCCTGCTTCAACATCACCCGGCCCGACCAGTGCGGTGAGGGCCTGGCCCGGCGCACGTGCGGTCACGTCTTCTACGTCACCAGCCGGTGCAGCGGTTCGTGCGTCAGCGTGTCGATCGCCGACTGCGGTCCGGACACCAACTCGTTCTGCGGCGAACGGACCTGCTGCGGCTCGGCCTGCGCCAGCAACCGCCTCATCGACCTGACGCCCTCCGCGTACAGCGCGATCGCCAGTCTCTCCACCGGTCTCTCCCCCGTACGCATCGACAGCTAGCCGGAGGCCCCGCCATGCCAAGTACCGACCGCCGCCGGTTCCTCACCTCCGCGGTGCTCGGCGGCTCCGCCGTCGCCGGCGCCACCGCGCTCGGCTCCCTCGCCCCCGAAACCGCGTTCGCCGCCCCCCGGATCGACCTGGAGCCCGGCGCCCGCGACCCGAACTTCGCCGAAGGCCGGATCACCGCGATCAGCGGTTCCCTGCTCAAGGTCTCCGGCTCCGACAAGGCGCTGCACCGGATCTACGTCACCCACGGCACGAGCATCTGGAAGCTGCGGCCCACGACGTTCGACGAGATCAAGGTCGGCGACGGCCTGTACGCCCGCGGCGTGAAGATGCCCGACGGCGCGCTCGCCGCCGACGCCGTCTGGGTCAACATCGTCAACCTGGACGCGGCGATCACCGCGATCGACTCGGGCCGGCTGCACCTGGACCACCACGGCAACAAGGTCGTCGGCCACGTGGTGAACGGCACGACCGCCGCGGTCTACAACCACACGCCGGCCATCTCGGACCTGTCCGGGCTGCAGGTCGGCAAGCACGTCAAGGTGATCGGCGCCTGGCGGCCCGATACCAACGAGGTCGACATCGCGACCGTCTACGCCGGCATCTGAGGAGGGAAATCACCATGATCGAGTGGCCGGCGTCGGTCCAGCCTCTGTTCATCGGCGGCACGCTGCTGTGGTCGGGCGGGCTGAAGTGCTTCGGCCGGTCCGCACGGCGATCGGCCGAACGCTCCGCGCTCCCCTCGCTGGTGGGCGAAGGCCGGGCCCTGGCCGCGTACCGGCTGACCGGGGCGCTGGAACTGGCGCTGGCCGCCGTGCTCCTGCTGCCGCCCGCCCGCCTCGTGGAGACGGCCGCGGCCGTCGTCCTCGGCGCGGGTTTCCTCGGGTACCTCACCTACGCCAAGGTGGTCGCCCCGGACTCCTCCTGCGGCTGCCTGAGCAAGCGGCGTACGCCCGTGACCTGGCGCTCCTTCGCCCGCGCCGGCCTGGTCACGGCGGCGGCGCTGCTGGGTACGCAGGCGGGCGGCTGGTGGGCCGGCGGGCTCGGCGCGGGCACCGCCGTGCTGCTCGCCGCCGAGGTGGCGGCCCTTCTCGCGCTGTCCCCGGAGGCGGACGGCCTGTGGCTGCTGCCGCTGCGACGGCTGCGGATCCGCATGCGCCACCCGCTCGCCGACCGGTCGTTCGAGATGCCCCTGGAGTCCAGCCTGCAGCAGCTGCTGGCCAGCCCGGCGTACCGGCAGGTCGGCCCGCTGCTCAGGTCGGGCCTGCGGGAGACCTGGGACGAGGAGGACGCGCGGATCCTCTGCTACACGGCCGAGTACGAGGGCACCGCCGCCACCGCGGTCTTCGCCGTACCGCTGCGGCACTACAGCCCCGAGGACATCCGCGTGGCCCTGGTCGACGAGTCGACCGAGTCCACACTCCTCGTCGGCGCCTGACCCGGAGCGGCGAGCCGACGAGCGAGCGGAGTGGACGGTGAGGGACGAGCCGTCCGCGTAGCGAGTGAGGAGGCGAGCCCGACCATCGAGACACTGCGGCGGTGACCCGCGGGCGCGGGTCACCGCCGCACGCGTCAGGCCAGGATCTCGAACCGGTCGACGATCTCGCCGAACAGGGCGGCGTCCTCCTCGGGCACGGACGAGCCGAGGCCGAGGCAGAAGTGGACGCCGTCGAGGGCGACGAAGTACTCACGGACCGCCCAGACCCGCCCCGCGTCGTGGAGCGCGCACTCCAGGAGGCTCCCCTCCCGGCCGCCGACGCGAGCCTCGCTGATCCGGAAGTCGGTGAACCCCGAGTTCTCCAGTGAGGTCTGCGCGGTCGATGCGAGATCGCCCGCGCTCCGTGCCCGCCGGTTCGGCGAGCGGAAGACGATCAGGCTGTGCCGGCGATCCGTACGCTGGCCGAACCGCGCCGTCTCCCACGGGCTGTTCTTGAGGTTCGGCGGCCGCTCGTCCCAGTCCTCGGGGACCTGGACGGCGTAGCCGAACTGGGGTTTCTCGATGCGCTGCCACGACATGGGCTGCTCCCTGACGTCCATCCGCCGAAGGTGCCTGAGCGCAGCGGTGTAGGACTCGCCGGTACGGCGAGCGCGTTCACGGACGCGGCGCTTGAAGTGCTTGTTCGCTGTCATCAGGGCCCTCGGCGCACCACGAACCCGACCCCCGGCGAGGAGCCCGTGGCGGGCGGATGACCAGCGATCCGGGAAGACCGGTCCCCTTTGCCTCCACCGGGCGGCCCTGCCGGGGAGGGCCGAGGGAGGTTCGGCGGTGGATCGACGCCGCAATGAGGATAACCCCTCGCGCGCCGTACGGCCATCCGGGAGCAGGCGGCCTCAGGCGGGGCCGATACCGCGCATGACCGTGGCGATCAGGCCGTCGGCGAAGCCGGGCGGGATCTCGATCTCGCCGGCCGGGACGCCGCGCAGGAGGCTCGGCAGGACCGTCTCGTGGCAGGCACCGACGATCATGGTGGCGGCGGCCTCGGGATCGGCGTCCGGCGCGAGGCGGCCGAGGTCGCGTTCCGCACGCAGGTAGTCCGCGAGATGGGCCCGCCCGCCGCGGCCGGCGGCCATGGGGTTCGGCAGGGCGGCGAACCGCGTGAGCACCTTCGGCTGGGCGAGCAGGCCCGCGAAGGCGGGCAGGATCGCGATGTGCAGCCGAAGGACGTGCTCGACGTAGGCCCGCAGGTTGTCCGCGACCTCGCCGACGCCGGCACGCGCCGGCGGGGTGCCCAGCGAGCGCTCGACGGAGCTCACGTGGGCGTGCAGCGCCTGGGCGAGCAGATCCTCCTTGTCGGCGAAGTGGTTGTAGAGGACACCGTCGGCCACCCTGGCCTCGCGGGCGATGTCGCGGACGGTCAGCCCGGCGGTGCCTCGCCGGGCCATGAGCGCCTCCGCGGCGGCGATCAGATGGTCGCGCAGGCTCTGGTCGCCGCCACGGAGGGCGGACGCTCTTCTCGGTGACATCACGTCGCATCGTATTGGCGCCGCGCGCCGGCGGAGGGTCAGGGGCGCGTGGCGGTGATCAGCCAGGCGGCGCCGCGCAGCCGTACCGCGCCGTCCTGCTCGAAGGAGCGCAGCGCCGTGGTCAGCGCCTCGCGCGCCCGGGAGGCGAGGGCGGGGCCCATCTGGTCCAGGGCGAACCGTACCGGCCCCCAGGCGCCGACGAAGGCGGCCGCGTCCTCCGCGTCACGCCCCCACACCTGGGCGGCGTCGACGGGCGTGGAGGTGACGTCCGTCAGGCCGGCGCCGGTGAGGAGCCGGCGGACGTGGGCGGGGTCGGCCAGCGACTCGGGTCCGGTGTCGCCGGGCCCCGGCGCGGGCCCTGAGCGCCGCTGACCGCCCACCGCGGCGAAGACCGTCCCCAGGTCGCTGTCACGGATGTGCCGCAGGCTCAGGAAGGCCACCCGCCCGCCGGGCCGCAGCGCGCGGGCCACGTTGGCGAACGCGGCGACCGGATCGGCGAAGAACATGACGCCGAACCGGCTGACCGCCACGTCGAACGCGCCCTCGGGGAACGGGTGGACCTGGGCGTCGGCCTGCTCGAAGGTCACGTTGGCGACGCCCTCCTCGGCCGCGGTGGCGCGCGCCCGCTCCAGCATCGGCGCCGACAGGTCCACCCCGGTGGCGTGCCGGCCGCGCCGCGCGGCCAGCCGGGTGAGCTGGCCGTTGCCGCAGCCGATGTCCAGAACACGGTCGCCCGCGCCGATGGCCGCGGCCTCCAGCAGCGGCTCGTTGAAGCCGCTGTTCACGGCGTCGTAGCGGTCCTGGTTGGCGGCCCAGTGGCCCCCTTCGTACCCGTTCCACGCCTCGGCCTGCGCCGTGTTGACGATCGTCGTCATGGGACTCCCCGTCGCATCGTTATGAACAGACGTTCATGAACGTATGTTCATATACTCTCGATCGTCAAGTGCCAGAGGTGTCCAGCGGCGGTATCCGACCACGGTCACGCCGGGAGTGGAGTAGTAGGGATCAGCGGCGATGATCTCCCGCAGGCCGGGCTCGTCGGTACGGAAGATCAGCAGCGCTCCGGAGCCGTCGGCCCACGGTCCGGCCATCACCAGGGTCCCCTCGGCGTACAGGCGGGCCAGCCGCTCCCGGTGGGCCGGCCGCGCGGCGAGCCGGCGTTCGTCGTCGTCGAAGGCGAGTTCGAGTACGTACATGCGCCGCACGTTAGGGCCGCGTTGCCCGCCGGGGCTGTATCGGCCGATACTCCGATTCATGCCGGATGACGTCGCGACGCTGCGGGCCGTACCCCTCTTCGCCGGTCTCGACCGGCGGCGGCTCGCCTCGCTGCTGGGCCACTCCACCGCGCGCACCGTCGCCGCCGGCACGGTCGTCGCCCTGCGGGGCGACCCGGCCGGCCATCTCATCGTCGTGGAGGCCGGGGCGCTGACCGCGGTACGCGAGACGGCGCGGGGACGGCGGCTGCGGCTCGGGGAGTTCCCGGCGCCGTGCACGGTCGACAAGGCCGCCGTCCTGGCCGGGCGGACCCACACCGCCACGTGGCTCGCGGCGGGCCGCACGCGGATCCGGCTCGTCCCGGCGGGCGACCTGGTCACGCTCATCGACGAGGTGCCCGGCGTGCGTCACCACGTCCTGAGGCACCTGGCCGGCCGGCTGCACGAGCGCCAGGACGACCTGGTGCGGGTCGCGTTCGGCGACACGACCGCACGCGTCGCCGGCTGGCTCGCCCGCGCCGCCGTACGGCCCGGCGACCGGGTGATCCTCCCCGGGTCTCAGACCGGACTCGCCGAGAGCGTCGGGGCGTCCCGCGTGGCCGTCAACCGCGCGCTCGGCGCACTCGCCACGGCGGGGCTCCTGCGGACCGAGCCCGGCGCGGTCGTCGTCCTGGCGCCCGAGGCCCTCGCGGCGATCGCGGCCGAGTGACGAGCGCCGGTCACCGCGCGCGGGTCAGGACTCGCCGGCGGCGACGTCGAGCGCGTGGGCCAGATCGTCGGGGTAGGGGCTCTCGAACTCAACCCAGTGCCCCTCGACCGGATGGTCGAATCCCAGGCGCACCGCGTGCAGCCACTGCCGCCGCAGCCCCAGCCGCTCCGCCAGCGTCGGGTCGGCGCCGTACGCGAAGTCGCCCGCGCACGGGTGGCGTACGGCCGACATGTGCACCCGGATCTGGTGGGTGCGGCCGGTCTCGAGCTTGATGTCGAGCAGGCTGACGGCACGGAACGCCTCGATCGTGTCGTAGTGCGTCACCGAGGGCCGCCCGCCCGCGACGACGGCGAACCGGCCGTCGCCCGAGGGGTGCCGGTCGATGGGCGCGTCGATCGTGCCCCGCAGCGGATCCGGGTGCCCCTGGACCAGGGCCTGGTAACGCTTGTCGACCGTGCGCTCCTTGAAGGCGCGCTTCAGCGCGGAGTAGGCCGGCTCGCTCTTGGCCACGACCATCGCGCCGGTGGTGTTGGCGTCGAGGCGGTGGACGATGCCCTGGCGCTCGGCGGCGCCGCTGGTCGCGACCGTGTGGCCCGAGCCGAGCAGCCCCTCCAGCACGGTGGGTCCGGTCCAGCCCGGGGTCGGGTGGGCGGCGACGCCGATCGGCTTGTTCACCACGACGATGTCGGCGTCCTCGTACAGGATCGTCATGCCCGGCACCGGCTCCGGCCGCGGCTTGGGCGCGGCCGGCGGAGCGGGCAGGGTGACCTCGAGCCAGGAGCCCGCCTGCATGCGGTCGGACTTGGCGCCGGCCTGGCCGTCGACGAGCACGTCGCCGGCGGCGATCACCTCGGCGGCACGCGTGCGCGAGAGCCCGAACAACCGCGCGAGCGCCGCGTCGAGGCGCTCGCCCTCGAGCCCGTCGGGCACGGGCAGACTGCGATGCTCGCCCATCAGCGCCTGGCGTCCGGTCGGGTGCCGCCGTTCTGATCGTCACCGGCCACCGGGACGTCCTTCCGTTCCGCCACCGGCGCCTCCGCGGACGCGTCCGGCTCGGCGGATCCATCCGGGTCGGCGGGCTTGTCGGACCTGTCCGGCCCATCAGGCTCGTCGGGCTTGTCGTCTCGCTGCACCGTGCCGTCCACCTGCAGGCCCCGGGAGGCGAGCAGGACGGCCAGCACGCCGCCGCAGACGATCGACGCGTCGGCCAGGTTGAACACCGGCCAGTGCGGCAGCTCGATCCAGTCGACCACATGGCCGCGGAACACTCCGGGCGAGCGGAACAGCCGGTCGGCGAGGTTGCCCAGGGCACCCCCGAGCAGCAGGCCGAGCGTGACCGCCCACGGCAGGCTGCGCAGCCGCCGCGCGTACCGCAGGATGGCCACGACCACACCCGCCGCGATCACGGTGAACACGAGTGTCATACCGGTGCCGATGTTGAAGGCGGCACCGCTGTTGCGGATCACCCGCAGGGTCAGCAGCCCACCGAGCAGTTCGACGGGCTGCGGCCGATCGGGCAGCGTCGCCACCACGATCGCCTTGCTGATCGCGTCGAGCGCGAGCGTGGCGACCGCGATGGCGACGAGCACGCCGATACGCCGTGGCCGGGTGCCGGCGTCCTGCCCTGGGTTCATGGCGTCGCTCAGCGACGCTCCTCTCTCTGTTTGCATATCACGCATAGGGTCGCACGCGGGAAGGCCTGCAGGCGCGCCTTCCCGATGGCCTGCCCGCAGGACTCGCACACACCATAGGTGCCCTGTCCGATCCGGTCGACCGCGCGCTCATTCTGCGCGAGCAGGTCCCGTGCGTTGTAGGTGAGCGCCATCTCGTGCTCACGCTCGAACGTCTTGGCCCCCGCGTCGGCCTGGTCGTCGCCGGCCCCCTCCGTCACGTCGTTCATCCGCTCGGCGATCTGCGACTCGGCCGCGGCGATCTCCGAGCGCAAAGCCGTCATCTCCAGTTCCAGCCGGTCACGTACGTCGGCGAGCTCGCTCGCCGTCCAGTGACCTTCCCCCTGGCGGACCGGCAACCGCTTGGCGGTCGCCGGGGAGATCTTCCGTCCCGTCGCGGACGCGCGCCGTGCGCCGGTGCGTGTCGCGCGAGGCGCCTCAGCCGTGGGATTCCTATCCTTCGGGCCGGCAGTGCCGTCCATAGTCGGGCCCCCCTTGCGCCGATCATCTCTGGCAGTGCGGGAAGCATAGGTCGCGTGTCATCGAGACGGCAAATGACCAGGTCTTGTAACACGCCGCATATGTCCTAATACACGCGGTTAGCAAAGCTCGCACAGACCTGCGGCTTGCCCAATCTTGACGTGGAACGCCGGTCCAGACGCCGTCGTTCCACCGGTAAACACCCGGTTTTACGCTGATCACCGGCTGAGACACCGCCGTACGCCCGCCCGGTCCCCTCGGATCATGCCCGGCGCCAGGCCCGGTCGGGAAGAACTCATCACCCTGCGTGCGTTATCGTCCCTATCGGCAAGGCGTTGATGGGGACACCTGCCGCCGTACGCAGCCATGAGCGACCCGGAGACGGTGCGAGTCCGGGGGTGTGCCCGGCGATCTGATCACCCCGTAGCCGCCGGCAGAACGGTCACCACGACCCAGTAGATCCGGCCGCCGAGAAGAATGAGCGGGTCGCTCCCCTGTTTCCGGGGCGGCCAAGGAGGGTGGTACCGCGGGGCCCACGTGCCTCGTCCCTCCGGTCCACGTGTCCAATCCGTGTCGCCGGAGGAATCCCATGGCCGAAGAGCTACGAGCGCGCCGGATGCGCGCCCTCCCCACGCAGGTCGACCTGCCCGCGCTGGAGCGCGAGGTGCTCACGCGCTGGCGCGAGGGCAAGGTGTTCGAGCGTTCCCTCGAGCAGACCGCCGCCGGAGACCCCTGGGTGTTCTACGAGGGCCCGCCGACCGCCAACGGCATGCCCGGTGTGCACCACGTCGAAGCGCGGGTGTTCAAGGACCTGTTCCCCCGGTTCAAGACCATGAAGGGCTTCAACGTCCGCCGCAAGGCCGGCTGGGACTGCCACGGCCTGCCGGTCGAGGTGGCCGTCGAGCGCGAACTGGGCCTGACCGGCAAGAAGGACATCGAGGAGTACGGCGTCGCCGAGTTCAACGCCCGGTGCCGCGAGTCGGTGCTCCGCCACGTCGACGCGTTCGAGGCGATGACCGAGCGCATGGGCTACTGGGTGGACCTCGCGCAGGCGTACCGCACGATGGACCCCGAGTACGTCGAGTCCGTCTGGTGGTCGCTCAAGGTCATCTTCGACAAGGGCCTGCTGGTCCGCGACCACCGCATCAGCCCGTACTGCCCGCGCTGCGGCACCCCCCTGTCCGACCACGAACTCGGCCAGCCGGGCGGCTACGAGACCGTGACCGACCCGACCGTGACCGTGCGCTTCCCGCTCGCCGAAGGGCCGCTCGAGGGCGCCGACCTGCTCGTGTGGACCACGACGCCCTGGACCCTCGTCTCCAACACCGCGGTCGCCGTCCACCCGGACGTGACGTACGTGGTCGCGGCGCGCTCCGGCGAGCCCGGACGCGTGATCGTCGCCGAGCCGCTGTTCGCCCGCGTCCTCGGCGAGGGCTGGCACATCGTCTCCCGGCACACCGGATCGGAGCTGGCCGGCACCGCCTACCGGCCGCCGTTGGACCTGGTCGAGGTGCCCGACGCCCACCGGGTGCTGACCGCCGACTTCGTCACCACCGAGGACGGCACCGGCCTGGTGCACCTGGCGCCCGCGTTCGGCGCCGACGACTTCAACGCCTGCCGCGCCGCCGGGCTGCCCGTCGTGAACCCGGTCAAGCCGGACGGCCACTTCGACCTCACCGTGCCGCTCGTCGGCGGCGTGTTCTTCCGCGACGCCAACCCGCGCCTCATCGAGGAGCTGAGGGAACGCGGCCGGCTGTTCCGCGCCGAGGAGTACGAGCACAGCTACCCGCACTGCTGGCGGTGCCACACGCCGCTCCTGTACTACGCGCTGCCCGCCTGGTACATCAGGACCACCGAGATCAAGGACCGGCTGCTGGCGGAGAACGCCGCCACCAACTGGTTCCCCGAGACGATCAAGGAGGGCCGGTACGGCGAGTGGCTTCGCAACAACGTCGACTGGTCGCTGTCGCGCAGCCGCTACTGGGGCACTCCCCTGCCGGTGTGGCTGTGCGCTGCGGACCACGCGACGTGCGTGGGGTCGCTGAAGGAGCTCGGCGAGCTGGCCGGTACGGACCTGAGCACGCTCGACCCGCACCGCCCGTACGTCGACGACGTCACCTTCGCCTGCCCCGAGTGCGGCGAGGAGGCGCGGCGCGTGCCCGACGTCATCGACGCGTGGTACGACTCCGGCTCGATGCCGTTCGCCCAGTGGGGCGCCCCGCACCGGCAGAAGGAGACGTTCGAGGCGTCCTACCCCGCGCAGTACGTCTGCGAGGCGATCGACCAGACCCGCGGCTGGTTCTACTCCCTGATGGCGGTCGGCACACTGGTCTTCGACCGCTCGTCGTATGAGAACGTCGTCTGCCTCGGGCACATCCTCGCCGAGGACGGCCGCAAGATGAGCAAGCACCTCGGCAACGTCCTGGAGCCGATCCCGCTCATGGACAAGCACGGCGCCGACGCGCTGCGCTGGTACATGGCGGCGGCCGGCCAGCCGTGGGCGGCCCGGCGGGTCGGCGACGCGGCGCTGGAGGAGATCGTCCGCAAGGTGCTCCTCACGTACTGGAACACCGTCTCCTTCTTCGTGCTCTACGCGAACGCCTCGGACTGGACGCCCGAGACGCCCGCGCCGGCGCCCGCCGACCGTCCGCTGCTCGACCGCTGGGTGCTCGCCGAGCTGCACCGGACCGTGCACGAGGTGGACGAGGCGCTGGAGGGCTTCGACACCACGGCGGCCGGGCGGCGGCTCAGCGAGTTCATCGACGACCTGTCCAACTGGTACGTCCGGCGTTCCCGCCGCCGGTTCTGGGAGGGCCCGGAGGGAGCGCCGGCCAACGCCGCCGCCTTCGCGACCCTGTACGACTGCCTGGAGACCCTGACCCGGCTCATGGCGCCGATGGCCCCGTTCCTGACCGACTACGTTTGGAACGTGCTACGCCGGGACGACGCCCCGGACTCGGTGCACCTGGCGAGCTGGCCCACGGTGGACGAGTCCCTGGTCGACCCGGCGCTGAGCGAGCAGATGGCGCTCGTACGGCGGCTGGTCGAGCTGGGCCGCGCGGCGCGGGCCTCCTCCGGCGTCCGTACGCGCCAGCCGCTCGGCCGCGCCCTGGTCGGCGCGCCGGGCTGGGACACGCTGCCCGCCGAGCTTCGCGCGCATATCGCCGACGAGCTGAACGTCCAGGGGTTCGACACCCTGGCCTCGATCGGCCGCGACCTCGTCGAGTACGTCGTCAAGCCGAACTTCCGTGAGCTCGGCAAGCGGTTCGGCAAGCAGACGCCGCAGGTCGCCCAGGCCATCACGTCCGCCGAGCCCGCCGGTCTCGCCCACGCGCTGCGCGAGTCGCTCACGGCGACGGTCGAGGCGGCCGACGTCGGCAAGGTCGAGTTGGCCCCGTCCGACGTGATCGTGACCGAGCGGCCGCTGAGCGGCTGGGCGGTGGAGAGCGCCGCCGGGGAGACGATCGGGCTGGACCTGACCGTCACGCCGGAACTCCGCCGCGCCGGCCTCGTACGCGAGGTGATCCGCCTGGTCCAGGACGCCCGCAAGAACGCCGGCCTGGAGATCACCGACCGGATCGAACTGTGGTGGCGCACCACGGACGCCGACCTGGACGAGGCGCTGGCCGAACACGGCGCCGAGGTGGCGGGCGAGGTCCTCGCGAACGCCTGGCACGACGATGAGCCGGAGGAGGAGCTGCCGCCGAACCGGGACGACGCCCTGCGGCTGACCTTCTGGCTGCGCAAGGCGTCCTGACGCGTCGCGGGAGGGCGGGGTCGCTCCGGGCGGCCTCGCCCCGCCGCGCACGGCCGTCACAGCGTGGCGGTTCAGCCGCGCCGGCGGCGGCGCAGTTGGCGCTGCTGGTCGCGGAACTCGCGGTGGATCTCGCGCTGTTTCGCGCGGAACTCCCGGTGGATACGGCGCTGCTCCTCGTGGAGCGTGCGATGGTCCGGCTTGCCGGACAGGTCGGTGCCGTCGGCGGTCCGGCGCTTCACGTCCACGCCGCCGAGCAGGTTGAAGCCGGTGAGCCGGACGACCGGGGCGCTCGCGTCGACCGTGTCCTCCGGTGGCACCGACGTGCCGCCGAGGACCGCGGCGATCGAGTTCACCACGCGCACGCCCGGCGGAACGGTGATCTGCACGCCGCCCATGACGTTGACGATGTTGATCGTGACCTCACGCCGCGACAGGACCGCCTGCCGGAGATCGAGCTCGACGCCGCCGCACACCGCGACGACGTTGGTCTGGGACTCGATCAGCCAGCGTCCCCGGCGGTCGGCGCCGCTGAAGATCGCGACGATGTTCGGCGTGCCGGACTGGGGCGGGGGCAGGTCGTCACGGACGGCCGGTCCGACCTCGGGCGGGCGCACGCCGCCGGTGGCCGGCAGGTCCGCCACGATCGGGGCCAGCTCGGCGTACGTCTTCGCCTGGTAGACCGCGTCGAGGCGTTCGGCGTGTTCCTCGGCCGTCAGACGGCCCTCGGCCAGTGCCTCACGCAGCTGTTCGGCGACCCGATCACGGTCGGAGTCCGAGGCGCGCATGCGTGAGGGGTCAGGCTCGGAAGGCTTTTCTGAGAGCTCCACAGGGGCATCATTCCGCACAGGGCAGGACAAGCCAACGTGGAGACCGCGGCGACGGTCGTCGAGGGTGTTCCGCCGGCCCGGCATGGCGTGCGGGCGGCGCCTTGGGGCGGGCGCTCGCCGGGGCAGGGCTGAGATATCGGGTTGCCGCGGGCCGTCGCGGCCCGTTAGCGTCCGCGGCCGTGGACACCTCTCGCGCCGGACGGCAGCTTCGGTTGATCGCCGAGGTGCTGGCGGCGAGTGCGGGGTGCGGGGTCCCGGTGTGGCTCCGGGGCGGCTGGGCGATGGACTTCTTCCTCGGCGAGGTGACACGGGATCACCGTGACATCGACTGGTTCGCCTGGGTCGATGACGCGGAGCGCCTGGGAGCGGAGCTGGCCGGGCGCGGGTACCGGCGAGTGGCAGGCCTGCCGCCGGAGCAACAGGTCGACCTGGTCAAGGACGGAGAGGACCTGAGCTTCAACCTGCTCCGCCGCGACGCGTCGGGCCGGGTGGTGGTCGGCGGCGGCCTGTGGGCGGGCTCGCCGTGGCCGCAGGACCTGCTGGAACCCCACACCGGCCGCATCGGGGATCTCCTCTGCCCGATCATCGCGCCCCGCGCGCAGATCGAGATCAAGCGGATGATGCCGGTCTGGGTACCGGGCAGCCCGCGCCGCCCCAAGGACGCCGAGGACATCGCCCGCCTTGAAGCGGCCCTCACCCCGGACCGAACACCGGGGCTTCGAACGCTGTCGTTCGAAGATGGATAGGCGAAGGGCGGGCCGCGGTGCGGTCCCGCCGTCGGTGAGTGCCGGTCGTAGATCCTCGAGGTCTCGTCTGGATGAGCCGCTCCGTAGTGCTTCCGCTTCGGACTACGGCCGGCCGCTCCCGGGTCCTCCCCCTTTTTCCTCGCCGAAGACCATGCGGTGCCCGCGGGCCGTGTCCATGTACTCACGGACTCGGTGGATCAGCCCGTTGCGGAGTTCGAAGACGAAGCAGTAGTCGTTGGCGTAGTAGTTGCCGTTGGCGAGCGTCGCCGTCATGGTCTCCTCCACGATCACGCGCTCACCGTCGGCGTAGATCCCGTGGAAGGTGACGGTGACGTCCCGCACGAAGAAGCGGGGAAAGTCCTCGGCGAGGAAGCGCACGATCGCCTTCCCGCCGATCATGTGGCCTGAGCCTTCAAGTGCGACGGCGGTCGCGTTTCCCAGCGGCGCCAGCCACTCGGCGTCCTCGGTGAAGACTTCGGAGATCCGATCCGCATCGTGGCCGGCGAAGGCCTTCCAGGCATCCATGACGATGTCCCGGCCGTGCTGTGACATGCCCGCGATCGTAGGCGGCCGCAGTCGAGAGGGGCTGGCGGGTTCACGACATCACCGCCTGGCGCTAGGCCGTGTCTCAAAGCCCCGCTGTCCTACTGGGACTCTGAGACACGCCCTAGGACAGACGGCTGTGCCCGGCGGGTGCTGTGGCTTGGTGCCTCACGTACGCGAAAGGACCCGGCGGAACCGGGTCCTCTGCGGTGTCGGCGAGCTCAGTCGTCCGAAGAGTCCTTGTCGGGCTGGCACACCAGGCAGGGGGTGCAGCCGCGTTCCTTCGCCTCCGCGCGGGGCAGCGACTCAAGGTCGTCGGCGTCGTCCGCGATGTCCTCGATGAGGGCGCAGGTGGGGCGGTGGTAACGCTTGGTGCCGCTCAGAATGCGGACGAGCGAGTCGTCCGATGACGCGTCGGTGTCCGCGTCGGCATCGGCGTCGGCGGACTCGGCGTCGGCGGCCGGCTGCTCGGGCTCGTCCTCGTGGTCGGTCGCGGAGCCGTCCGCCTCGGCGGCTTCTTCGGCGGGCTCGTCGGTCTCGGTCTCGTCGGCCTCGTCGGAGTGGTCGGTCTCGGCCACGTCGGTCTCGGCCGGATCCTCGTCGACGGAGGCCTCGGCCGCCGGCTCGTCCTCCGTCCCGGACGGCTGTTCCGCCGTCTCGGAGTCCTCCACCGCCTCCGGCTCCTCGGCGGCCTCCGACCGCGTCGGGGTCGGCTCGGCGTCCTCGGGCTCGGCGACGGTGTCCTCGGGCTCGGCGGGCTCCTCGGAGGGGGCCGCGTCGTCCTCGGCCGGCGTCTCGTCGGTGGTCGTGGCGTCGCCCCGGTCCAGCGGCTCGAAGAACGACCGGCTGCGCGCCTGCGGTCGTTCGGCGGCCGGCTCGGCCGGGGTCTCGTCGACCTCCGGCTGCGCCTTCGCGTCGGTCTCGTGGGGGGCGTCGGCCTCGGGGGTCTCGGTGAGCTCGGCCTCCGCCGGGGACTCGGCGGCGGGCGCGGTCTCGTCGTCGTCCAGCCGGGTGACGGGCAGATCCGTGCGTGTCACCGGGGCCGGGTCGTCGTCCCTGGGGCGAGTGAGCTCGGCGGTCTCCGCCACGGTCTCCAGGGACTCGGTGGTGCGGGTGTCATCGGCGGGAGCGGGCGTCTCCGCGGTGGACTCGGCTTCCGTGACCGCCGCTCGCGCCGCCAGTGCCGTGTCGGGGAGACAGGCCGTGCAGGCGGTGAAGCCCTCCTCGCGCGCCTCGACGTAGGTGAGCTCCTCTTTGTCGCGGCCCGCCAGCTGGCGGCAGGTCTCCAGGTGGTAGCGCTTGCGGCCGGGGACCACGTAGACGCTCGTCTCAGCGGGCACGTCGACCGCGGTCGTCGGCGCCACCGCGACCGGTGCCTCCTCGCCCGCGCCCACGCGCGCCTTCGCCTTGGCCGGACGGGCGGTCTTGGACCGCGCCGCGGACTTCTTGGCGGAGGTCTCCGCATTGGCGCTGCCGAACAGCTCCTTGCGGCGCAGGAACACCCCGATGGCGAGGCAGAGGGCGGAGATGATGCTGATCCCGATCGAGACGTAGATCAGCTTCAGTCCGTCAAGCCCCGCAACCTCGTGTCCGGTGTTGCCCGTGACGATGCCCGTGACTAGGAGGGCTATCGCCAGGACGACGAGCACACCACTCAGGATGATCACGCAGGTCTCCCTCTAACCGACCGTCGTACGGAGATGCGCAGCAACGCTAGCGCAACTTCGGCCGATTCGGTCGCCTCCAACCGGCTACCACTTCGTTCGAGGCGGGACATTCGCCTCTCGTGACGCTAGCGCGGTCAGCGGCGGTCGTGCGGCGGGTTGTCGGCGGTGTGGAAACCTCCCGTGGCGTGCTGGGCGTGCTGCGGCTCGGGCTGCTGCTGCGGGAAGGGGTTCTGGCCGGTGTTGGCCGGTCCGACCGACGGCTGGCCGTTGCGCACCTCGGCGTGCTGCGGTACGGCGGGCTGTGCGGGCTGCGGGCCCGTGTTGCCCGGGCCGACACCGAACGGGGCGCCGTGGTTGGCTCCGGCCTCCAGTTCGCGCAGCTGGCCCTCGAGGTAGGCCTTCAGACGGCTGCGGTATTCACGCTCGAAGGCGTTGAGGTCGTCGACCATGCGCTCGAGCTCCTCGCGCTGCTGCACGAGGGAGCCCATCGCCTGGCGGTGGCGGTCCTGGGCGTCGCGCTCGAGGGACTCGGCGCGGGCGCGGGCCTCGCTGACGATCTGCTCGGACTGCCGCCGTGCCTTGCCGAGGATCTCCTCCGCCTCGCGGCGGGCGCGGCCCAGCGTCTCGTCGGCCTCGCGGCGGGCGTCGGCGATCGCCTGGTCGGCCGTCTGCTGCGCGAGCGCGAGCACGCGGGCGGCCGTGTCCATGTTGTCCTCACCCGGGCTGCTCACCGGGGCTGGCGGCTGCGGCGCGGCCGGGGGCATGCCAAGGCTGCCCAGCACCGGCTCCGGCTCCGGCTTGGGCTCCGGGGGCTTGGGCGGCTCGGGCATATGGGTCATCTCAGGCTTGGGCTCGACGATGGGAGCGGCCATAGCCGGAACCTTGCCACGAAGGCACTCGGCGAGCTTGGCCCGCAGCTCCTCGTTCTCCTGGATGAGCCGGTCGAGCTCCGCCTCGACCTCGTCGAGGAAAGCGTCGACCTCCTCTTCGTCGTAGCCCGGCCGAAGCCGGGTGGTACTGAACTGCTTGTTCCGCACATCCGCGGGTGTCAGCGGCATCTGGTCTCCTTGGCGCGCTTGGAGTCTGTCCCCGAACGGACGGTACCCGATCAGAGCGGCTGGACGACGATGATCAAGAACCAGACCATGAAGAAGAGGACCGTGAAGCTCAGGTCGAACGCAACGTTACCCAGCCGAACGGACGGGATGAAACGGCGTAGCAGTCTAAGGGGTGGATCGGTGACCGTGTAAGTGGTCTCCGCCAACACCAGCACCACCCCGGTAGGCCTCCACGACCGGGCGAACGCCTGAAGCGTCTCGAGTACCAGCCTGCCGATGAGGAAGAGCAGGAACAGGTAGAGCGGGATGCTCAGGTAGCTTCCAAGGTTCACGAACACTCTCGCATGTGGCTGTCAGCTCTGATTGAAGAACCCTCGTTCTGCCATACGGGCCTTGTCTTCGGCGGTCACCTCGACATTGGCTGGGGACAACAGGAACACCTTGTTCGTAACACGCTCGATGCTTCCGTGCAGGCCGAATATGAGACCAGCCGCGAAGTCGACGAGACGCTTCGCGTCGCTGTCGACCATCTCGGTGAGATTCATGATCACCGGGGTCCCTTCCCGGAAGTGCTCTCCGATCGTGCGGGCCTCGTTGTAGGTCCTGGGATGAAGCGTAGTGATACGAGCGAGGTCTGACACCGCCGACTCGGCAAGAGGCGGCCGACGCTCCGAGACGAAGGCCTTGTGATCGTCTTCGACCTGGTCCAAGGCTCCCGTGGACTGCTGCGCGGATGACTCGTCGTCCGCACGCTCCACCCGGCGACGGTCCGCGGCATCGTCGTCGTAGATGTCGTACTCGTCGTAGTCATCATCGTAGCGATCGTCCTCCACAAGGCCGAGGTAGACCGCCATCTTGCGCATCGCGCTGGCCATACGCCCCCTCCGTCGTCCACCGACAAGAGATCCCTGCGGGAAGCTTCCACTGGTCGATCGTTACGTTTGAACACGGACGCCAAGGTCCACTGTGGGGACATTACCTGACGATTGCCCGTCGGCCTCCGAGCAACGCCGTACCAATCCGCACGTGTGTCGCGCCACTCACGATCGCGTGCTCCAAATCACCACTCATGCCCGCCGATACCGTTTTGGCGGCCGGATAGGTGGCGCGCAGAGAAGCGGAGATCTCCCCGAGCCGGGCGAATGCCGGGGCCGGGTCGGCACCGAGCGGCGCCACCGCCATCACGCCCCCGAGTTCGAGCCCCTCGGCTGCGGTGAGCGCCTCCGCGAGCGCGAGCACTCCGTCGGGCCGTACGCCGCCGCGACCGCCCTCCGCCGTACCGGCGCCGGTCTCGTCCAGGGAGACCTGGATGAGGCAGCGCGGCGAACGCCCGGCGGCGGTCGCCGCCCGTGACAGCGCGTTCACCAGGCGCTCCCGGTCCACCGAATGGATCACATCGGCGTACGAGACCACCGAGCGGGCCTTGTTCGTCTGCAGCTGTCCGACGAAGTGCCAGGTCAGGTCGAGGTCACGGCACTCGGCCGCCTTGGCGGCCGCCTCTTGGTCGCGGTTCTCCGCGACCTCGGTGACACCCAGCTCGGCGAGGAGCCGTACGTCGGAGGCGGGGAAGGTCTTGGTGACGGCCACGAGCGTGACCTCATCCGGCGCACGGCCTGCGGCGTGACACGCCTTGGCGATGCGCTCGCGTACGGCGGCGAGGTTCGCGGCCAGCTCTTCGATGCGGTTCATCCCTCTTCAGACCCTCCGCGCGGGGACGGCGGAAGAGTATCCCGCCGGTCCCCCGGCCCCGTCAGGCGGGTCGGCTCGGGCCGTGAGCAAGATCATGCGAATCGGACGCGGACCCGCCCCTGCGATACGTCCGGCGGCGGGACGGCGTGCGGCGGGCCCGGAGGAGCGGCCCGCCGGCGCGGTCGGCGTTACTTCAGGAAGTCCGGCACGTCGAGGTCGTCGTCCTCGTCGAACACGACGGGACGGCGACGGGACGCGTCGGTGTTCAGGCGCGCCGCGGGCGGCTCGGTCGCCGGCCGCGGCACCTTAGGGCCCGCGACGGCCTCATTCGAGGCCGCGCGGGGCGGGGCGGCCGACCCTCCGGCCGGACCGCTCGTCGAGCCACCGTCCGATCCGGAGTCGCGTGCGGCCTCGCCGGGCTTTCCCGCGCCCGGCGGGTCGTGCTTGGGCTCCGCCGGCTTGGGCACCTCGGCCTTGGGCGGGGCGGGCGCCGGGACGGCCGGCGTCTGCGGCTTGCGTTCCTCCGCGGGCTCGGCACCCCGGGCCGGCGGGGAGGGCATCGGGGTGACGCGCGGCGGCGGCGTCTGCGGCGGGACCACGGGCCGGGGGGCCGCCACCGGCGGCGTCGCGACGGGCGGAGTGGCCACGGCCGGTCGCGCGGGAGTGTTGCGCTTGGGCTCGGACTGTGGACCGGGCTTGCTCTCCGGGCGGATCTCGTCGAAGCCCGCCGCGATGACCGTCACGCGGACCTCGTCGCCGAGCGCGTCGTCGATGACGGCGCCGAAGATGATGTTGGCGTCGGGCGCCGCGGCGTTGGACACGAGCTGCGCCGCCTCGTTGATCTCGAACAGGCCGAGATCGGAGCCGCCCGAGATCGACAGCAGCACGCCGTGGGCGCCGTCGATGCTGGCCTCCAGCAGCGGGCTGGAGATGGCCATCTCGGCCGCCGCGACCGACCGGTCGTCACCGCGCGCGGAGCCGATGCCCATGAGAGCCGAGCCGGCCCCGGACATGACGGACTTCACGTCGGCGAAGTCGAGGTTGATCAGGCCGGGCGTCGTGATGAGGTCGGTGATGCCCTGAACACCGGAGAGAAGCACCTGGTCGGCCGCCTTGAAGGCGTCGAGCACGCTGACCTGGCGGTCGGAGATCGACAGCAGCCGGTCGTTCGGGATGACGATGAGGGTGTCGACCTCGTCGCGCAGCGTCTCGATGCCGGCCTCGGCCTGCATGGCGCGGCGCTTGCCCTCGAAGCTGAACGGGCGCGTCACAACGCCGATCGTCAGAGCGCCGAGCGAACGGGCGATGTTGGCCACCACCGGCGCCCCGCCCGTGCCCGTGCCGCCGCCCTCGCCCGCGGTGACGAAGACCATGTCGGCGCCCTTGAGCACCTCTTCGATCTCCTCGCGGTGATCCTCGGCGGCCTTGCGGCCGACGTCGGGGTTGGCACCGGCACCGAGACCGCGGGTGAGCTCGCGGCCGACGTCGAGCTTGACGTCGGCGTCACTCATGAGCAGCGCTTGGGCGTCGGTGTTGATAGCGATGAATTCGACGCCCTTGAGGCCCTCTTCGATCATGCGGTTGACGGCATTGACGCCACCACCGCCGATGCCGACGACCTTGATGACCGCTAGGTAATTCTGCGGTGCTGCCACAACGAGGGGCCCTTCCGCTCGCTCTATCTCTATGACCATCGGCCGCCCGTCAAGGCGACCGTCATGTTTCTTACCGGGGCCGGAACCCTCACCCTCAAGTTGAGACTTACAGTTATGTCAACCTAAGGCTGATACGGACAGTAGGGGTGCACCACTGCAGGGTCAACTAACCCGGCCCCAAGCCGATCGGCGTGTCGCGCGACATCCCACTAATCCTGTTTCGTCCCCCGCCACATGCCGAATCTCCCCGTCATGCGGCCGACCCAAGTGTGGCGCGTGCGAAGGGCTCACCGCTACTCGGTGGTGACAACCTCCGGCGCGCTCACGTCGATGGTCTTGGTTCCGCGGTGCGAAGCCGCTTTCAGCAGCCCGCGGAGCAACCGTAGCTTGTCCTCGGTGCGTTCCGGCGCACCCCACACGATGGCGGCGCCCTCTTTGAGCCGCAGCGTGACCGCCTCGGGTGAGCGCGCCTCGACGCTCGCGACACGCCGGGAGAGCCAGGCGGGCAGGGCGCGGATGACGGCCAGGCCCGACCGCAGCGACGGGTCGCTCTGCACCGGGTTGGCCACGTCGAGCTCCGGCAGGCCGCGCGGGCGCGCCGCCGACGTGAGAACCGTCACTCCGTACCGGTCGATCTGCAGGAACCGGTTGTCCTGCTGGACGGCGGCCACCGGGGTGCGCTCGCGCACGACGATGCGGACCGTGGCCGGCCAGCGCCGCTCGACCCGCGCGGTCTCCACCTCCTGGACCGCCTCGACCCTGTCGCGTACCGCCCCGGTGTTCAGCTTGATGAGCGGCTCGCCGAGGCGTACGCGGGCGACGGCGATCACGCGGTCGCGCGAGACCAGCCGCTCCCCCACCACGTCGATGTGCCGGGCCACCAGCAGCCGTGAGCCCAGCAGCACCCACGCCGCCGTGCCGAGCACCCCGGTGACGAGCAGCGCGACGAACAGCGCCTTCCAGCGGCTCGACCGGCTCCGCCGCCGCAGCGGATGAGTCCGTGGCGCGTCGTCCCCGCCGTCCGGGGGGACGGGCGGATCTTCGGTCTCGCTGGTCACCTGGCCCTCCTCACCTGCTCGGACGCGCCGCCGCCCGGCCCGGCGCGGGACCCGTGCGCTGACCGTCTCTCAGGCGCCGAGCAACCGGAGGATCTTCGGCCCGAGCGTGGTCACGTCTCCGGCGCCCATGGTGATGATGACGTCCCCGGGGGCGGCGATCGCCGCGACACGCCCGGGCACGGCGTTTCCGTCGGCCTCGTAGGTGACCCGTCCGTGCGGGACCGCCTTGGCGACCAGTTCGCCCGTCACCCCGGGGATCGGGTCCTCGCGGGCCGGGAAGACGTCGAGCACCACGACCTCGTCGGCCAGTCCGAGCGCCGCGCCGAACTCGGCCGCGAAGAACTTGGTGCGGCTGAACAGATGCGGCTGGAACACCGCGACGATGCGGCCCCCGCCCAGCTCACCGACGTAGTCGCGGGTGGCGCGCAGGTCGGCGGCCAGCTCGGTGGGGTGGTGGGCGTAGCTGTCGAAGACCTTGACGCCCGCGGCCTCGCCCTTGGGCTCCAGACGGCGGCGCGCGCCGGTGAAGCCCGCCAGTCCCGCGGCGATGGTCTCGGCGTCCTCGCCCAGCTCGACGGCCGTGGCGTACGCCGCGGTGGCGTTCAGCGCGTTGTGGCGCCCCGGGACGGAGAGCTCCAGCGTGCGCCCGTCCACGGTGAAACGCGAGCCCAGGCCACGCGGCGAGAAGTCCGCCACCCGGTAGGCGGCGTCCTCGGCCTCGCCGTACGTGCGGACCGTCAGCCCGCGGCGCGCGCCCTCCTCGCCGAGCTCGCGGGCGACCGGGTCGTCGGCGCAGACCACGAGCAGCCCGCCGGGTTCGATGCGCTCGACGAAACGCGCGAAGGTCTCCTTGACCTTCGCGAAGTTCGCGTAGTTGTCGAGGTGGTCGGCCTCGACGTTGGTCACGATGGCGGCGCTCGGGGCGAAGTTCAGGAACGAGCCGTCGCTCTCGTCGGCCTCGGCGACGAACAGGTCGCCGGACCCGTCGGCGGCGCCCAGGCCGGTGGTGACGAGCTGGCCTCCGATGCAGTACGACGGGTCGGCGCCCGCGTGCTGCAGGGCGACGGTCAGCATCGAGGTGGTCGTGGTCTTGCCGTGGGTGCCGGCGACCGCCACGGATCGGCGGCCGTCCATCAGGGACGCCAGCGCGGCGGCGCGGTGCAGGACGAGCAGGCCGCGCTCGCGTGCGGCGGCCAGCTCCGGGTTCGTCTCACGGATGGCGGTCGAGACGACCACCGTGGTGGCCGCGCCGACGTGCTCGGCGGCGTGGCCGACGTACGTCGTCGCCCCCAGCTCGCGCAGGTCCGCCAGCAGGTCGGAGTCCTTCGCGTCACTGCCGGAGACCGGGATGCCGCGCCCCAGCATGATGCGGGCGATGCCCGACATGCCGGCTCCGCCGATGCCGACGAAGTGGACGCGTCCCAGCCGATCGGCCGGCACGACCTCGACCGGCGTGACCAGACTCATCTTTCTCCCTGCGGTTCGGGCGCCGCTCAGGCGCCGGGGTTCATTCGCCCCGCCGCCACGACCCGGGCGACCATGGCGGCGAGTGCGACGTCGGCGTCTCGCCGGCCCATGCGCGCGGCGGCCTCGGACATCTGGGCGACCCGCTCGGCGTCGGACAGGACCGGCAGCACGTTGGCGCGGATCCAGTCGGCGCTCAGCTCGGCGTCCTCGACCAGCAGGCCGCCGTGGCCCGCGACGATCGGCTCGGCGTTGAGGCGCTGCTCGCCGTTGCCGATGGGCAGCGGGACGTACGCCGCGGGCAGCCCCACCGCGGTCATCTCCGCGCAGGTCATCGCGCCCGCCCGGCACATCGCGAAGTCGGCCGCCGCGTAGGCCAGGTCCATCCGGTCGCAGTACGGAAGCATGATGTACGCGGGGTCGTCGGGCGTGACCTCGGGCTCGCTGGCGTTCTTGGGGCCGACGATGTGCAGGATCTGGATGCCGGCGGCCCGCAGGGAGTCGACCGCCGCGGTGAGCGCGCGGTTGAGCGAGCGCGCGCCCTGCGACCCGCCGAAGACCAGCAGGGTCGGCAGGTCCGACCGCAGTCCGAAGTGCGCTCGCGCCTTGTCGCCCATGGCCAGCCGGTCGAGGGTGGCGATCTCTCGGCGCAGCGGGATGCCGACGACCTCGGCGTGCGGCAGCGGCGTGTCGGGCGCGGCCACCGCGACGTGCTCGGTGAACCGCGCGCCCAGGCGGTTGGCCAGGCCGGGCCGCGGATTCGCCTCGTGCACGATGATCGGCACCTTGCGGCGGCGGGCGGCGAGGTAGCCGGGAGTCGCGACGTAGCCGCCGAAACCGACCAGCACGTCGGCCTGGACACGGTCGAGCACGGCGGCGGCCGTGTTGATCGCGCCGGCGAGGCGGCCGGGCACGGTCAGCAGGCGCGGCGTGAGCGTGCGGGGCAGCGGCACCGGCGGGATCAGCGCGAGTTCGTAACCGCGCTGGGGCACGAGTCTGGTCTCCAGTCCGCGCTCGGTGCCCAGGCAGGTGACCTGGACTCCGGGGTCCTCACGGCGCAACGCGTCGGCGAGGGCCAGGCCGGGTTCGATGTGTCCCGCGGTCCCGCCTCCGGCCAGGACAACCCTCATACTCCTGCTCCTGCTCGTGCTCATCGGTCGCTCACCCTCGTCACTCGCTCCGCGGCCGGCCTCGTACCTCGGCCACCCACGCCGCTCGCTCCTACGGGCTCACTCCTGCTCATCGGTCGCTCACCCTCGTCACTGGCTCCGCGTGGCCGGCCTCGTGCGTCGACCGCCCACGCCGCTCGCCTCTCCGGGTTCACTCGCGCTCAACGGTCGCTCACCCTCGCTACTCCCGCTCATCCACTCGCTCACCCTCGGTACAAGCACATGCTCAGCGCTTGGCCAGGCCCAGCCAGCTTAGAGCCAGCGCGGCCGGACCCGGACCACGCGCTGCCAGGGCCTGCCGGGCGCCGGGCTCGCGCTTGGCGAACGACAACAGCATGCCCAGAACGATCAGCGTAGGGATCAACGCTGACCCACCGTACGACACCAATGGCAGAGGGATACCCGTAATGGGCAGGACGCCGATCACCGCACCGATGTTCACGATCGCCTGGACCGCCAGCCACGCGGTGGCCCCGGCGGCGGCGAGCTGCATGAACGGGTCCTTGACGCGCCGGGCGATCCGCAGCCCGGCGTACGCCAGCAGGCCGAACAGGCCGAGCACGATGAGCGTGCCGATCAGGCCGAGCTCCTCCCCGATGATGGCGAAGATGAAGTCGGTCTCGGGGTTGGGCAGGAAGTTCCACTTGGCGCGGCCCTCGCCCAGCCCGGTGCCGAACCAGCCGCCCGACGCGATGGCGTACAGGCCCTGGATGCCCTGGTAGTTGTACGTGAGCTGGTTGCCGGACTGGTCGAGGAAACCGGTCAGGCGCTGCATGCGGTACGGCTCGACGACGATGAGGATGGCCACGATCACACCCGTGACGCCGGCCATGCCGACGAAGAGCCGCCCGGGGGCGCCCACGACCCACAGGAGGGCCAGGAAGATCGTCAACAGGACGAGGGTGGTGCCCAGGTCGTTGCCGAGCATGACGAGCATGACGAGCACGCCGGCGCCGGGCAGCAGCGGGATCAGCAGCTGCCGCCACTCCGTGAGCTGGCGGAGCCGCTCCTTGCGCGCCAGCAGGTCGGCGCCCCACAGGATCAGCGCGAGCTTGGCCGGCTCGGACGGCTGGAGCTGGAACGGGCCGCCGAAGCTGATCCAGCGCTGCGCGCCGTTGACGCTCTGGCCGAGACCGGGGACCAGCACCACGACCAGGGCCAGGCCGGACAGCAGCATCAGCGGGTAGGCCAGCGTGCGGAAGACCTTGGCCGGCATCCGGCTCGCCAGCCACATCATCGGCAGGCCGATCGCCACCCACAGCGCCTGCTTCTCGAACAGCGTGTACGCCGAGCCGGTGTTCTGGTACTGCCGGACGCTGGAGGCCGACAGCACCATCACCATGCCGAGCGCGAGCAGCAGCATCGAGCAGCCCAGCACCAGGTAGTAAGAGGTCAACGGCCGGTCGAGCAGCCCCGCCATCCCCGAGAACCAGCCGCGCGGCCCGGACTCCTCCTCCTCCGCCCGCACCCTCACCTCGCTGCTCATGGGCCCTCCTTCGTCGGAGGAGAGACCATGCGCGCGTGTCTTCTGACTCGCTCGCTCCGCTCGCTCATGGGCCCTCCTTCGCCGGAGGAGAGACCATGCGCGCGTGTTCTTTGGTTCGCTCGCTCCGCTCGCTCATGGCTCACTCTCTTCGCCGCCCACGGTGCCCACCGATCACCTCCGCCCTGGCGGGCGGGCTCGCTCCGGCCGTCAGGGCGCGAGGCGCCTGACCGCGGCGGCGAAGGCCTCGCCGCGCGCCGGGTAGCCGGCGAACATGTCGAAGGAGGCTCCGACCGGCGCGAGCAGCACCGTGTCGCCGGGCCGCGCCAGGGCGGTGGCCGCGGCGACGACACGGTCCATGGCCCCAGTGTCGGTGTCGGCGACATCCACCACCGGGACATTCGGCGCGTGTCGCGCAAGTGCCGTCGCGATCTGTGCCCGGTCGCGTCCGATGAGTACCGCGCCGCGCAGCCGGCCGGCGCACGAGCGGACGAGCTCGTCGACGTCGGCGCCCTTCAGCAGGCCGCCGGCGATCCACACGATCGAGGGGTACGCGGCCAGCGACGCGGCGGCGGCGTGCGGGTTGGTGGCCTTGGAGTCGTTGACGTAGGCGACGTCGCGGACGGTGGCGATCAGCTCGATCCGGTGCGGGTCGGGCGTGAACCGGCGCAGCCCATCGCGTACGGCCTCGGCCGGCACGCCGAACGCCCGGGCCAGGGCCGCGGCCGCCAGGGCGTTGGCCACGTTGTGCGGGGCGTAGGGGCGCACGTCGGAGAGTTCGGCCAGCTCGGCCGCCTCGCGCGCCGGGTCGTCGGTGAAGGCGCGGTCGACCAGCATGTCCTCGACCAGGCCGAGCTGCCCGGCGCTCGGCGAGCCCAGCGTGAACCCGACCGAACGCTCGGCGCCCGCGCCGAGCCGGGTGGACCACTCGTCGTCCGCGTTCACGACGGCGAGGGTGCCCGGGGCGAAGATCTTGGCCTTGTCGGCGGCGTACGCCTCGAGGGAGCCGTGCCAGTCGATGTGGTCGGGTGCCAGGTTGAGCACGGTCGCGGCGTAGGGGCGGACCGAACCGGACCAGTGCAGCTGGAAGCTGGACAGCTCGACCGCCAGCACGTCGTACGGCTCGGCGCCGTCGCCGGTCACGGCCTCCACGATCGGGGTGCCGACGTTGCCGACCGCGAGCGTGCGGTGCCCGGCGGCCTCGAGCATGCACGCGAGCATGCGCACGACCGTGGTCTTGCCGTCGGTGCCGGTGATGGCGAGCCAGGGCGCGGCGCCGGGGCCGCGCAGGCGCCAGGCGAGCTCGACCTCACCGATGATCTCCACGCCGGCCTTCGCCGCGGCGGCGAGCAGCGGCGCGTCGGGGCGCCAGCCCGGTGAGGTGACGACGAGGTCCGTGCCGTCCGGCAGCGTCTCGCCGTCACCGAGGCGCACGGTGACGCCGGGCAGCGCGAGCTTCTCGCGCAGGGCCTCGTCGTCACGCGCGTCGACGACCGTGACCCGGGCGCCCCGGGCCGCGAGCACACGCGCCGCCGCCCGGCCCGAGATGCCCGCGCCCGCGACGCAGACCGCCCGGCCGTCCCATCCGGTGGCGTGTGCGCCGGTCAATGGCCCGGCATCCATTCGATGTAGAACAGCGCCAGCCCGGCGGCCACGCACAACATCGAGATCAGCCAGAACCGCACCACGATCGTGGTCTCCGCCCAGCCGGAGAGCTCGAAGTGGTGCTGCAGGGGCGCCATCTTGAACACCCGTTTACCGGTCATCTTGAACGACCCGACCTGGATGATCACCGAGAGGGTGATGATCACGGGCAGGCCGCCGAGGATGATGAACAGCAGCTGGGTGCGGGTCATCACGGCCAGGCCGACGATGACGCCGCCGAGGCCGAGCGAGCCGGTGTCGCCCATGAAGATCTTGGCGGGCGGGGCGTTCCACCACAGGAACCCGACCAGGGCGCCGAGCACGGCCGAGGCGACGACCGCGAGGTCGAGCGGGTCGCGGACGGTGTAGCAGTTCGGGGCGAGGCCGATCAGGGTGCAGCTGTTGCGGAGCTGCCAGTTGCCGATCAGGACGTACGCGCCCAGGACCGATCCGACCGCGCCGGCGGCGAGGCCGTCCAGGCCGTCGGTGAGGTTCACGGCGTTGGACGTGCCGGCGATCATCAGCAGCGCCCAGCCCACGAAGATGTACGGCCCGATCGACGGGCCGAAGTCGCGCAGGAAGGATAGGTGCGTGGTGGCGGGCGTGATGTCGTAGCCGTTGGGGAAGCGCAGGGACAGCAGCGCGAACACCGCGCCGACGATGATGATGCCGATCATCTTGGCGCCGCTGCGGAGACCGAGGCTGCGCTGCTTGAAGACCTTGATGTAGTCGTCGACGAACCCGACGACACCGAGTCCGGTCATGAGGAGCAGCACCAGCACGCCGGACACCGTCGGCCGCGTCGTCGTGGCCAGGTGCGCGATGAGGTACCCCACGAGCGCGGCCACGATGAACACGGTGCCGCCCATCGTGGGCGTGCCGCGCTTGCCGAGGTGGGCCTGCGGACCCTCCTCGCGGATCATCTGGCCGTAGCCGAGCCGGCGCACCAGCCGGATCCACAGGGGGGTGCCGAGCAGCGCGATGATCAGTGAGAGGGCCGAGGCGACCAGGATGGTCCTCACGCGTCGTCGCTCCCCTCGACGGGTACGGCCGCCAGCACGGCCTCGGCGACCCGTTCGAGCCCGGCGACGCGCGATCCCTTGATCAGCACGACGTCACCCGGCCGCAACCGCTCGCCCAGCGCGGCCACCGCCGCGCCGACATCCTCGACCTGCACGCCTTCTCCTGTCCATGTGCCCACCTGCTCGGCGCCCCTCAGCACGGCCCCGGCGGTGTCGCCCACGGCGACGAGTCCCGCCAGGCCGCCACGGGCGGCGTAGGCTCCGATCTTCTCGTGCTCCTCGACCGTCGACGCGCCCAACTCCGCCATTCCGCCCAGAACCGCATACGCGCGCCCGCCGCGTGCCATGTGGATGACGGTGTCGAGGGCGGCGCGGACGGACTCGGGGTTGGCGTTGTAGGCGTCGTTGACCACCGTGACCCCGTCGGGTCGCTCGGTGACCTCCATGCGCCAGCGGCTGGCGGGCTCCGCCTCCGAAAGCCCCTCGGCGACGTCCGCGACCGGCATGCCCAGGCACCGCGCGGCGGCCGCCGCCGCGAGGGCGTTGGCGACCGCGTGCGCGCCGTGCAGCCGCAGCCGTACGGCGGCCGAGCCCTCGGGCGTCACCAGGGTGAACCGGGGCCGGCCCGTCTCGTCGAGCGACTCGTCGACCGCGCGCACGGTCGCGTCCGGCGCCCGGCCGAACGTCACGATCCGCGCCGGAGTGCGGGCGGCCATCGTGCGGACGAGCGGGTCGTCGGCGTTGAGGATCGCGGTGCCCCGCGCGGACAGCGCCTCGACCAACTCGCCCTTGGCCCGGGCGACGACCTCGCGGCTGCCGAACTCGCCGATGTGCGCGCTGCCGACATTGAGGACGATGCCGATGTCGGGGGGCGCGATCCCGGTGAGGTGCCTGATGTGCCCGAGGCCGCGCGCGCCCATCTCCAGGACGAGGTAGCGGGTGCCCTCGGTGGCCCGCAGGACGGTGAGCGGATGGCCGATCTCGTTGTTGAACGACCCGGGCGGCGCGATGGTCGGGCCCAGCCGCGACGCGAGGTGGGCGAGGAGGTCCTTGGTGGAGGTCTTGCCCGCCGAGCCGGTCAGGCCGGCCACGGTGACCTCCGGCAGCCGGTCGACGACCCCGCGGGCGAGCGCGCCCATCGCGGTGAGGACGTCGTCCACGATCACGGCCGGCGCGCCGACCTCGCGCTCGGCGAGCACCGCCACGGCGCCCGCCGCCACCGCCTGGCCGGCGAAGTCGTGTCCGTCGAGGCGCTCGCCGCGCAGCGCCGCGAACAGCGCGCCGGGCTCGGCCTTGCGCGAGTCGATGACGACCGGTCCGGCGACGACGGCCTCCGGGGACGCCCCGTCCAGCTTGCCGCGGGTGATCTCCGCTATCCGCGCGAGCGAGAGTGGGATCAAGACTGCTCCTCGTCGTCGGCCGCTGCGGCCGTGGTGTTCGCGACATCGCCGAGGGCCCCGGCGCGGCGCTCGCGCAGCGCCCGCCGTACGACCTCCCGGTCGTCGAACGGGAAGACCTCACCGGCGATGTACTGCCCCTGTTCGTGACCTTTGCCCGCGACGAGCACCACGTCGCTCCGCCGGGCGCGGCCGATCGCGAGCGCGATCGCCGCCGCCCGGTCGGGCTCCACGACGATGTGCGCCCGTTCGTTCTCCGGCACGGTGAGTACTCCCCCGACCATAGCGTTGAGTATCGCCCAGGGGTCTTCGGTGCGGGGGTTGTCGTTGGTGAAGACCGCCACGTCGGCCCGGCGCGCCGCGATCTCTCCCATGATCTGGCGTTTGCCCTTGTCGCGGTCGCCGCCGCAGCCGAGCACGATGGTGAGGGTGCCCTTGGTCAGCGGACGGAGGGTGCCGAGCACGGCCTCGACCGCCCCGGGCTTGTGCGCGTAGTCGACCAGCGTGGTGAAGTCCTGTCCCTCGTCCACCGGCTCCAGACGGCCGGGGACGCCTCCGAGGCTCCCGATGCCGCGCACCGCCGCCTGCAGGGGGATGCCGGCCTCCACGAGCGCCACGATCGCGCCCAGGGCGTTGGCGACGTTGAACGGGCCCGGCAGCGGCACCCGCGCCTCGGCCTCGACGCCGCCCGGCCCGATCACCCGGAAGGTGCTGCCGTACGGCTCGAGGCGCACGCCGGCGGCGCGCCAGTCGGCGCCGGGGTCGCCGTCGGCGGAGAACGTCGTCACCGGGACCTTGGCGACGTGGGTGAGGCGGCGGCCCCAGTCGTCGTCGACGTTGACCACGCCCAGGCGGCTGAGCTCGGGGGTGAACAGCCGCGCCTTGACGGCGAAGTACGCCTCCATGGTGCCGTGGTGGTCGAGGTGGTCCTGGGACAGGTTCGTGAACAGGGCGACCTCGTAGAAGGCGCCGCCGACGCGGCCGAAGTCGAGGGCGTGGCTGGAGACCTCCATGGCCGCCGCCGTCACCCCGCGCTCGCGCATGAGCGCGAGCAGCGCGTGCAGGTCGGTGGCCTCCGGCGTGGTCAGCGTGCTCGGGAGGGTCTCGCCGGCGACCCTGACCTCGATGCCGCCGATCAGGCCCGTCTCGTGGCCCGCCGCCCGCAGGCCCGCCTCCAGCAGGAACGTCGTGGTGGACTTGCCGCTCGTGCCCGTGACGCCCAGCAGGGCCACGTCGCGTACCGGCCGCCCGTACACCCAGGAGGCCACCTCGCCGAGCACCGCGCGCGGATCGTCGACGACGAGCACGGGGATGCCGGCGCGCTCCGCGCGGATCCGGCCCTCGTGGTCGGTGAGGATCCCGGTGGCCCCCGCGGCGGCGGCCTGCTCGGCGAAGACGGCGCCGTGGAAGCGGCTGCCGGGCAGGGCGGCGTACAGGTCGCCCTTCAGTACCTTCCTGGAGTCGTGTGTCACCCCGGTGACCATCCCCCGTATCGGCTGTCCCTGCTCGCTCAGGCCGAGCAGGGACACGAGCCCGGACAGCGAGCGGGCGGGCACGGACTTGGGGCGCATGGGATCGGGTCTGTTGGACACGGCGGAGAGAGTACCGCCGGTCACCGGTGGTCTGCGTAGATTCGGATCTTCGGAGACTTGCTGCCGGACGGCGGAATCCGGCGGCTCTGCAGTGCGAAGCTCATGACGTCCTTGAACACGGGCGCCGCGACCTCGCCCCCGTAGTACCCCTTCTGCGGCTTCTGTAGCACGACCTCGACCACGAGCTGCGGGTTCTCGGCGGGCGCGAAGCCGACGAACGTTGAGGTGTAGCCTCCCCCGGTGTAGCAGCGGCAGTCGGGGTTGACCTTCTGCGCGGTGCCGGTCTTGCCCGCCACCCGGTAGCCGGAGATCTGCGCCTCGGGCGCGGTGCCGTCCTTGCTCGTGACGCCCTCGAGCATCCGGGTCAGGTCACTCGCCGTGGACTGCTTGATCACCCGGCGCGAGGACGGGCGGGCCGACGGGGTGAGCGTGCCCTTGTCGTCAAGGGTGCCGGCGATGATGTTGGGTGTCACGCGCACGCCGCCGTTGGCGATCGTGGCGTACACGCTCGCGACCTGCAGGGCGGTGACCGACACCGACTGGCCGAAGGCGATGGCGTAGCGGTCGGTGCCCCACCACTGGTCGACCGGCTTGAGGATGCCCTCGCTGTCGCCGGGCAGGCCGATCCCGGTGTCCTCGCCGTAGCCGAACGCCCGCATGTACTGGTACAGCTGCGTCGCCGTGACGCGCTCGCTGGCCAGGATCGTGCCGATGTTGCTCGACTTGGCGAGCACGCCGCCGAAGGTGAGGTGCTCGATGCCGTGGGCCTCTGAGTCGTGGAAGGTGCGGTCGTACCGGGTCAGGGTGCCGGGCACGGTGAACGGGGTCGCCGGCGTGACGCCGCCCGCCTCCATCGCCGCCGCGGCCGTGATGACCTTGCTGGTGCTGCCCGGCTCGAAGCCCTCCTGGACCACCCGGTTGCCCCAGTTGGCCTCGGGCGACTTGAGGTAGTGCGCCGGGTCAAAGGTGGGCGTGGTGGCCATGGCGATGACCTGGCCGTTCCGCGGGTCCATGACGATGACGCTGCCGCTCTGCGCGCCGGTGGCCTTGACCTGCTTGGCGATCGCGTCCTGGGCCTTCCACTGGATGTCGCGGTCGAGGGTCAGCCGGATGCCCTTGCCCGGGATCGGCTTGCTCATCTCGTCCTCGCCCATGGGGATGCGCTGGCCGGTCTCGCTGAGCTCGACCTTCTGCCAGCCGCTCTTGCCCTTGAGCATGGTGTTCATGCTCGACTCCAGGCCCGCGCCGCCGTCACCGTTGCTGTTGACGAAACCGGCGACGTTGGCGGCGAGATCGCCGCCGGGGTAGACGCGGCGGTACTCCTGCAGCGAGCCGATGCCCTTGAAGCCCATCTGGGTGACCATGCGGGCCCGGTCGGGCTCGACGTGGTGGACCAGCTCCACGTAGCGGTTCATCTTCGAGCTGGGCGTGAGCTTCTTGAGCAGCTCGGCCTGGTCGAGCCCGAACATCGACGCCAGCGTGGAGGCGATCCGCTGACGCTGGCCTGCCTCGACCATCACCGGGTCGGCGTAGATCACCCGCGCGTCGACGGTCATCGCGAGCGGCTGGCCGTCGGCGAAGCTGATCGGCCCGCGGACGGCGGGCAGGTCGATGCGGTTGAGCCGCTGGCGCACCGCCGCTTCGGCGTAGCCCTTGGACTCGATGCCCTGGAGCTGGACGAGACGGCCGGCGAACAGCGACAGCACGAAAGCGACGAGCACCAGGCCGACGTTGAGGCGCTTGACCGGGTCACGGCGGATCATCACGCCCCGCGGCCTCGGGGGCCGTCGCGGCGGCGGAGACGCGGGACGCGGCGGCCTGCGCCGGGGCGGCGGCTTGGTCGCGGCGCCACGGCCACCGCCGGTGCGGGGCGCGGAGTTGCGCGGACCGGCGGGACGGCCGGTCTGGCCGCTCTTTCCCGGGCCCGCCCCCCGCGGCCCGCCGGGGGGCGGGGCGGCCGGGCCGCGGCCACGGCGTGCCGTCACCGCGTGCCGCCTCCCTTCTGGCCGGTGCCGTCCGACGCCTTTCCGGGGGAAGCGGTCGGGGCTGAGGTCTTGGGAGTGGGCGCGCCGGCGGGCGGCATGATCGCGCCGGGGGCTCCGGCGACGCCCGCGCCGGCGGCCGCCGCCATCGCCTCGTCGGAGACGCCCGGCGGGCGGGTGCCGCCCTGGGTGACCTGACCGGTGCGCGCGTCGATGAAGGCGGGCCGCCGCCCGTCCACCATGCCGAGCCCGCGCGCCTTGTTGTGGATGACCGACGGGCTGTCCTCCCGGTTGATGTCCTCCTGCAGCGCCTGCTTGCGCTCGCCCAGCTGCTGGTTGCCGCGCTGCAGCTCGCTCAGGGTGAACGCGTCCTGGGCGAGCACGGTGTTGAGCAGCAGGAGGCTCACCAGGGCGCCGCCGAGCAGGCCCACGACGAGCAGCACAAAGGGGGTGCGCGGCGGCGGCGCGACCCGGCGTGCCGCGGCCTTCGAGGACGGCTTGCGGACCGCCGCCGACCGGCTCCGCTCCGTGGTGGTCGCCGGGCGCGCCTTGACGGCGCTCCTCTTGGCGGCCGTGCCCTTGACGGCCGTGCCCTTCGCGGCGCCGGGCTTCGCGGCACCGGTCTTGGCGCCGCCGGTCCTCGCGGAGCCGGTCTTCGTGGCGCCGGTCTTCGTGGCGCCGGACTTGGCCGCACCGGACCTGTCGCCGGTCTTCGCGGTGGCGTTCTTCTTCGGCCTCGGGGCGCCGGGCCGGGCGGTGCCGGTCTTCGCCGGGCGCTGCTTGACCGCTCCGCCCGTGTCCGCGTCACCCTGGGCCTCGCGCGGCTCGGGCGTGCGGCGGCGGCGCGCCGGCCGCGGGGCCGGCGTGTCGTCGTCCCCGCGCCGGCGGCGGGTGCGCGTCTCCTGCGGCGGAGTCGTCATGGTCATGTGGTGCCTCCTGCTTGCCTCCGCCCGCTCGGCGGGTCTTCGTCGAGCGGCCTCGCGCCGCCTCGCGGACGTCCCTCACGCTCACGGGTCCGCTCGACGGCGCGAAGGCGCGCCGATGCGGCCCGTGGGTTGGTCGTGGTCTCTTCGTCGGACGGTTGCTCCGCGCCTCGGGTGAGCGGGCGGAACCGCGGCTGTCGTTCCGGCAGGGGAACCGGCAGGTCGGGTGGTGTCGTGTCGGTGGTCCGCGCGGCGAAGGCCCGCTTGACGATGCGGTCCTCGAGCGAGTGGTAGGACAGGACCGCGACGCGGCCGCCCACCACGAGGGCGTCGAGCGCGGCCGGCAGGGCCCGCTCCAGCGCGGGCAGCTCGCCGTTGACCTCCATGCGCAGGGCCTGGAAGGTGCGCTTGCCCGGGTGGCCTCCGGTGCGGCGCGAGGCGGCGGGGATCGCGTCACGGACGACCTCGACGAGCCTGCCCGTCGAGGTCAGCGGGGCGCGCCCCCGCTCCCGTACGATCGCCTCCGCCACGCGCCGCGCGAACCGCTCCTCGCCGTAGTCGCGCAGGATGCGCGTGAGGTCCGAAGCGGAGTATGTGTTGACCACCTGCTCGGCGGTGAGCTCCTGGGTGCGGTCCATCCTCATGTCGAGCGGTGCGTCATAGGAATAGGCGAAGCCACGCTCGGCCTCGTCGAGCTGCGGGGACGACACCCCGAGGTCGAAGAGCACGGCGTGGACACCGGAGACGCCGAGCTCGGCGAGAACCCGCGGGATCTCGTCGTACACCGCGTGGACGAGGTGGGTGCGCCCGGCGTAGGCCTGGAGCCGCCGGCCGGACCGCTCGATCGCGCTGGTGTCGCGGTCGAGACCGATGAGCGTGGCGCGTGGGTGGGCTTCGAGCACGGCCGCGGCGTGTCCGCCCAGGCCGAGGGTCGCGTCGACGAAGAACACGTCCTCATCGGAGGGCGTCGACAGGGCCGGCCCCAGCAGTGCCAGGATCCGGTCGAGCATGACCGGCACGTGCCCCGTCGCGCGTGGTCCCCCCTCGCGCTCTTCGTCGCCTCGCATCGAAAACCTCTCACATGACGCCACTGCTCGCGGACGGCGCTGATGCCGCGCTCGCCTGCTGCTCCGCCGTGCCGGCGACGCGCATAGAGCACCCCGCGGACGGCCGACGCGGACTCTCACCCGGGCGTGATCGCCCCGGGTGCGCTCTGCGGCTCACCGCTCAATGGCTTTTCGCCGGCCCCCGTTACGGACTTCGCCCGGCCAGGTCCCCATCCGCTGTTCCGTGGAGGAAGATGTGCTACGGCCATCTGGCACCGGGGAAGGTGCGCCAGTTGGGAGCGGGTGGAGACCTCGCCGAACGGATCCGCGACCGGCGATGGTGCGGTCAGAGAATCCCGGGCAGCACCTCCTCGGACAGATCGGAGAACTGCGGCTCCTGCTCCGACAGGTAGGTCTCCCACGCGGTCGCGTCCCAGATCTCCAAGCGCGTGTTGGCTCCGATGACGGCGCAGTCGCGGCTCAGGCCGGCGTACGCGCGCAGGGCCGGCGGAATGGTGATCCGCCCCTGTTTGTCGGGAACCTCGTCTGAGGCGCTGGCGAAGAAGACCCGGCTGTAGTCCCGCACGGCCTTGGCGGTGACCGGTGCCGTACGAAGCGCCTCGGTGATGCGCTGGAACTCCGCCTCAGGAAAGACGTAGAGACAGCGCTCCTGACCCTTCGTGATCACCAATCCCCCCGAGAGCTCCTCGCGGTACTTCGCCGGCAGGAACAGTCGTCCCTTGTCGTCCAGGCGCGGCGAATGAGTGCCGAGGAACATCCGGCCTCACCTCCGCCCCCCGTGAGGCGATGCACCCTGCCCCACGGCGCCCCACTCTACTCCACTCTGCCCCACGGTCAACGACCAAAACGCCTGGCTCGCGGCGTTTCACAAGACAAAGCCGCAGGTCAGAGAGGTGGAGCAGAGTGGGGCGTCCACGAGGCCCCCGCTGGGGGGTCACGAGGAGGCCGCGGCGCATTGTGAAGGCGGAAGGCGCCGAATGACGTGAAACGCACGGACTGCGCGCGCACGATGGAGTGAAGTGGGGAATCCGAAATGGCGCGTGAATCCAATAACACCCGGATGCGGCCGTTAGCCGGATCGAGGGTTACCCTCCTGCACGGAGCATCGCACCAACCAGCCCAAAAGACGTACTGTCGGTGCAACACAACAACATGAACAAACCGGATGGAGCTCCCCATCCGCATCCGTGTGCGACGAGGCCGGGCCGGCGCGGGACCGGCGGCGGGCCGCGTGGCCGCGCGGATGGCCCGAGGAGGGGTTAGTGGCAGTCAGCACACACGGTGACGTCGGACGGGGGCTGGAAGGCCTCGCGAAGATCTCGGGCCGGATCTCCGGGGCCATCGAGTCCGTCATCGAGGGCAAGCCGGACGTCATACGCCTCGCGCTCACCGTTCTTCTCGCCGAGGGCCATCTGCTCATCGAGGACGTGCCCGGGGTCGGCAAGACGATGCTCGCCAAGGCGCTCGCCCGCTCCATCGACTGCTCGGTGCGGCGGATCCAGTTCACCCCCGACCTGCTGCCGAGCGACATCACCGGCGTCAGCGCCTACAACCAGGAGCGGCGGGAGTTCGAGTTCAAGCCGGGGCCGGTCTTCGCCAACATCGTGGTGGGCGACGAGATCAACCGCGCCTCGCCGAAGACGCAGTCCGCGCTCCTGGAGTGCATGGAGGAACGCCAGGTCACCGTGGACGGTCACACGTACGACCTGGATCGGCCGTTCATGGTCATCGCGACCCAGAACCCGGTCGAGATGGAGGGCACCTACCCGCTGCCCGAGGCCCAGCGCGACCGCTTCACCGCCCGCATCTCGATGGGCTACCCCGAGCCCGGCGCGGAACTGCAGATGCTCGACGTGCACGGCCGGACCTCGCCGCTGGACGACCTGTCCCCGGTGGCGCGGGCCGGTGACGTACGGGAGCTGATCGAGCTCGTCCGCAACGTGCACGTCTCCTCCTCCGTGCGCAACTACGCCATCGCCCTGGTCACCGCCACCCGTGAGCACCCCGAGCTGCGGCTCGGCGCGTCTCCGCGGGCGACCCTTCACCTCGTACGCGCCGCCCGCGCGTACGCGGCGCTGGAGGACCGGGACTACGTTCTGCCCGACGACCTGCAGTACCTGGCCGTGCCGGTGCTCGCCCACCGGCTGCTGCCGACCGCCGAGGCCCAGGTCGAACGCCGTCTGCCCGAACACGTGGTCGCCGAACTGGTCGCCCACGTGCCGGTGCCCGACCCCCGGCGCTAGTGGACGCGGGCACCGGACGGGCCGGGTTCAGGCCGGGGCGCGCCGTCCGCGGGGCGCTCGGCTCGCTGACCACTCGCGGACGGTCGTTCGTGGCGGCGGGCATCACCGCGATCGCCTGCGCGTTCATCCTGGGCGAGCGCGACCTGCTGCGGGCGGGGGTGCTCATCCTCATCCTGCCGGTGCTGTCGGGGCTGGTCGTGTCGCGGACGCGCTACCGGCTCTCGTGCACGCGCCGCGCCGACCCGTCGCGGCTGCCCGTGGGGCACGAGGCCCAGGTCGGCATCGTCCTGCAGAACATCTCGCGGTTGCCGACCGGGATCCTGCTCGTGGAGGACCAGGTCCCGTACACGCTCGGCGACCGCGCACGCTTCGTCGTCGACCGGATCGAACCCGGCGGCGGGCGGGAGATGGTCTACCGGCTCCGCCCGGACGTACGGGGGCGTTACCAGGTCGGACCGCTGCTGGTACGGCTCGCCGACCCGTTCGGCCTGGTGGAGCTGGCCCGGTCGTTCGCGACCTCGAACCGGCTGACCGTCACGCCGCCGATCGTGCCGCTGCCGCACGGCCGGCTGACCGGCTCGTGGACGGGCGGCGGCGAGAGCCGGGCCCGTACGATCTCCACCGCCGGAGAGGACGACGTCGCGCCGCGGGAGTACCGCCACGGCGACGACCTGCGGCGGGTGCACTGGCGCTCGACCGCCCGGCGCGGCGAGCTGATGGTCCGGCGCGAGGAGCAGCAGTGGCAGAGCCGCGGCACCCTGTTCCTCGACACCCGCCGGAGCGCGCACTGGGGCCAGGGGGCCGCCTCGTCCTTCGAGCAGGCGGTCTCGGTCGCGGCCTCGATCGGCGTGCAGCTCGGACGCGAGGGACTCGGCCTGCGGTACGTCACGGACGAAGGTGAGACGTTCTCCCCCACCGCCGTCTTCGAGGGGGCGCTGCTGGACTCGCTGGCGGTCGCCCGTACGTCCACCGGGCGGTCGCTGCGGACCGGGCTGGCCGCGCTGCGCACGGCGGCGCGCGACGGCGACGGCCTGGTCGTCGGCGTCTTCGGCCGGCTGACCGCCGAGGACGTCCAGGACGTGGCCCGGTCCCGGCAGGGCACCGCCACGTGCGTCGCGGTGCTGGTCGGAGACGAGGAGCACGCGGCGGCACGGGCGGCCTCGGTGCTGCGGGCCGCGGGCTGGCGGGTGCTGACCGTCGACTCGGCGGCCTCGCTGCCGGCCGCGTGGGCCGGCGCGGACCAGGCGTCGGAGAACTCCGAGCTGCGCGCGGTACGGGACCGCACGGGTGTCCGGCTGCCCGCGGCGGGTCCTCCGGGTACGCCGGCGAACGGCGGGGTGCCGGGCGGCAGTGCGGCGGGCGCGGGCGACGCCGCCGGGGCCGGTACGGACGGAGCGAGCCGGGGAGAGTCGTCATGAGACTGCGGCTGACGATCGTGGCGTGTGCGGCCACACTGCTGGCGACGGTCGGGCTGTACCCGCTGTACGAGTCCGGCGGGTGGTTCGGCACCGGGTTCGGCGCGGTCCTGGTGGTCGGCGTCGCCGGGGCGCTCACCCGGCGGTTCCGCGTGGCGGCCGCGCTGTGCCCGCTGATCGGGCTGGCCGTCCTGTTCCTCTACCTCACCGTGGTGTTCGCCGCCGGGCAGGCGCTGCTCGCCGTCGTCCCGACGCCCTCCTCGACGGCGCGGCTGGGCCGGCTGCTCGGCGAGGGCTGGCACGACGCGAACGCCTACGCGGCGCCGGTGCCGATGCTGCCCGCCATCAACATGCTGACGGGCACGGGAATCGGCCTGGTCGCCATCCTCGTCGATTTCCTGGCGGTGCGCGTCCGCCGGGCGGCGCTCGCGGGACTCCCGCTCCTGGCGATCTACAGTGTGCCGGCGGCGGTGCGCCAGCAGACGACGGGCTGGCTCGCCTTCCTGCTGAGCGCGGGCGGGTACCTCGGACTCCTGGTCTCCGACGCACGGGACCAGCTCACCGGCTGGGGCCGGGCGGTGTTCACCCGCCGCTGGTCGGCCACCGTCCCCGTAGACGAGCGCCCGGACTCCGGACCGCTCGCGGCCGCCGGGCGCCGCATCGGGCTGGCCGCCGTGGCGATCGCGATCGTGCTGCCGTTCGCGGTGCCCGGCATCGAGCCGCGCGGGCTGCTCGGCATCGGCGGGGACGGCGGCTCCGGATCCGGGAGGGGCTCCGGCTCGATCACCGGCCTGGACTCCCTCGACCCGCTCGTGAGCGTACGGCGCCAGCTCGTACGCGAGGGGGACGCCGAGGTGCTGAGGTATCGCACCACGGACGGCTCCGCACCGGACTACCTGCGGATGTACTCCCTCGACCGGTTCAACGGCGAGACCTGGTCGACCGGGCCGCTGCGCGCCGGGCGGGACGAGCGGGTGGCGGACAGGCAACTGCCCGCCGAACCGGGCGCCGGTGCCATCCCCGCGCGGGCGGTGACCACCGACATCAGCATCGACTCGCGGGTGCACGGACTGGACGTGCTGCCGATGCCGTACCCGCCCACCAAGGTGAACATCAAGGGTGACTGGCGGGTCGATCCCCGGTCGCTGACGGTCTTCTCGACCCACGACTCGGCGGGCGGCCGGTCGTACACGGTCTCGAGCATCCGCCCCGAGCCGACGTACCAGGAACTCGTCACCGAGAGCACTCCGCCGGACTCGATCACCTCGCGGTATCTCGCGGTGCCCGACTCGGTCGGCGACGACATCACCAAGCTGGCCGCCCAGCTGACGGCGGGCGCCTCGACGCCGTACGGGAAGGCGGTCAAGCTGCAGGACTGGTTCACCCGGCCGGGGAACTTCACCTACAGCCTCAACACGCCTCCACCACAGCGCGGGGGCGCGCTGCAGGACTTCCTGTTCACCTCCCGTACCGGCTACTGCGAGCAGTTCGCGTCGTCGATGGCGGTGCTGGCCCGCGTCCTCGGCATCCCGGCGCGCGTCGGCATGGGGTACACGGCCGGCTCCCAGCAGTCGGACGGCGAGTGGGTGGTGCGCACGAAGGACGCCCACGCGTGGCCGGAGCTGTACTTCACCGGTGTCGGCTGGCTGCGGTTCGAGCCCACGCCCGGCGGGGACGGCGGCCAGGGCAGCGCCACCGTGCCGTCGTACACGGCCCCGCAGCTGCTCCCCGGCTCGCCGGGCAGCGACCCGGAGACGCAGGTGCCGACGACCGGCACCGGCTCGGGTTCGGTCTCCACGTCCGCGCCGACCGTCACACGGCACCGCACCGACACGCTCGCCGACGAGCGCGCGGCGCCGGGCGCCGCGCCCGAGGAGCACACGTCGCACCTGCCGGTCGCGTGGCTGCTGATCGGCCTCGTGGTGGTGCTCCTGCTGCTGACGCCCGCCACGCTGCGCCGCCTGACCCGCGCGCGCCGCTGGCGCCGGGCGAAGACGGACGTCGCGGTGGCCCACGCGGCCTGGGACGAACTGCGCGCGGACGCGGCCGACCACGGGTTCCGCTGGCCGGCGAGCGAGACACCGCGGGCGACGGGCCGGCGGCTGGCCGAGGCCCTCAAGCTGGACGGGGCGGCCGCGGAGGCACTGGCGCGGCTGGCACGGGCGGAGGAACGGGCTCGGTACGCCCCCTCGGCCGAACCCCTGACGGCACCCCGTGACGACGTGCGCCTGCTGCGAACGGCGTTCCGCGCCCGGGCGAGCCTGCGCGTACGGTGGCGCGCCCGCCTGTTCCCGCCGTCGGCGACCAGGAGCCTGCGAAGGGCGGGCACCCGGATCATGGACGTCTTCGAGTGGCTGGATGTGGCCACACCACGCCGCCGCCGCCCGACCTGACCGGCCACGGAGAGTTAGGGGGCCGCACGGACAGGCGGGCTCACGCAGGCGTGTCGGTCGTGGCGCGCGACTCTTGCGGAGGGAAGGTCGTCGCGTCGGGGATCGCGGTCGGGTTCGGGCGCGGGTGGGCAGCCTTCAGCGCGGGGCGTCGGACACGCGTCCGGGGTCGGGCGGGGGCGGTCAGGGGCCTTCGTGGCGGCGGCGCCAGCGCTCCTCCATCCGTTCCATGAAACTCGCCTTCGGCGCGCGGGACGGCTTGGCACGTTTCCGGGGGTCGGGGTCCGCTCCGATGCCGGTCATGCGCTTCCAGCTCGTCAGGCCCCAGGCGCAGCAGAACACCATGAGGAGGAAGCCGGCGACGCTGATCACGATGCTGATCGGCATCGTGTTCAGGATCGGCCCCGCCATCACCACGATCAGGCCGAGGACGAACCCGATCGCGGCCTTCCAGATCCTGCGCTTGTAGTGGACCTTCGGATCGGTCGAGCGGACCGCGGAAACGAACTTCGGGTCCTCGGCATACAGCGCACGCTCGATCTGGTCGAGCTGGCGCTGCTCGTGGTCAGAGAGCGGCACGGCGCCTCCCAAGGACAGCCCCGCGAAGGGTATACCCACGCCGGACGGAGACATGGCTATCGGTGATATGCCCAGAATACGAGCCGCGACGACCGTGGAAAAGAAAACGCTCCCCCGGAGACGCGCCGATCGCCGAGTCAATCAGCATGTTCACCGTCCGTGGTCACATAGGTCACACTGCCCTCACTTGTCACGAGGCAACTCCTTACCGTAGTACGCCTTGCGCTCACCGTCGGGGCGCATGAGTGCGGCGGGGCGTACGGCGCCGGTGCCGAACCGCCGGGCCGCCAGGTCCATGACCTGCTCGGCCTCGCGCCAGCCCGTCTCCGGCTCGCCCAGCGCGAGCTGGCGTGTGGCGTCCTCGGCGGAAATGAGATTTTCGACACGTACGCCGACGAGCCGCAGCGGTGTGTGCTCCAGCCCGGACGCCTCGTACAGCGCGCACGCCGTCGCGTAGATCTCGCGCGCCAGGTCGGTCGGCTCGCGGAGCGTGCGGGCGCGGCTGATCGTGGTGAAGTCGGCGCGGCGGAGTTTGACCGCGACCGTGCGCCCGACGTGGCCGGCGCCGCGCAGCCGCGCCCCCACCCGGTCGGACAGGCGCAGCAGCTCGCGCCGGATGCTCTCGGGGTCGGCGATGTCGACGTCGAAGGTCTCCTCCGCGCCGATGCTCTTGTCCTTGGCCGCGGAGACGACGGAGCGTTCGTCCCGGCCCCACGCGAGGTTGTGCAGGTGCTCTCCGGCCGCCTCGCCGACCTCGCGCCGGAGCGTGTCGAGCGGGGTCGCGGCCAGGTCGCCGACCGTCCGCAGGCCCAGGCTCCGCAGGGTCTGCTCGGTGCGCTCGCCCACTCCCCACAGCGCGGCGACGGGAAGCGGATGCAGGAACTCCACGACGCCGTCGGCGGGCACGACGAGCAGCCCGTCGGGCTTGCACCGCGTGGAGGCCAGCTTGGCGACGAACTTGGTGCTCGCGACGCCGACCGAGCACGTGATGCCCTGCTGCTCGGCGACCTGCCGGCGGATCAGCTGCCCGATCTCGGCGGGCCGTCCGAGGCGGCGGAGCGCGCCCGTGACGTCGAGGAAGGCCTCGTCGAGCGCGAGCGGCTCGACCAGCGGCGTGATCGAGCGGAAGATCTCCATCACGCCCGCCGAGACCGCGGCGTACTTGTCGTGCCGGGGCGGCAGGACGACCGCCTGCGGGCACAGCCGCCGGGCCCGGGTCATCGGCATCGCCGAGTGCACGCCGTACTTGCGCGCCTCGTAGGACGCGGCGGCCACGACACCGCGCCCGCCGGCGCCGCCGACGACCACGGGCAGGCCGCGGAGTTCGGGGTGTTCGAGCAGCTCGACGCTCACGAAGAAGGCGTCCATGTCGACGTGCAGGATGCCGCAGCCGGTGTCGTCCGCCGGCGGCCCGGGCGGCGGACCCGGCCGGTGCAACTGCTGCTTGCGGCTCATCCCGGTCCCCCACGCCGCACGCGCGCCGGCGCCCCGGCGTACGGAACGCCGCTCCCCCGCCGGTGCGAGCGCCGCTCACGGCCCGTCTCCGGCTCCCGTACCCAGGCCGTCTCGGTGTACGGAACGCCGGTCCGCGGCCGGTACGACCGCCGCTCGCGGCTCATCTCGGTCTCCCGCGGCGACCGGTGATCCGTACGGCCGACGTCGGCGTGGACGGGGGCGTCATCGTCGGCGGGCGAGGGCGTGGAGCTGGGTGGCCACGTCCTTCAGCACCGGATGCATCGCGACCGCGCGTTCGAGGGCGAGGAGGTCTTCGGCGGCGCCGCGCTCGCCGTCGATGAGGCCGCTCGGGACCAGGTCGGCGAAGACACGGATGCCGTGCACCTCACCGACGCCCAGGCCGGAGCCCGCGATGAGCTCGGCCAGCATGCCGGAGGTGAACCGCCGGGGCATCGGGTCGTGCTCGCCCCACCGGCCCTGGGCGCTGGACAGCAGCCGCCGCGCGTCGTCGAACCGTCCCGCGAGCGCGCGGTGCAACACGGCCGCGACCTGGTTGGCCGCCAGGACGCTGACCGCGCCTCCGGGGCGTACGGTGCGGGCGATCGAGGCCATCACCGCGGCCGGGTCGTCGACGTACTCGAGCACGCTGTGGCACAGCACCAGATCGGCGCTGTCGGGGCCGACCGCCTCCAGCAGCCCGTCGGCGTCGCCCTGCAGCGCGCGGACCCGGACGCCCGCCTCGGCGGCGCGGCGCTCCAGGCCGGCGAGGGCGTCGGGGCTGGAGTCGACGACGGTGACGTGGTGGCCCAGCTCGGCGAGCGGCACGGCCAGCCCGCCGGTGCCGCCCCCGGCGTCGAGTACGTCGAGGACGGCCCGGCCGGACGCCTTGGCGCTCTCGTCGAGGACCTCACGCAGGATCTCCCACACGACACCGCGCGCCGGGCGCGTGCGCGGACGCTCGTTCATCGTGCCTCCCCCCATGCCGGACGGCATGGGCGGGCCGCGCACCACCGGCCCGGCGAAGCCGCGTGGACGGTGGGTCCCTGCCTCTTTCGCCTCACAGCGCCCAGCTTAAACGGCTACAACGACAACGAGGGCTTGAGTTCGAGCAGGCGTGACAGCAGGCCGTTGACGAAGCGCGGCGACTCGTCGGTGGACAGCTCGGTGGCCAGGGCCACCGACTCGCTGATCGCCACGCCGTCGGGCACCTCGTCGTTCCAGAGCAGTTCGAAGGCGCCCAGCCGCAGGATGTTGCGGTCGACCATCGGCATGCGGTCGAGGGTCCAGCCGACGGAGTACGTCGCGATCAGCTCGTCGATGCGCTCCCGGTGCTCGGCCACGCCCTCGACCAGCCGGCCGAGAAACGCCTGTTCGGCGAGCGGCTGGCTCGCGTCCGCGGCGCGCCGGGCGAGCACGTCGGCCGGCTGCTCGCCGCGGACCTCGGCCTCGTACAGGACCTCCAGGGCCCGCCTGCGCGCCTTGCTGCGTGCGGCCACGGTCAGCCGCGGCCCAGGTAGTCGCCCGACCGGGTGTCGACCTTGATCTTCTCGCCGGTCGTGATGAACAGCGGGACCTGGATCACCGCGCCGGTCTCGACCGTGGCCGGCTTGGTGCCGCCCGTCGAGCGGTCGCCCTGCAGACCCGGCTCGGTCTCGGTCACCTCGAGGACGACCGCGGCGGGCAGCTCGATGTAGAGCGGCGTGTCGTTGTTGAACGCGATCACGGCGTTCTGCTCGGGCAGCAGGTAGTCGGCCGCGTCGCCCACGGTGGCGCCGGGGATGTGCGGCTGGTCGTAGGTCTCGGTGTCCATGAAGACGAAGTCCTCGCCCTCACGGTAGAGGTACTGCATCTCCCGCTTGTCGACGTTGGCCACGTCGACCTTGGTGCCGGCGTTGAAGGTCTTGTCGACGACCTTCCCGGAAAGAATGTTCTTGAGCTTGGTGCGGACGAACGCGCCGCCCTTACCTGGCTTGACGTGCTGGAACTCCTGGACGGTCCACAGCTGGCCGTCGAGGTTCAGCGTCATGCCGTTCTTGAGGTCGTTCGTCGTCGCCACGTGCGATGTTCTCCTGCGTCGGCGGCCTGCCGCGTCTAGATGACGAGCAGTTCCTTGGTCGTCTTGGTGAGCAGCTCCGCGCCGTCCGTACGGACGACCAGAGTGTCCTCGATGCGGACTCCGCCGCGCCCCGCGAGGTAGACGCCGGGCTCGACGGTGATCGGAACTCGATCCGTCAGTTTACCGGTCTTGTCGTACCCGAGGAGCGGTGCCTCGTGGATCTCCAGGCCGACGCCGTGTCCGAGGCCGTGCGGGAAGTCGTCGGCGTACCCGGCGGCGTCGATGACGTCACGCGCCGCGGCGTCGACGTCCTTGGTGGCGGCCTCCGGGACCGCCGCCTCGACGCCCGCGCGTTGCGCGGCCGCGACCAGGTCGTAGATCTCCCGCAGCGCGCCCACGGCGGGGCCGACGGCGACGGTGCGGGTCATGTCGGCGTGGTAGCCGCCGTACAGCGCGCCGAAGTCCATGGTGACGAAGTCGCCGGACTCGATCACGCGGGCGGCGGGCACGTGGTGCGGGATCGCGCCGTTCGGCCCGCTCGCCACGATCGTGGCGAACGCGGGCCGCTCCGCGCCCAGGTCGACCATTGACCGCTCCAGCGCGACGGCGATCTCCCGCTCGGTACGGCCGGGCCGGATGAAGGGCAGCACCGCGTCGAACGCGCGGTCGGTGATCGCGCAGGCCTCGCGCAGCAGCGCGATCTCCTCTTCGTCCTTGACCTGGCGCAGCTCCTCGACGGCACGGCCCAAGGGCACCAGCTCGATGCCCTCCAGCTCCTCGGCGAGCGTGCGGTGCGCCTCCACGGTCACGTCGTGCGCCTCGAAGGCGAGCCGCCCGGACGCCCGTGAGCCGAGCGCGCCGGCGGTGTCGCGGTCGACGACGCACTCCAGCTCCGGGCAGACGCGCGCCGCGGTGCCCGCGTAGCGCCCGTCGGTGCCGAGCACGGTGGTGCCGTCGGCGCCCACGAGGAGAGCGGCGTTGGAGCTGGCCAGACCGCACAGGTAGCGGACGTTGACCAGCCGGGTGACCAGGGCGAAGTCGGCTCCCTGGTCGGCGACGAGCGCTGCCAGGCGCGCGCGGCGTGTCTCATGGATCCCGGGCATGTCCCGACTGTACGCGCCGCGGCGCGCCGGGGCACACCGGGAGGGCCTCCGCCGCCGGCGCCTCAGAGGCTGCCCGGAGCCCCCGCCCGTCGCGAGCGGCGTCCCGGGCCGCTCAGACGGAGGCCGCCAGCTCGCGCACCTTCTCGATCAGCTTGACGCGGCTCGCGTGGTCGCTCGCGATCGGCGTGACGTTGAGCGTCGTGACACCCGACTCCTTCAGCGCCGCGAGCCGGTCGCGCACGAAGCCCTCGGTGCCGATCAGTGAGGTCTTCTGCAGCAGCTCGTACGGGACCTTCTCGGCGGCCTCCTGCTTCTTGCCGTCGAGGTAGAGGTCCTGGATCTCCTTGGCCTCCCGCTCGTAGCCGTAGCGCCGGGCGAGGTCGTTGTAGAAGTTACGGCCCCTGGCGCCCATGCCGCCGACGTAGAGGGCGAACATGGGGCGCGCGAAGTCGAGGTAGCCCTCGACGTCGTCGCCGATCGCCAGGGGAGCCTGCGCGACGACGTCCAGCTCACCGAGCGCGGGGTCGCGCTTGGCCTTGCCCTTGGCCAGGGCCTCGCCCCACACGCTGTCCGCCTTCTCCGGCACGTAGAAGATCGGCTCCCAGCCCTCGGCCAGCTCGGCGGTCATCTCGACGTTCTTGGGACCGAGCGACGCGACGATGATCGGGATGCGCTCGCGCACGGGGTGGTTGATCAGCTTGAGCGGCTTGCCGAGGCCCGTGCCCTCATCGGCGGGGAGCGGCAGCTTGTAGTACTTGCCGTCGTAGGACAGGCGCTCGCGGCGCCACACCGCGCGGCAGATCTCGATGATCTCCCGGGTACGGCCGACGGGCGCGTGGTACGGCACGCCGTGCCAGCCCTCGATGACCTGCGGGCCCGACGCGCCGATGCCGAGCACGAACCGGCCCTCGGAGACGTAGTCCAGCCCCGCGGCGGTCATCGCGGTCAGGGTCGGGGTGCGCGAGTAGATCTGGAGGATGCCCGAGGCGATCTGCAGGCGCTCCGTACGCGCGGCGATGAAGCCGAGCTGGCTCACGGCGTCGTAGCTGTACGCCTCCGGCACGAACACGATGTCGAGCCCGGCCTTCTCGTAGTCGGCGAGCTCATCGACGGTCTCCCTGAAGCCCCCCGCGTAGTTGAGGGACATCCCGATACGCATGCCGTGGCACCTCTCTGCCGTTCCACCCGGAAACCGAATCACGTTCAGTAATAGCGTAATAGGGAGCCTTCTCCACGATGACCGCCGCAGTCAAGGTGGTGGACCCCACGCGGGCTCCTGAGATCATGCGCGCATGACCCCCGACGAGTTGCTCACCACCACCCGCACCGTACGCAGGCGGCTCGACCTGACCCGGCCGGTCCCGCCCGAGCTGATCCGCGAATGCCTGGAGATCGCGCTGCAGGCGCCCAGCGGCGGCAACAAGCAGGCCTGGCACTGGATCGTCGTCACCGACCCGGTCCAGCGCACGGCCATCGGCCGGGTGTTCACGCGGGCGGCGCGGGAGTACCTGGCATCGGACCACGCGGCGCCCAGACTGTTCGCCGACGACCCGGAGCGCGCACCGGTCCAGCGGCGCATCGGCGAGGGCGTCGCGTACCTCGCCGAGCACATCGCGGAGGTGCCGGTGCTGGTCATCCCGTGCCTGCGCGTGACGTCCGTGCCGAGCGGCGGCCAGGCCGGGCTGTGGGCCTCGCTGCACCCGGCGACGTGGAGCTACATGCTGGCCGCCCGCGCCCGGGGACTCGGGACCGCCTGGACGGCGCTGCACCTGGCGTACGAGCGGGAGGTCGCCGGGCTGCTCGGGCTGCCGGAGGACATCCGCCAGGGCTCGCTGATCCCGACGGCCTACTACACCGGAGAGACGTTCCGCCCCGCCCCCCGCCGGCCGCTGGATGAGGTCCTCCACCTCGACCGCTGGTGAGGCTTACCCGCCGGAAGTGACCAGCGTCAGGCCGTCGTCCGCGGTCTCCCAGTCACTCAGGTCCGCGGCCAGCGCGGAGGGCGACATGTGGGTCAGCAGCAGGCGGCGGCAGCCGAGCCGGTGCCGGTTCGCGGCCAGAGCGTCCAGATCGAGGTGCCAGCGTACGGGCGCCGGGCTGTATCCCTCGCAGAAGAAGACGTCCGCGCCCGCGGAGGCGTCGATGAGCGCGTCGGTCCACTCGGTGTCCCCGGAGTAGGCGACCGTGCCGCCCTGCCCGGCGTCCTCGACTCGCAGGGCGTAAGCCGGAGCGCCGGACGCATGCCGCACCTCGAAAGGCGTCGCGGTGAACCTTTCGGTGGAGAAGGGACGCCGGTCGGCGTGCTCGCGGACGTGCACCGCGAACCTGCGCCGGACGCCGCTCGACCCCGGGAACAGCGTCTCCATCGCCTGCTCGAGGCGTTCCCGTGTCCCGGGCGGTCCGACGACGGTCAGATCGGTGGTCCGGCGGCGGAACTGCCCGTCCAGGATGAGGAACGGCAGGCCACCGAAGTGGTCCCCGTGCAGGTGACTGACCAGGACCGTCTCGATCGCGTTCGGGTCCAGCCCCTGACGGCGCAGGGCCACGAGACTGGTGGCCCCGCAGTCGACCAGCGTGTGGGCGCCGACCCCGGGATCACCGAGCGCGATGCACGTCTGGAACCGCTCCCCCGACCCGAACGCGTCCCCGCTGCCCGCCACCGTGATCCGCATCGCATCGCCTCCGCGCTCCACGCCGTCGAGGACGATCATGCCGGGCGAGCGCCGCCGCAGGTAGCCCCGTGTTCCCTAGGACGCCATGGCCGGCCGCTATGACACCACCTCAGGCGCCGACTCGGCGAGGAGTTCGGCGACCGCCTGGAGGGCGAGGACGTAGGAGAAGGTGCCGAAGCCCGCGATGGTGCCCGAGGCCACGGCCGCGACGACCGAGGTGTGACGGAACTCCTCGCGGGCCGCCGGGTTGGAGATGTGGACCTCGATGAGCGGCGCCGTGCGCTGGGCGATGGCGTCGCGTACGGCGTAGGAGTAGTGCGTGAAGGCCGCGGGGTTCAGCACCACCGGGATGCGCCCGTCGGCGGCCTCGTGGAGCCAGGTGATCAGCTCCGCCTCGTCGTCGGTCTGGCGCACCTCGGCGTGCAGGCCCAGCCTGCGGGCCGTGTCACGGCACAGGGCGGCCAGGTCGTCGAAGGTCGTGGCCCCGTACACGTCGGGCTCGCGGCTGCCCAGCCGGCCGAGGTTGGGTCCGTTCAGGACCAGCACTTCGCTCACTGGCCGTTCGCCCTCCTCACTCGCTCCGCGGCCGGACTCGTCCCTCGCCCGGCCACTCCACTCGCTACGTCGGGCTCACTCGTGCTCACTGGCCGTTCGCCCTCCTCACTCGCTCCGCGGCCGGACTCGTCCCTCGCCCGGCCACTCCACTCGCTACGTCGGGCTCACTCCGGCTCATCGGGTTGGCCGGGTGCTCGGTCATCGGGTTGGCCGGGTGCTCGGTCATCGTGCCACCCGTTCGTAGGCGGATCTCAGCAGGTCCTCGTCCGGGTCCTCCAGACGGCCCGGCGCGGCGAGGCCGTCCAGGACCACGAACCGCAGGCGGGCGCCCCGCGCCTTCTTGTCGACGCGCATCGCCTCACGCAGCTCCGGCCAGGCCTCGGCGGCGTACGACGTCGGCAGGCCCACCGCGGTGAGGATCTCCCGGTGGCGCTTGACGACGTCGGCGCCCAGCCGCCCGGCCAGGCAGGCCAGCTCGGCGGCGTACACCATGCCGATCGCGACGGCGTCGCCGTGCCGGAAGCGGTACGCCTCGACCTTCTCGATCGCGTGGCCGAGCGTGTGACCGTAGTTGAGGATCTCCCGCAGGCCGCTCTCCCGCAGGTCCTCCGACACGACGCGCGCCTTGATCGCGATGGCGCGCTCGATGAGCTCGAGGGTGTGCGGCCCGTCGGGGCGGCCCGCCGCCTCCGGGTCCTCCTCGACGAGCTCCAGGATGCGCGGATCGGCGATGAACCCGGCCTTGATCACCTCGGCGAGGCCGGCGACGTAGTCCTCGCGCGGCATGGTCACGAGCGTGGCCAGGTCGCACAGGACCCCGGCGGGCGGGTGGAAGGCCCCGACGAGGTTCTTGCCCTCGGGGATGTCGATCGCGGTCTTGCCGCCGACGGCCGCGTCGACCATGCCGAGGAGCGTGGTCGGCACCAGCACGGCGCGTACGCCGCGCAGCCAGGTCGCGGCGGCGAACCCGGCGAGGTCCGTCGTGGCCCCTCCGCCGACGCCGACGATCGCGTCCGATCGGGTCATGCCCAGGCCGGCGAACGCTGACCACAGCCCGGCCAGCACGCTGACGTCCTTGCCCGCCTCGCCGTCCGGCACCGGCAGGAGACGCGCGTCGTACCCGGCGTCGGCGAGCGCGTGGCAGACCGGCCGCGCGATCTCCGGCAGCCCCTCGGCGTGCACGACGGCGACGATCCCGGCCTCGCCGAGCAGCGAGGGCAGCTCGCCGAGCACCCCCGTGCCGATCACGACGTCGTACGGCGTGTCGCCGCCGACCGCGATTCTGCTCACTCGAGTCCCTTGACGATCTCGTCGACGATGTCGGCGGGCTCGCGTTCGTCCGTGGCGACCCGGACCGTGGCGAGACCCTCGTAGATCGGCCGGCGCTCTTCCATCAGCTTGCGGAACTGGCTGCGCGGGTTGAGCACGAGCAGTGGCCGCGCCGAGGCGAGGCCGACCCGCTTGACCGCGTCCGACAGCCCGACCTCCAGGTAGACGACCGGCAGCTCCGCCAGGTCGGCCTGCGTGCCGGGGTCGAGGATGGAGCCGCCGCCGAGGGCGAGCACCCCCTCGTGCTCGGCGAGCGCGGCCTGGACGGCCGCGCGTTCGAGCGCGCGGAAGCGCTCCTCGCCGTCGTCGATGAAGATCTCCGCGATCGGCTTGCCGGCCGTGGCCTCGACGTCGTGGTCGGTGTCGCGGAAGGCGACGCCGAGCCGCTCGGCGAGGAGTTGTCCGACCGTGGTCTTGCCCGACCCGGGCGGGCCGATGACGACGGCCTTGGGTTTCATCGGCTGCGCGACGTGGAAACCCCGGCCGTCAGGCAGCCGGGGAAGAAACGTCGCTCCCTCCTTGGAATGTCGGTGGTGGTGGTTAGCGTCGTGGCATGCGATTTCGGCTCCAGCCCACGCCCGCTCAGGAGGCGGCGTTGCTGGAGCACTGCGCCCACGCCCGATTTGTATGGAATCTCGCGTGTGAGCAGCACCTGCATTGGCGGCCGGGGCGGGCGAGCGCGCCGGGGTATACCGAACAGTCCCGCCAGCTGACCGAGGCCAGGAAGGAGTTCGCGTGGCCGGCGGCGGGGTCTCAGACGGTGCAGCAGCAGGCGTTGCGGGATTTCGCCCAGGCCGTGGCGAATTTCTTCGCCGGCACGCATCGGCGTCCGACGTGGCGTAAGGCGGGCTTCCATGAAGGGTTCCGGATCGTCGGCCGCCGTGGCGCCCACTGGGACGTACGGCGGCTGTCCCGCAAGGTCGGAGCGGTGTGGGTGCCGAAGGTGGGCTGGGTGCGGTTCCGCTGGTCCCGTCGGATCCCCGAGACCGTCAAGTCGTTCCGGGTCAAACGGGACCGTGCGGGCCGCTGGCACGTCTGCTTCGCGGTGATCCCACCGGCGATCGACGGTCCGGGTACGGATGCGATCGTCGGTGTGGATCGCGGTGTGGCCGTCTCGGCCGCCCTGTCCACCGGCGAACTGTTGACGGTTCCGGGTCTGCGTGACAGCGAGACCGGGCGCCTGCGACGTCTGCAACGCCGGCTGGCACGTGCCACGCGGGGGTCGAACCGGCGTATGCAGGTCAAGACCGCGATCGCCTGGTTGAAAGCCCGCGAAACCGACCGACGCAAGGACTGGGTCGAAAAGACCTCCACCGATCTGGCCCGCCGCTTCGACCTGATCCGCCTCGAAGATCTGAAGATCGGCGCCATGGTTCGTTCCGCACGCGGCACCATTGCCGCGCCGGGGGTGAACGTTCGGGCCAAGGCCGGGCTCAACCATTCCATTCACGCGGCCGGATGGGGCCAGTTGGCGGCCCGCCTGGGCCAGAAGGCCGCCGACCGGGTCGAGAAGATCCATCCCGCCTACACATCCCAAACCTGTCATGCCTGTGGGCATCGCGCAGCGGACAACCGTGAGAGCCAAGCGGTTTTTCGCTGTCGCGCCTGCGGGCACACCGATCACGCGGACGTGAACGCGGCCAGGAACATCGCGGCAGGACGTGCCGTGACAGCGCGGGGAGCCCTCCAGCCATTGGGCGGGGCCATGAACCGCGAACCTCAACCTGTTCCCTCCTACGTGTAGGGGATCGGGTTGGAACCCCCCGCCCTCAGGCCGGGGGAGGACGTCAATTGATCACCAGTGAGGATAGGTAGCCCTGCAGGTTCCTGGCGGTCTCCTCGACGGAGTCGCCGCCGAACTTCTCGACCGCGGCCTCGGCGATGACCAGGGCCACCATCGCCTCGGCCACCACGCCCGCGGCCGGGACGGCGGTGACGTCGCTGCGCTGGTTGATGGCCTTGGCCGGCTCGCCGGTCAGCACGTCGATCGTGGACAGTGCGCGCGGCACCGTGGAGATGGGCTTCATGGCGGCGCGGACCCGCAGGGTCTCGCCGGTCGTCATGCCGCCCTCGACGCCGCCGGCGCGGTTGGTGACCCGCCGGATCTCGCCGTCGCGCACGATCTCGTCGTGCGCCTGCGAGCCACGCCGGGCGGCGGTGCGGAAGCCGTCGCCGACCTCGACGCCCTTGATCGCCTGGATGCCCATGAGGGCGGCGGCGAGGCGGGAGTCGAGGCGCCGGTCCCAGTGGACGTGGCTGCCCAGGCCCGGCGGCAGGCCGTGCACGACGACCTCGACCACGCCGCCGAGCGTGTCGCCGTCCCGCTTGACCTGCTCGATGTGCTTCACGATCGCGGCGCTGGTGTCGGGGTCGAGGCAGCGGACCGGGTCGGCGTCGATGCGCTCGAGGTCGCCGGACTCGGGGATCACGCCCTCGGGGACGCTCACCTCGCCGAGCGCGACCACGTGGCTGAGGACCTCCACGCCGAGCACCTGGCGGCAGAAGGCGCGCGCGACCTCGCCGATCGCCACCCGGGCGGCCGTCTCGCGGGCGCTGGCGCGCTCCAGGACCGGCCGGGCGTCGTCGAATCCGTACTTCTGCATGCCGGCCAGGTCGGCGTGGCCCGGGCGGGGCCGCGACAGCGGCGCGTTGCGCGCCTGCTCGGCGAGCACGTCGGGGTCGACCGGATCGGCCGACATCACCGTCTCCCACTTGGGCCACTCGGTGTTGCCCACGCGGATCGCGATCGGGCCGCCGAGCGTGCGGCCGTGGCGGATGCCGCCGATGATCTCGACTTGGTCCTGCTCGAACTTCATGCGGGCGCCGCGCCCGTAGCCCAGGCGCCGGCGGCGCAGCGCCTCGGCGATGTCGGCCGAGGTCACGGCCACACCGGAGGGCAGCCCTTCGAGGATCGCGGCGAGGGCCGGGCCATGCGACTCCCCCGCGGTCAGCCAGCGCAACATGCGGTAAATACTTTCATGTAGGGGCGGCGTCCCATGCAGGTGTCCAGCATATGGGCACCGGTCAGGCGTTCTCGCGCCGGTCGCGCCGCGGCGTTACAGCGGATTGCGGATGCTCAGGCCGGAGAACCGGGTGAAGTCACGATCGACGGTCCACAGCTCCCGCACTCCGTGAGCGACGCACAGCGCGGCGATCCTTCCGTCGTGCACGAGCGGGCCGGCGATCTTGCCCTCCATGAGCATCGGCCGTAGTGCGTCCCAGTAGCTGGCCCCCTCACCGAGCGTCACCAGCGACGGCGAGGCGAGCCACGCCTCGATCTGATCGATCGCCTGCTCGGCGGTGCTGGGAGGGGCATAGATGTCCCATACGCCAATACTCAGCATGTCGCTTTCGACACCGACGGTGACGGCTCAGGCGATCTCGCGCCAGTCGAGGATGTCGGTGACCAGGTCGCGGATGCCGGCGAGCAGGCCGAGGCGGTTCGCGCGTACGGTGGCGTCCTCGGCCATGACCAGCACCTTGTCGAAGTAGTCGTCGATGGGCTCGACCAGCGCCTCGGCCACCGCGGCGAACTCCGGCAGCGGCAGCGGGCCGCCGCGCAGCTTGTCCGCGACGCCCGCGAGGGCGGTGCCCAGCGCGCGCTCCGCGTCGTCCTCGAACAGCGCCGGGTCGTAGGACGCGGGCGTGTCCGGCGGCACGATCCGCAGCACCCGCTGGAGCGCGGCGGTCAGGCGGGCGAACCCCTCCGACTCCAGCAGCCCCTCCAGGTCGGCGGCGTCACGCGCGACACGCGCGGGCGTGGCGGCGTGCGGCATCACGGCGCGCACCACGTGCACCGGGCGGCCGGCCTCCAGGAGCGCCTGCTCCAGCCGCCGCGCGGTCAGCCGCTCGGCCTCGCGCACCGCCTCCGGGCCCACCTCCACCGGCTGGAAGGCGGCCGCGATCGCCAGGCCCTCGTCCACCCGGATGCCGGCCAGGCGGCCGTGCGCCCGAAGGATCGCGGTGAGGCCGAGCGCGGCCCGGCGCAGGCCGTACGGGTCGGAGCTGCCGGTCGGCGCGGCGCCGACGGCGAACAGGCCGGCGAGCAGGTCGAGCCGGTCGGCGACGGCGAGCAGCGCGCCGGGCAGCGAGACCGGGAGCGCGTCGCCGGATGAGCGGGGCAGCTCCATCTCCACGAGCGCCTCCGCGACCGGCTCGGCCTCACCGGCGCGGCGGGCGTACTCGCCCGCCATCGTCCCGGCGAGGCTGGAGAGTTCGATCACCATGTGCGAGGCGAGGTCGAACTTGGCGAGGCGCGCCGCGCGTTCGAGCGTCGCCCGGTCCTGCTCGCCCAGGCCGACGCGGTCGGCGAGGGCCAGCGCGATCGAGCGGATGCGGCCGGCGCGGTCGGCCATCGACCCGAGACGCTCTTCGAAGGTCAGCGCGGCCAGGCCGGCCGTCATCTCCTCCGGCGGCGTGCGCAGGTCGGCCTCGAAGAAGAACGCCGCGTCCTCGAACCGCGCTCGCAGGACCGCCTCGTTGCCCGCGCGGACGGCGCCGAGGTCGCAGGCGCCGTTCGCGACCGCGACGAAGTGCGGCAGGAGACGGCCGGCGGCGCTCACCGGCAGGTACCGCTGGTGCTTGCGCATGACCGTGGTGAGCACCTCGGCGGGCAGCTCGAGGTGGCGCTCGTCGAAGGAGCCGAGAAGGGCGACCGGCTCCTCCACGAGGTTCACCACTTCGGGCAGGACGGTCTCGTCGGGCGCGCCGCCCGCCGAGGCGGCGAGCTCGGCCGCGGCCTCGGTGATGCGCCGCGTGCGGACCCGCGCGTCCGGCTCGATGCCGTGCGCGCGCAGGGTGTCCAGGAAGCGGCCCGCCTCCGCCACCTCCACGACCGGCAGGTCCGCGGTGCGGTGCACCCGGGTCGAACGCCCGCTCTCCAGCGTCGAGACCGTGAACGGCACGACGTGCGGCCCGAGCAGGGCGGCGATCCAGCGAATCGGGCGGCTGTAGGACAGGCCGGGGGCGTTCCAGCGCATGTTGCGGTCGGCGCGCAGCGCGGTGACGACGCCGGGCAGGACGCCGGCGAGCACCTCCGCGGCCGGCCGGCCCGCGACCGTGCGGACGAGGCCGACGTACTCCCCGCCGTTCACGGTGATCTCGCGCAGGTCGGCGACGTCGGCGCCCTGGCCGCGGGCGAAGCCGATGGCGGCCCTGGTCGGCGCACCGTCGGCGTCGTAGGCCGCCGACCGGCGCGGGCCGCGGACGGTCCGCTCGGCGTCGTCCTCGCGCGGCCTGACCTCGTCGACGACGGCGACGACGCGGCGGGGCGCGGACATCACCCGGATCTCACCGTGCCGCAGCCGGGTGCCGGCCAGCAGTTCGGTGAGGGCGTCGCGCACGGCGCCTGCGACACGCTCGGTCTCGGTGGCGGGCAGTTCTTCGAAGCCGATCTCGAACGCCAGCGTCGACGGCTCGCCGATCTCGGGGAAGGCCTCCGCGCGGCGCTCGGGCGCCGGGCGCGTCGCGGCGTCGCCGAGCGGATGCCCGAGCTCCTCGCGGCGCTCGGCCCACAGCCGCGCGACGTCGTGGGCGAGGGCGCGCATGCGGGCGAACGCGCTGGCGCGCTCGGTGGTGCCGACGGCTCCGCGCGCGTCGAGCACGTTGAAGGCCTGCGAGCACTTCAGGACGTACGTGTGCGCGGGCACCGGCAGGCGCGCCTCGATCATGCGCCGCGCCTCGGCCTCGTACGCGGCGAAGAGCGCGCGGCCCGCCTCGACGTCGGCCTCGTCGAGGTAGTAGCGGCTCATCTCGTACTCGGCCTGCCCGAACGCCTCGCCGTAGGACAGACCGGGCGCGTACGCGATGTCCTTGAAGTGCCCGACGCCCTGGAGCGCCATGATGATGCGCTCCATGCCGTAGGTGATCTCGACCGAGACCGGGTCGAGGGGCATGCCGCCGGACTGCTGGAAGTAGGTGAACTGGGTGATCTCCAGGCCGTCGAGCCAGACCTCCCAGCCCAGGCCCCACGCGCCGAGCGCCGGCGAGGCCCAGTTGTCCTCGACGAACCGCACGTCGTGGGCGCGCAGGTCGACGCCGATGGCCTCCAGGCTGCCGAGGTAGCGCTCCTGCGCGTCGCCGGGCTCGGGCTTGAGGATCACCTGGTACTGCGTGTGCGTCTGGAGCCGGTTGGGGTTGTCGCCGTACCGCGAGTCGTCCGGGCGGACGCTGGGCTCGACGTAGCCGACCTTCCACGGCTCGGGCCCGAGGACCCGCAGCGCGGTGGCGGGGTTGAGCGTGCCGGCGCCGACCTCGGTGTTCATCGGCTGGACGATGGCGCATCCCTGCCCGGCCCAGTATTCGGTGAGGCGGATCAGGGCGTCCTGCATCGTCAGCGTCGGCATGTCCCGAGCCTAACGAGGCCTGACCAGGCACGCGCGCCCGCCGCCCGGCGCGCCGGAAGACCGGAGGCCGGGCGGCGGAACCGGGATCAGGAGAAGACGACGCCGAGTTCGACGCCGCCGGAGACACGGCCGCTCAGGCGTTCGGACAGGCGGTCGGCGGCCGCGCGCAGGACCACCTGCTCGTCGGCGTCCTGGGCGAGACGCAGCCGGATCGCCAGGTCGCTCTGCGTGCCGGGGCGTACCTGGATGCCGGTGATCCCCGGCAGGTCGCCCGCGGCCTCCTGGACGGCGGCCAGGACGTCCGGGTCCTCGTGGGGGGCGGTGATCGTGCCGCCCTCGGCGAGGACGCGCAGCCTCGGGCCCTCGATGGCGTACGGCACCGGGCCCGCGACGTCGATGACCAGGGCGTCGGCGGCCTCGTCGAGGGCGGCCTGGCAGGCCTGCACGGCGCGCACCGCGACGGGACGCGCGTCCGCCTGCCAGCGGGCGAGACTCTCGGCCGAGGTGAAGGCCAGCACGCCGCGCCGCCCGTCGTCTCCGACGAGCGTCGGCAGCGCCATCTCGCTCTCCTTCTCACGGCGCGAACCGTCCACCGTCTCGTCTTCGGTCAGGACGGCGACCACGGGGACGAACAGGCGTGCTCCGGGGAGGGCGGCGAGGACGGCGTGCTCGCCGTGCCCACCGGCGTAGGCGCGCAGCGCCGCCTCCAGCTCGGCGGACGCCGTGCCGTCATCGTCGGGGAAATCCGGCTGGGGAATGGTTCTTTCGGACACGACAGACCAGCGTAACGGCCGGGGCCGCGCGCTCCGGCCTGGCGCGGCGGCTGACATCACCGGCATGTCGCGATCTGAACCCTGTTCTCGGACCGTGTGGCCGGGGCCGCCCCCGCCCTCCGGCGGCTGACCGGGCGCCGGTCGCCGGCTCAGCCGAGGTCGGCGATCGCCGCGACCGGGCCGCCGCCCGAGGGGCCCTGGTGCACGGCCGCCACCGAGACGAACACGGCCGGGTCGCCCGTCACGGATGCGGCGACGCCGCCGACGCACGCCTTGATCTGGCGGTGCCAGTGCACGTCGGAGTCGTCGAGCATGATGTTGCGGCGCCCGCGTACCGACCCGCCCGGGTCCGCCTCGCACTTGAGGAACACGTTGACGAGCCGGCCGTCCAGGTCGCCGTGGTGCGGACGTTCGGGCAGGTCGATGCCGGAGGAGCGGATCGCCGCCCAGATGCCGTCGGCGTCCAGGGCGTCCTTCATCACGCTGTGGCCGATGCGGTAGCGGCCGCCGATGCCGCGGACGTTGCCGACCACGACGATCTGGGCCCGGTCGAGCTCGACCCCGGAGGAGCAGGAGGCGACCGAGGAGTACAGCGACAGGTCCTGGTGGATCCGCTCCGCCTCCGGCATCGCGATCTCCCCGAGGGCGACCGCGATGCCGAGCGCGGTCGTGGAGTTGGAGATGTCCATCGACTTCAGCGTGTCCTCGGTGACGACGTCGTGGCCGCGCCGCTTGGCGTCGTTGATCGTGTCGAGGGTGAGCAGGGGCGTCTTGGTCTGCACGTAGTGGACGTCGGCGGCGTCCTGGATGCCGGCCGCCTTCATGGCGTCGCGTACGCCGCCGGCGACCTTCTCCACCATGGCCGGGCGGCCGATGTCCTCGGGCAGGATCACCTCGCTCATGGCGACGCCGACCGAGACGCGGGGCTCGTCGGTCACCGGGGCGGAGGACGGGTCCACGGTCGCGAAGATCGTCGCGTGCGGGCTGAGCACCCCGTCCGTACCGCCGGACCACACGAGCGGCACCTGGGCGACCTCCTCCGGCGTACGGCTGCCCCGGGCGACGAGCACCTCGCGGAACGCCCGGTCGGCGAGGATGCGCGTGTAGTCGTTGACGCCGCCGTTGCCTTCGGTCTTGCCGATCACGGCGAGGACGCGATCGGCCTCGATCACACCGTCGTCGATCAGCCGGGCCAGCCCCGACGCGTCCGTGACGCTGTCGATGGCGACCTTGCGTACCTCAATCGGGTCCGGCATGTCCTCACCCTTCACAACTCGATGACTGTTCCGGCCTTGCCGTCCGCGGCGTCGCCGATGCGCTCCAGCGATGTGATCGCCGCCCGCTTACCGCCCTCCTCGACGAAGCGCACCACCGCCTCGACCTTCGGGCCCATGCTGCCCCCGGCGAACTCCCCCTCGGCCGCGTACGCCCGCAGCCGGGCGGGCGTCGTACGCCGGATGGGCCGCTCGTCCGGGGTTCCGTACCCGGTCATGGCGTACTCGACGTTCGTGGCGATGACCATGGTCGTGGCGGAGACGTGGCGGGCGAGCAGCTGCGCGGCGAGGTCCTTGTCGATGACCGCCTCGACCCCGCGGAAACCGCCGTCGGCGCGTACCACCGGTACGCCGCCGCCCCCGGCCGCCACGACGATGAATCCCGCCGCGAGCAGGGCGTCCACGGCGGGCGCGTCGATGATCTCCCGCGGCTCCGGGGAGGCGACGACCCGCCGCCAGCCCTTGGCGCCGAACGACCGCCAGATCTCGCCGTGCGCGCGGCCCTGCTCGGCCGTCTCGATCGGGAAGTAGCGGCCGACCGGCTTGGCCGGGGCCGTAAAGCCCGGGTCGGCGGCGTCGACCAGGGTCCGGGTCGCCACGACGGCCACCGGCCGAGCCGAGCCGCGCGCGGCCAGGGCGCGGTCCAGCGCGTTCAGCAGGAGGACACCGATGGTCGCCTGGGTCTGCGCACCGCACCAGTCGAGGGGCACGGGCGGCACCACGGAGGCGGCGAGCTGGTTCTTGATCAGCAGGTTGCCGACCTGGGGCCCGTTGCCGTGGGTCAGCACGACCTGGGCGCCGCCGGCGACCAGGTCCGCGACCGGCTCGACGGCCGCCTTCACGGCACGCCGCTGGGCGTCCGGAGTGGCGCTGCCGTCCGGCCCCGTCATCGCGTTGCCGCCGAGGGCGATGAGGACGCGCTCGCCGTTCGCGGTGGTCACGAAGGCGAACCTATTCTCTGACCTGCGGTGTGCTCATGGGCAGAGTATGCCCAGCGAGCGCGTCTCCTTTGGCAGGTGTGGACGTTCAGCCGGCCACGCGGGCGAGGCGCGCGGCGGCGTCGTCGATGACCTCGTCGCGCTTGCAGAAGGCGAACCGTACGTACGGGTCGCCGGCGTCGGAGTCGTAGAACACCTGGGTGGGGATGGCGACGACGCCGGCCCGCTCGTGCAGGACGCGGCAGAACTCCAGCCCGTCGGTGAAGCCGAACGGGCGCACGTCGGCCTGGACGAAGTAGGTGCCCTGGGTGTGCAGCGGGGTCAGCCCGGCCGCCTGGATGCCGGCGGTGAGCCGGTCGCGCTTGGACTGCAGCGAGGTCCGCTGCGCCTCGACCCACTCCAGCTCGGCGCCCAGCCCGTACGCGACCGCCCGCTGGTACGGGGCGCTGCTGGTGAAGGTCAGGTGCTGCTTGACGGTCTGCACGGCGCGGACGAAACGCGGGGGCGCGGTGATCCAGCCGGTCTTCCAGCCGGTGACCGAGAACGTCTTGCCGGCCGAGGAGACCGCCACCGTGCGCTCGCGCATACCGGGCAGCGTGGCGATCGGCACGTGCTCGGCGCCGTCGAAGGTCAGGTACTCGTACACCTCATCGGTGACGGCGACGAGATCGTGCTCGCGGCACAGGTCCGCGATGATCTCGAGTTCCGCGCGGGAGAACACGGTGCCGGTCGGGTTGTGCGGGGAGTTGAGCAGGATCAGGCGGGTGCGCGGGGTGACGGTGGCGCGCAGCTCGGCGGGGTCGAAGGTGAACCGGTCGCCGTCGGGGCGCAGCGTGACCGGGCGGCGCACGGCCCCGGCCAGCGCGATGATCGCGGCGTAGGAGTCGTAGTACGGCTCGAACACGACGACCTCGTCGCCGGTCTCGCAGAGCGCCAGGAGCGTCGAGGCGATCGCCTCGGTCGCGCCGACGGTCACGAGCACCTCGTCCGCGGGGTCGTAGGAAAGGCCGTAACGGCCGGAGCGCTGGGCGGACACGGCCTCCCTCAGCTCGGGCACGCCGGGTCCGGGCGGGTACTGGTTCGCGCCGCCGCGGATCGCCTCGACGGCGGTCTCCAGCAGCTTGGCCGGACCGTCGGTGTCGGGGAAGCCCTGACCGAGGTTGACCGCTCCGGTACGGACCGCCAGGGCGGTCATCTCGGCGAACACGGTGGTGCCGAAGCCCCGCATCCGGGACACCAGCGGATCGATGTTGACCGTCACGCGGCTCAGGGTAACAACGCGGACAAGGCGGCCCCGGGGCGATACGTCCCGTCTGTGCCACAGTGGAGCGA
>NZ_BAABHF010000025.1:104047-182282 GCF_039541955.1 Actinoallomurus oryzae | reverse complement strand
AAGAATTCAGCGATTCTCCGCCAGGAAAGGAGTGCGCGATGCGAGTGGCGCTGTGCCAGATCACGATCGGCGACGACCCGAAGGAGAACCTGGAACGCGCCCGCGGGGCACTGGCCTCGGCGGCGGACGCGGACCTGGCGATCTTCCCGGAGGCGGCGCTGGTCCGCTTCGGCGGCGACCTGGCCTCGATGGCCGAGCCGCTCGACGGCCCGTGGGTGACGGGTCTGGCCGAGGCGGCGCGTGAGCACGGCACCGCGGTGATCGCGGGCGTGTTCGAGCCGGCGTCCCCGGGCCGGGTGTACAACACGGCGGTGGCCCTCGACGCCTCCGGCGCGCTCGTGGGCTCCTACCGCAAGATCCACCTGTTCGACGCCTTCCACGACCGCGAGTCGGAGTTCGTCGACGCCGGCGACGCGCCGGTGGTGGTCGAGCTGTGCGGCGCGCGGATCGGGCTGATCACCTGCTACGACGTGCGCTTCCCCGAGCTGGCGCGGGCGCTGGTGGACGCGGGCGCGGAGATGTTCGCGGTGATCGCGGCCTGGGCGCAGGGGCCGTTCAAGGAGGAGCACTGGGTGACGATGGTCCGCGCCCGCGCGATCGAGAACACCACGTGGGTGGCCGCCGTGGGCAAGGCCCCGGACCGCACCGCCCCGCCGCGGGGCCGTCCGGGCGGCGTGGGCCGCAGCATGCTGGTGGACCCGATGGGCGTGGTCCAGGCGGACCTGGGCCCGTCCCCGTCCGTACGGCTCGCCGAGATCGACCTGAGCGTCACCGACCAGGTACGGAAGGTGCTCCCGTCTCTGTCCCACCGGCGGCCCGACCTGCTGGGCTGAGGGAGGTCCCCGCCCGGCCGCCCGCCCGGCCGCCCGTCCGGCCGCCGACGGCGAAGACGACGGCGCCCACCACCAGCCAGCCAGCGGCGACGATCTTGGCGAGCGTGGTCGCGGAGACCATGATCCAGACGCACACCGCCGCGCCGAGGACCGGGACCACCAGGTGCGGGATCCACCGGCGGCTGCCCCGGCGGATGACGTGGTAGCCGACCACCGAGACGTTCAGGAGGGTGAAGGCGGCCAGGGCGCCCATGTTGACGATCGACACGAGCACGTCCAGGCCGTCCGCGCGGCGGGCCGCCCACACCGACACGACGAGGCTGACCGCGGCCGTCGTCAGCAGGGCGGCGCGCGGCACCTGGGAGCGCTCGTCCACCGCCGCGAGCGCCTTCGGCAGGCCGCGGTCGCGGGCCATGCCGTACAGCAGGCGGGAGGCCGCCGCCACGGCCGCCATCGCGGTGAACGCCGGGCCGATGCCCTTGACCACCGCGAACGTCCGTTGCATCCACACGCCGACCGCCGTTCGCGTCATCGTGTAGAAGGCGGTGCCCTGCTCGGCCGGCGCCTGGGCGAGGTGGTGCGGGCTCACCGGCATGAGCAGCCCGGCGAGGTAGGTCTGCAGGACGAACAGCAGGCCGGCGACGCCCAGGCAGAACAGCACCGCCCGCCCGACCTGGCGCTCGTCACCGGTGTTCTCCTCGGCGAACGAGGCGATCGCGTCGAAGCCGAGGAAGGACAGCACCGCGACCGACACGGCCCCCATCACCGCGGCCGTCGTGATACCGCCGACCCCCAGGGCCGGCGAGGTCCACGGGCGGGCCGGGCCGTCCATGATCAGCACGACGACCGCCGCGACGACGAACACCGCCAGCAGCACGATCTCCACCAGGAGCACCACGAAGCCCACGCGTGCGGCCAGGCGCACGCCGAAGAGGTTGAGCAGCGTGGTCGAGACGAACGCGACCGCGGTGAACACCCACGCCGGCACCGAGGGCACCAGCGAGTGCAGCGCGATGCCGCAGAACAGGTAGCCGACCGCGGGGATCAGCAGGTAGTCCAGCATCGCCAGCCACCCGGCCGCGAACCCGGCGGGCCGCCCGATGCCGATGCCGGCGTAGGCGTACACCGACCCGGCGTGCGGCACCTGCCGCGACATCTGGGCGTACGACACCGCGGTGAACGCCATCGCGAGCGTCGCCACCAGGTAGACGAGGGCGACGGAGCCGTGGCTCTTGGCGTCGAGGACGCCGAAGACGCCCACCGGCGCGAGCGGCCCGATGAACAGCAGCCCGTAGACGATCAGGTCGCGCGACGACAGGCTCCGGCGGAGCGCCTGCGGCTCCATCCAACTCCCCCGATCAGAGACAAAAGCGCAGGTCAGGAATCTACCTGCTCCCTCCGAGTGTGGACGTCATCGGCGGACCGGCCGCCGGGGACCGCCGATGCGGGAGCGGACCGGTGGGGGCTGTGGGGCCGCTGAATCACACGTTCTGGGACGGATGGGGCGCGGGGACCGTACGGTGAGTCGCCGTTCATCGGGAAGGAACGGTGTGAGCGAGATCGGCCGACCGAGGAACTGCTGGACCAGATGGACTCCTGACCCGCGGACTCCGGTGGGGCGGCGGGTCAGGAGTCCATCTGGTCCAGCCAGGCGAGGACGTCGCCGGTGTGCTGGCCCAGCTGCGGCGGCGCGGTGTGCTCGCGCGGCGGCACCCCCTCGAAGCGCAGCGACGGGCCGGGCAGCTCGATGCGGCCGAGCTCCGGATGTTCCACGTCGATGACCAGCCCCTGCGACCGGGTCTGGTCCCACTCGTAGACCTCGTCGATGGAGCGGATCGCCCCGGCGGGCACACCCACCTCGGCGAGCCGGGCCAGCCAGTGCTCCCGCGTGCCGGTCGACAGGGCCTTCTCGATCAACGCGCCCAGCTCGCCGCGGTTGCGGGACCGGTCGGCCCCGGTCGCGAAGCGCGGATCGTCGGCATCGATCCCCACGACCGGCGCGAACCTCTTCCAGAGCCCCTGGTTGGCGACGCCGACCTGGATCAGGCCGTCGGCGCACCGGTAGCTGCCGTACGGGGCGATCGAGGGGTGGTCGTTGCCGATCGCCCGCGGCACCTCGCCCGCGACCGTCCACCGGGTGGCCTGGTAAGCGTGCGCGCCGACGACGGAGGCCAGCAGAGAGGTGCGGACCACCCGGCCACGCCCGGTGCGGGTCCGTTCGTACAGCGCGGCCACGATGCCGTACGCGCCGTTCACCCCGGCGAGGATGTCGCAGATCGACAGGCCCATCTTGGTGGGCTGGTCGGGCGCCGGGCCGGTGACGCTCATGATCCCCGCCTCGCCCTGCACGATCGCGTCGTACCCGGGCCGCCCGCCCTCGGGGCCGTCGTGCCCGAACCCGGAGATCGACAGGATGACCAGGGCCGGATTGATCTCGTGCATCCGCTCGAAGGAGAACCCGAGCCGGTCCAGGACGCCGGTGCGGAAGTTCTCGGCGAGGACGTCGGCGTGCCGGATCAGCCGGGTGAGCGTCTCCTTGCCCTCCTCGGACTTCAGGTCGAGGGTGATCGACTCCTTGTTCCGGTTGCAGGACAGGTAGTACGTGCTGACGCCGGGGTCCACGCCCTCCCGGCCCGGCGCGGTGGCGAACGGCGGCCCCCACTGCCGCGTCTCGTCGCCGGTGTCCGGCTGCTCGACCTTGATCACACGCGCGCCGAGGTCGGCGAGCATCATCGTCGCGTGCGGCCCGGACAGGACGCGGGTGAGGTCGAGCACCACGATGCCGTCGAGTGGACCGTTCATCGGCGGGTTCCTCCAGGGTCACGGGATCAGGGGCGAGCGTCTGAGGGCAGTATCGCCCCTGCCCGCCGTACGGTCCCGTGACCTGCGTCACCTTGACGGCACGGACCCGCCCCGGTGAGGGGACGGGTCCGCGGCCGGTTCAGCAGGCGTCGAGGAGGTCTCCCAGGGCGGCCTTCTCGTCGCTGGTCACGAACAGCTTGAACTTGTACTTGACGCTCACGTACTCCTCGCCGTACGTACACCAGTACGCCGTGTTCGGCGGCTTCCACTCGCTGGGGTCCTTGTCGCCCTTGGAGCTGTTGCTGGAGCTGGAGGCGATGATCAGCTGCGCGTCGGTCAGGTCGTTGCCGAACGCCTTGCGCTGCGCGGCGGTCCATTGGTCGGCGCCGGTCCGCCACGCGTCGGCGAGCGGTACGACGTGGTCGATCGTCGCCTGCGCGACCACGGTGACCGTCGTGTCGTCGTAGGCGCTGTACCAGGAGCCGGAGGTCGGCTGGCAGCCGTCACTGCCCTCGACGACGTCGTCGCCGTCGCGGGCGAGGACGTCCTGGCGGGTGGTGCAGCCGTCGGGCTGGTCGGCCCAGACGTCGAAGGCGTCGCGGCTGTAGCCGTCCATGCTGTGCGGGGTCCCGACGGTGAGCGCGGCGAGCTCGGTCCGCGCGGTCGACTCCGACGGGGGCGGTGGCGGGTCGGCCAGCGCCTGGGTGGAAGGTCCGATGAGGCTCGCGATCCCGATCAGGGTCGCCACGAGCGTAACGGCACGTCGTCGCACTGCTGGGGTCCTCTCATCCGTGGATCCCGCTCCCCGCATGAGACTCGCGCCCAGAGTCAACCAAATGGTTACTAGACGGTAAATACACCTGTATTGACCGGATCCGGACAAATGCCCCGTCCGCCATTTCCGCTTCGCACGTCGCACCGGCGAGGGGGCGGGGGTGGCCGGATGCGGCGGTTCCGGCAGGATGGGCGGAATGCCCGCATCCGTTCCCCCGGTCGACGCCGCGCTCGTGTCCCGGCTCCGTGCGCTGGAACCCTCGTGCGGGCCCGTGCGGATCGTCGCGGTGGACGGGCCGAGCGCGGCGGGCAAGACCACGTTCAGCGCGGCTCTGGCGGCGGCCCTGGGCGGCGCGCCGGTCGTGCACTCCGACGACTTCCCGGTGCCCTGGGACGGCGAGCCGCTCGCCTGGTGGCCGCCGCTCACCGCGCACGTCCTCGCGCCGCTGCGCGCCGGCCGGCCCGGGCGTTTCCGCCGGTACGACTGGCGGCGCGGCGCGTACGCCGAGGAGGTCACGGTGCCGGTCGCGTCCGTGCTGGTCATCGAGGGCGTCGGCGCCGCGCGCCAGGAGTCGCCGGCGGCGTTCCGCATCTGGGTGGAGGCGCCGCGTGCGGTACGGAGGCGGCGCGCGGCCGGACGCGGCGACGACCTGGCCGCCTGGGATCACTGGGCCGAGACCGAGGCGAAACTGTTCACCGCGGACCGGACACGCGAGCGGGCCGACCTGATCATCGACGGCAATTTTTCATAGCGCGTCTGACCTATCCCGTAATAATGGCCGACATGGGGAAAGCGTGGCGATGGGTAATGCGCTCGGAAACGACCCTGGGGCTGTTCCTGCTCGTCGTCGCGCTCGCGGGCGCCGGCCTCGTGATCAACTGGATGTCGTCGGCCGAGCACGGTTGCGCGCCGCACGACACGGCCGCCATCTGCGACGACGGCGTCAAGGACGTCATCGTGCCGATCTCCGTCTTCGGCACGCTCGCCTTCTGCGCGGTGTCCGTCATCGGCGTCAAGTGGTCCTCGCTCGCGTGGATGCGCCGATGGACGCTCATCGGGCTGGCCGGCGAACTGGTCTGCCTGGCGACCGGCGCCGCCCTCGCCGCGACCGGCTCCTGAGCGCCTGCCCCGCACCCTCGCCCCCGCCCGCCAGGGCCAGTCGTCGCGAACAGCCCCCGGCCTCCGCGGGTCTCCGGCGGGCGGCCCCCTCAGGACGCCGGGTCGTCCACGTCCGCGTGCGTACGCCCGCCGGCCAGTGTCGCGTAGCCGGGGCCGCGGTCGAAGAAGGCGGCCGGGCCGCGTGCGGCGCGCAGGCGCTCCCGCAGCGCGGCGGTCGCCGCCTCGTCCGCGGACGGCTCCTCCGGCGTCCCGGCGAGCACGACCCCGTAGTCGTCGCGCGCGCCCTCGGCCGAGACCTTGCCGTCCCGTACGTCGGCGGCCACCTTCTCCGGTGGCCGGTTCAGCGGGTCGCCCCACCCGCCGCCGCCCGTCGTACGGATCCGGACCACCTCCCCCGCCCGTACGGGATGGTCGTCGACGAGTCCGTCCATCGGCGTCCCCGCCACCTCGGCGCGGAACGGCCGCCCCGCGCGACCGCCGTTCACGCCCCAGCAGGACAGGATCGAGCGGTCGGCGATCGACATGTAGTGCGCGTCGCGCAGCATCCGGATGTGCTTGTCGTAGCCGAGGCCGCCGCGGTACTCCCCCGGCCCGCCGGAGTCGACGGCCAGGCCGAGACGCTCGACGCGGAACGGCCAGCGCGCCTCGGCGAACTCCACCGGGATGTTGCGCGAGTCGGGCACCACGTGGATCGTGTCCTCGCCGTCGGCGTAGTAGCGCCCGCCCGAGCCTCCGCCGAGCACCTCGCGCATCAGGTACGGCTCGGGGTCCTCGCCGTACACGCCGGTGTAGCGGATGGTCTCCTGGTCGGCCGGCATCCGGCCGCCGGTCGCCTTGGCCAGCACGCCCGCGAGGACGCCGAGCAGCCGCAGGATCACGAACGTGCGGGCGTTCGTCGGCGCGGGGAAGATCGGGGTGAGCAGGGTGCCCTTCTCGGGGAAGCGCATCTCGATGAGCGGCACGACGCCCTCGTTGACGTCCAGTTCGGCCATCCGCTCCGGCGAGTCGGCGAGGTTGCGCAGCACGGGCGCCAGCCACTTCTTCAGGAACACCCCGTCGGCGTAGTCGCCCGCGTGGTTGATCGGCCCCTTGGCCTGCGGCGACGTGCCGGTGAAGTCGATGATGAGCTTCTCGGGGGTCTTGGTGAGCGTGATCCGCTGGGCGTGCAGCCGGGGCGGGTCGACCCCGTCGTGCTCGGCGTAGTCCTCCCAGACGTACGTGCCGTCTGGGATCTTGGACAGGATCTCCCGCCGGAACGTCTCGGTGGTCTTGTCGATGATCGCGTCGAAGCAGTCCTCGACCGCCGCGCGCCCGTACCGGGCGAACAGCTCGCCCAGCCGCCGCGCGCCCATGAGGCACGCCGAGCACTCCGCGTCCAGGTCACCGGCGAGCGAGTCGGGCATCCGGGAGTTGCGGGTCATGATGCGCAGCGCCGCGTCGTTCGGCACGCCCTGGTCCCACAGCTTGATCGGCGGGACCATGAGGCCCTCCTCGAACGCCGACCGCGCGTGCGAGGGCATCGACCCGGGCACCGCGCCCCCGATGTCGTCGTGGTGCCCGAACGCCTGCACGAACGCCACCACGTCATCATCGAGAAACACCGGCACCGTCACGCACAGGTCGGGCAGGTGACCGATGCCGCCCTCGGACAGGTAGACGTCATTGTGGAAGAACACGTCGCCGGGCCGCATCGTCTCGATCGGGAAATCCCGTACGACGGGCTGCACCAGCGCGGAGTAGGAGCGGCCGGTCAGCTTGCGCATCCGCCGGTCGTGGATGCCGGCGCGGAAGTCGTGGGCGTCCCGGATCATCGGCGAGCGCGCCGTACGGGCGATCGCGGTCTCGACCTCCTTCTCGACCGAGGCGAGCGTGCCCTCCACGATCTCCACCAGCACCGGATCGGCTCTGCCCATCGTCACTCACCCTCCTCACTCGCTACGCGGGCGGCCTCGTGCCTCGGCCACCCACTCCACTCGCTCGTCGGGGTTCGCTCCCATCGCGTCACCACCAGGTTCCCGTGGCCGTCCACGCGGGCGGAGAAGCCCGGGTGGAGCGGCAGTGTGGAGCCGAACTCCTCGATCACCGCGGGGCCGGTGAGGACGTCACCGGGTTCGAGGCGTTCGCGGGCGTACACGGGCACGTCGGCCCAGTCGTCGAAGAAGACCCGGCGCGCTCCCGTACGGGCCCGTGACGGGTCGCCGTCGCCCGGCGGCCGTACGGGCGGCTCCGGCCGTACGATCGGCCCGACGCCGGCCACGCGCAGGTTGACCCACTCGACCGGGTCGCCGCGGTGGCAGTAGCCGTACAGGCGTTCGTGCTCGTCGTGGAAGCGCGCGGCGACCTCCGCGACGTCGGCGCGGCCGACCGGGACGCGCACCTCGAACGCCTGCCCGTGGTAGCGCAGGTCGGCCGAGCGTACGTAGCGGTGCTCGGCGAACCCCTGCCGGTCGAGCGCGGCACCGGCCTCGGCCTCCAGCTCGGCGTACAGCTCCTCCAGCTCTTCCGGCCCGGGGTCGCGGGTGACGCGCGTCCGCACGTACTCGCTGCGCACGTCCACGGTGAGCAGGCCGAACGCCGACAGGTTGCCCGGGTCGCGCGGCACGATCGCCGACGGCAGCCCGAGGACGTCGATGAGGCGGCACACGAGCAGCGGCCCGGAACCGCCGAAGGCGACCATGGGGAAGTCGCGCACGTCGAGGCCGCGCTTGACGGTGATCCGGCGGATGGCGTTGGCCTGGTTCCAGGCGCTGATCTCCAGGATGCCGGTGGCGCACGCCTCGGTCTTGATGCCCAGGTCCGCGGCGAGGGCGGCCAGCCCGTCGCTCGCGGCGGGCACGTCAAGCGGGATCTCGCCGCCGAGCAGGTGCGGCGGGATGCGCCCGAGGTGGACGTGGGCGTCGGTGACGGTCACCTCCGCCGCGCCCCGGCCGTAGCAGAGCGGCCCGGGATCGGCGCCGGCCGAGCGCGGCCCGACCTTGAGCGTGCCCTCGGGCGAGATCCAGGCGATCGAGCCGCCGCCGGCGCCGACCGTGACGATGTCGATCATCGGGATCTTGGACGGGTAGTCGCCGACCGTGCCCTCGGTGGTGAGCGTCGGCTCGCCGTCGAGCACGACGGCGACGTCGGTGGAGGTGCCCCCGCCGTCGAGCGTGATCACGTTCGCGTGCTCGGCGGCCGTCCGCGCGACGTACGCGGCGCCGAGCGCGCCGGCGGCCGGCCCCGACAGCACGGTCGTGATCGGCCGGTCCACCACCTCGCTCGCCGACAGCACGCCGCCGTTGCTCGTCATGACGTACAGGGGCACGTCGCCGAGGCGCTCGGAGATCCGCGCGACGTAGCGGCCGATGGCGGGCTTGACGGCGGCGTCGACCAGGGTGGTGACCGACCGCTCGTACTCCCGGTACTCCCGCAGCACCTCGTGCGACAACGACACCACCGCGTCCGGGTGCTCGCGGCGCAGCACCTCGCGCATGGCCAGCTCGTGCGCGGGGTCGGCGTAGGAGTGCAGGAAGCACACCCCGATCGCGGCCACGCCCTGGTCGCGGAACCAGCGTGCGGCGCGCACCGCCGACGCCTCGTCGAAGGGCCGCACCTCCGCGCCGGTGTGGTCGAGCCGGCCGCCGACCGTCTTCACCCGGTGCGCCGGGACGATCCGCGGCGGCTTGACCCAGAAGTAGGAGTTGCCGTAGCCGTCCGGGACGCTCTGGCGGGCGATCTCCAGCAGGAACTCGAAACCCTCGGTGGTGATGAAGCCGAGGTCGCCGACACGGCCCTCGAGGAGCCGGTTGGTGGCCACGGTCGTGCCGTGGCACACGGCGGCGATGTCGGCGGCGTCCAGCCGGCCGATGCCCGCCATGAACCCCACGGCCGGGTCGCCCGGCGTCGACGGCGTCTTGGTGGTGACGATCGCGCCGCTGTCCTCATCCACGGCGACCACGTCCGTGAACGTCCCACCGGTGTCAATGCCGATCCGGATCGCCATGAGTCACTGTCTACCCGGACGATACGGACGGAGGAACCGTCGACTCCTGCCAACGAGCGGTCCGTTTTTCGGTATTCGGACGCCCGGCCCGCCGGCTCACGCCTGGGCGGCCACCTCGCGAAGGGCGTTCTCGAAGAACTCCGCGGACTGCGCGCCCGAGACCGCCCACTTTCCCTCGAACACGTAGAACGGGACGCCGCTCACGCCCATCGCCCGCGCGCGCTCGACCTGGCCGGACACCTCCGCCTCGCCGTCGCCGGTCGCGAGCCGCTCCGCGACGCCGTCGAGCCCCGCCTCGGCGGCCAGGACGGCGAGGGTGCCCTGGTCGTTCAGGTCGCGGCCCTCGGCGTGGTAGGCGCGGAACAGCCGGTCGACGACGGCGTCCTGGACGCCCGCCTCCCCCGCCAGCGCGATGACCCGGTGCGCGTCGCGCGTGTTCGCGCTGACCGCCTTCTCCGGCGCGTACGGCAGGTCCTCGGCCGCCAGCAGGCCGCGCATCCGCTCGTGCATCTCGGCGACCCTGGCCGGGCCGCCGAAGCGGTCGGCCATGAGTTCGCTGGTCAGCCCGCCGCCGGTCGCCTCCGGGTCGAGCTGGAACGGACGCCAGGTCACGGCCGTGTCGCCGCCGAACGCCGTGACGGCCGTACGGAAGCGGGCCCGGCCCAGGTAGCACCACGGGCACACGACGTCGGAGAAGATCTCGATGTTCACGTCCGGCCCAACCCGGGCCGCCGCGCCCGCATTCCCCGGCCGCGCCGCGGCATCGCTACGCTGGGCGGTTCGTACATCGTCGAACACCGAAAGATTCTCATGGCACTCGAGCGACCCGAGATCGACTTTCCCGAGGGCGAGCCGCCCGCCGACCTCCAGATCACCGACATCACGGTCGGCGACGGCCCCGAGGCGCGGCCCGGCTCCACCGTCACCGTCCACTACGTAGGCGTCTCCCACTCGACCGGCGAGGAGTTCGACGCCTCGTGGAACCGCGGCGCGCCCTTCGACTTCCCGCTCGGCGCCGGACGGGTCATCCAGGGCTGGGACCAGGGCGTGGTCGGCATGAAGGTCGGCGGACGCCGCAAGCTGGTGATCCCGCCGCACCTGGGCTACGGCAACCGCGGCGCCGGCGGCGCCATCAAGCCCGGCGAGACGCTGATCTTCGTGGTGGACCTCCTGGGCGTGAGCTGAGATCTGCTCCATGAGCGACCGCCCGGCATCCTCATCGATGGGTTCCGGGCGGTCGCTCAGTACGCCACCGAGACGTGGTGGCGGATCGAGTCGTCGTCGCCGATCACGCCGAGCATGCAGGCGGCCAGGTCGGCCCGGGAGATCGAGCGGCCACCGCGCAGGTTGATGTCGGTCGCGGTGCGGTAGCGCCCCGTCGCCTCCTTGTCGAGCAGCCGCGGCGGCCGTACGAGAGTCCAGTCCAGGTCTGAGTCCCGCACCTCGCGCTCGCAGTGGCGCATGTCCTCGAAGGCGTCCTTGAGCAGCCGGTTCAGGATCAGCGGCTTGACCACATAGCGCGTGAGGAGGCCGTCCCCCGTGTCGGTGAACGCACCCGCGGCGCTGCACACGACCAGGCGGCGGACACCCGCCTTGCCCATCGCCTCGATGATGGCGCGGGCGCCGTCACGGCAGATCGTCGCCGGCCCTCGGCCCCGCGGTCCGAGCGCCGAAAGGACCGCGTCGGCACCCTCCACGGCCGGCCCGATGGCGGCGGCGTCGGTGACGTCCGCGGTGACCACCCGCAGCCGCTCGTGGGCGGGCGCGCCGAGCCGCGCCGGGTCCCGTACGACCGCGGTCACGTCGTGTCCCTCCTCCAGCGCCTGCCTGACCAGCTGGATGCCGGTGCCACCTGTCGCACCGAAGATCGTCAGCCTCATCGGAGTCTCGCCTTCCGTCGTGTCGTCGTCTCGTCGTTCTCACGCCGCCGCGGTATCGCGGCGTCCGGGGTTAGTGGGCACTCACCCACTAGAATAGCGAGTGAGTACTTACTAACCCAAGGAGCCCTGATGGAGACGCGCGACCGCATCCTCGATGCCGCCGCCGAACTCATGCGGACGCGCGGCATCACCCGCACGACCACCAAGGAGATCGCCAAGGCCGCCGGCTTCTCAGAGGCGACGCTCTACAAGCACTTCCGCGACAAGGAGGAGCTCCTCCTGCGCGTCCTGCGCGAGCGCGTGCCGGGCTTCGCCCGGGTCGAGATCACGGCCGGGCGCGACCGGGTCGAGGACAACATCTTCCGGCTGGTCCGCGGGGCGCTGGACTTCTACCGCGAGACGTTCCCGATGCTCGGCTCGCTGCTGTCCGAACCGGGGCTGATGGCGGCGCACCACGCGTCGATCAGCCGGCACGGCGGCGGGCCCTCGCGCGCGGTCGAGCGCATCGCCGCCTACTTCCACGCCGAGCGGACCCTGGGCCGCATCCCCGAGCACGCCGACCCGGACACGGTTGCCGCGCTGCTGACCGGCGCCTGCTTCCAGCAGGCCTTCTTCGCCTACTTCGCCGGAGGCCCCGACGCGGCCCCGGTGCCGGACGAGGTGGCCACCGCCCTGACCCGCACGCTCACCGCCGCCCTCGGCACCACCACCTGAGGTCTCAGCGCCGCCCGGAGCGACGGGCGAACACCCGGCCCGGGCCGGACCCCGTCCCCATCACCCACTCAACGCCGCTCGGAGCGATGGGCAAGAACCCAGCCCCGGCGTCACGGAGACCACCGCAGCCGGGCGCCGTCGCCGACTCACCGCCGCTGGGAGCGGCGGGCAAGAGCCCAGCCCAGCGCCACCCCGGCCAGCGCGACGAGGCCGCCGGTGCCGAACGCCGTCGCCATCGCCCACGCGTCCGACGGGCCGTGACCGCCCGCGCGCGCGGCGGGCGCCACGACCGGTGTGACGGCCGAGGCCGGGGCGGGTACGGCCGGAACCGCGGGAGCCTCCGCCGGCCGGGCGATGGCGGTCTCCACCGCGGAGAAGAACTCCCCCGCCGTCCGCCTGCCCACGCTCGCCAGCATGCGCTGGCCGACGCCGCCGATCATGCCGCCCACCGTGGCGTCCGCGTCATAGTCGACCCGGGTGCCGCCGTCCGCCTCGGACAGGCGGACCCGTACGGTCGCGTCGATCGTGCCGGGCGCGCCCTGGCCTCGGGCGCGGAGGGTGAACGCGTGCGGCGGCTCGGGGTCGGACAGGGCGACCTGGCCGGCGTAGGTGCCCTTGATCGACGCCACCCCGGCCCGGATCGTCATCGCGTACGTGTCGGGGCCCACCTCGTCGAGGCGTTCACACCCCGGGATCGTCCGGGCCAGCACGGCGGGATCGCGCAGCGCCCGCCACACGTCGGGCACGGGCGCGGCGACGCTGACGCTGCCGTTGACCTTCATCGGCTGCGCGGCGTGTAGACCCCGGCCCTCAGGCCGGGGAGGAAACGCCGCTCCCTCCCCAGAATGTCGGTGGTGGTTAGCGTGTTGGCGTGCGATTCCGGCTCCAGCCCACGCCCGCTCAAGAGACGGTGCTGCTGGAGCACTGTACACATGCCCGGTTTGTGTGGAATCTCGCGTGTGAGCAGCATCTGCATTGGCAGCCGGGGCGGGCGAGCGCGCCGGCTATGGCGAACAATCCCGACAGCTGACCGAGGCCAGGAAAGACTTCGCATGGCTGGCGGCGGGGTCCCAGACGGTGCAGCAGCAGGCGTTGCGTGACTTCGCCCAAGCCATGACGAACTTTTTCGCCGAGACCCATCGGCGTCCAACATGGCGTAAGGCGGGCGTCCATGAGGGGTTCCGGATCGTCGGCCGCCGTGGCGCCCACTGGGACATACGCCGCCTGTCCCGCAAAGTCGGTCAGGTTCGGATTCCGAAGGTCGGGTGGGCGCGGTTCCGCTGGTCCCGCGACATTTCCGCCGAGGCCAAGTCGTTTCGGGTCAACCGGGACCGGGCGGGGCGCTGGCATGTCTGCTTCGCGGTAATCCCACCAGCGATCGACGGGCCGGCTACGGGTGCGGTCGTGGGTGTGGACCGTGGTGTGGCCGTCTCGGCCGCCCTGTCCAGCCATGCCTGCGGGCACTGCGCAGCGGACAACCGTGAGAGCCAAGCGGTCTTTCGCTGTCGCGCCTGCGGGCACACCGACCACGCGGATGCCAACGCGGCCAAGAACATCGCGGCAGGGCATGCCGTGACAGCGCGGGGAGCCCTCCAGCCATGGGGCGGGGCCGTGAACCGCGAACCTCAACCTGTTCTCTCCTCTGTGTAGAAGGATCGGGTTGAAATCCCCCGCCTTCAGGCAGGGGAGGACGTCAACGGCGACCTCCTGTGTGAGCCGACACTAGAAAACCCCGGGCACCGGGCGAAGGGCAACAACTGCCGAGCGGCCGCCGCGCCCTTTGACAATCCGCGTCCGCGGCTGGTGCGCGATGGGGCGAAACGCCGATGCGGCCACGCCTATCGTGAGATAAAGCGAGACAAGTGGGGATCAGACGCCACAGGGAGGAATTCCGATGGCGCTTCGGCCACCGGCCCGTACCGTGACCGCGACCGCCTGCACGCTGCTCGCCGCCGGCGGCCTCACGGCCTGCCACGACACCCGGGCCCCGCGGTCCGGGCGGTCACCGGCCGCCTCCGCGTCCGGCGGCGACACCCGCCACCGCCGGTCCAGGTCCGCCCGGCCCCCGGCGCGGACGACGACCGGGCCGACGGCCACCCGGACGGCGAATCCGTCGTCCCGCACCCTGCCCGACGACGGGCCGCTCCCACCGGTGATCAGCCGTATCCCCGTGCGCGGCCGGGTCGTGTTCATCACCATCGATGACGGGTGGGAGAAGGATCCGGCGTTCGTCCGGCTGGTCCGTGACCGGCGGATCCCGCTGACGCTCTTCCTCACCAACGCGGCCATCAAGGACGACTACGGCTACTTCGCCGGGCTGCGGCGCGCGGGCGCGCTCATCGAGGACCACACGATGACCCACCCGTACCTGCCCAAGCTGTCGTACGCGCGGCAGCGGGAGCAGATCTGCGCGCCGGCCGACATCTACACCCGCCGGTACGGCACGCGGCCGACGCTGCTGCGCGCCCCGTACGGCGCGACCTCCCACGCCACGCTGCGAGCCGCGCGCGACTGCGGCATGAAGGCCGTCTTCTTCTGGCGCGAGGTGGTCACGAACGGCCGGATCGCCTACCAGTCGGGCCACCGGCTGCGCCCCGGGGACATCCTGCTCGTGCACTTCAACCCGCACATGACGGCGGACTTCGAGCGGCTGCTGCGCACCATCGGCGAGCAGGGCTTCCGGCCGGCCGCGATCAGGAAGTACCTGCCCGCGCGCTACTTCCGTTCCTGAGGACCCGCCGCGGCGGCCGGCCTACGGGGAAAGGCGGGAAAGGCATCGCAAAGGCCGATCGATGTTTGCCGCCGGACGCGCCGTCGCACGGCGCGCGACGGGCCACGTGCGTGTACTCCTGCTAGCGGCGAGCGACGGACGATCCTTTGCCGCCACCACACGTGACTCTTTCCGACCGGGGGCGGTCTCATGGGCTCATTCGCGCGATCGACGAGCGGCGCGGGCATCGCCGTCCTCACCGGAGGCATGGTGATGGCGGCCGTCCCGGCTCCCGCGACGGCCGCGACACGCGTCGTGCGGGTGCCGTGCAGCGCGACCGCGCTCAGCGAGGCGATAACGGCGGCCGACGCTTCGGCGAGCGACCCTCTCAGCCTCGCGCCGCACTGCGTCTACGACATCACGACTCCCGCGACCGCCGCGACGGCGCTGCCGGTCATCACCCGGGACCTCACCCTGCTCGGCGGGCCCGGCACGACGATCCGGCGCGCCCCGGCCGCCTCCGCGCGCTTCCGCCTCTTCGACGTCGCCGCGGGCGCGAGCCTGCGGATGGCCGACGTCTCCGTCCTGAACGGCGCGACGAGCGGTCTCGGCGGCGGCGTCCAGAACGCGGGCCATCTGGTGCTGAGCCAGGTCACCCTGGCGGGGAACACCGCGGCCGACGGCGGCGCGATCGCCAACCTCGCGGGAGGGAGGGCGACGGTGTCGGAGAGTGTCCTCAGGGCGAACACCACCACCGGTGTCGGTGGCGGCGGAATCCTCAACGCGGGCACGGCGACGATCTTCGCCACCGACATCCGGTCCAACACCGCGCCGATCAACGGGGGCGGCGTCAACACCCAGCCGAGCGGCACGACACAGGTCATCCGCACCACGGTCGAACACAACACGTCGGGCAGCCTGGGCGGCGGCCTGTCGAACCTGGGGAACACCATGCTGAACCGCACGGTGGTGCGGCTCAACCGGGGGTCGGCCGGTGGCGGGCTCGCGACCGCGAACACCAACGTGCTCATCAGCCGTTCGCTCGTGCGGGACAACACCCCCGGCAACTGCTCGCCGCGGGACACCATCGCGGGCTGCACCGGCTGATCGGACGCCGCGCGTAATCCCGATGCCGGTCCGGTGGCGCGGACGCCATACTGCGCGGGTGAGACGCTGGCGACAGGTATCCGAACTCGGACCCGGTGGTGTGTGCGGGCGGTGCCGGGGGCCGCTGCGGTCCTACACCTACCGCTCCCACCCCCACGGCTCACGGCTCTACGAACGCTGTGTGTCCTACTCCTGGTGTTCACCGTGCCGCCGCTACGCGGGGCAGATGGTGCACGTCCCGAAGGACGAGCTGCTGCCCGACCCGCTGGGCGACCTGCCGGCCGACGAGCGCGACGCCATCCGCCGGAGCTCGCGCCTGGTCCCGTACGTCGACCGCGTGCTGACCCGCACCGGGGCGGCACCGCGTCCGCGCTGGGTGATCGCGCGAGAGCCGGTCGAGGCGACGAGTCTGCTGCGCGACTACTTCACCGACGTGGCGTCGCGCTACTACGGCCGGCCGGCGACCGAGGCGGAGGTCGACGCCGCGCTGGCCGAGGATCCGAGCGACGACCTGGTGTGCTTCCTCGTCGGCCGGTACGACGGGGCGCCCTCCGGTTGCGTGGGCCTGCGGCTGCTCGGTCCCGGCGTCACCGAGCTGACCCGGTTGTTCGTCCATCCGCGGGCCCGGCGGGCCGGCGGAGGCCACGCGCTGCTCGCCGCCGCCGAAGACGCGGCGCTCGACGACCTGCGGGCGCACACGATGCGGCTCGACACCCGGCACGACCTGGTCGAGGCGCGCGCCCTGTACGCGGCGCACGGCTACGTGGAGATCCCCGCCTACTCGCACGGCCCCTACGCCGAGCACTGGTTCGAGAAGCGCCTCGGCTGAGGTGGCAGGCTCCGCGTGACGTGCCCGGCGGCTTGAATTTGCGGGCCCCGCAATATTGCGGGCCCCGCACTTTACGGCTACGGTAGCGGCATGACCACCTCACGCGCACCCGGCCACCGGGAGCGCAAGAAGCAGCAGACCCGTGAGGCTCTCAGCTGGGCCGCGCTGCGCCTCGCGGTCGAGCGCGGCCTCGGTGACGTCCTGGTCGAGGACATCGCCGCCGAGGCCGGCGTCTCCCCGCGCACCTTCAACAACTACTTCTCCAGCAAGGCCGAGGCCATCGTCTGGCGGCAGCTCGACCGCCTGCACCGCGTGACCGACCTGCTCCGCGAACGCCCGCCGGCCGAGCCGCTCTGGGAGGCCGTCACCCACGCGGCCACGACCACCTTCGACCACGGCGAATCCCTGCCCGACCAGCAGTGGACCACGGGCGTGCGCCTCATGCTCGGCGAGAGCGAGCTGCAGGCCGAGCTGATCAGAGGCGGCGCGGCGGTCGAGCGCGAAGTCGCCGCCGTGATCGCCGAACGCACCGGCACCGACGCCGGCCGCGACCTGTACCCGCTGCTCGCCGCCGCGGCCATCGGCGCCGCGATCCGATCCGCCACCGAGCAGTGGCTGCGCACCGACCCTCCGGTGCCGCTGCCCACGCTGCTGCGCGACGCCCTCGACGCACTGGCGGCCGGCCTGCCCGCGCCCGAGTAGTCCCCCTGCCCACCAGCGGCCCGCGCGCGGGGCCGCCATCTCACCCTGCCCACGACCGGCCTCCGCGCGGGGCCGCCATCTCGCCTTACCCACGACCGGCCTCCGCGCGAGGCCGCCATCTCACCCTGCCCACATCACGGGAGAACTCCATGACCTATGACGTTGTGATCATCGGCGGTGGGCCCAACGGCCTGCTGCTCTCCTGCGAGCTCGCGCTCGCCGGCGTACGCTCCCTCGTGCTCGAACGGCTGGCCGAGCGCGCCACCATGCCCAAGGCCAACGGGCTGGTAGGCCGCGTCGTCCAGGCGCTGGACCGCCGTGGCCTGTACGAGCGGCTGAGCGGTAACGACGGCCCGCCGGTCGCCGTGCCGGGCTTCCAGTTCGGCGCTCTGCCTCTGGAGCTGTACCGCCTGGAGGACAACCCGATGTTCATCCTGCCGATCCCCCAGCGGCGGCTGGAAGAACTCCTCGAAGAGCGTGCACGCGAACTGGGAGTGGAGATCCGGCGGGGGCACGAGCTGACCATGCTGCGCCAGAGCGCCGACGAGGTCACCGCCGAGATCGCGGGTCCCGAAGGCGGTTACGCGCTGACCGCGCGGTTCCTCGTAGCCGCCGACGGCGGGCACAGCACGGTGCGCAAGCGGCTCGGCATCGGCTTCCCCGGCATCACCGACCGCGGCTTCACGAGCCGCACCGGGCAGGTCGCCATCGATCCTCCGGTCGCGGTGCGGGGCACCGGTGAGCTGGACGTGCCCGGCCTGGGCCGGCTGCGCCCCGCCACGTTCACCCGCACCGAGCACGGCATGTTCGCGTACGGCATGTTCCAGCCGGGCGTCTACCGGGTCAGCGCGGTCGAGTGGTCGCCCTCGCCGCTGGAGGACAGCACGTCGATGCCGCTGGACGAACTCCGCGACGCCGTACACCGGGTGCTCGGCGCCGACGTCCCGATGCGCGCGCCGGACGGCGTGCACCCGGCGCTCCGCCGGTCCACCGGCGCGAACTCCCGGCAGGCCGAGCGGTACCGGGAAGGGCGGGTGTTCCTCGTCGGCGACGCCGCCCACGTGCACTCCGGCATCGGCGGCCCCGGCCTGAACCTCGGCATGCAGGACGTGCTCAACCTCGGCTGGAAGCTCGCCGCCGCGGTACACGGCTGGGCGCCGGAGGGCCTGCTCGACACGTACGAGAGCGAGCGACACCCCGTCGGCGAGCGCGTCATCATGCACACCCGCGCCCAGATGGCACTGACCTCACCCGGCGCGGGCGTCACGGCGCTGCGCGCGCTGTTCGGCGAGTTGCTCACCGATGCGAGCGCCGTTCGGCGCGTCGCCGAGCTGATGGCGGGCGCCGACGTCCGCTACGGCGACGGGCACGCGCACCCCATGACCGGCCGCTGGATGCCGGACCTGACCGTGAACACCGGGTCCGGACCCACGCGGGTCGCCACGCTGCTGCACGCGGCCCGCCCGGTGCTCCTCACCCGCACGAGCGGCGCCGCGAAGGCCTGGTCCGACCGGGTCGAGGAGGTCACGACGCCGGACGCCCCGGCCGAGGCGGTCCTCATCCGCCCCGACGGCCATGTGGCATGGGCCGGCGAGGACACCGACGGACTGGAGGAGGCCCTGCACACCTGGTTCGGCACGCCCGCGTGAGGGAGGACCCGCGCGGACGGCACCCGCGCGGGTCCGCCGGAGCACGGACGATGGCCGGCTTCCGGCTCTCCCGGCTCACGACGACGCGGCGGTGCGGGCGCGGTTGGTGCGTTCGACCGTGCCCGCGGCGGCGCCCTCGCGCAGGTGGTACAGCTCGGACGGCGAGATCGGCATCCGGGTGATCCGGATGCCCTCCGCGTCCTCGATCGCGGCGGCGATGACCGCCGAGCCGGGAATGACTCCCGCCTCCCCCGCGCCCTTGACGCCGAGCGGGTTCAGCGGCGAGGCCGTCTCCATGTGGCCGGTCTCGATCCGCGGGACCTCGGTCGCGTACGGCATGAGGAAGTCCATGAACGACGCGTTGAGCAGCTGCCCCTCGGCGTCGTAGACCATCCGCTCGTACAGCGCGCCGCCGACGCCCTGCGCCACTCCCCCGTGGATCTGGCCCTCGACGATCCGGGGGTTGATGAGCCGGCCGCAGTCGTGCAGCACGGCGTACCGCAGGATGCGGATCTCGGCGGTGTCCGGGTCGGTCTCCACGATCGCGGCGTGCATGCCGTAGGCGAACGTCGAGCGCGGCGGCGAGTAGTAGTCCCTGCCCTCCAGACCCGGCTCGCCGGTCAGCGGCGGGTCCTCCATCGAGCCGCCGACGGCGAACTGCGTCGCCTGCTGCGCCGCCTCGTCGAAGGCGTACCGCAGCGGGTTGGACAGCACCGCGACCGTGCGCAGCGGGATCGACGCCGCCGCGTCGCCCTTGACCCGCACGACGCCGTCGACGATCTCCAGGTCGCGCGGGTCGGCCTCCAGCGCCTCGCCGGCGATGCGCAGGGCCTTCTCACGCACCTTGCGGGCGGCCAGGGCGATGGCGTTGCCGCTCATCACGGCCGCGCGCGAGGCGAACGTGCCGACCGCGTACCCGAAGCGCCGGGTGTCGCCCGTCGTCACGATCACGTCTTCGATCGGCACGCCCAGCTCGGCCGCGGCGACCTGCGCGAACACGGTCTGGTGCCCCTGGCCCTGCGAGGTCAGGCCGGTGGAGACGTGCACCCGCCCGCTGGAGTCGACCTCGACGTGGCCGCCCTCGTACGGGCCGACGCCGGTGCCCTCGACGTAGCAGGCGAGCCCGATGCCGACGCGCCGGCCCTCCCGCTCGGCCGCGGCGCGGAACGCCGCGAAGTCGTCCCAGCCGATCAGCTCCTTGACGCGCCGCAGCATCTCCGGGTAGTCGCCGGAGTCGTAGATCAACGGCCGGCCGTCCTGGAAGATCAGGCCCTGGTCGTAGGGGAACTCCTCGGGCCGGATCAGGTTGACCTCGCGGACCGCCGCCCGGTCGAGGCCGAGTTCGTCGGCGATCCGGTCCATCGTGCGCTCCATGCAGAACGCGCCCTGCGGGCGGCCCGCGCCGCGGTACGGCGTGACGATGACCGTGTTGGTGTAGAGGCTGGTGAACTCCACCCGGTACGCGCCGGGCTTGTACGGCCCGAGCAGCTGCGTCGAGGTGATGATCGGCACGATGATGCCGTACGGGGTGTAGGCGCCGTGGTCGTGCTGGATCCGTACGTCCAGGCCGAGGAGCCGGCCCTCGTCGTCGAAGCCGACCCGGACGTGCTGCACCTGGGCCCGCTCGTGCGCGGCGGAGACGAAGTGCTCGCGCCGGTCCTCGGTCCACTTGACCTCCCGGCCGAGCAGCCGCGCCGCCCACGGCACGAGGACCTCTTCCGGCCACGGATGGACGATCTTGACGCCGAAGCCGCCGCCCACGTCCGGCGCGATGACCTCCACCTTGTTCGCGGGCAGGCCGAGCTTGGCGGCGATCGCCATGCGCACGCTCGTGGAGGTCTGCGTGGAGGAGTACACCCGCAGGGACCCGTCGTCGGCGTCCCACCGGGCGTAGACGCCGCGCCCCTCCAGCGGCATCGACGCGCTGCGCTCGATGTCGAGCCGGAACTCCAGCACGTGCGGCGCGGCGCCGATCGCGGCCGGCGCGTCACCGGTCTCCTGCACGAGGTGCGCGCCGACGTTGCCGGGCACGTCGTCGTGGACGCTGTTCGCGGCGTTCGCGGCGTTTTCTATGCCGACGACCGGCGGCAGCGGCTCGTACGTCACCCGGATCCGCTCGGCGGCGTCCTCGGCCAGGTAACGGTCGCGTGCGACCACCATGACGACCGCCTCGCCGACGTGCCGTACGACGTCGCGCGCCAGCGGGTAGGCGGTGCGGCCGTGGGTCAGCGCCGGGTGCGGGATCAGCAGCGGCAGCGGCTCCCCGACGCGTCCGGGCAGGTCCTCCCAGGTGTAGATCGCGACCAGGCCGTCGACGTCGAGGGCGTCGTTGACGTCGATGCCGGTGATCCGCGCGTGCGCGTGCGGCGACCGGACGAACGCCGCGGCGAGCGCGTCCCGCCCGAGGTCGTCGAGGTAGCGTCCCTGGCCGGTGACCAGGCGCGGGTCCTCCCGGCGGGCGATCGGCTCGCCGAACATCACCGGTCCGCCCCCTCTTCGGCGATCAGGTCGGCGGCGCGATGCACCGCCTTGACGATGTTCTGGTAGCCCGTGCACCGGCACAGGTTGCCCGAGACGCCCTCGAGCACCTCCTCCTCGCTCGGCCGCGGGTTGTCCCGCAGGAGCGCGGTGACCGTGCACAGGAACCCCGGCGTGCAGAAGCCGCACTGCAGGCCGTGGCATTCGGTGAAGGCCCGCTGCACCGGCGACATGCCGCCGCCCGCGCCGAGGCCCTCCACCGTGGTGATCTCGTGCCCGGCCGCGGTGACGGCGAACATCAGGCACGAGCGGACCGGCTCACCGTCGAACAGCACCGTGCAGCAGCCGCAGACGCCGTGCTCGCAGCCCACGTGGGTGCCGGTCAGGCCGAGGTCGTGGCGGAGGAAGTCCGACAGCAGCCGCCGCGGCTCCGCCGACGCCGTCCGCGGCACCCCGTTCACGTTAAGGCTGATCTCCCTGGTCATGAGTCCTCCTGCGTCGGGGAGGGTGACCACAGGGGCGCGCCTTCGGTTCCCTCGCTCCGCTCGGTCATGGGCCCTCCTGCGTCGGAGAGGGTGACCACAGGGGCGCGTCCCTGATTCCCTCGCTTCGCTCGGTCATAGGGCCTCCTGGGCGGCGGCGCGCAGGGTGCGCTCGGTGAGGACGCCCGCGAGGTGGCGGCGGTAGTCCGCGCTCGCGTGGATGTCCTCGTCGGTGTCGAGGTGCTCCCGCGCGTACGCGGCGGCGGTGGCCCAGTCGCAGGTGACCGGCGGCCGGTGGCCGAGCGGTTCGGTCAGGTCCAGGAAGAGCGGGGTGGCCGCCACGCTGAGGTAGGCCACTCTGGCCGCGGTCACTCGCTGGTCCTCGTCCAGCGTGACCAGCGCGGCGGCGCCGGCCACGGCGTAGTCGCCGTGCCGCCGCGCCACCTCCGCGAACGCGGTGCCGCTCCGGACGGGCGGCGCCGGGAAGAACGCCGCCGTGGCCAGTTCGCCCGGCCGCAGCGACGACTCGAGCGGCCCGGCGAAGAACTCCGCGGCCGGGATCGTCCGCCGTCCACCGGCCGACAGCGCTTCGACGGTGCCTCCCAGCAGCACGAGGACGGCGGGCAGTTCGGCGGCCGGGTCGGCGTGCGCGAGGCTGCCGACGACGGTGCCGCGGTTGCGGATGACGGGATGGGCGACGTGCCGCAGCGCCGCGCGCAGCAGCGGGAGTACGCCGGCCGCCTCCTCCGACCGTTCGACGCGCGCGTGCCGGGCGAGCGCCCCGGCCCGTACCCCCTCCGCGGTGACCTCCAGGGTGTCCAGCGCGGTGACGCGGTTGATGTCGACGAGGTGGGCCGGGGCGGCCAGCCGCATGTTGAGCAGCGGGATCAGGCTCTGCCCGCCGGCCAGGACCTTCGCGTCCTCCCCCGTACGGGCGAGGACGTCCAGGGCCTCCTCCAGCGTCTCCGGAGCGTGGTGGTCGAACGGGGGCGGCTTCACGGGAGGCTCACTCCGCTCCCTCCGCGGCCGGCCGGGCGGGCGTGTCCGTGACGCCGTCGCGCTCGCCCGGCGCGATGACGCCGCCGCCCGCGTCGCGCGGCGAGCGCGGAGCGGCGGACAGGAGGTGGTAGCCGACCAGGACCGCGATGGTGCCGAGCGCGATGCCCTGGAGCGGGAAGTCCTTGGTGATCTTGAGCGTGACGTCGCCCACGGCGAGAATGATGCCCGCCGCGACGGGCACGAGGTTGACCGGATCGCCGAAGTCCACCCGGTTCTCGATCCAGATTTTGGCTCCGAGCAGACCGATCATGCCGTACAGCACGACGGTGATGCCGCCGAGGACACCGCCCGGGGTCGCCGCCACGAGCGCGCCGAACTTCGGGCACAGGCCGAACAGGATGGCCACGATCGCGGCCACGTAGTAGGCGGCGGTCGAGTAGATCCGCGTGGCGGCCATGACGCCGATGTTCTCGGCGTACGTGGTCGTCGGCGAGCCGCCGACGGCGCTCGCCAGGAACGTCCCCACGCCGTCGGCGGCCAGCGCGCGGCCAAGGTAGGGGTCCAGGTTGGTCTCGGTCATCGCGGCGACCGCCTTGACGTGCCCGGTGTTCTCGGCGATCAGCGCGATGACCGCGGGCAGCGCGACCAGGATGGCCGAGGTCTTGAAGCCGGGCCCGTGCAGGTGCGGGAGGCCGAACCAGTCGGCCGCCCGCACGCCGTCGAAGTTCACCCTGTAATGAGTGCCCATCTTTCCGGCGCCGTCCACCGCGGTGATCTGGCCGGCGAGCCGGTCGAGGACCCACGACAGCACGTACCCGAAGATCAGGCCGAGCAGGATGGCGATGCGGGACCAGAAGCCGCGCAGCACCACCGCGCAGAACACCACGAACGCGAGCGTCGCGAGCGCGACCCACTGGTCCTGCGGCCAGTAGACGTTCGCGACGACCGGCGCGAGGTTGAAGCCGATCAGCATGACGACCGCGCCGGTGACGACCGGCGGGAAGATCCGGTGGATGACCTCGGCACCCAGGAAGTGGATGATGACGCCGACCGCGGCGAGCACGAGGCCGGCGACCAGGATCGCGCCGGTGACGTCGGCGGTCGAGCCGCCCGCCCCGCGAATGGAGGCGACCGCGCCGACGAACGACGCGCTGGTGCCCAGGTAGCTCGGCACCTTCCCGTTCACGATCAGCAGGAACAGGATCGTCATGATGCCCGACATCATGATCGCCAGGTTGGGGTCCAGGCCCATCACGACCGGGAAGACGAACGTCGCGCCGAACATCGCCACGACGTGCTGGGCGCCGATGCCGATGGTGCGGTCCCACGAGAGCCGCTCGCCGGGCGCGACCACCTCGCCCGGCCCGAGCCCGCGGCCGTCACCGTGCAGTTTCCATCCGATCGCCATGGCGGCCCTCCAGGATGCAGTTGCGGGCACGCTAGAACCGTGTCTCCTCGCGGACATCGTCGAGAACTGCCAAACCGGGACATCGGGGGTTGTGACCAGGGCGGGTTTCATGATCCCCGGTCGCGGGGTAGACCGCCGGCCTCAGATACCCCGCATGCGCAGTACGTGGAGCGCGAGGGTCAGGTTGAGGCGGAGGTGTGCGTCCTCGGTGAACGGCCCGAGGAGCCGTTCGAGCTTGCCGATCCGGTAGCGCAACGTGTTGTAGTGGAAGTGCAGCCGCCGCGCGGTCTCGGCCACGTTGAGGTTCGTCTCCAGCAGCACCTGAAGCGTGCGCCGCAGGTCGACGGCCTCCGGGTCGCCGTCGCCGGCGAGCTCGCCGAGGGTCTCCTCGACGAAGGCGTGCAGCTCGGCGGTGTCGCCCACCAGGCTCAGCAGCCGGAAGACGCCGAGCTGGTCGAAGTGCGCGACCGCGCCGTCGCCGTGGAGCTGGCGGCCCACGCGCACGGCCTTCACCGCCTGATCGTAGGCGGCCGGCAGCTCGCCCGGCACCGCGGCCGTACGGCTGACGCCGACCGAGAACGTCCGGCCTGCGTCACCGAACACGGCGGCGGCGTCCCGGGCGAGCGTCGTGACGTCGCAGGCGTCCACGCCGAGGACGGCGACGACCTCGTGGCTGAAACCGGCCACGGCGCCCTTGCGGTCGCGGCGGCGCACGGCCGAGGTCAGCGCCGAGGTCAGCCGGTCCTGGAGCATCCGCTCGTCCGTCACGCCCGCCGGACCGCGGTCCAGCTCGGCCACGACCACCATGACCGGGCGGCCGAGGTCCCAGCCGAAGCTCGCGCTGTGCGCGACGACGTGCTCGTCACCGCCGCCCGGCCGGCCGGTGAGCACGTCGCGCAGGAAGTCGGCGCGGTACTTGCTCTCCACCGCGGAGACGGCCTGCTGTTTGGTGATGACCAGCGCGGCGACCGTGGCGGCGCGTTCCAGCATGCCGACCTCGGGCGCCGTCTCACCGACCGCCGTCATCCGGCCGTAGGTGTAGCCGCCGGCCACGACCGGCACCACCGTACGGTCGCCGTGCGCTCCGTACTCCCCGGACCCGGGGCCGCCCTCGCGCAGCGCCGCCAGGTAACGCTCGTCACCGGAGGCGACCAGCTCGTGTCCGTCGCCGTCGATGACCGCGACGGCCGCGCCGAGCAGCGTGGCGACCTCGTCGGTGATCTCCTGCAGCCCGCCGCCGCACAGCACGATCTGCACCAGCGCGCGGTGCACCTCCTCGGTGCGCGCGAGGATCGCGGCCTGCCGGTTGAGGATGTCGGTCAGCACCTGGTTGAGCACGTCGTCGAAGCCGACGTCATTCGCGAGCAGGATCAGCGGGAAGCCCAGCCGGTCGGCCTGCTCCAGCATCTCGTCCGGAAGGCCGTCGAGGTAGCGGCCGAGCTTGATCGCGATCGCCGCGAGGCCGCGCTCGTCGAGGTCGGCGACCAGGTGGCCGAGCGACTGCGGCGTGTTGCGCAGCGGGTATCCCGTCGTGAGGAGCAGCTCGTGCGGCTTCACCCAGCCGAGGATGTCCGGCACCTCCATCACGTTGAGGCGCTGCACCACCCGGCCGAGCCCGCTCTCACCGGCGATCACGCGTGCCCCGGAGAGCGCGGGAACGCCGAGCACCTCGCCGACGGACAGCCCGTACGTGAGGGTTCCGGTGCTCGCGAGACGCAGTGTGGGAGGGAGGGGCTCGGTGAAGGACATGGGTGCCCGATCTGCCGCAGTTGACCACCTATGCGCGAACAACCATGACAACAGACACGAACGATGGCAACCATCCTTGGCAGAATTCTCCATACGGCCGGGACCGGGCCCGGTCTACGTTCGCCACGAGCGAGCCCATCACGGGGAGGCGATCTGGTGACGGTGTCCACCGCCCGGCGCAGGTCCGGCACGCGCGGCTCCCCCACGGCGACGGTGCCCACGCTCGCCGGCGCCGCCAGCCTGGGCGTCCGCTCCGCGCTCGGCGGACCCCGTCGCCACGGCCGGGTCATCGCGGTCTTCCCCTCCGCCGTCTACCTGCGGGTCGACCGGTCCCCCGAGCCCGCGGTGATCGCGCTGACCGCCTCCGACGCCGTACGCCCGCCGAACGCGGTCGTCCTGGCCGTCCCCACCCGGCACGAGCCGTTCCGCGCGGTGCGCGAGGGCGACGAGGCGTGCGCCGGCGACGGCTGCGTGCTGGTCGGCGGGCGGCTGCGCGCACGGGTGCGCCGCTGGTGGGACCCCACACCCGTGCTCGGACCGCTGTCGCTGGCCCGCCTCTCACACGGCGAGCGCGCGCTCGGCACGGTCACCGGACCGTGGGGCCTGTCCGGCCACGAGACGCCGAAGAGCCTCGCGGAGGCGTGCCTCGCCGGCGACCTCGCCCACGCCGTCGACGCCGCCGAGCGCATCGTCGGCCTCGGCCCGGGCCTGACCCCCAGCGGCGACGACGCCCTCGCCGGCCTGCTGCTGTCGCTGCGCCTGCTCGGCGGCGCGGTGCCCGGCGGCGGGCGCGCGGTGTGGCTCGCCGACTGGCTCGGCGCCGCCGTCACCGCCCACGCCGGCGAGCGTACGACGTCGCTCGCCGCGACCCTGCTGCACTGCGCCGCCCGCGGCCAGGCGAGTTTCGAGGCGGCGGCCGTCCTGCGCGGCATCGCCGGCCAGGACCCGCTCGTCCCCGCCGCGCGGCGGCTCATCGCCACCGGTCACACGTCCGGCGCCGACCTGGCGTGGGGACTGCTGCTCGGCTGCCGCGCCGCGCTGGCGCTGAGCGCCGCCGCCCGGCCCGCGCCCGGCGAGGGCCCGTGACCGAGCGGAGCGAGGGAACGAAAAGACACGGCGCCCTGGCCGCGGAGCCGACGTGACCGGCCGGAGCGAGGGAATGAGAGAGAACAACACCTGGTCACGGGGTCGGTGAAGGAGGCGCCGTGACCGGGTCGACACGACGGAGCGAGAGGCGGGGAACCCTGGGCACCAACGAAGTGGTGGAGGTACGGCCCGGCGCGTACCACGACTCGGTGACGCTCATGCGGGCCGGCCGCCGCCTGGCCGAGCGCCCGGGAGTGAGCGCCGCGCTGACGGCCATGGCCACCACGCTCAACGTCGACCTGCTCGCCGAGATGGGCTTCACGCCCCCGCCCGGAGCACGGCCCGACGACCTGCTCGTGGCGATCCGCGCGGACGACGAGGCCGCGCTGGAGTCCGCCCGAGCCACGGTCGACGAACTGCTCGCCACCCGCACCGCGCCCCGTGCGTTCGGCGCTCCTCCCCCGCCCCGCACGACCGGGTCGGCGGCCCGGCGGATCGACGCCACCGTCGCGCTGATCTCGGTGCCCGGGCCGTACGTCTTCGCCGAGGCGATGGACGCGCTGGAGGCCGGGCTGAACCCCATGATCTTCAGCGACAACGTGCCGGTCGAGCACGAGCTGGCGCTCAAGGAGACGGCCGCCCGGCGCGGCCTGCTCGTGATGGGTCCCGACTGCGGCACCGCCGTGATCGGCGGGGTCGGGCTCGGCTTCGCCAACGTCGTGCGCCCGGGCCGGATCGGCCTGGTCGCCGCCTCCGGCACCGGCGCCCAGCAGGTCATGAGCCTGCTCGACGAGGCGGGCGCCGGGATCAGCCACGTGCTGGGCGTCGGCGGGCGCGACCTGTCCGCCGAGATCAGCGGCCGGTCGACCCTCCAGGCCCTGCGGGCGCTGGACGCGGACCCGGCCACCGACCTGATCGTCGTGGTGTCCAAGCCGCCCGCGCCGGAGGTCGGCGACCTCATCCGGTCGGCGGCGCGGCGGCTGGCCACCCCGGTGCGCCTGGGGTTGCTCGGCGAGGGCGGCGGCGACCTGACCGCCGTGGCCGAGGACGCCCTGAACACCGTCGGCGCGCCCTTGCCCGAGTGGCCGTCCTGGACGCCCGCCGCGCGTGCGCACCCGCCGCGGCGCGGCCGGATCCGCGGGCTGTTCGCCGGGGGCACGCTGTGCGAGGAGGCCTCGATCGTCGCGGGTTCGACGCCGCACGAGATGACCGACCTCGGCGATGACCGCTACACCCGTGGCCGCGCCCATCCGATGATCGACCCGACGCTGCGGCTCGAACGCCTCGCCGCCGAGACGGCGAGGGACGCGAACGCGGTCGTGCTGATCGACGTCGTCCTCGGTCACGGCGCCGACCCCGATCCCGCCGCCGCCCTCGTCCCGCTGATCCGCGACGCCCGGGTGCCGGTGGTCGTGTCGCTGTGCGGCACCTCCGGCGACCCGCAGGGCCGCGACCGGCAGGCCTGGGCGCTCGCGGGCGCCGGCGCGGCGGTCTTCGCCTCCAACGCGGCGGCCGCGCGTCACGCCGCCGCCCTCGCGGAAGGATCGTGACCATGCGCGGGAGAGACGACGACGGCGCCGGGCTCGGTGGGCTGCTCACCCGCGAGGTCAGGGTCGTCGCGGCCGGCGCGTCCGTGCTGACCGACGCGCTCGCCGAGCAGGCCGTACCCGTGGAGTCGGTCGAGTGGCGGCCTCCGGACGGCGACCTCGCCGCCGATCTGGCCGTCGTCACGGGCGACCGGCGCCTGCCGGAGGCCAACGCGGAGGCGGTCCGCCGCATGCTCGGCGCCCGGCCCCACCTGGTCGACGTCCGGCCCGCGGGCGAGGTCCTCGGCATCGAGCGCGGCGCGTTCCTCCACGCCGGGCCGCCCCTGGCCTGGGACCGCGCCTCGGGCCCGATGCGCGGCGCGCTCATCGGCGCGGCACTCTTCGAAGGCCTGGCCGACACGCCCGAGGACGCCGAGCGGCTACTCCGCGCCGCTCCTCTCGAACCCTGCCACCACCACCGCGCGGTCGGCCCGATGGCGGGTGTGGTCAGCCCGTCGATGTGGATGTTCGTGGTCGAGGACGCCGAGAGCGGCGGCACCGCGTACTGCTCGCTCAACGAGGGTCTCGGCAAGGTGCTGCGCTACGGGGCGTACGGGCCGGAGGTGATCGAGCGGCTGCGCTGGATGGCCGGCGACCTCGGCCCGAGGCTGCGCGACGCCGTACGGGCGCACGGGCCCGTCGACCTGCGGGCGATCATGGCCCAGGCGCTGCACATGGGCGACGAGCTGCACAACCGCAACCGCGCGGCGACCTCCCTGTTCGTGCGCGAGCTGGCGGGCGATCTGGCCGAGGCGGGCGGCGCGCGTGCCCTGCGGTTCGCGGCCGGCAACGACCACTTCTTCCTCAACCTGGCCATGGCCGCGGGCAAGGTGAGCGCGGACGCCGCCCGCGGCGTGCCCGGCTCGTCGATGGTCGTGGCGATGGCGCGCAACGGCACCGACTTCGGCGTCCAGGTCTCCGGCACGGGCGACCGCTGGTTCACCGGGCCGGCCGGCGTTCCCGACGGGCTCTACCTGGGCTCGTACGGCCCGGCCGACGCCAACCCCGACATCGGCGACTCGACCATCACCGAGACCACCGGGGTGGGCGGGTTCGCCATGGCGGCGGCGCCGGCGATCGTGCGGTTCATCGGCGGCGAGGTGCCCGACGCGCTGGCCGCGACCCAGCGCATGTACGAGATCACCTTGGCCGAGCACCCGGCCTTCCAGGTGCCCATCCTCGACTTTCGCGGTACACCGGCGGGCATCGACGTCACCAAGGTCGTCCGCACCGGCCTGCTGCCGGTCGTCAACACCGGCATCGCCGGACGCGTCGCCGGCACCGGGCAGGTGGGCGCCGGCCTGGTGTCCCCGCCGGCCGAGGTGTTCGCCCAGGCTGTGCACGCCCTGGCCGAGCAGGCGACAATCACACCATGACGCTCACGGGTGACCAGTACGAGATCTCCGCCGGGCCCTACGCGGCGATCGTGACCGAGCAGGGGGCGAGCCTGCGCGCGCTCGCCCACGACGGCAGGCCGCTGATCCTCTCCCACGGTCCCGACGAACCACCGCCGGCCGCCGCGGGGCAGCTGCTCGCCCCCTGGCCCAACCGCATCGACCACGGCCGCTACTCCTTCGACGGCGAGGCCTACGCCCTGCCGATCAACGAGGGCCCGCTGGACAACGCGATCCACGGGCTCGTCCGGTTCGCGCCCTGGCGCGTCGCCGGGCACGAGAGCCACCGTGTGACCCTCACCCACCGGCTGCTCGGGTACTCGGGCTATCCGTTCCGCCTCGACCTCACCGTGGAGTACGCCCTCGACGCGGGCGGCGGCCTGACGGTGCGCCAGTCGGCGCGCAACGCCGGCTCGCGCGTGGCGCCGTACGGGCACGGGGCGCACCCCTACCTCACGCTCGGGCGGCCACTGGACGAGTGCGACCTGCTCGTCACCGCCGAGCGCTACCTGGAGACCGACTCGCGCTCCATCCCCGTCGGCGACGCGCGGGACGTCGCGGGCACGCCGTACGACTTCCGCACGCCGCGGCGTCTGGGCGCCACCGCGATCAACCACCCCTACACCGCGCTGGTCCGCGACGGCGACGGCCGGGCGTGGATACGGCTCAGCGACGGCGAGCGCGCCGTGGCGCTGTGGGCCGGCGAGGGCCATCCCTGGCTGGAGGTCTACACCCGCGACGAGGTGACCGACGAGACGCGGCGCACCGGCCTCGGCGCCGAGCCGATGACCTGCCCGCCGAACTCCTTCGTCACCGGCGTCGACCTCATCGCGCTGAGGCCCGGTGAGGAGACCTCCGGAGTGTGGGGCATCACCGCGAGCTGACGGCCCCACGTGATCACCCGTCTCGGGGCGGTTTCGGTCGGTAACGTGTGCCGCAGCATCTTTGGGAGGGAAACCGCGGTGAAGTTGACTCTGTCCTCGCTCGACGATCTGAACGCTCGCGTCGAGGAGGCGCGCGCCGAGCACGCGCGCCGCCACCCCGGCGAGCCGGCGGACCGCCAGCCGGTGCACACGGTGTACGTGCCCGCGGACCGTTTCACCGCGGACACCGCCGGCGAGATGGGCGCGGAGGCGCTGAGGCTGCTGGACGCCCACGTCGCGGACCCGTCCACGATGACCGCGGCGTTCGGCGTCGAGCCGTCGCTGACCGAGACGGTACGCGACCGGGTCGCCGCCAAGCTCTCCCGCGACCCGGTCGAGGACCTGCGGATCGACTTCGAGGACGGCTACGGCGTACGCGACGACGAAGAGGAGGACGCGCACGTCGCGAGCGCCGTCGAGGAGGTCGCGCGGGCGTACGAGTCGCGACGGCTGCCCTACTACTGGGGGCTGCGGGTCCGGTCGTTCGCGGACGGCGGGCACGCGCGGTCGATGCGCACCCTGGACGGGTTCCTCACCGGGCTCGCCGAACGCCTCGGCAAGCTGCCGGGCGGCTTCGTGGTGACGTTCCCGAAGGTCATCACCGCGGAGCACGTGAAGATCTTCACCGAGTTCCTGTCCCGGTTCGAGGACGAGATCGGCCTGCCGGCGAACATGCTGCGCTTCGAGATCCAGGTCGAGACGCCCGAGTCGGTCACCGGCCTGCCCGCGGTCGTCAAGGCCGCCGGCGGCCGGCTGAGCGCCGCCCACTTCGGCGTCTACGACTACACGGCCGCGCTGGGGCTGCCGCCGTCGGAGCAGCGGCTGGACCACCCGTCCTGCGAGTACGCCCGGCACGTCATGCAGGTCACGCTGGCCGGCACGGGCGTGCGCCTGTCGGACGGCTCGACCAACATCGTGCCGGCGGGCGACGAGACGGCCGACGTCCACAAGGCGTGGCGCCGGCACTCCGCCCTGGTGCGCTACTCCCTGCTGCACGGCTACAACCAGGGCTGGGACATGCACGCGGCGCACCTGGCGAGCCGGTTCGCCACCGTCTACGCCTTCCACCTGAACGGGCTGGACGACGTCATCGACCGGGTCCGCGCGTGGACCGAGGCGGGAGACGCCGACCGCCGGGCGGACGGTGTGCTCGACGAGCCGGCGACGATCAAGGCACTGACGGCGCGGCTGCGGCGCGCGGTCGACTGCGGTGCGGTCGACGCCGACGCCGTCACGCTTCCCGGCTGAGATCCGCCTCGCGGCCGAAGATCAGCGAGTCGGCGTTCCGTGCGTCGTCCTCGGCTCCGTCGAGCCCGGCGATCGTCCGGCGGAGGTTCTCCACCGCGACCGTCTGCTCGTACATGCGGCCCATGATGTCGCGCAGCGTGTGCACCACGACCATCGTGGCCTCCGCCTGCGCCATCGTGGCGTGAACCTGGGCCTTCGCGACATCCGGCACGGGAGCGGCCATGGCCTCGGCCGCCTTGGCGAGGTGGCTCGCCGTGCTGTCGTTGTGCGTGACCCAGTGGTAGCCGGGCTCCTCCGGCCAGTTGCTCATCGCGCGCCTTCCCACGGTGCCCGTGACACCGTTGTCGTCACTTACGCCACTAGAGCCCCCCGGCGTGTGCAAGACGCGCGAGCGCCGCGATCGGTTGTCAGCGGGAGCCGCCGTACCGTTGAAGATCCTCGGGCGTGTCGATGTCACCGGGGTCCGCGACGTCGTCACAGGCGACCGGAACGACGATGTCGGACCGGGCGCGCAGGAACTCACGCGCCCCCACATCGCCCCGCGCGTACGCGGAGGCCTCGTCGAAGTACTCGTGGGCGATGAGCACCGGGTTGCGCGGACGGCCGCCGTAGGTCGCCACCGCGACCCGCGCCCCGGCCTCGTACGCCGCCCGCAGCCGCCGCACGGCCGCCGCGGTGACGTCGGGCTGGTCCACCAGGGCGATCACGACGGCCGGGCACGCCGGCGCGAGCGCGGACAGCCCGGTGCGCAGCGAGGAGCCCATCCCGCTGCGCCACTCGGGGTTGTGCACCACGACGGCGCCCGCGACGTCCACGCGCGCCGCGCCGGTGATCACGACGATCGGCGTGCAGCCGGCCTCGTGCAGCATCCGCACGCCCCGGTCCACCAGGCGCGTCCCGCCGATCTCGACGAGCGCCTTGGGCGTACCGAGCCTGCGCCCCTCTCCCGCGGCGAGCAACAGCCCCGCGGGTGCTCCCGCATGCCTGGTCTCCATGCTCGGAGAGCGTATCCAGGTCCCGCCCGGCCGACCGGCCGAATCGCTGATCATCGGCGCGCGGAGCCGCGATCACGTGCCAAGCCGGACATATCGGGGAAGGGCCTACAGAGGGGCACGAACGCCCCGGTCATGGCACGCAGATGGAGGTGCACGGACATGGCAGTCACCGCAGACCTGGACAAGCTACTTGACAAGGCCTATGAGAACACCGATCTCCAAGGGCTCTGCGACGCGCCCGTCGCAGCCATCGCCGGGGTCAGCGACGCCGACGCGGAGGCGCTGAACAAGGCGTTCGGCATCAAGACCATCGGCGACATGGGACACAACAAGTACTTCCGGGCCGCCGAGGCGATCGTCAACCTCGCCGAGGCGGGCACCACCCGCAGGTGACGCCCCGGCCGTCTCCGCGGTGAGACCGCCCGTGCGCGACGCTCCGGGCGGTCTCCGGGAGACCGCCCGGAACCACCGCACCGTCAGGCGCCGTGGATGCGGCCCTCCGTCTCGGTGAGGGCCTGGCCGGTGCCGCCCCAGCGGAGCTGGATCAGCTCGGCCGCGATCGAGACCGCGGTCTCCTCCGGAGTGCGCGCGCCCAGGTCGAGGCCGATCGGCGAGCGGAGGCGAGCGATCTCCGCCTCCGTGACACCCGCCTCGCGGAGGCGTTCGAGGCGGTCGTCGTGGGTGCGGCGGGAGCCCATCGCGCCCACGTAGCCCGCGCGGGTGCGCAGCGCGACCTCCAGCAGCGGCACGTCGAACTTCGGGTCGTGGGTCAGCACGCAGATCACCGTGCGCTCGTCCACGTCCGTCTCGGTCTCGGTGAGGAACTTGTGCGGCCACTTCACCACGACCTCGTCGGCCTCGGGGAACCGTTTGGCGGTCGCGAAGACCGGGCGGGCGTCGCAGACGGTCACGTGGTAGCCGAGGAACTTGCCGATCCGGGCGACCGCGGCGGCGAAGTCGATCGCGCCGAACACCAGCATGCGCGGCGGCGGGGCGAACGAGTGGACGAACACGCCCAGCTCGTCGAGCCGGCGTTCGCCGTGCCGGCCGTACCGGCGGATGCCGGTGGTGCCCTGGGCGAGCATGCCGCGCACGTCGTCGTCGACGGCCTCGTCCAGCCGCTCGACGCCGAGTGAGCCCTCCGCGCGGTCCGTCCACACGAGCCGCCGGGCGCCGATCTCGCCGGGGCCCTCGATGACGGTGGCGATCGCGACCGGCTCGTGGCGTTCGATGGCGGCGACCACCTCGCCGAACAGCGGGAACGTCTCCGGGCTGATCGGCTCGACGAGGATGTCGAGGATGCCGCCGCAGGTCAGCCCGACCGCGAAGGCGTCGTCGTCGCTGACGCCGTAGCGCTGCACGACCGGCCGGCCCGACTCCACGACCTCCTGCGCCAGCTCGTACACCGCGCCCTCGACGCAGCCGCCGGACACGCTGCCCACCACCTCACCGCCGCCGGAGACGGCCATCGCCGCCCCGGCCGGGCGTGGGGCGCTGCGGAAGGTGTTCACGACGGTCGCCAGCCCGAACGTCTCCCCCTCGTGGTACCACTTGGCGATATCACCGAGGACGTCACGCATTTCCGATCACCCCTGCCAGTTCTTCGAGCGCGGCCAGACTGTGACCGGCCACGAAGTGGTCAACGTACGGAAGCGCCGCGAGCATCCCTCCCGTGAGCGGTTCGTAGCCCGGCTGGGCCTTGTGGGGGTTGGACCACACCACCCGGTACGCGAGCCGGCGAAGCCGTGCCATCTGCTCGCCGAGCAGCGACGGGTCGCCGCGCTCCCAGCCGTCGGAGGCGACGACGACGATCGCGCCGCGGGCCATGCCGCGCTGCCCGAAGCGGTCGAGGAACTCCTTCAGCTCCTCCCCCAGCCGCGTGCCGCCGCTCCAGTCCGGGATCGCCGCCGACACCGCGCGCATCGCGGCGTCCGGCTCGCGGTGGCGCAGCTCGCGCGTGACCCGGGTCAGCCGGGTGCCCGCGCTGAACACCTCCGTGGTCCGCGGCGCGGAGCGCACGGCGGCGTGCGCGAAGCGCAGCAGCACGTCGGCGTACGGGCTCATCGAGCCGCTCACGTCCACGATCAGCACCACGCGCCGGGGCCGGGTGCGGTGGGCGCGGTAGCGCAGACCGGAGATCTCCCCGCCGCGCCGCAGGATGGAGCGGACCGTACGGTGCTGGTCGAGGCGCCCGCGGTGGCGTGCGGTGAAGCGCCGCGACCGGCGCCGGGCGGAGACGTCGTCGAGCAGGGCGAGCAGCCGGTGGACCTCGGCGCGCTCGGCGGCGCTGAGCCGGGCCACGTCACGCGACCGCAGCACCTCGATCTCGCTGGCGGTCGCCAGGGAGACGTCGTCGGACTCGTCGCCGCCCTCGGCCGCGCCCGGGGTGGCGGCCGGGCGGATGACGGTGACCGGGGGCGGCACCGTGCGGGTCACCGGGGGCGTACGGCCGGTGAAGTACGCGGCGAAGCACCGGTCGTAGCGCGGCAGGTCCGCCGGGTCGGCGCACATGGTCAGCCGCCCGGCCCAGTACACGTCGACCGGATCGAGCACGTCGAGGTGGCTCACCGCGCCGATCATCGCCTGGACCCGTTCGGGGTCGGCGCCGACGCCCGCGGCCCGGAGCGTGCGGGCGAAGCCGGTGAGCGTCTCGACCACGTCCCGGGACACGGTCAGCCCCCGTTGAACAGCGCTTCGATGCCGCCCTGGACGACGCGCTCGGTGTCCTCGCGGTACTTCAGCACGGTGCCGAGCGTCACCGCGGCCGTCTCCGGGTCCAGGTCGCGCGCGCCGAGGGCGACGAGCGCCTCGGTCCAGTCGAGGCTTTCGGCGATGCCCGGCGCCTTCAGCAGGTCCAGTCGCCGCAGCCGGCCCGCGGCGCCCGCCACCTGCCGTACGAGCGTCTCGGTGGCCTCCGGGAGCCGGCGGCGGATGATCGCCACCTCGCGTTCGAAGGCGGGGTGGTCGAGCCAGTGGTACAGGCAGCGGCGCTTGAGCGCGTCGTGCACCTCGCGGGTGCGGTTGGACGTGACGACGACCACGGGGGGCCGCCGGGCGCTGATCGTGCCGAGCTCGGGGATGGAGATCGTGAAGTCGCTCAGCACTTCGAGCAGGAACGCCTCGAACTCGTCGTCGGCCCGGTCGATCTCGTCGACGAGCAGGACGCTCGGCCGCTCCTCCGTCGAGGTCTCCAGCGCCTGGAGCAGGGGACGCGAGACGAGGAAGCGCCGGTCGTACAGCTCCGACTCCAGACGCTGGACGTCCGTGACCCCGGCCGCCTCGGCGGCGCGCAGGTGCAGCAGCTGGCGGGGGAAGTCCCAGTCGTACAGGGCCTGCGCGGCGTCCAGGCCCTCGTAGCACTGCAGGCGGATCAGCGGGACGTCCAGGACGGCGGCGAGCGTCTTGGCCAGCTCGGTCTTGCCGACGCCCGCCTCTCCCTCCAGGAACAGCGGCCTGCGCATGCGCAGGCCGAGGAAGCAGGCCGTGGCGAGACCCTCGTCGGACAGGTACGCGTGTGCTTCGAGGGCCTCACTGAGAGCCTTCGGCGACGCGAAGTCCGGCGCCGGGTTTGACGTGGAATGCGGCACGCATCAAGGCTACTTCCCGCGCCGGAGCAGGACGCTCACGCCTCGGACAGGTAGTGCGGGATCTTCGTCTCGCGGGCGCGCAGCGCGGGCGCAAGGCGGTGCCCGACGGGGCCGAGCCTGCGACAGGCCTCGTCCGGCGGGAGGAAGGCGTGGTCGTCCACCTCGTCCTCCTGCAACCGGATCCGCTCGGGGCGGTCGAGGTCGCCACCGTCGAAGATGAAGGTCAGCATGGGCCGGGGCCGCGGAGCGCGCGCGGGCCCCCAGCCGACGAACAGCAGCGGTCCGACCGGCAGGTCGAGGCCGATCTCCTCCTTCACCTCACGGGCGCAGGTGGCCTCGGGCGGCTCGCCCTCGTCGGCCGTGCCGCCGGGCAGGAGCCAGTGGTCGAGATAGTTGGGCTTGACCAGCAGGACCCGCCCGGCGGAATCGGTGATCAGGGCTCCGGCCACGACGTACACGGTGGCGAGCCCCGCGTAGTAGATCTCCGGCTCGACGAAGCCGGCCGGTCGCGTCACCGGCGGACGGTCCCCCTGCACGTCATCGGTCACGCGCAGAAGGCTACCGATCCCGGCCGGGGATGCGCGGTCTCCCGCCGGTTCAGCCGAAGAGGCGGTAGGACCCCAGGAGCGTGACCTCGCCGGCCTCCGGCGGGGCGACGACCCGGTCGCCGATGTCCTTCCGGAACGCCGCGAAGGCGGCCGATGCGCCGAGCGCGTCGTCGTCGCCCTCATTGTCGACGAGGTGGACGAAGCTCACCCCGTCGGCCAGGCGGAACGTGGCGTAGCGCAGCCCGTCCGGCCTCTCGGCGCGCAGCTCGGCGAACACCTGCTCCACGAGCCGCCGGTTCTCCTCGGCCGCCTCGGGCCGGGTGCGGTAATGGATGATCCTCATGACGCGTCCTTTCGTGATCGGGTCTGCCGTAGATGGAGACCCGGGCCGGGCGCCGGATTCATCACGCGGTGGCGGGCAGCCCGAAGGCGGCCGGCAGCCCGGGGTCGAGGAAGGTGTCGAGCCGGCTGATCGCCCCGCCCCGTACGGTCAGCACCTGCACTCCGTGGGCCCGGTAGGCGCCGTCCGGTTCCCGCTCGTACACGGCCACCGCCGGCTGCCCGTTGGCCGACACGGGGACCATGCGGAATCCCCCAGGGGTCCTCAGGCAGTTGCGCTCGAGGAAGCCGATGACGGCCGCGCGCCCGGCGAACCAGGTCAGGTACGGCGGCATCTCCATCACCGCGTCCTCGTGCAGCAGGGTCACCAGCCCGGCGACGTCGGCGTTCTCGAAGGCCGTGACGTAGCGTCCGAGCAGGGCGCGGCGGCCGGCCTCGGCGGGCTCGGTGAGCTCCTCCTCCACGGCAGCGGCGCGGCCCAGGCGCGCCCGCGCGTGCTGGAGGGCGCTGTTGACCGCCGTCGGCGTCATGCCGAGGACCTCCGCCGCCTCGGCGGCGCGCCAGGCCAGCACCTCCCGGAGGATCAGCACGGCGCGCTGGCGGGCCGACAGGTGCTGCATGGCCGCCACGAGCGCCAGCCGTACGCCGGCGCGCCGCTCGACGACCGCCGCCGGGTCGCCCGGCATCCCCTCGGGCAGCGGCTGGAGCCACACGACCCGGGGATCGGTGGTCAGCGGCGTTTCCGGGTCCTCCGCCGGACCGCCGAGCCCGGACGGCATCGGCCGGCGCTCCCGGCGTTCGAGGGCGGTCAGGCACCGGTTCGTGGCGATGCGATAGAGCCAGGTGCGCGGCGAGGACCGGCCTTCGAAGCCGCCGAACGAACGCCACGCCCGGAGGTAGGTCTCCTGCACCAGGTCCTCGGCGTCCTCCGCCGAGCCGAGCATCGAGTAGCAGAAGACCAGGAGTTCTCTCCGGTACCGGCCGGTGAGCCTGACGAACTCCCCCTCGTCCACCTCCACCGTCATGCGGTCCCCTTTCACCGTGGTCCGGACCCGTCACAGGTACGGACCCGGCGGCCGGCCGGAACTCATCGCGTCCTCGGTTCCTTTTCCTCCGGGGCGAGCGGCCTGTCGGCCGTCGGGCGTGTGTACGAGGGCGGCCGGGTGGACGAACGGCGATCACCCTGAACTGTCGGGGGCTCCCGATAGCTTCGGTTCATGATCGAAACAGCCGCTCGGGAGCAGCGCAGCGCCGAGCCGGTCGTACGGCCCGTGCGCCCCCGCAAGCTGGTCAAGGTCCCCTTCGTCGAACTGGCGGACGGACGGCTGCAGGGCGTCGTGTCGAGCGGTTCGGACCTCGCCCGCGTCTACGTCTCCTCGATCAGCGCCGCCACCCACGGGTTCAGCTGCAGCACCAACAACAACCGCCCGTGCGGCGGGCTGTCGGGCGCCTCGCCGTGCAAGCACCTGCGGGCGCTCGCCGACGAGGCCGTGCTGCAGTACGGCCTCGACCGCGTCGCCCGCTACCTCCGCGTCGAGACCGGCGACGACGACCTGATGAGCCGCCTCGACGGCACGCGCGAGGCCGCGCCGGCGGCCGGGGTGTTCAGCCGCTTCCTGCGGCATCTGACCTACCTCGAGCTTCCCGGCACGACGGCGCCGCTCGCCGAGATGCACTGGTTCCCGGCCGTTTCCGCGGAGGTCCGGTGATGCTCGGTGTCCAGCTCGCCGAGCTGCTCGGCGCGGCGCCGGACGGCGCCGAGGAGGCGCTCGACCTGGTGGCCGGGTTCGACGACGCTCTCGCACACGGCCTCGGCCGCCTCGGCGGTGATCAGGCGGCGGCGCTGACCGCGCTGGCCGGCGCCCTGGGCGCGACACCACTCGGCCAGCCCGTGCGGGAGGCCGCCGAGAAGATCGCCGCCGGTTCCGTCACCGACGAGCACCTCGCGGCCCTGGCCGGAGGACGCACCGCGCTGTTCGGCGCCGTCCACGACGCCCTGCTCGGCCGGCTCGACGCCGCGCTCGGCCGTGAGCGGGCGGTCCCGCCGGTCGTGGAGGCGGCCGAGCCCGCGATCGAGGCGGAGCCGGCGGACCCCCGGTTCGGCGCCTGCCGCTCCTGGCTCCAGGAACTGGCCATCACCGGATGGCGAGGTGTCGACCACGACCTGGTCTCCGCCGCCGACCAGGCGGTCGAGGCACTGCTCGCCGATCCGGGCGCGCGGCGGCTCGCGGTGCTGCTCGACGGCCTCGCCGCCGAGCTGCGGGCCTCCTCCCCCGTGGCGACGATGGAACGGCTGCCGGCCCGGCGCTGGGCCGACCTGTGGGCGCGGGCCCTGCTGCTCTGCCGGTCGGGGTCGGGGTCGGTTGGTCGGGAAGAACCGGGAGGTCGGGCGGGGCTGGTTGATCGGGGAGAACCGGGAGGTCGGTCGGGGTCGGTTGGTCGGGACGAACAGAGCGTCCCGGCCGGATCTCCCGAGCCGGTGTCGGGGCGGCTGCTGGTCCTCGGCGTCGACCTGCACGAGCACGCCACCGCGGTCCAGGCGCAGGTCCACGCGATCCTCGAGCCTGCCGGAGGGGCTCCGCCGCGCGCCGTGCGCGTGAGCGTGGGCGCCGCGAAGGTGGACACGATCGTCGGCCCGGCGGTGTGGCGGCTGCTGCACGCGCATCCGACGCTGCTCGGCGCCCTCGCCGAGCACCGCGGCCTGGACCTCACCGACATGCCGCTGCTGGCGAGCGGCGACCTCGTCTGGCACGACGACCGCGCCGCCCTGGCCGAGCCCGCCGACCCCTTCGTCACCGCCCGGGTGCTGCTGCCGGAGGCCGCCTTCCCTGCCGTGCCGCCGCTGGAACGCCACCCGGTGCGCATCGCCGAGTCCGTGCTGGTGGAGGGCTACCGGGCGGTCGACGGCGGGTTCGAGCTCGACGGCCACACGCTCCCGGTCGACCTCGACCGGCTGCCGGACGGCGGGCCGCTGACGCCGGCGATGGTGGCCGCCTCCGAGGCCTGCGTCGGCCTGGTCCGCTGGGACGGCGGCCGGTGGACGCTCCAGCCGCTCGCCGTACGCGGCACGCTGAAGCGCAAGCCGTTCGAGGCGCACGGCGGCGACTGGGCGATGGGGCCCACCGACCCGAAGGTCGTGAAGGCCGAGGCCAGAGCCGGCGACGCGGTCGCCGTGCTCCGCGAGCGAGCGGGACGGCTGCTGCGACGATGACCGAGACCCCCATGACGGCGCCGAGCGACGAGACAAGGCGTCAGGTGCTCTACTGGCGGCTGCTGGCCCGGGTGTTCGACGTCGACGAGCAGCCCGCGCTGGAGACCGCGAGCATGGCCGTCGTCGACGACCTCGGCCTGCCGCCCGCGCTGCTCGACCCGTCCATCTCGGTGGACAACCTCATCCAGCGCTTCCCCGAGCTGGGCGGTGAGCTTCGCGGCCTGATGGAGCACGGCGACGCCGGCGGCGACCCGGTACGCCGGGCGGCGCTGATGTCGAAGCTGCTGCTCAACGTGTTCTCCACCGGATCGGGCAGTGTGACGGCCACGCGGCTCGCGGGCTGGCAGAAGGACGCGGGCTGGCTCCGCGAGGCGCTCGGCGATGAGGCCGCCGGCGGGCTGTCCGGCACCCTGTCCGAGCTGGAGGGCGACCTCGTACGCCGCATGCGGCTCCGTGAGGTGCTCGCCGATCCGGCGCTGGCGAGCCGCCTCACGCCCAGCATGTCGCTGATCGAGCAGCTCCTGCGCGACAAGTCCAACCTGTCGGGCGTCGCCCTCGCCAACGCCAAGTCGCTGATCCGCCGCTACGTCGACGAGGTCGCTCAGGTGCTGCGCACCCAGGTACAGCAGACGAGCGCGGGTACCCTCGACCGTTCGGTGCCGCCGAAGCGCGTGTTCCGCAACCTCGACCTCGAACGCACGATCTGGAAGAACCTCACCAACTACAGCCCCGAGGACGAACGCCTCTACGTCGACCGGCTGTTCTACCGCCACACCGCCAAGCGCACCACGCCGGCCCGGCTGATCGTGGTGGTCGACCAGTCGGGCTCGATGGTCGACTCGATGGTCAACTGCACGATCCTGGCGTCGATCTTCGCGGGCCTGCCCAAGGTCGACGTGCACCTGATCGCGTACGACACGCGGGCGCTCGACCTGACGCCGTGGGTGCACGACCCGTTCGAGGTGCTGCTGCGAACCAACCTCGGCGGCGGCAACGACGGGCCGGTCGCGATGGCGATGGCCCGGCCGAAGATCTCCGATCCGCGTAACACCGTGATGGTGTGGATCTCCGACTTCTACGAGTTCGACCGGTCCCAGCCGCTGTTCGACGGCATCGAGGCGGTGCATCGCTCGGGAGTGAGGTTCATCCCCGTCGGCTCGGTGAACAGCTCGGGGCAGCAGAGCGTCAACCCCTGGTTCCGCCAGCGCTTCAAGGACCTCGGCACGCCCGTGATCTCAGGACACATCCGCAAGCTCGTGTTCGAGCTCAAGAACTTCCTCGCCTAGGAGAGAGAACGCTCATGACCGACGACATGCTCCGCGCCCCCGCCGAGGTGAAGTACGCCGAGGAGCTCGACTGGCTGGAGTCCGTCGACGACGGGCCCAAACCGTTCTCCTGGCGGCTCAGCCCCCGGATGGTGCGCACGTTCGTGCTCGGGTCGACGCGGTCCGACGGCCTCGACCGCGAGATCCCGCAGAAGTGGTTCGGCGACCGGAGCTTCGTCGAGCGCGGCATCGTGACGCTGGCGTCCGACCGGGGCCTGCTGCTGATCGGCGACCCGGGCACCGGCAAGAGCTGGCTGGCCGAGCTGCTGTCCGCCGCCATCTGCCGCAACTCCACCCTGGTCGTGCAGGGGACGGCGGGTACCACCGAGGACCACATCAAGTACTCCTGGAACGTCTCGATGGTGATCGCCAAGGGGCAGTCGCGCGAGTCCATGATCCCCTCACCGATCATGACCGCGATGGAGCAGGGCGTGATCGGCCGGTTCGAGGAGCTGACCCGCTCGACCAGCGACGTACAGGACGCACTGATCTCGATCCTGTCCGAGAAGTACGTCTCCATTCCCGAGCTGGACCACGACAACATCGTCTTCGCCCAGCCCGGCTTCTCGATCATCGCCACGGCGAACAGCCGTGACCGCGGCGTCAACGACCTGTCCTCGGCGCTGAAGCGACGGTTCAACTTCGTCCGCATCCCGGTCGTGACCAACAGGCGCAGCGAGGCCGAGATCATCCGGTTCCGCACCACCGAGCTCATGCGCCGGCACCGGATCGAGCTGGAGGTTCCGCCCACACTGCTGGACGTGCTGCTGGAGAGCTTCGCCGACCTGCGCGCGGCCTCGGCCTCGGCCGGCAGCGACGACGAACGCCTGGAGTCCGCCCTGTCCACCGCCGAGCAGATCGGCGTGCTGGAGGACGCCATCCTGCACAGCCGCTTCTTCGGCGACAGCACGCTGCGGGCCGAGACGCTCGCGAGCTCGCTCATCGGGTCGCTGGCCCGCCGGAGCCCCGAGGACCTCGCCATCTTGAACAAGTTCTGGCACGGCGTGGTCGAGCCGCGCGGCAAGCAGGACGAGGGCGGCCCGTGGCAGGCCTTCCTCGAAGGCGGCCGCCAGGCGATCGCCACCTTGTCATGAGCGAGCGCGTGCCTGACGGGCTCGGCACCTTCGGCGCGCTGCGCGAGCAGCTGACGACCGCCGCCGAGGCGTTCGCCGACGGTCCGGGCGCCGTGCCGGAGATTCTCTCGGGCATGGTCGACGACGTCGACCGTGCGCTGTCCGAGCGGCTGGAGATCTTCCCGGTCTGCCACCACTCACCGGCGTCGGCGCTCGCGATGGCGCGGCGGCTGCGCGACAAGCAGCCCAAGGTCATCTACCTGGAGCTGTGCGAGGACCTGCGGCCGCTGCTGGACGAGCTGCGCAACTGCCGCCTGCCGGTCGCGCTCCAGGCGTTCGCGTCGGAGATCGACGGGTTCCCGCCGGAGTCGGCGCCGCTCAGCGTGGTGGCCCCCATCACCGAGGCGTCCGCGGAGTACCAGGCCATCGCGTACGCCCTCGACACTCCGGGCGTCGAGCTGGTGCTGGTCGACCGCTCGACCGATCACGTGTTCCAGTGGGAACCGGACGAGCCGCCCGCCGAGGCAGAGCCCGGGTCGGAGTCCGAGTCCGAGGACGACGCGGCGCTGCACGGTGACGCCGTCGGCCTGGAGATCGGCGACCTGCGGCCGGGCTTCGCCGAGCTGGAGGAGCACCTGCTCCACCACGGCCGGGTCCGGCACTGGTCCGAGTGGTGGGACCAGTACGTCGAACAGCCCCTGATCGGCGCGGACTACGCGACGTACCGCCAGGTCATGGTGCTGATCGGCAGCCTGTTCCGCCGGCTGCGGCCGGGGCGGCGCGGCGTTGAGGCCGACGAGAACCGCGAGCGGTACATGTGGACCCGCATGCGCGAGCACCTCGCCTCCTCCGGTGCCGACCCCGCGGACTGCCTGTACGTCTGCGGCGCCTTCCACGCGGCCAGCACGGTCGAGCAGTTCGGCGTCGACGCCGACGCCGAGCCGTTCGAGATCGCCCCGCGGACGGCCACCCGCTGGCTCTACGGGCTGATCCCCTCCAGCCACGCGGCCATCGAGGCGCAGTTCGGCCTGGCCTCCGGCTCGGTGTCGATCGCCGCGGCGACCTGGGCCAAGGCGCTCAGGCACGCACGCGTCGCGCCGTACCGGCTCAAGGGGCAGAAGGGCACCCGCGAAACCGCCAAGAAGCGCGCCCCGGCGCCGCCGGAGCCCGTCACCGACCGGCTGTCCGGCTTCCTGGCCGCGCCACCGGCCCTCGACGGCATCGACGAGGACGAGTTGCTCGGCTGGTGCGCCGGCATCGTCCGGCTGGCGCGGCGTAACGGCTACCTCGCCAGCACGGCCGACGCGATCGCGGTGTTCGAGACGTCCGTCCTGCTCGCCGGGCTGCGGGGCCGCCGCCGGCCCACGCCGTACGACTTCCAGGACGCCGCGATCACCTGCATCGAGAAGGACGCCGTACCGGGCCGGCGCGACGTCCGCCGCCTCTGCGAGATCCTCCTCGGCGGCGACCGGGTCGGTCAGGTCGGGTACGACGCGCTGCCGCCGCTGGCGCGCGACGTCCTCGACCGCCTCGCGCCCCTGGGGCTCGACCTGGAGAAGCGCACGATCCAGCGGGCCCTGCTCGATCTCGACGCACGGCCGGAGCTGGCACCCTGCTCCCAGCTGCTGTGGATCCTGCGTCACCTGCTGCCGGACGACGCCGTACGCCCGATCATGGGCTCGCGCCGGCTCGGCGAGCGCTCGATACAGGAGAGCTGGGACCTGGCGATCGGCCGCAACCAGCGCTCGCTCATCGAGCTCGGGTACGAGGGCGTCACCGTCGAGCAGGTGCTCGAACAGCGCCTCCGCCGGGCCGTGCAGGGCGAGCGCGCCACCGCCTCCGTCGCGCTCGACGCGGTCGAGCAGTCCCTCCTCTACCTCGGCGGCGGCCGGCTCACCGACGAGCTCGGCGCGCGGGCCGTGGAGCTGCTGTCCGCCGAACGTACGGTCGACGACGCGCCCGAGGTGCTGCGGCGCATGCGCCGGCTGCTCGGTCACTACCGCGCGACCCGGCCCGCGCTGCCGCGGTGGTGCGAGGCGTTCGTGACCACCGGGTACGCCCACTACTGCACGTTGCTGCCGACCGCCTTCACCGACGATGACAGCGGCGTGCGCCAGGTGGCGGCCATGCTCGGGTTCCTGTTCGGCATGGAGAGCCTGGCCCTGTCCTTCGGCTGCGACCACGCCCAGCTCGAACTCGCCGTACGCCAGTCGCACCCGGAGGCGCCGGCGAAGGTCGCGCTGCTGTGGGCGGCGAGCTGCCAGCTCGGCCTGCTGTCCCAGGACGACCTGCGCTCCCGCTGCGACGACCTGCTGGCCAACCCGCTCGTCGTGCCGGCGTTCCCGCAGTACCTCAGCGGGTTCGTCCAGGCCCTGGAGCCGGTTCCGGCGCTGACGCCCCTGGTGGTCGAGGTGATCTCCAAGTCGTTCGCCCGGCTGCCCGACACCGTCCTGCTCCCGTGGCTGCCCAGGCTGATCACGACCCTGCGCGACAACGCGCGGGAACTCGTGCCGGTGCTCGTACGCGAGGCGGGCCGTACGTTCCCCGGAAGCCTGGCTGCCATCGACGCGTGGGTGCCGCCGTGGTCGCGGCGGCCCGCCGAGGCACCGGTGGCCCCCACGCCGTCCGGCCCCGTGGCGGACCTGCTGACCGCCCATCCGGCGACGTACGAGGCGGTGGCGGACCTGCTCGGCTACGACCGCACGGCCGGCGCCGCGCCCCGGCCTTCCGCGGCGGCGGCACTGCTGGCCCGCCACCCCGAGACCGCCGGCGCCGTCGCCACACTGCTCGGCCCCGCGCCCGAACCCGTACGCGCGGGAGATCCGCCACGTGGAGGGAGCTGAGCGGGGGCCTGCCCTTGCGTCTCCCGTTACGGGAACCCCGATAGTGGACGCATGAGCGGCGAGACGAGGCTTTGCTCGATCGGCGAGGCGGCGCGCCGTACGGGCCTGACGACCAAGACGGTCCGGCTGTACTCCAACATGGGACTGGTGCCGCCGACCGACCGCCGAACGCCGAACGCCGCCGCATCATCGACGCGTTCTGGGACGAGGTCTGCGCGGGCCTGGACATCGCCCCGGACGCCGAACGGCGGATGACCGAATATCACGCGACGCGGCGAGCGGCCGGCGACCCGATGCGGGTCCACACCGAAGAGCAGGGACGAGCCGTCCAGGCCGCCATCGGCCGACGCCCGCACCGAACGCTACTGGCGGCTGCTGTCGGTCATCGACGGCCGACGGCCGCCGAAGTCCCCCGCGGCGGCCATCGACTGGATCGTGTCCGCGCTGCGCGGCCCGGCCGGCATGCCCGCCCCGGCCGGTCGGCACCCGTGATGCGCTCAGGAGCGCACGATCGGGCCGGCAGAGGGCGCGGCGCCGGCGCAGGCCCGGTCACTGAACGAGGTCTGCTTCCCCCCTGCTCGGTAGCGGTGATCGTGCGCCGCTGATCCCTCGGCCGTACGGGACGGTCGGGAGATCAGCGGCACGGCGGGTCAGCGGAGGAAGCCCTCGTAGTTGCGTTGCTGGAGCTGACTCTCGATCTGCTTCACGGTGTCCAGCCCCACACCGACGACGATCAGGAGGCTGGTGCCGCCGAAGGCGAACTCCTGGGCCGTGCCCATCGCCGTGAACTCGATCGTCGGTATGAGCGCGATCAGAGCCAGGTAGAGCGCGCCCGGAGCGGTGATCCGCGTGAGCACGTGGTCGAGATATCCGGCGGTCGGGCGGCCGGGACGGATACCGGGGATGAACCCTCCGTACCTTTTCATGTTGTCAGCGATCTCCACCGGGTTGAAGGTGATCGCCACGTAGAAGTACGTGAAAAAGACGATCAGCAGGAAGAACGCCCCCGTGTTCCACGCGCTGCCCGGGCTCAGGTAAGGGGCGAGTGTCCGGTTGAGGAACTTGTTGCCGGGCCAGAGTCGGGCGGTCGTGGACGGCAGGTAGATCAGCGACGAGGCGAAGATGATCGGGATGACGCCCGCCTGGTTCACCTTCAGCGGGATGTAGGTGCCGGTGACGCCGTACGTCCGCCGGCCCACCATCCGCTTGGCGTACTGCACCGGAATGCGCCGTTGGGCCTGCTCGACGAAGACGACGCCGGCCACGACCGCGACGCTGAGCAGGACGACCACGACGAACGTGAAGCCGCCCTTGGACTTGGCGATGTTCCAGAACTGGGTCGGGAGCATCGCGGCGATCTGCGTGAACATCAGAAGCGACATGCCGTTGCCGATGCCCCGCTCCGTGATCAGCTCCCCCAGCCACATGATCACCGCGGTGCCGGCCACCATACAGATCACCATCGTGGCGATGGTGAGGATCCGGTGGTCGCGCAGCAGCGAGGACGAGCAGCCCCGGAACAGGGTGCCGGTCGAGACGACGGCGGCGACGCTGGCCCCCTGCAGCACGGCCAGCCCGACGGTGAGGTAGCGCGTGTACTGGGTGATCTTGGCGGTGCCGGACTGGCCGTCCTTCTTGAGGGCCTGCAGCCTCGGGATCACCACCGTCAGAAGCTGCAGGATGATGCTGGCCGTGATGTAGGGGAAGATGCCGAGCGCGAAAACGGACAGCTTCAGCAGCGCGCCGCCGCTGAGGACGTTGACCGTGTCGAGGACGCCGGCCTGGCCGCTCCTGCCCATGCCGGCGACGCAGACCTTCGCGGCCCTGACGTCCACTCCGGGCGCCGGAAGATTCTGCCCCAGCCGGAATATGACGATGATCGCGATCGTGAAGAGCAGTTTCCTGCGCACGTCGGGTGTTCGGAACGCCTGGATGAAAGTGGTCAGCATTTCCCCTCCGGCATGAGTTCGGCCACAGGGCCGGGGCTGGGAAATGCGAGGTTCGCGGACAGCGGTGATCGGGCGGGCACCGAATGTGCTCGCGCCACGGTGATACGAGAGATGACTGGCCTCCATACGGGAACGCCGCAGCGTCCCGGTGGACGCCGCGGTCAACGGCTGAGCGCGTGAGAACCCGTGCTGGAGGGTGGGCCCCGGACCTGAACGTCGGAGGCGGGTACGGCCGCCCGAACGATGGCGGTTTCGCCCGCGACGCCGGCCGGGCGCGGGTCGGCGCCGGTCAGGGAGCCGCGAGACGGGAGAGTGCCGACGGTCTGCGACTGGATGTGATCGGTCGCGTGCTGCGCCGAGGCGGCGTTCCGCTGCGCAGCGCTGCGGGCGGCCTCGATCGAACGCCGGGCCGCGGGCAGCGCTCCGGTGGACACCGCGCCGGGCGAGCGGGCGATGGTCAGGGAGATGGTGACGGGCCGTTCCGAAGAACGGTGACCACGGCCAAGAGCGGTGCCCGGCGCCGTGGAGCCCCGGAAGCCCGGAGAGTCCGCGGCGGCCGCAGTGCTCGTACTGAGGCCCTGAACGATCGCGGTTCCGGGAAGCGCCGCGACGGACGCGGACGTGACGAAGCCGAAGAAACCAGCCAGGAGCACGAAAAGCCGTCGACGACGGGTGATGTGACCGTTCATCCCGACTCCCGGCGGCAAAGGCGTTATCCGCGCAGTTTAGCTTCCACCGGTTACCAGGCACCGTTTCTTCGCGCGGCACTCAGCCCGCATCCGAAGCTCGCCGGCAAAGAGGCGAAGCTTCACCTCGACGTCCCTTGTGACCCGATCAGCCTCAATGTTCCGTGAGGCCCACATCGCCCCCGGACGGAAGGGGCCTGGCCGACCGGCGGGGTCATTCGGTCCTGGAACTGAGCACGCTGGACAGGAACGCCCTGGTCCGGTCGTGGCGGGGGCCGGCCAGGAGCGCGCCGGGACGGTCGTGCTCGACGACCACGCCGTCGGCGAAGAAGGACAGCCGGTCGCCGACCTCTCTCGCGAAGGCGATCTCGTGGGTCACCACGATCATCGTCATCCCATCGGCGGCCAGCCTCTTCATGACCTCCAGGACCTCGTCGACGAGTTCGGGGTCCAGCGCGGAGGTCGGCTCGTCGAACAGCATCAGCGCCGGGTTCATCGCCAGCGCCCTGGCGATCGCCACCCGCTGCTGCTGGCCACCGGACAGCTGGCGGGGTCGCTTGTGCGCGTGGTCGGCGAGGCCGACCCGGTCCAGGTGTTCCATCGCCAGCTTCCGCGCCCGGTCCGGCGGTGTGCCCAGCACGTGGATGGGGCCGCAGGCGACGTTGTCCAGCGCGCTCTGGTGGGCGAACAGGTTGAAGCGCTGGAACACCATGCCGATGTTCCTGCGGAAGGCGGCGAACTCCTTGGGCGTCCACGGGTGGTACCGGCCGTCGCGCAGGCTGTGGCCGACCTCCTCGCCGAGCACTCGCAGGCTGCCGCCGAGCACCGGCTCCAGGCCGTTGACGCACCGCAGGAACGTGGACTTCCCCGAGCCCGACGGGCCGATGATGCAGCTCACCTCGCCGGAGGCCACGGTGAAGTCCACGCCGCCCAGGACCTGCACGTCGCCGTAGCTCATCCGGACGCCCGAGGCCTGCACGACGGCGTTCACGCGGCCACCTTCGGCAGGACCCGGGCCGCCAGCCCGCCACCGCGCACCAGCCGTACGGCGTCGGACCCGAACCGGCGCTCCAGCCTGCCCTGCAGGAACGTCGCCACGGCGGTCATGAGCATGTACCACAGGCTCGCCACGATCAGCAGCTCCATGATCAGATTGTTCGCCTTGTAGATCTGGCTGGCATTCGTCATCAGGTCGTGCCCGGCGACCACGTAGACCAGCGAGGTGGTCTTCAGCATGGAGATGAACTCGTTGCCGGTCGGCGGGATGATGATGCGCAGCGCCTGCGGCAGCACGATGACCCGCATGCGCTTGGCCGGGGTCATGCCGAGCGCGTACGCCGCCTCGGTCTGGCCGTGGTCGACGGCCTGGATGCCGGCGCGTACGGTCTCGGCGAAGTAGGCCGCCAGGTTCAGCCCGAGGCCGAGCATGGCCGCGGTGAAGCCGGTCATCACCTGGTTGGTGTCCCACATCACGCCGATCATGGTGAAGGGGATCTTGAGGACCAGCCTCGGGAAGAGGAACGCCAGGTTGTACCAGAAGATGAGCTGCACGAGCACGGGTGTGCCGCGGAAGAACCAGATGTAGAACGTGGCCATCCAGCTGAGCACCGGGTTGTGCGACAGCCGCGCGATCGCGATCACCACGCCCAGCACCAGCCCGAGGACCGTCGCCAGCAGGGAGATCTCGATGGTGACCCAGACCCCGGCCAGGATCCGGTCGTTGAACAGGTACCCGGCGACCTTGCCCCAGTGCAGGCGCGGGTTGACCACGACCAGGTAGACGAGCCAGCCCGCGAGCGCGAGCGCGACCGCCCCGGCCAGCCAGCGGCCCCAGTGCCAGGTCCGCGCGACGGGGACGAGCGTGCCGGACGGGTCGGCGATCGGTTCCGTGCGCATGGTCACTTACCGCCGTTGACCACGACGGACGGGACGGCCAGCTTCCCCAGGTTCCACGCCTGGAGCAGCTTGGCGTACTCACCGCTGCGGATGAGTGCGCCCAGCGCGCCCTTGACGGATTCGATGAGCTGCTTGTTGTCCGGCCTGATCCCGATGCCCCACGGGCTCTCCGTGCCGTCGAGCGCGACCGCGTCGACCGCGAGCTTGGGATCGGCGGCCTTGCTGGCGGCCACCACGTAGTCGGTGATGCTCGCCTGCGCGCGCCCGCCGCTGACCTGGAGCAGGGCCTCCTGGTCGCCGGGGAACTTCAGGATGTTCACGGCGGCGGAGCCGGCCTTCTTGCAGTCGGCGGCGTACCGCTCGGCCAGGTTCATCGAGGAGCCGTTGTCCACCACGGACACCGTCTTGCCGCACAGGTCCTTCGGCCCGGTGATGCCGGCCGGGTCGCCCTTCTTGACCAGCAACCCGGCGCCCGCACGTACGTAGTCGACGAAGGTGATCTGGCCCTCCCGCTCCGGTGTGTCGGACATCGAGGAGATGACGAAGTCGTAGCGGCCGGAGAGCACGCCGGGGATCTGGGAGTTGAACTCCTCGTCGGTGATGGTCACCTTGACGCCGAGTTTCCTGGCGATGGCCCTGGCGAGGGCGGGGTCGAAGCCGATCGGCGTCCTACCGTCGGTGGCGAACAGCTCCATCGGCGGGTAACCGATGGACGAGACGACCTTCAGCCCGCCGGACTTGACGCTCGACGGCACCTTGGCCGCCAGGTCCTGGTCGGGGGTGACGGCGTCGATGACGCCGGCCGCCTTCTCCTCGGTGGGGGCCTTGTCGAGGACGACGGACTTTCGGTCGGACGCGCCGGCGTCCAGAGATTTGGCGCCGCACGCCGCGGTGGCCGCCAGCAGGGCTCCGGTGGCGAGCGCGGTCAGCGTGGTGAGGATCCGGGTGTTCAACGGGGGCGCTCCTTCAGATTCGCCGCCAGCGGACGTCGCCGCCGACGACGGTGGTCAGGACCTGGGTGCGCAGCACCGCGTCCGCCGACTCCCGGTAGGGGTCGGTGTCCACCGCGATGAAGTCGGCGAGTTTGCCCGGCGCGAGGACGCCCTTGTGGTCCTCCTCGCCCGCGGCGTAGGCCGCGCCCAGGGTGTGGGCGGTGATGGCCTCGGCCATGCTCAGCCGCTGCTCGGGCTGCCAGCCGCCGGCGGGGGTGCCGTCGGGGCGGGTACGGGTCACCGCGGCGTACAGCGCGGCGAACGGGTCGGGGTGCTCGACGGGAGCGTCGGAGCCGAAGGCGAGCGCGACGCCGGCGTTCAGCATCCCGCGCCAGGCGTACGAGGCCAGTTCGTGCCCGGCCAGCAGGGAGTCGACCAGGTCGATGTCGCTGGTGCAGTGCACCGGCTGCATCGAGGCGACGATGCCCAGCCTGGCCATCCTGGCCAGGTCGCCGGGCCGCAGGTGCTGGGCGTGCTCGATGCGGTGCCGCAGCCCCGACGTGGGGCCGATCGCCTCATAGGCGTCGATGACCAGATGGTTGGCCTGGTCGCCGATGGCGTGCGTGGCCACCGCGATGCCGGCGCCCGCGGCCCTGGCGAACAGCTTCACCAGGTCCTCGTACGGCGTGACGGCGATGCCGACGTTGCCCTGTTCGCCGGCGAAGGACTCGCTCATGTGGCAGGTGTGCGAGCCCAGCGCCCCGTCGCTGAAGATCTTCACGGGGCCGGTGCGGAACCAGTCGTCGCCCTGCCCGGTACGCCGCCCCTCGGCGATGGCCGCGTCCAGGTGGATCATCGGGATCGCCTTGTGCACGCGCAGCTTCAGCTCGCCGTCCGCGTGCAGTTGCCGGTAGGCGGCCCGGCAGTCCTCGCCGTCGATGTCGTGCACGCTGGTCAGGCCGAGCGCGAGAAGCTCCTCCTGCGCGGCGCGAAGCTGGTCGCGCAGGTCGGCGGAGACCATGAGGTCGCGCAGCGGGTAGGACGCCGACTCGCGCAGGATGCCGGTCGGCTCCCCGCTCGCGTCCCGGACGATCTCGCCGCCGACCGGGTCGGGGGTGCCGGCGTCGATACCGGCCAGCCGCAGGGCCGCGGAGTTGGCCCACACGGTGTGGCCGTCGATGCTGGGCAGCGCGACCGGCAGTTCGGGGCAGACCGAGTCCAGCGCGTAACGGTCCGGCTGGGCCGGCGGATCCCAGGTGTTGCTGTTCCACCGGCCGCCGAACAGCCAGGCGCCCGGTCGCAGCCGCGCCGCGTGCGCGGCCACCCTCGCCAGCGCGTCGTCGAGCGAGCGCACGTCGCGCAGGTCGACCGCGTCCAGGCTCTGGGCGTACTGCGCGGTGTGGATGTGGGCGTCGTAGAGCCCGGGGAGCACCGCGGCGCCCTCCAGGTCGATCAGCTCCGCGCCCGGCCCCGCCGCCTCGCGCACCTCCGCCTCCGTGCCGACGGCCAGCAGGCGTTCGCCGTCCACTGCCATGGCCTGGGCCGACGGGTTGCCGCTGTCTCCGGTACGGATGGCGGCGTTGCGGTACACGCGGATGCTCATGTGCGACCCTCACGGGCTGAAGTGACAGTGGCCATCACTGTAGGAGTGGCGAAAAGAAGGCGAAAGCGCTAGAAAGACGACATTTAGCGACCGTGAGAACAAGGAACTCTTATGCTGAAACCGGAGCACTTGCGCACGCTCCGTGAGGTCGTTCAGCTGGGCTCCTTCGCCGCCGCGGCCAACCGGCTCGGGTACACCTCGTCCGCCGTCTCCCAGCAGATGGCCGCGCTGGAGCGGAAGATGGGCGTGAAGCTGTTCGAACGCTCCGCCCACAGCGTGCTGCCGACCAACGCCGCCCTGGTGCTGGCCAGGCAGGCCGAGATCGTGCTCATCGACATCGAGCGCATGGTCGCGACCGTCCAGGCCGCGCACCGCAACAGCGAGCGGCAGGTGCATCTGGGCGTCTTCCCCAGCCTCACCGACGTGCTGACCGGCGTCCTGCGGCGGATGGACCCCGCCGAACGCGCCGGCATCAGGATCTCGGTCGCCGAGTCCTCCCAGCTCATCCCGCATCTCGGCGCCGGCGGCGAGATGGACGCGGCGATCGTCTACCAGGTGGGCAACATCGGCCTGTCGTGGCCGTCGGCGCTGGACCGGCGCTGGAACGCCGAGGACCGCTACAAGCTCGTCCTCCCGCGCTGCTGGCCCGACCTGGCGCCCTACCGGGTCGAGCAGCTCGCCGACCTGCCGTGGATCATGCATCACCCGGGCACCGGCGACGCCACCTTCTTCGACGGCGTGTTCGCCCGCTGGAATCTGCACCCCAGGGTGGCCGGCTACTCCGACGACTTCAAGATCACGATGGCCATGATCGGGGCGGGGCTGGGCGCGGCGTTCGTCCCCGACCTCGCCCTGCGCGGGCACGGCCCGGACGTCGTGGTCGCCGACGTGCCGTGGCTGAACACCAGCCGCAGCATCTTCACCCTCGTACGCCCCGAACGCGAGAACGCCCGCCTGCGTTTCCTGCTGGACGCGCTGGCGATGTGACCGCGGGCCGGCGCGGACTTCGCCGAACGCACCGGCCCCTTTGACGCCGCCCGAACTGTGGGCCTGGACGTTCGTGGTCAAGGACATGATCGACGTCGCCGGCCTGCGCACGACCCGCGGGTCCGTCCTGTACGGAGCCGAGGAGGCGCTGACCACCGCACCGTGCGTCGAACCGCTCGAGCGTGCCGGGGCGCTCCTGGTGGGCACGGCGAACCAGCACGAGTTCGCCTGGGGCGTCACCAGCGAGAACCCGCACTGTCCGGCGCACCCACGAGGGCACGTACCCGGCGAACGCCGCGAGCTACAGCGCCGGCGTACGGCGAAAGCCCGACGACGCCGCCGGGATCGGCCACCGGGACTACCGCCGGGCCGTCGAGGAGCTCTCCGCCGTCCGGGCCGCCTTCTTCGCGAAGATGGCCGGCATCGACGTCCTGATCACGCCGACGCTCGGCGGCCCCGCGCCGCGAGCCGGGTGCGACGAGGCCGCCGTCCGCGGCGAGGTCGGCCGGATCACCGCCGTCGTGTCCGCGCTCGGCCTGCCCGCACTGGCCATCGGCGATTTGCAGCTGGTCGGGCGCAGCGAGTCCGCGGTGCTGCGGGCCGGCCTGTGCCGGGAGGCCCGTGGCGGCACGGTCCCCGCGCCACGCTGAACCTCACGTACGCGACGACAGGCTCCACGGGTCCACCGGGACGACGCCGGCGCAGCGGCCGGCGGGGTCGAGGAGCCGCCCGTACAGCTTCGACTGCCGCAGGACGAGCTGCCGGTCATCGATGCGCACGTACGGGAACCGCTCCTCCAGGCGCACCACCAGCGGGTGCCGGTCGGAGACCGTGTGCAGGCCGACCGTGAGGAGCATGTTCCGGGTCCCCGCGAGCGCGGCGCAGGTCCGGGTCTCCGGCCAGTCGAGCAGCGCCCGCCCCGTCTCCTCCAGCAGCCCGTCCGGCATTCGCAGCCACAGCACCGCCGAGAAGTGCCGGCCCGCGTGCGCGCGGACCGGGGGCAGTACGCGCAGCCGCCAGCGGCGCGACGCCTCGAAGACGCGCGTGGCCACATGGGTGCGCACCTTCGCCACGCCGGGCACCCGCGGCAGGTCCGTGAGCAGATGGTCCGCCAGCGCCGGCATCGACGCGGCGACCGCGATCACGAACAGGTCGTGACCGGCCGCGACGTGCTGCACGGTGATGAGGTGTTCCGCCGTCGCGAGCGTGGAGGCGACCTCGACCGCCGCTCCGGCCTCGCAGTCGATCTCCAGGAACGCCATGCTCATCGTGCAACACCGCGCACGCGTTCGTCCCGCGCCTGGCGGACGAGGCCGGGCTGGAGCTGGTGAGCATGATCGGGGTCACCGCCGACGCCCTCACGGCCGGCGGGATCCGCGCCGCCGGCGTGCTGGCCACCTCGGGCACGCTGCGCGCGGGCCTGTACGGGGACGCGCTGCGGCGCCGCGGAGTGGCGGTGATCGAACCGGACGAGCCCGGCCAGCGACAGGTCATGGCCGCCATCCGCGCCGTCAAGGGCGGTCTCGCCGGCCCGGCCCACCGGCGGGCACTGGCGGAGGTCTCCCGCTCCCTCACCGACCGTGGCGCGGAGCGGATCGTCACCGCGTGCACCGAACTCGTCCTGATCCTGGACGACTCCGGCGTCTCCGTCCCGGTGATCGACTCCGCCCGCCTGCTGGCCCGCCGGGTCGCCGACGTCGCACTCGGCCGGGAAGTGAGATCGTCCAGGTGAACGCCCGCCCGTACGGGAACCGCCCCGGCCGTCCGGCGGTGACCCGGATGCGCGCGAGGACGTGCGGGATCCCCCGCCACGATCAACCCGCGCCGGATCCGAAGCGGCCGCGGTCAGGCCTCGCGGGCCTCGCCGCGTTCGTGGACCAGCGCGGTGAGCTCGGCGACCGCGTACCGGGCGCGGTCGCCGTCGGAGGACTGGATGCCCATCGCCGGCGCGGTCGAGCCGTCGGCCAGGTCCAGCGTCGGCCACGGCGCGCCCTCCGGCATCGACACGCCCAGGATCTCGGCCCACTCGTACTCATGCGTCCGCAGGCCGTTGACCACCGTCACGCCGCGGTCGTCGGCGGTGACCCGGCTGCGCGCCAGGATGTGCAGGATCCCCGCCACGATCAAACCGACCACGACGAAGCCGATCCGATCGCCGAGCCCCCAGTTGGACGGCATGCCCACGGCGAGGGCGACCATTCCGGCCACGACCACCACCGCAAGAACGTAGGGGATGAATCGGGCACGGCGCGGCCGCCACGTCGCCGCGGTCACCTCAGTCGACGATCTTGCTGATCGGGATCTCGAGGATGTCGCAGCCGCCGGCCGCCTTGATCGCCGGGATGAGGGTGTTGACGCCGTGCTTGGCCACGACGCTCTCCACCGCGTGCATCTCACCGCCGGCCAGCCGGGTGACCGTCGGGGACGACATCGACGGCATGATGCTCAGGACGTCCTGCAGCTGCGCGTCGGAGACGTTGAGCTTGAGCAGGACGTTGCCGCGGGCCCGGATCGCGCCCTGCAGCAGCAGCGCGATGTCCTCCATGGCGGCCCGCTTGTTCGGGTCCTCGTACGCCTCGCGGTTGGCCACCAGCTCGGTGTAGCTCACCAGCAGCGTGTCGAGGATGCGCAGGCCGTTCTTGCGGAGGGAGGACCCGGTCTCGGTCAGGTCGACGATCGCGTCGACGATGTCGGGCACCTTCGCCTCGGTCGCGCCGTACGAGGGCACCACCCGGGCCTTGACGCCGTGCTCGGTCAGGAACCGCTCGGTCAGCGCCGGGAACTCCGTGGAGATCCGCACCCCCTCGGGCAGGTCCTCCACCGACTGCCAGGGGGCGTCGTTCGGCACGGCCATGATGACGCGCACCGGGTTGGAGGTCGCCTTGGAGTACTTCAGCTCGCCGAGCGAGACGACGTCGGACTGCGTCTCGGTGATCCAGTCACGGCCGGTGATGCCGAGGTCGAAGAGCCCCTGTTCGAGGTAGGTGGGGATCTCCTGCGGGCGCAGCACGCGGACGCGGTCGATGCGCGGGTCGTCGACCGACGCGCGGTAGTCACGATCGGAGCCACGGCGGACCGTCAGGTCGGCGGCGTCGAACAGCTCGAACGTCGCCTTCTCCAGCGAGCCCTTGGGAAGCACGAGTGACAGCACGGTGAAAAGACCTTCCTTGAGGATGAGAGATCGGTATCGCGGCGTGGAGACTCAGGAGCCTTGATGCTCCGCGTGATGCCGCGCGTGACCGTGATGCCGCAGGCCCCTCAAGGTCAGTGCCGTATCGAGTGCGGCCACGGTCGCCTCCCATCCTTTGTCTTCGCTGCTGTCCGGCCGACCGCAGCGGTCCAGTGCCTGGTCAAGCGTCTCACAGGTTAGTACGCCATTGCCGATGGGTGCGCCCTCATCGAGGGCAACCCTCGTCAAACCCGCTGTTACCGAATCGCATACATAGTCAAAATGGGGCGTACCTCCCCTGATCACGGCGCCAAGACAGACGACCGCGTCGTGATCACGGGCGAGCTGCTGGGCGACGACGGGCAGCTCGAGCGCGCCCGCGACGCGGACGACGACGGGCTCGGGCAGGCCGCACTCCTTGGCGGCGGCCAGCGCGCGTTCGAGCAGCCGGTCGGTGATCTGACCGTTCCAGCGGGCGGCGACCACGCCCAGGCTCAGCCCGGACGCGTCGACGGCCGCGGCTTCGGGACGTCCCATACCGCTCATGACAGCTCTCCGATGTGGTGGCCGAGGCGGTCGCGCTTGGCCGTGAGGTAACGACGGTTGTACTCGGTGACGACGACGGGCAGGGGCGTACGGCCGCGCACCTCGACGCCGAAGCCCTCCAGGCCCGCGAGCTTGAGCGGGTTGTTGGTCAGCACGCGCACCGACCGGACGCCGAGGTCGGCCAGCATTTGCGCGGCGTTGACGTACTCTCGCGAGTCGACCGGCAGGCCGAGCTCGATGTTGGCGTCCACGGTGTCGGAACCGTCGTCCTGCCGCGCGTAGGCCTGGAGCTTGGCGAGCAGGCCGATCCCCCGGCCCTCGTGCCCGCGCAGGTAGAGGATGACGCCCCGGCCCTCTTCGGCGACCGCCGCCATCGCCGCGTCGAGCTGGGTGCCGCAGTCGCAGCGCTGGGAGCCGAGCACGTCGCCGGTGAGGCACTCGGAATGCACCCGGATCAGCACGTCCTCGCCGTCGCCGAGGTCGCCGAGGACGAGCGCGAGGTGCTCGCCGCCGTCGACGGAGCTGGAGTATCCGACCGCACGCCACATGCCGTGCCGGTTGGGGATGCGCGTCTCGGCGACCCGCTCGACCACCCGCTCGGTGCGCTTGCGGTACGCCGTGAGCTGCTCGATGGAGATCAGCTTCAGGTCGTGCTCCTTGGCGAACACCTCCAGCTGCGGCAGCCGCGCCATCGTGCCGTCGTCGTTGACGACCTCGGCGAGGACGCCGGCCGGGTGCAGCCCGGCGAGCCGGGCCAGGTCGACCGCGGCCTCGGTGTGCCCGCGCCGCCGGAGGACGCCGCCCTCGTGGTAGCGCAGCGGGAAGACGTGGCCGGGCCGCACCAGCTCGTACGGCTCGGTCGCCGAGTCACACAGCCGCCGGATCGTGGTGGCGCGGTCGGCCGCGGAGATGCCGGTGCTCACGCCGTCGCGCGCGTCCACGCTGATGGTGTACGCCGTGCGCATCCGCTCGTTGTTCTGCGCGGTCATCAGGGGGATGTTGAGGCGGTCGAGATCGGCGCCCTCCATCGGCACGCAGATCACGCCGCTGCTGTAACGGATCGTGAAGGTGAGCAGCTCCGGGGTCGCCTTGGCGGCCGCGAAGATGATGTCGCCCTCGTTCTCCCGGTCGGCGTCGTCGACCACCACCACGGCCTTGCCCGCCGCGATATCCGCGATCGCTTCTTCCACCGTGTCGAAACTCATGCCGCCACCGCCTCCAGTTCGGCATACCGCCGCTGCCGGCGGTATTGGTTGATCCAGTTACGGAACCCGGCGATGACCATCACGAAGAAGATCACGTACGCCGCCCCGGAGACGTACAGGCCGGACTTGATCGCCAGGGGCACACCCACGAGGTCCACCAGCACCCAGATGACCCAGAAGTCAACGAGGGCGCGGCTCTGCGCGAACGTCGCGACCGCGCTGCCCGCGAAGATGTACGCGTTCGCCGTCGGAGACCAGGTGATCTGCAGCCAGGAGATGTTCGCGAACAGCAGCGCCAGGGCCGCCGTTCCGGCGGCCAGCGCCACCACGAGCACGACGCGCTCACGTGCGGTGGCCGGGCGGACCGGCAGGCCGTCGCTCTCGTGGATGCCGCGCAGCCACTTCACCCAGCCGTAGGAGACCAGCGCGACGAACAGCACCTGCTTGAGGGCGTTGCCGGGGGCGTGCGCGCTCACCGAGGCGGTGAACAGCAGCACCGCGCCGGCGAGCTGGACCGGCCACGTCCAGATGGTGCGCCTGATCGCCAGCCAGACCGTCGCGAGGGAGAACACGTTGCCCAGCAGGTCGGTCCACAGCACCTTCTCGCCGAGGACCGTGACACCCGCCTGCGCCCAGGAGCTCATGAGCCCTTCACCTTCGCCCCACGCCACGGAAACGCTCCGCGAGCTCCGCGTTTCCGTGGGAACCCCGGGATCGGAGGAGTGATCCTCCGGCGCGTGTTCGCGATCCGCTCACGTCGTTCGCTCATGGCCTGCTCCCGGCGGCGACGAGCCGCTCGACGTACTTGGCCACGACGTCGACCTCGAGGTTGACCGGGTCGCCGGGGCGCTTGCGGCCGAGCGTGGTCAGCTCCAGCGTCGTGGGGATCAGGGCGACCGTGAACGCGTCGTCGCGGGCCTCGACCACGGTGAGGCTGATGCCGTCGACGGTGATCGAACCCTTCTCCACCACGTAGCGGGCCAGGTCCGCCGGCAGGCCGATCGTCACGACGTCCCAGCGGTCGCCGGGCTCGCGGGAGACGATCTCGCCGACGCCGTCGACGTGGCCCTGGACGATGTGGCCGCCGAGCCGGTCCGCCGGGCGTACGGGCCGTTCGAGGTTGACCGGTGATCCGGGGGCCAGCGCGGCGAGGGAGGAGCGGTCGAGGGTCTCCTTCATCACGTCGACCGTGAAGGCGTCGTCCTTGACGTCGGTGACGGTGAGGCAGACCCCGTTGACCGCGATGGACGCGCCGTGGACGGCGTCGGAGACGACCAGCGGGCCGCGTACGGTGAGCCGGGCGGAGTCGCCCTCGCGCTCGAGCGCGACGATCTCCCCCAGCTCCTCGACGATTCCGGTGAACACTTCAGTTCTCCCTTCGAGACGGTGCCGGCCGGTCGCGTACCGTCGCGGTGATCCGCAGGTCCGGCCCGATCGTGGTGACGTCGTCGATGTCGAGGTGGTGCGCCTGCGCGAGCGTCGCGACCCCGGCGTCGCCGAGGGCGGCGGCCCCGGCGCCGAGCAGCGTGGGCGCCAGGTAGGCGACGACGCGGTCGACCAGCCCCTCGGCCAGGAACCCTCCGGCCAGGGACGGACCGCCTTCGAGGAACACCGAGACGATCTCGCGCTCGGTCAGCTCCGCGAGCAGGGCGGACAGGTCCAGGCCGCGTCCGCTCCGGGCGCGCGGCAGCCGTACGACGGCGGTGGTGGACTCCAGCGCGGACGCTTCGGCGTCTTCGGCGACCGCGACCAGCGTCGGCGCCTCGTCGTTCAGGACGCGGCTGGCCAGGGGCGTACGGGCACGGGTGTCGGCGACGACGCGCAGTGGGCGGCGGTGGGTGCGCAGGTGGTCGTGCGGTTCGAAGCCGCGCACGGTGAGACGGGGGTCGTCGGCCAGCACGGTGCCGGACCCGGCGATGATCGCGTCGGCGCGGGCGCGCAGGCGGTGGACGTCCTCCCGCGCGGCGGCACCGGTGATCCACTGGCTGGTGCCGTCGGCCGCGGCCGAACGGCCGTCGAGGGTAGCGGCGAACTTCCAGGTCACGTGGGGGCGGCGCAGGCGGGCGTAGGTGAGCCATTCGGCGTTGATCCGCTCGGCCTCCGCGGCGAGCAGCCCGGACTCGACGGACAGGCCGGCCTCGGCAAGCCGCCGCCCGCCGCCCTGGGCCCGGTCGCTGGGGTCGCCGACCGCGTACACGACCCGGCGCAGGCCGGCGGTCAGGATGGCCTGGCTGCAGGGCCCGGTGCGGCCCTGGTGATCGCAGGGTTCGAGGGTGACGACGAGCGTGCCGCCCCGCGCGCGGACGCCGGCCTGCCGCAGTGCGACGACCTCGGCGTGGGGACCGCCGGCGTACGCGTGGAAGCCTTCGCCGACAGGGGTCTCGTCCGCGTCGAGCACGACGCATCCGACGACGGGGTTGGGGCTGGTCTCGCCGAGCGCGCGCGCCGCCAAGGCGATCGCGTCGCGCATCGCCGTCTCCTCGGCGGAAGATGCGGTCACCCCGGGCCTCCTGATCCAGGCTCCGGGATGTGACGGCGCGATGGTGCCGACGCCACTACCGTGCCCCGAACAGGGCACGGCCGCGCGCTGCCTCCCATCCGGACTTTGACCGTCGGTCCCGGAATTCCACCGGGTCAACCGGCCGATGGTTTCGGCCGGGTCGCGGACTGTAACCGCCGGTTCGGAATTTCACCGACCCCGGAGCACGCTGACGAACACTCCTAACCAGTGTGCCACGCGAGACATTCCCCGCGTTGTGTGAGGAAGAGCACTTTGCCCCACCGGCCTCCCGCGCGTAGATACGCCCGGTCCGTGTCAGAGGGCCGCCAGGCCCTTGACCACCGTCAGCAGGGCGCCCGCCATGGCCAAGGCGATCACCGCGGCCCGGCCCCGCGCCGGTGCGACGCGCCCGGACAGGCGGTTGCCGGCGAGGATGCCGGCGGCCAGTCCGGCCGCGACCGTCGCCCAGCCGGCCGCGGCCATCGACGGCCGGCCGCCCTTGGCGACGAGCGAGGCGACGCCCAGGACGCCGAAGACCAGCTGGGCGGTTGCCGCGAACCGGTGCTGGGCCCAGCCGGAGGACACCGCGTACAGCGCGACCGCCGGTCCGCCCGCGCCGACGGTCGCGTTCAGGAAGCCCGACCCGAGCCCGGCGGCCACCGCGCCCGGCGTGCCGCGCAGCACCCGCGCCCTCTCGCTGGCCACCACGGCCACCAGGGCGCACAGGATGAGCAGGCCGACGACGACCGCCAGCGGCGGCCCCGGCAGGGTCCGCGCCATCCAGGCCCCGGCCACCACGGCCGGCAGCGCGGGGCCGATGAGCAACGCGGCCCGGCGCGGATCGACGTCCCGCCAGACCTGCGTCAGCACGATGAACGCGGTGAGGACCGCGCAGGTGTTGACCACCAGGACGCCGTCGAACGGGCCCAGCAGCAGCACCAGGTACGGGGAGGTCACGAGCGAGAAGCCGAGCCCGGTGACCCGCTGAGCCGTGGCGCCGACGAACACGACCAGCCCGAGCCCGATCGCCTGGATCATCCCCGCCTCCCCTCGACGCCGCGCGTACGATCCGCCGCCACGGGGCCGGATCGCCCGGCAGGTCCCGATCGCGTTCGGGCCCGTAGAGCCCGCCCAACCGTACGACCCGCCCCGCACGACCGGACCGCCCCCCACGAGAAGAGTGTTGAGATTCACCGGGTCCAGCCGTGGTGCCCGGAGTGGGAAGTCCGGTATTAATCGAATGACGTTCTAAAACCCCGCACGCCGGAAAGCCGAGGACCGAGCCGATGTCGCAGCGATCGGAGTGGATCGAATCTGGAGCGTTCCAGGTCGCCCCTGGAGTCCACCGGATACCGCTGCCGCTGCCCACGGACGGGCTTCGGGCGGTCAACGTCTACGCGATCGAGGACGACGACGGCCTCGTCCTGATCGACGGCGGCTGGTCGCTGGAGGAGTCGCGGCGGCAGCTGGAGACCTCCCTCAAGGAGATCGGGTTCGGACTCGCCGACATCAGCCGCTTCCTGGTCACGCACGTACACCGGGACCACTACACGCAGGCGGTCGCGGTACGCCGGGAGTTCGGCACGCGGGTGAGCCTCGGCATCGGGGAGCGTCCCACCCTCGAGCTGCTCACCTCGCCCGGCCCGACCGACCGCTCCCCCCAGCTCGAACAGCTGAACGCCTGCGGCGCGGCGCCTCTCATCGAACGGCTGCGGGCGGTGTGGAGGGAAGGCGGCCACAACCCGTCCGAGTGGGCCATGCCGGACGACTGGATCGAGGGGCGGGTGCCGGTGCCGCTGGCCGGCCGCGAGCTGCTGGCCGTGCCGACGCCCGGCCACACGCGGGGCCACCTGGTCTTCGCCGACCTGACCGAAGGGCTGCTGTTCGCCGGCGACCACGTGCTGCCGCACATCACCCCGTCGATCGGCTTCGAGAGCGCGCCGGAGTCCTCGCCGCTCGGCTCCTACCTGGCCTCCCTCAAGGTCGTCCGTGAGATGCCCGACCTGCGGCTGCTGCCGGCGCACGGGCCGGTCACCGACAGCGTGCACGCCCGCGTCGACGCGTTGCTGGACCACCACGCCGAGCGCCTGGACGCGTGCGCCGCGGCGGTCGCCGCCGGCTCGGGCACGGCGTACGAGACGGCCCGCGCGCTGACCTGGACCCGGAGAGGACGCCACTTCGACGAACTGGACATGTTCAACCAGATGCTGGCGACCACCGAGACGCGCGCCCACCTGGAGGTCCTGGTCGCCCAGGGCCGCCTGAGCAGCCACGTCGAGGGCGAGGCCTCGGTCTACACCGCTTAGCCAGGGCCGCGTCGCCGCCGACGGACCGAAGACGCTGCCGCTACCTCCCCCGCACCGCCCGCAGGTGCTGCTCGGCGAGAGCGCGGTTCTTCGGGTCGGTGGCGTGGTGGTCCCGTGCGTACTCGAACATCTTCGCGGCCTCGGCGAACCGCCCGCGCTCTTCCAGCACGCCGCCGATGTTGAGGGCCGCGAGCGGGATCAGCCGGGGAAACAGGGTGAACTCTCTCTCGCGTAACGCGTAGACGTCCTGGTACCTCCGCAGCGCCGCCTCGACCTCACGCCGGCCGTGGGCGATGGTGCCCAGCCAGAACATCGCCTGGGCGCGGATGTCCAGGACGTGCGACGTGGTCGCGGCGGTGAGCGCGGTCTCGGCGCCGGCCGGGTCCTTCTCGTCGAACAACAGGATCCGGCCCAGGGAGAAGCCGCACAGCGCGGCGAAGTCGCTGCCCGGCACGATCTCCAGGCATCGGCGGTACGCGGCGATCGCGCCCTGCCGGTCGCCGAGCCGTTCGCGGCACTCCCCCAGGAGCGGGTACAGGGGGGGCGACTCGGTCGTCTCTCCGGAGTCGAGTATCCGCGTGTAGATCTTCTCCGCCTCGGCGTACTCCTGCTTCCGGTAATGCGCCTCCGCCCTGTCCTTCTGCGCTTCGAAGTGGCGCCGGAGCTCGGCCTCGTCGAGCTTCAGCACCTGCCCCTCCACGTTCCGCAACGCCTCTTGCAACCTGATGCGGGTGGCATCGTCGTCGTCGATGTGGGTGATGGTGTCGCGCCAGGAACCCGGCCCGCGCTTCGCCCGGCTCCGCGGCTGGAGGCGGCGTGTCAGCCTCTTCCTCGGGACCGCCCCGGTCTTGTCGATGAGATCGTCGAGGTCGTCCTTGATCTCGTCGAGCAGCATCTCGAACGCCTCCACCCAGGTGTGGGTGGTGAAGTTGCCGTGCTCTGACAGGTGGGCGTAAAGCGCCTGGAACCTGTCCTGGTTGGAAGGATGGGTCGACTGCCCGGCCGCCGTCTTCTCCGCCGTCCGAGCGCGACGCCGGGTGAACGCGTCCTGCCCGGCGACGTCGACGCCGCGGCGGACCAGCCCTTCCTCGATCACGTCGAGAAACTCGAAGTACAGCAGCGCCGCGCACGGAGCGACATGGGAGATGTCCTGCTTGACCACGAACGCGTCGCTGGAGAACAGGTCGTCCAGCATGGCCAGGCTCGGCTCGAGGTTCTTCCCGCCGGTGAACGCGCCGATCACCGCGTCCTGGCCCCAGGTGTCGGCCTCGAACTCCATCGCCCGAGAGCGTTCCAGCACGGAGAACTTCGCGTCGCGGCCGGCGGAGCGGAGCTCGTCGGCGTGGTTCAGCACCGCGTGTCCGTACTCGTGACACAGCACGAAAGCCGACATGGTCCTGGTCAGCGGCATCTCCAGGAGCCTCGCGATCATGGGGATCTCCACGAGGACCTTGGACCTCGGCCTGCCGACGCCGAGGAACTCGAGCGCGGTGTCCACCGCCTGGACCCGCAGCGCCGACCTGGTCTTCTCGTCTTCGACGAAACGCCTGATCGCGCCCCCGCCCAGCGAGCCCATGCGCAGCAGCGGGAAGATGCTCCGGTTCATCTTGAACAGATAACCGGCGAGCCCCTGGTGGAACACGATCGCCGGCATCGCGGAGTCCGCGAACCTGATGCATTCCGCGTTGGGCTCGTAGGTTCGCAGAATACCGACGGGGATGTTCGCCAATGTGTCGCGCCATTGCGGCGGGGCCAACCCGAGCGCCGACTTCTTGAGGTCGGCGGCGAGGCCGCCGACCTCCGCGCCCAGTCCCGCTAACCGCTGCCGGGTCTTCTCGACATCGGCGTTCGAGGTCTTTTTCAGTTTGTTCTCGGCGTTGCGCGGCGCGGGTGACTCGTCGAACGTCGACAACGGCTTCTCGATCGCCACGAAGTCGACCTTGCGCACGATCTCGCCACACGTCGGACAGGAACGGCCGCGCAGTTCGTCGGCGACGTTCAACGTCGCCGCCGTATTGACCAGCGGTCCCGCCCAGACGATGTGCTTGCATTCCAGGCGTCGGGCAAAGAATTGCATCGGTCACGCTCCGCCGAGAGAGAAGTGACGTGCACCGGGCCGCCGGCCGCGGTGCGCCATGCACCGCACGCTATCCCGGCGGCCTGGGACCGGTCCCCGGCGCGACGCTAGCCGGACGCCCGGGCCGCGCGGGCGCGCAGGGAGCGGACCGCCTCGGCCGGGTCGTCGGCGGAGTACACGGCCGAGCCGGCCACGAACACGTCCGCGCCCGCCTCCGCGCAGCGCTCGATGGTCTCGGTGTTCACTCCCCCGTCGACCTGGAGCCACACGTCGAGGTCCCGGCCCTTGATCAGGTCGCGGGCGCGGCGGATCTTCGGCAGGACGACGTCGAGGAACGGCTGACCGCCGAAGCCCGGCTCGACCGTCATCACGAGCAGCATGTCGATCTCGGTGAGCAGGTCGGCGTACGGCTCCACGGCCGTGCCCGGGTTGAGCGCCAGGCCGGCGCGGGCGCCGGCGGCACGGATCTCCCGCAGCGTACGGATCGGGGCGCTCGCCGCCTCGACGTGGATGGTGACGCTGGCCGCCCCCGCCTCGGCGTATCCGGGTGCCCACCGGTCGGGATCCTCGATCATGAGGTGGCAGTCCACCGGAACGGGCGTCGCCTTGAGCAGTGCCTCGACCACCGGCAGTCCGAGGGTGAGGTTGGGCACGAAGTGGTTGTCCATCACGTCGACGTGGATCCAGTCCGCGTCGGCGACCGCGGCGACCTCGTCGGCGAGCCGGGCGAAGTCGGCGGACAGGATGCTGGGAGCGATTTGCACGGCCATGATGCGCTCAAGTGTAGGGACGCCCGCACGCCCCGCACGAGCCGGTCGGCGACGCGGAGGCCGCCCGGAGCCCTCGCCCGTCGCGAGCGCCTGGGTGCCGCGCAGCAGGGCATGGGGGTGCCGGGCGGCCTCTCAGCCGGGCTTGACTGCCGAGAAGCACGCCAGCGCGCCGGTGGCCGTCACCTCCGCGGACTCCAGCCCGGCGCCGTCCAGCCAGCCTCGCAGGTCGGCGAGGCTCCCGGGCCGGCCGAAGTCGCCCCGTGCCCGCAGGAGCGCGATGAAGGCGTCCTGGCGGCGGCCGGCCCCGGTCACCATCGCGCTGCCCCTCAGCACGCCGCCGGGCCGCAGTACCCGGGCCATCTCCGCCAGCGCGCCGGCCGGGTCCGGCAGGCAGTGCAGCCCGTTGTAGGTGTGGCAGCGGTCGAACGACCCGTCGGCGAACGGCAGCCGGTCCGCGCTCACGCCCGCGAACGCGGCGTCCAGTCCGCGGCGGCGCGCCTCCGCGCGGGCCCGGCCGAGCATGAGCCGCGACAGGTCCGCCGCGACGTAGCGCAGGCCGGCATCGCGCGGCACGCCGCGGAACGCCACCCCGCCCCCGCACGGCACGTCGAGCACGGCGGTGCCCGGCGGCAGCCGGGCCGCCTCGGCGAAGGTGTCGTAGAAGACGCGCATGTCGGCGCCCCACAGCAGCCGGCCGCCCAGCCGGGCGATCGGCTCGCGCTCGACCGCGAAGTCGTAGACGACCGGGACCAGGCGGCCCCTCCTCCAGTGCCGGTCGAGCCGGTCCGCCACGCCGCTCACACCACGACCTCCTCCGGATCGCACCCGGCCCCGAAGCCGCGGACGACCGCGACCGAGCGGCCGGCGCCGGTCGAGCCGCTCGCCTCACGCCCCGCTCTTCTGCGCGGGTTCTCCCCTGCGGCCCACCGACATGACGTCGATCTCGGCCACGGCGTCCCGTAGCGCCTCGAGCGTAACCGCGACCGACGGCCGGCGCACGCTCGCCGTGCGGGCGACGGCGTACACGTAGCGGGTCAGCGATCCGGGCAGTTCGCGGGCCGCGATGCCCGGCACCGCCGCGGTCAGCGCCAGGCTGGGCACGGCGGCGATCCCGACCCCCCGCGCGACCAGGCCGAGGATCGTGCCGAGCCCCTCGAACTCCCACGGCATCGGTGGCGCGCCGCCGACGTCGGCGAGCAGGCGGTCGAAGGCCTGGCGTGACGGCTCACCCGCCGGAGCCGCCAGCCACGGCTCGTCGCGCAGCCGCCACAGGTCGATCTCGCGGTCGGGGTCGGCGGCCCAGTGGCCGGAGGGCACGACGAGCACGAGCGGGTCGTGCAGCAGCAGCGAGAAGCGCAGGCTGCCGCCCCCGCGCGTCGGAAGCCGCCCGGTCCAGTCGTCGACCAGCGCAAGGTCGACCTCGCCGGAGCGCACCTGCCGCAGGCCGTCGCCCGGCCGCGTCTGGCGGAGCTGGAAGGTGAGACCTTCGTGGTGGCGCAGGCTGTGCGCCAGGGCGGGCGCGAACGCCACCGCGGCCGTCGGGAACGCCGTGAGCACGATCTGCCCCGTCGGCTCGGCCTCGGACAGGTCGGCCTCGGCGAACTCGATCATCCGCAGGATGCGGTCGGCGTGGTCGGACAGCCGCCGGCCGGCGTCGGTGAGTTCGGCGCTGCGCGCCGTGCGGTCGAGCAGTGTGGTGCCGACCTCGCGTTCGAGGACGGCGAGTTGCTGTGAGACGGCGGAGGGCGTGTAGCCGAGGGCCTTGGCGGTCGCCGCGATGCTGCCGCGGTCGGCGAACTCACGCAGGAGCCGCAGCCGTCGAACGTCGAGCATAAGCTCAGCTTACGCCCGGCAGCGGAAAGCTTCGCTTGTACTGATGCACCGTTCCACTACAGCATGGAGACATACGGCCGCGCGCAGGTCAACCAGCCAGAAGAGCTCCTTGGGAGTGAACTCATGTCAGTCGCCATCTCCGCGACTCTCGCCGCCAACGAGGCCCTCGATCACAGACGCCGCATGGGGCTGCCGGTGCTGCCCCTCGCCTTCGGAGAGGCGGGCCTGCCCGTCCTCCCCTCACTCGAGCGGCAGCTCGGCACCGCCGCCGGGCGTGGTGCGTACGGGCCCGTCGCCGGCAGTACCGACCTCCGCACCGCCGCCGCGGGGTACTGGCACCGGCGCGGCCTTCCGGCCGACCCCGGACTGATCGTCGCGGGCCCGGGAAGCAAACCGCTCCTGTACGGTCTGCTGCTCGCCATCGGCGGAGGCGTCGTCGTGCCCCGCCCGAGCTGGGTGAGCTACGCCGCCCAGACCCGGCTCATGGGCGCCGAACCCATCTTCGTGGCGACGCCTCCCGGCGAGGGCGGCGTGCCCGACCCGGACGCGCTGCGCGCGGCCGTCACGCTGGAGCGCGCGGCCGGGCGCGCGGTGAGCTGCCTGGTCGTCACGCTCCCGGACAACCCCACCGGCACACTGGCCCGCCCGGAGACGGTGCGCCGCATGTGCGAGGCCGCCCGCGAGCTGGACCTGATCATCATCGCCGACCAGATCTACCGCGACCTGGTCTTCGACCAGAACACCGACTTCCCGTGCCCGGCGCGGTACGCCCCCGAGCGCACCGTGATCACGACCGCGCTGAGCAAGAATCTCGCCCTCGGCGGCTGGCGCATCGGTGTGGCCCTCCTGCCCGAGGCGCTCAGCGGGCTGCGCGACCGGCTCGTCGGTGTGGCCAGCGAGATCTGGTCCAGCACGTCGGGCCCGACGCAGCAGGCCGCGGCGTACGCCTTCGCCGAGCCCCCGGAGGTCGTCGAGCGCGTCGCGGCCAGCCGGCGGCTGCACGAGACCATCGCCCGCGCCATGGCCGAGCGCTTCACCGCCGTCGGCGCGCGGGTGCCGCGTCCTCAGGGCGGCTTCTATCTGTACCCGGACTTCGAAGATCTCCGCGAGCGGCTCGGCGTGGACACGTCGGCCGAGCTCTCGGCGCTCCTTCTCGACCGGTACGGCGTCGGTGTGCTGCCGGGCAGCGCCTTCGGTGACGCGCCGGGGGCCCTGCGTCTCCGGGTGGCGATCAGCCTGCTCTACGGCGAGACCGACGAGCAGCGGCTCACCGCCCTCACGTCCCCGGACCCGGTCGGCCTGCCGTGGATCGCCGCCGCTCTGGACCGCGCGACCGAGGTGCTCACCGACCTGACCTCCTCCTGCGAGGAGCGGATCGCCGTCACCGCCTGACCGGCGATCTCGCCAGGCCCCCGCCAGCGGCGGGGGCCTGGCATTCTGGGGCGATGACCGACAAGCTCAAGGTCGAGCTCACCGGTGTGCCCGAGACACTGCTCTGGAACCTCTACCATCGCGCCGCCGAGGCCCGCCGGCCGGACGCCGTGCTGGACGACCCCAGGGCCGTCGAGCTGGTCGAGGCGATCGACTTTCCCTTCGAGCGGTTCGGCGAGCCGAAGATGGCGCAGTGGCACGCGCTCCGGGTCCTCTGCTTCGACCGCGCGGTCCGCCGGTTCATGACGGCGCGTCCCGGTGGCACCGTGGTGGCGCTCGGCGAGGGGCTGGAGACGCAGTTCTGGCGCGTCGACGACGGCCGGGTGCGCTGGCTGACCGTCGACCTGCCGGAGACGGTGGAGGTCCGCCGGCGGCTGCTGCCCGACGATCCGCCGCGCCGCCGCACACTCGCCGGCTCGGCGCTCGACTTCACCTGGATGGACGAGGTGGACGCGGCCGACGGTGTGCTGATCTCCACGCAGGGCCTGCTGATGTACCTCCAGCCGGAGGAGGTCAGGTCGCTGATCGCGGCGTGCGCGGAGCGTTTCCCCGGCGGCGCGCTGATCTTCGACAGCGTCCCCCACTTCCTGGCCGAACGCAGCCGGAGCGACGCCCTGGAGGCGGGCGCCGCCTACCGGGCGCCCGCCTGGCACTGGAGCCTCGACCCCGGCGAGCACCGGAAGATCCTGGAGTACTCCCCGCGGATCGCGGGCGTCCGTGACCTGCGCTACCCGCGAGGCCGCGGCCTGCTGTCCCTCGCCCCGCTGGTCGGCCACGTGCCGCTGATCCGCAAACTCCGCATGCCGATCGTCGAGGTCAGCTTCGCCGCGTGACCGTACGAGAGCCGGCGGCGGGAACGGCCTCGGTGACCGGCACGGCCACCGGGCCGGGCGCGGGCGAGCGGGCTAGTGGCGGTGCGGCCGGACGAGGGCGCGTTCGAGCCCCCGGGGACGTGGCTACGGCCGGCGCCGGAGCAGGGCCAGGAACATCGCGTCGGTGCCGTGCCGGTGTGGCCAGAACTGCGCGTACGGGCCCTTCCCCAGGTCCGGGACGTCTTCCAGGTACGACGGGGAGTCCAGGCGCTCGACGTCGTCGCGGCCGCGCAGCACGTCGTCGACCACCACACGGGTCTCGGCGATGTGCGGTGAGCAGGTGACGTACGCGACCACCCCGCCGGGGCGTACCGCCTCCAGGGCCGAGGCGAGGAGCCGTCGCTGCAGCGGGCCCAGTTCGGCCACCGACTCCGGGCCGCGCCGCCAGCGGGCCTCCGGACGGCGGCGGAGCGCGCCGAGGCCGGTGCAGGGCACGTCGGCGAGGACCCGGTCGAAGGAGCCGGGGCGCCAGGCGGGCCGGGTGCCGTCCACGACGGCGACGGCCGCGGCCGGGTCGGCGGCGCGGCGCACCAAACGGGCCCGGTGCGGCTGAAGGTCGCAGGCCAGCAGGTGCGCGTCGCGCTCGGCGGCGAGCCCCGACAGCAGCGCGGCCTTGCCGCCCGGCCCGGCGCACAGGTCGAGCCAGTGCGCGTCGGGGCCGTCGAGCTCGACGCGGGTGAGGGCGAGGGCGACGAGCTGGCTCGCCTCGTCCTGCACGGCGGCGCGTCCCTCGGCGACGGCGGGTACCGCCGCCGGGTCGCCCTCGGCCAGGTACGCGGCGTACGGGGAGTAGGCGGCGGGGTCGCCGCCCAGCTCGGCGATGGTCGCGCGACCGGGCCGGGCCACCAGGGTGACGCGCGGGCGTTCGTTGTCGGCCGCCAGCAGCGCCTCGATCTCACCGGCTCCGGCCGCGTCGCGCAGGGCGTTGACGATCCAGCGCGGATGGCTGTGCACGACCGACAGCCGGCCGGTCTCGTCGTCGGGCGCGACGATGGCGAGCCACGCGTCCAGGTCACGGGCGGACACCTTGCGCAGCACGGCGTTGGCGAACTTCGCCTGCCCCGGGCCGGCCACCGAACGGGCGAGGTCGACGGCGGTGCCGACGGCGGCGTGCGGCGGGATGCGGGTGCCGAGGAGCTGGTGGGTGCCGAGCCGCAGGACGTTGAGCAGCGGCCGGTCGATCTTGGCCACGGGACGGTCGCTGCACATGCCGAGGACGGCGTCGTACGTGCCGCGCCCGCGCAGCGTGCCGTACGTCAGCTCGGTCGCGAGCGCGGCGTCGCGCCCGGACAGGTGGCGTTCGCGCAGCAGGGAGGGCAGGAGGAGGTTGGCGTAGGCGTCGCGTTCGTCGACGGCCTGCAGGACGTCGAACGCGGTGCGGCGGACCTGGTCGCGAGGTCGCCGGGGGGCCGGCCGGCCCTGTCCCTTGCCTCGCCGGGCGTCTGGTCGGCCCTGTCCCTTGCCCTGTCGGGGGCCGGTGGATCGCTGCGGCATCAGATCAGGGCGTCGCCTTCGGCCGGGCGCACGCCGCGCGCCCAGGCGGTGGCCGGCATGCGCTGCTTGCCCTGCGGCTGGACGTCGCCGAGGACGACCGGGTGGGAGCCGGTGCCGGCGAGGACCTCGGCCTTGGTCGCGCGCAGTTCGCCCGGGGCGAGCGGCGCGGCGTCCGGCGCCGGGCGTACGGGGCCGAGCTTGAGCCGGTCGCCGCGGAACGTGGTCCAGGCACCGGGCGCGGGCGTGCAGGCGCGGACGCGCCGGTCGACGTGCTGGGCGGGCAGCGTCCAGTCGACGTGGGCGTCATCGGGCGTGAGTTTGGGCGCGTACGAGACGCCGTCGGCGGGCTGCGGCCGGGGCTCCAGCTCGCCCTCCTCGACGCCGTCCATGGTCGCGACCAGGAGCTGCGCCCCGGTCTCGGCGAGCCGGGCGAGCAGGTCGCCGCTGGTGTCGGTCGCCAGGATGGGTTCGGTCACCACGCCGTACACCGGACCGGTGTCGAGGTCCTCCTCGATCTGGAAGGTCGCGGCGCCGGTGATGTCGTCACCGTGCAGCACGGCCCGCTGCACGGGAGCGGCACCGCGCCAGGCGGGCAGCAGCGAGAAGTGCAGGTTGATCCACCCGTGCCGGGGAATGTCCAGCGCCACGCGCGGGATCAGCGCGCCGTAGGCCACGACCGGGCAGCAGTCGGGGGCGATGGCGCGCAGCCGGTCGAGGAACTCCGGATCTTTGACCTTGGCGGGCTTGAGCACCTCGACGCCCGCCTCGGCGGCGTGCCGCGCGACCGGGCTCGGCGTCAGCCTGCGCCCGCGCCCGGCGGGGGCGTCGGGCCGCGTGATGACCGCGACGACCTCGTGCCGGGACTTGAGCAGGGCGTCGAGCGCGGGTACGGCGGTCTCCGGCGTGCCGGCGAACACGAGCCGCACTAGAGCGCCTTGCCGAACGTCGGGTGCGGGGAGTCCTTGATCACCGGTGCTTCGTCGCCGAACCACTCGGCCTCGCGGATCGCCTTCATCGCGGCCTTGCGCTGGTCGGGGTCGAGCCGGTCGATGAAGATCACGCCGTCGAGGTGGTCGGTCTCGTGCTGCACGCAGCGGGCCAGCAGGTGGGTGCCCTCGAGGACGACCGGCTCCCCGTACATGTTGAAGCCCTTGGCCACGACGCCGACCGCGCGGTTGGTCGGGAAGACCAGGCCGGGCAGCGAGAGGCAGCCCTCGTCGCCCTCCTCCTGCTCCTCGGTCAGCTGGAGGCTGGGGTTGACGAGGTGGCCGAGCTGCTCGTCGACGTAGTAGGTGAACACCCGCAGGCCCACGCCGAGCTGCGGCGCGGCCAGGCCGACGCCGGGTGCCTCGAGCATGGTGTCCGACAGGTCCTTGACGAGCGTGCGCAGCTCCTTGTCGAAGTCCTTCACCGGCTCGGCCGGTGTACGCAGCACCGGGTCGCCGAAGAGGCGGATGGGCTTGACGGCCACGAACGGCTCCGTTCACGTCTCGTAGTTGGGCAGGACCAGTCTACGGTTCAGATCAGCTCGAGCGGGTCGACCCGGACGCGGACGACGTCGGCGGCCTTGCGCGTGCTGCGGGCGGCCTGCGCGGTCTTGAGGAGCCGGGACAGGACGGCCCCCCGGCCGCGGTCGACCCGCACCAGCGCGCGTTCCCGGCCCTCCCCCAGCTCGACCGGCCCGAGCACCTGGGCGTCGTCCGGCAGCCCGGCGGCCTCGACCATCTCGCGTACGGACTGCGGCGTGCCGGTGAGCGAGGCCATCCGCACGGCGGGCGGAAACCCGAGCTCCCGGCGCTCGTCCAGCTCCCGTTCGGCGTACGTGACGGCGTCCCAGCGGATCAGGGCCTGCACCGGCGTCAGCGACCCGTCCGCGAGCACGATGACGGGGCCGCGCGGGCGTACGAGGGCGGCGGCGTTCATCCAGCGGCGCAGCGCCTCTTCCCCGGCGCGCAGGTCGGCGCGGCCGAGGAGCACCCAGCCGTCGAGCAGCAGCGCGGCGGCGTACCCGCCCTCGGCCACCGGCTCGGCGCCGGGCGTCGCGACCACCAGCGCGGGTTCGCCGGAGACCTCGGCGAGCACGCCGTCGCGGCCGGACGTGCGCACGGGCACGCCGGGGAACGCCCGGCCGAGCTCCTCGGCGGTGCGCCGGGCGCCGACGACCACGGCCCGCACCTGGCGGCCGCCGCACTCGGGGCAGCGCCAGGCCCCGGCGATCCGGCCGCACCAGCGGCAGTACGGGGCGGCGTGCGAGGAGCGCAGCGACAGTGGGCCCTCACACTCGGGACAGCGCGCCGGCCCCCGGCAGCGCGAACAGGCGAGCGCGGGAACGTAGCCGCGCCGCGGCACCTGCACGAGGACGGGCCCGTGTTCGAGGCCCTGCCGCGCGGCGCGGAACGCCATGTGCGGCAGGCGCGCGCTGCGGGCGGCCTCGTCGCGGGCCAGGTCGGCGTCGTCCCCGGCGGGCCGCACGTAGGCCATGGAGGCGCGCAGCCGCTCCCGGTCGGGCACGAGCGGCCGGGCCCAGCCGGCCCGTACGAGCTGCGTGGCGTCGGTCGTGCGGGTGAACCCGCCGATGAGCGCCCCGGCCCCGGCCCGGTGCGCGCGGAGCGCGAGCACCTCACGAGCGTGCGGGTAGGGCGCGTGCGGCTCGGCGTGCACGTCGTCGCCGTCGTCCCAGAGCACGACGAGCCCGAGATCGCGCACGGGCGCGAACATCGCGGCCCGCGTACCGACGACCGCCGCCGCCCTTCCGCGGCGTACGGCGAGCCAGCGACGGTAGCGCTCGGCGGGCCCGAGCTCGGCGGTGAGCGCCACATGACGGCCGTCACCGAGCTCACGGCGCAGCGCGCGATCGACCCGCGCCACGTCCCTCCCGTCGGCGACGATCACAAGCGCCCCCCGCCCGCCCGCGAGCGTGGCCCGCACCGCGAGCGCGACCTCCGCGGTCCAGTCACCACCGGGCAGCGCACTCCAGACGGCCCGCGGCGCCCGCCCCGCCGTGAGCGCCTCGAGAAACGACGCCCCCGCGGGATAAGCCCCCCACGACCCGACCGCCGGAGGCGTGATACCGGGAGCGTCCACCCCAGCGCCCGGGCCCCCTCCACTCCCACCGGTTCCGGCGCCGGCGCCGGAACCGGCCGCCATTTCAGCGCCCGCCGCCGCGCCGGAACCCACCGCCCTGCCGGAACCCGCCGCCGTACTGGGATCCGCCACCGCACCAGAACCCGTTGCCGTACTGGGATCCGCGACCGCACCAGAACCCGCCGCCCTGCCCGAACCCACCGCCGTACTGGGATCCGCCACCGCGTCAGAACCCACCACCCCGCCGGAGCCCACCGCCGTACTGGGATCCGCCACCGCGTCAGAAGCCACCACCCCGCCGGAGCCCACCGCCGTACTGGGATCCGCCACCGCGCCAGAGCCCGCCACCCTGTCGGAGCTCGCCACCGCGCCAGAATCCGCCGCCGTACTGGGATCCGCCGCCCTGCCGGAACCCGCCACCGTGCCAGGGCCCACCGCCGTGCCGGGGACCGTAACCGTGACGGCGTCCGCCGCCGTCACACCGGCTGACCTGTCGCCATCGTCCGAAGCGTCACCCTCATCGGCCGACGTGTCATCGTCCCCGTCGGGGACGCCCCGCGTAGATCCCTCACGGTCTCCTCCGCCTGAGATCTCACCAGGACCGACGCGAACGCCATCATCGCCGGCCGCCTCATCGCCGGCAGAGGACTCATCGGCACCGCCGGCACCATCTGCCGAGGCGTTGTGTCGTTCTGCGGGTGCCGGACCCGGGAAGCCGACGGTGTCCGGTGCCGGGCCGGCCTGGGCCTCGCCCATCGGGGCGGGCTCCGCCGGACCGGTCTCGACCGCTGCTGTGGACTCCGCCGGACCGGCCTCGGCCGCCGGTCCGCGGGTGGGTGCGTTCTCGTTCTCGACGCGAGCGTGGCGGGGCGGGATGGCGAGTCGCAGCACGTCGGCGAGGGTGCCCGCGTAGCGGTCGGCGATCTCCCGGGCGAGCGCGGCGATCTCCGGGGCCAGGACCGGCTCCGGAGAGGTGACGCGCTCCAGGTACGCGAGGCGGCCGTCGTGGTCACTCCTGTCCACGCGTTCGAGCAGGAAACCGTCCATGAGCTGACCCGCGAAGCGGACCCGTACGCGGCATCCGGGGACGGCCGCGTCGTCCAGCGCCGAGGGGACCAGATAGTCGAAGGGGCGATCCAGGTGCGGGAGCGGCACGTCCACCGCCACCCTGGCGACCGGCAGCGTCTCGGCGGGCCTACGCGTGTTCTTCTTGGCGGTGCTGTTCTTCTTGGGGGTGCTGTTCTGCCTAACGGCACGCCTGCCCCGCCCGGGACCACGGTCTCCCGCGCCTTCGCCGGCCGGCGCGGGCGCCGCGGACTCCGGGAGGTCGCCCATCCCGGGAAGCACGCCCATGTCCACGCCGTCGGTCACCTCTCCGTCCTACCAGACCTCCCCGCTCCGAACGCACGACCGCAGCCGAGCCTCGCCGCCCACGACCGCGGACCGGAAGAGAACGACCAGGCCACCGCGACCGCCCCCGGGCCGTCGACACGACCGAACACCGAAGACCGACCGCCGACCGTGAACCGCCAAAGGCCCCGCGCGCTTTCCCGATGCAGTCGATCCTCGCCGTGAGACAAGCGACTCCTCGCCGCCCACACGGGCGTACGAGGCGAGCCACCGCCGGTCAAGGGATCTGCCGCCTGTCGCCGTGATGAGGGCGACCGGCAGATCACGCGGGAACCACAGGGCACCCTGGCCGGTGCCCGTCCATCTCCACGCTGCCGTGGACCACCGCTGCCGCGGCAGCGTGGCCGTGCCACTCCACCGAGCCGTCAGGCGCCCTCGCAAACCGCCCTACGGCGCCCTTCGCAGACCGCCCTCAGGCGCGCCCCATCGCAGACTGTCCTCGGCGTCCTCGCGAACCGCCCTCAAGCGTCCCTCACGGACCGCCCCAGGCACCCCTCTCACAGACCGTCCTCGGCGTCCCTCATGGACCGCCCCCAGGCACCCCTCTCACAGACCGTCCTCGGCGTCCCTCATGGACCGCCCTCAAGCATCCCTCTCAGACCGCCCCCAGGCACCCCCCTCACCGACCGTCCTCGGCGTCCCTCACGGACCGCCCCCAGACGCCAGCCCTCTCACGGACCTTCCCCAGGCACCCCTCACAGACCGTCCTCGGCGTCCTCGCGGGCCGTCCTCAGGGCGTGCTCGGCCGCCACGCGTTTGGGTACGACGCGGCGCCAGGCGTCCAGGACGAGCTCGTGCATCTCCTCCACCGAGATGGCCTCCAGGCGGACCTCGATCCAGTGGAAGCGCTGGTCCGACACCCGGGGCATCAAGAACTTCTCCGGCTCGGCGGCGACCATCGCCTCCCGCTCCTCCTTCGGGAACGCACAGCCCATCGTGGTCTCGTCCCGGGAGAGCGCAACGTAGACGATCTTGCCGACGCGAAACTTCACCCGGTCGCGGATGAGATGCTCCTCCGAACGCGGCAGGGTGGACGTCAGGCCGCGGATGTCGTCGATCGTGACCACAGGCCGCCCTCCTCCGTATGAGCGGCCCTCAGCATGCCACCC
>NZ_BAABHF010000025.1:0-103981 GCF_039541955.1 Actinoallomurus oryzae | reverse complement strand
GGCGGAGGTTCGTGGTCACCGCGCCAGTTGCGGTCGCCGGCTCGGCGGCCCCCTCGAGGCAGTGACCATTCTGGCTGCGCGGGCGGTGAGCAGCGGTCAAGACGGGGTGAACGTCACCGGTACGGCCTTTGGGCCGCGCAGGCCGGCGACGTGCCACCGACAATCCGCGGCGGTGCCGCCGGACTCGCGCCTGTGAGGGTCCCCCTCACCACGCCAGGCCCAGGTGAGGGTGCCCCCCACACCAACTGAGGGCTCGCCGACACGGCGGAGATTAGCCCCGGTCGCGGGCTCGGCTCCCCCTCTCTCGGCGGTGACCGATCTGGCCGCTCGGGCGGTGGGCAGCGGTCAAGACAGGGTGAACGTCACCGGTACGGCCTTTGGGCCGCGCAGGCCGGCGACGTGCCACCGACAATCCGCGGCGGTGCCGCCTGACCCGCGCCTGTGAGGGTCCCCCTCACCACGCCAGGCCCAGGTGAGGGTGCCCCCCACACGAACTGAGGGCTCGCCGGACACGGCGGAGATTCGTGGTCACCGCGCTGGCTCCGGGCGCCGGCTCGGCTGCCCCTCCCTCGGCGGTGAGCGCGCTGGCCGCTCGGGGCGGTGGGTGCCGGTCAGGACGGGGTGAACGTCACCGGTACGGCCTTTGGGCCGCGCAGGCTGGCGACGTGCCAGCGGAGTTCGTCGAACGGGACCGCCAGGGTCAGGTCGGGCAGGCGCCGCAGGATCGTGCCGATGGCGATCTCGCCCTCCAGGCGGGCGAGCGGTGCGCCGAGGCAGTAGTGGGCGCCGTGTCCGAACGCCAGGTGCGTGTTCTCCGTGCGGGTGACGTCGAGCCGGTCCGGGTCGGTGAAGTGCTCCGGGTCGCGGTCGGCGATGGCCGTGGCGATCAGAACCGTGTCGCCCCTCGGGATCCGTACGCCGCCGATCTCGACGTCCTCCGTCGGGAATCGGATCACCCCCGGATTGACGGGCCCGTCGTAGCGCAGGAGCTCCTCCACCGCCCCGGGCAGCAGCCCCGGGTCGTCGCGCACGAGCTTGAGCTGCTGCGGATGGGCCAGCAGTGTCGCCGTGCCGCCGGCGATGAGGTTGACCGTGGTGATGTATCCGGCGACCAGCAAGAGGAAGGCCATGGCGACCAGTTCGTCCTCCTCCAGGCGCCCCTCGTCGTCGCGTGCGGTGATCAGCGCGCTCAGCAGGTCGTCGCCGGGGTGACCGCGCTTGTCCGCGATCAGCCCTTCGAGGTACGCCCACATCTTCCGCCACGCGTCGTCCACCGCGTCCCGGTCGAAGCGTTCCTGCGTGAGGATGGCGTCGGTCCACTCCTGGAAGCCCTCGCGGTCGGTGACCGGCACGCCGAGCAGTTCGCAGATGACGGTGACCGGCAGGGGCAGGGCCACGTCGGCGACCAGGTCGGCGCGGCCCGCGGGCAGGACGGCGTCGATCAGGCCGTCGGTGATCTCCTGGACGCGCGGCCGCAATGCGGCGACGCGGCGGGCGGTGAACGCCTTGGAGACGAGCCGGCGCAGCCGGGTGTGGTCGGGCGGCCCGACTCTGATCATGCTCCGCAGGAACGACTCGCGCTCGGCCGAGGGCAGCAGGTCCAGCATGCGGCCGTCGGTCGCGTCCCGCAGGTCGCTGCTGAAGCGCGGGTCCGACAGCGCGGCCGTCCCGTCGTCGTACCGGGTGACCAGCCACGCCTCGATGCCGCGTACGGTCGCCACGCGGCGTACGGGCCCCTCTCGGCGCAGCCGCTTGTAGAAGGGGAACGGATCCGCGACGAACGCCTGGTCGTCGTACGGGAAGACCTCCGGCTCACGCACCGGGCACCTCCTCCTCCCGCCCCATCGCCACTACCGACTGTGCCCGCCCGGACACGCGCCCAAGCACGCGAAAGGGCGGCCCCGGCACATGCCGGGACCGCCCTCGTGGCCGGAGGAAGCCCTCGCCCGTCGCGGGCGATCAGAGGCCGGCGGCCTCGCGCAGCGCGTCGGCGCGGTGCGTGGTCTCCCACGCGAAGTCCGGCTCCTCGCGGCCGAAGTGGCCGTACGCCGCCGTCTGGGAGTAGATCGGGCGGAGCAGGTCGAGGTCGCGGATGATCGCGGCCGGGCGCAGGTCGAAGACCGCGAGCACGGCCTCCTGGATCTTCTCGACCGGGAGCTTCTCGGTGCCGAAGGTCTCGACGAACAGGCCGACCGGGTGCGCCTTGCCGATGGCGTACGCGACCTGGGCCTCGCAGCGGTCCGCCAGACCCGAGGCGACGACGTTCTTGGCCACCCAGCGCATGGCGTACGCGGCGGAGCGGTCCACCTTGGAGGGGTCCTTGCCGGAGAAGGCGCCGCCGCCGTGGCGGGCCATGCCGCCGTAGGTGTCGATGATGATCTTGCGGCCGGTGAGGCCGGCGTCGCCCATCGGGCCGCCGATCTCGAAGCGGCCGGTCGGGTTGACCAGCAGGCGGTAGCCCTCGGTGTCCAGGTCGAGGTCGGCGACGACCGGGTCGACCACGTGCTCCTTGACGTCCGGCGTCAGCAGGTCGCTCAGGCTGATGTCCGGGGCGTGCTGGGAGGAGACGACGACGGTGTCGAGGCGGACCGGGCGGTCGCCGTCGTACTCGATGGTGACCTGAGTCTTACCGTCGGGACGCAGATATGGCACCACGCCGTTGTTACGCACCGCGGACAGCCGCGCGGCGAGCCGGTGGGCGAGGGTGATCGGCAGCGGCATCAGCTCGGGGGTCTCCCGGCAGGCGTAGCCGAACATCAGGCCCTGGTCGCCGGCGCCCTGGCGGTCGAGGTCGTCCGTGCCCTCGCCCTCGCGGGTCTCGTACGCGTCGTCGACGCCCTGGGCGATGTCGGGCGACTGGGCGCCGATCGACACGGACACGCCGCACGAACGCCCGTCAAAGCCCTTGCTGGAGGAGTCGTACCCGATGTCCAGGATCTTCTCCCGGATGACACCGGGGATGTCCACGTACGTCTCGGTGGTGACCTCACCCGCGACGTGAACCTGGCCGGTAGTGATCATGGTCTCGACGGCGACGCGGCTCTTGGCATCGTCCTTCAGCATCGCGTCGAGAATCGCATCGCTGATCTGGTCCGCGATCTTGTCCGGGTGACCCTCGGTCACGGATTCTGAGGTGAACAGGCGACGGGACACGTGCGTGTACTCCTTGCAGCGGCTGCTGACTGACGTAAGCAGAAATGGACTTGCGTTTGTCGGTGGCGAAGTCTACCGAGACCGGCTTGAGTCTCGGTGGGGCGTCTCGGCCTCCTCAGATCATGCGTGCGGCGACCAGGTCCCAAACCACGTCGGCCAATGTCTCCTTCGATCCGCGCGGCACGTCGACGGCCTCACCGTCGGCGGAGAGGATGACCGCGGCGTTGTCCGGACGGCCGAACGCCAGGTGCTCTCCCACCTGGTTGACCACCAGCAGGTCACAGCCCTTGCGGGCGAGCTTGCGGCGTCCGTTCTCCAGGACGTCGTGGGTCTCGGCGGCGAACCCGACGATCACCTGGTCGCCGTCGCGCGCCTCGCGTACGAGCTCGGCCAGGATGTCGGGGTTCTCCACGAGACGGATCGGCGCCGGCTCGGCACCCGGCGTCTTCTTGATCTTCACGTCCTCGTAGTCGGCCGGACGGAAGTCGGCCACCGCCGCCGCCATGACCACCGCGTCGGCGTCGGCCGCGGCCTTCAGGACCGCGTCGCGCATCTCCCGCGTGGACCCGGTGCGGACGACCTCGGCGCCGGCCGGGTCGGGCAGGGCGACGTTGGCGGCGACGAGGGTGACCCGCGCGCCGCGCGCCAGGGCCGTACGGGCCAGGGCGTACCCCTGCATGCCCGACGAGCGGTTGCCGATGAACCGCACCGGGTCGATGGGCTCGCGGGTGCCGCCCGCGGAGACGACGACGTGGCGGCCGGCGAGGTCGCGTGCGGTGTCCAGGCCGCCGCGGGCCAGCACCCGGCGCGCGGCGTCGAAGAGCGCGTCGGGGTCGGGCAGGCGGCCCTTGCCCGAGTCGGCGCCGGTGAGCCGGCCGGCCGCGGGCTCGATCACGATGTTGCCCCGGTGGCGCAGCGTCGCGACGTTGGCCCGGGTGGCCGGGTGCTCCCACATCTCGGTGTGCATCGCCGGAGCGAACACGACCGGGCAACGCGCCGTGAGGAGCGTGTTGGTCAGCAGGTCGTCGGCGATGCCGTGCGCCGCCTTGGCCAGCAGGTCGGCCGTTGCCGGCGCGACGAACACGAGGTCGGCGCCCTGCCCGAGGCGTACGTGCGGAACCTCTTCGACGCCGGACCAGACCTCGGTGGTGACCGGTTCGCCGGACAGCGCCGCCCACGTCGGCTCGCCGACGAAGCGCAGCGCGTCACGCGTCGGGATCACCCGGACCCGGTGCCCCGACTCGGTCAGCCTCCGCAGAAGTTCGCAGACCTTGTACGCGGCGATGCCGCCGCCGACGCCGAGCAGAACGCGCGGCCCCTCAACCGCGGACGTCATCGCCATGTCCCGCGGTGCGGCCGGTCACGATCACTTACGGGCCTTCGATGGCCTCGGAGTTGAGCAGGCCCTCGCGGACCTCGCGCAGCGCGATGGACAGCGGCTTTTCCTGGACCTGGGTCTCCACGAGGGGACCGACGTACTCGAGCAGGCCCTCGCCGAGCTGCGCGTAGTAGGCGTTGATCTGGCGGGCACGCTTGGCGCCCATGATCACAAGGCTGTATTTGCTGTCAACGATCTTCAGCAGATCGTCGATGGGCGGATTGGTGATGCCGTCGGCACCGCCGGGGGCGTTAGAAGCCACTCCCGCGCCTCTCAGTCGTCAGATGGGTGGACAGCCAGCAAGGATATCAGCTCAGCGCAGACGTCCTTGACCGAAGTGTTCACCAGGGTGACGTCGAACTCGGGCTCGGCGGCGAGCTCCTCGCGGGCGGCGGCCAGCCGGCGCTCGATCACCTCGGGCGCCTCGGTGCCACGGCCGACGAGGCGGCGCACGAGCTCCTCCCAGGACGGGGGCGCCAGGAAGACGAGCCGCGCCTCCCGCATGGACGCGCGCACCTGGCGGGCGCCCTGCAGGTCGATCTCGAGCAGTGCCGGCACGCCGGCGGCGAGGTGCTCCAGCACCGCACGCCGCGGCGTACCGTAACGATTCCCCGCGAACTCGGCCCACTCGAGCAGTTCTCCTTCGTCGACGAGCCGATCGAACTCGGCGTCGTCGGCGAAGAAGTAATGCACGCCGTGGATTTCACCGGGCCGCGGCGCACGGGTGGTCACCGAGACCGACAGCCACACCTCGGGGTGGGCACGCCGGATCTCGGCGACGACCGTGCTCTTGCCGACGCCGGACGGCCCGGAAAGGACCGTCAGGCGCCTGGACGGGATGGAGCCGCCCGCCGCGGGCGCAGCGGAATCGGCCGCGGCGGCCGAGCCGCCGCGCCCGTCCGGCGCAAGTCGATCAGCGATTTCCACCGCCGCCGAACTCACGCTCCAGAGCGGCGCGCTGGTTGGCGCCAAGACCCCGCACGCGGCGGGACTCGGCGATACCGAGCCGCTCCATGATCTGCTTAGCGCGGACCTTTCCGACGCCAGGCAGGGATTCCAGTAGTGCCGACACCTTCATCTTTCCGATTACGTCGTCGGCCTGACCATCTTTCAGAACCTCAGCGAGGGAGGTTCCGCCGTGCTTCAGGCGGTCTTTGACCTCGGCACGCTCTTTGCGGGCCTTGGCAGCCTTCTCCAGGGCTGCGGCGCGCTGTTCAGGGGTTAGGGGCGGAAGCGCCACGCCGGGTCACCTCGTGTTTCCACTCGATTGAGTCGGACGGCTTGGGAACCTAGCGAGTTCAGGGCCCATAAAGCAACGTGAAAGCCCGTTTAGCCCGTCATTAAATTGCAGATGTCACTCTATGAGCTGTCCTGAACACGCAGAGTACCCAATCGGGGGGGTTGCTTCACCCCGAACCGTACGACGGCCTGGCGTTTCTTGCGAGGGGCAAACGGCTCAGTCAAGACGAAACGGCGGCGGATGACACTCTGCGGGACACGTTTCGCCGCCGAACACCTCCTTCGGGACGGTCACCCTCCGCCATCTAACCCCCGAACCCCCGCAAGCCGCCCTCCGGGGTCCCCTGACGGCCCTCGCGTGGCGGCTCACACCGCTCCGCGACACGCCGCGACATGCCGCCGGTGCGGCGGCCCGCCACCGGGCTCGCGGCGGCCGATCGCGCCACGCCCGCCGCCCTCGCTGTCATAACGGGTTGACGCCTTCTGTCACCCGACGACAACTCTCGGTGGGCACCGCCGAGCCGCGGCGCGTTCGCACGGCCGAACCCGTCGAGCGGACCGCCGAGCCCTCGCCGCCCGACGCCGTACCGAGGCAAGGACGATTCCGGGGTTTTCCCGGCGAATTGGCACGTTCCAGCAGGCCGTTCCCCGTTTTGGCAGGTCCCTCAAGCCCGGCGAGGGCCGCGTTTTCGCGCCTGAGAGCCCCCCAGCCTCGCGAACCCCCGTCGCCCCACAGAGTTCCTCAGGTGCCGCCGTCTCCGGCGGTCAGACGGCCTGTACGCGTTCCGGCACGACGCGCGGCAGGCCACCGACGCCCTTAACGACACGGTCCTCGCCCGGCGACGGTGTGGTCCCCGCCCGCGACCGACGTGGTCCCCGCCCGCGACCGACGTGGTCCCCGCCCGCGACCGACGTGGTCCCCGCCCGCGACCGACGTGGTCCCCGCCCGCGACCGACGTGGTCCCCGCCCGCCCAGGGGGCGCCAGCCCACTTCCATTGTCCAGCGGCGGAACACGCTGCGGAAGCGGTCGTGCAGGTCTGTGGATGACTCGGGCACCCGAGGCCGTACTCGCCCGGCCGGGCGGGGGATCGACGAGACGGGTGACGGCGCCGGGCGCGGCGGCGTTCGCGTGCCGTCGCGGGTGTGAAAGGGGCTCTCAGACGCTGCCGCTCGTACGGCGGAGGGCGGCGGCGATGCCCGCGGCGGCGGCCCCCGGGTCCGGGGCCGCGGTGATGGGGCGGCCGATCACGAGCAGGTCCGCGCCCGAGGCGAGGGCCTCTTCCGGCGTCGCCACGCGGGCCTGGTCCTGGGTCGCGGCTCCGCGCGGACGGACGCCCGGCGTGATCAACGTCACCTCCGGGCCCACCTCCGCGCGTACCGCGGCCGCCTCCATCGGGGAGCACACGAGCGCCTGCGCGCCCGCCTCGACCGCGAGCGCCGACAGGCGGCGGACGGCGTCCAGCGCCGGTCCGGCGAGACCGATGCTCGTCAGATCGTCCTCCGCCAGGGATGTGAGAACGGTCACAGCGGCGATCTTGGTGTTCGGCGCGGCCTCGGCGGCCGCACGGATCATCGAGGCGCCGCCGACCGCGTGGACGGTGAGGTACGCCGGCTTGAGACGTGACACCGCGCGCGCCGCCCCGGCCACCGTGGCGGGGATGTCGTGCAGCTTCAGGTCGAGGAAGACCTGGACGCCGGTGGCGCCGCGGACGCTGGCCACCACGTCCGGCCCGTACCGCAGGTACAGCTCCAGCCCGACCTTGACCGTGCTGACGTGAGGTGTCACCAGCGTCGCCCAGCGGGCGGCCGTCTCGAGGTCCGGCGCGTCCAGGGCGACGGCGATGGGGGCGAGGTTCACTGCAGACTCTCCTGTTCCGTCGGCTCACCGACGCCGACGTTGGGGTCGATGCGCCGGATCAGCGTGCCCGCCGGCTTGTGGGCCAGCCCCACCGCGTCGGTCAGTTCGGTGATGCCGCGTTCCCGCAGCGCGGTGTCCAGTTCGCGAAGGATCCGTACGCATGCGGACGGATCATGAAGGTTCGCCGTGCCGACCGCGACCGCCGACGCTCCCGCCAGGATGAGCTCCAGCACGTCGGTTCCGGTACGCACGCCGCCGATGCCGATGATCGGGACCTCGGGCAGCGCCGCGTGCACCTGGTAGACGCAGCGGACCGCGACGGGCCGGATGGCCGGGCCGGACAGCCCGCCGGTGATCCCGGCCAGGCGCGGGCGGAAGGACCACGTGTCCACGGCCATGCCGTGCAGCGTGTTGATCATCGACAGGCCGTCGGCGCCGGCGTCCGCGCAGGCCATCGCGACGCCGACCATGTCGGTGACGTCCGCCGACAGCTTGGCGAAGACGGGCACGCCCCGGCGTGTGTTGGCGCGCACGGCGCGCACGACCTCGGCGGCGGCCGTCGGGTGGGCGGCGAACATCAGGCCGCGGTCCTCGACGTTCGGGCACGAGGTGTTGATCTCGACCGCGGTCACGCCCGGCGCGGTGGTGAGACGCCCGGCGACCTCGGCGTACTCCTCGACGCTGTTGCCGGCGATCGAGACGATCGTGCGGGCGCCCTGCTCGTCGAGCCACGGCAGATCGCGTGCCAGGAAGGCGTCGATCCCCGGCCCCTGCAACCCGGTGGAGTTCAGCACGCCGCTCGGCGTCTCGGCGAGCCGGGGCGCGGGGCGCCCGGCGCGCGGCTCGGGCGTGATCGACGGTGTGACGATCGCGCCGAGCTTGGCGACGTCGAAGAAGCGGCCCAGCTCACGCCCGGTGCCGCCGCAGCCGGACGCGGTCATGATCGGGTTCGGCAGCGAGACCGGACCGAGCCCGGTCCGCAGATCAACGCTCAAGAGCCCTCCTTCGCCGGAGGAGAGACCAGACGCACCGTGTTGGCGATGCGCGCACTCCGTACGCTCAAGGGCCCTCCTTCGCCGGCGGAGACACCCGACGCGCCGATGCGCTCACTCTGTTCGCTCATGACCACTCCCCCGGCTTGCGGCTCATGGGCGTTCTCCCAGCCGTAGGGCGCGCGGGGCGCCCAGTGCGTCGAACGGGATGGTGCCGACGTCGTCCCAGCGCACCCGTTCGCCGCGGAACACCGGGCCCTCGACGCAGGTACGGACCATGTGGGTGGCGCCGTCGTCGCCGATCACCGGCAGCACGCAGGCCATGCAGACCCCGGTGCCGCACGCCATCGGCTCCTCGACCGCGACCTGGGCCGGGATGCCGTATCCCGCGCAGGTGCGGCTGACCGACCGCAGCGTGTCCAGCGGCGCGCAGGCGTACACGACCTCCGCCTGGGCGCCCTCGATGGCGCTGGCCAGCAGGTCCTCGACCGTGCCCACCGAGCCGAGCGAACCGTCGCCCGTGGCCACCGCGACGGAGTCGCCGGCGCGGCGGGCGCCGCGCGCGCCGTGCACGTCGTCCGCGGTGCCTCCGCCGAGGAGGAAGTGCAGCGGGCAGTCGCGCTGGCGCAGCACGGCGGCGAGCGGGAACAGCGCCGCGCTGGCGTGCGCGACGCCCAGGAGCACGCAGGTCACCGGGTCGCGCGGCAGCGGGAACGGCCGGCCGAGCGGCCCGGCGACATCCACGATGTCGCGCGGGCGCAGCCCGGCGAGCCACTGCGTGCCCTTGCCGCGGACCGAGAAGACGATCTCGACGGTGCCGCCGAAGTCCGGTTTGACCTCGCGGACGGCGAAGCAGCGCCGCAGCAGCATGCTGGACTGTTCACCGCCGACCGCGAGGGCGACGAACTGGCCGGGCCGGAAGCGCTCGGCGACGCCCGGGGCGACGAGGGTCATCGTCTGGTACGCCCCGATCCGCCGCGTGGTGAGCACGGTTCCCGGCACCTGCACCGGCGACGAGTCCGTCACTCGCCTCCTCCGCTCAACGGCTCCCCCTGAGATGCTCCGCGTGCTCCTGCAGCGACCGCACGCCGACGCTGCCGGCCGTGATCGCCTCGATGCCCTGGACCGCCGCGCCGAGCGCCTGCACCGTGGTGAGGCACGGGACGCGGCGAAGCACCGCCGCGGTGCGGATCTCGTATCCGTCGAGCCGCGGACCGGACTGCCCCGGGCTGCCGAACGGGGTGTTGACGATGAGGTCGACCTCGCCGTCGAGGACGCGCCGTACGATCGTCGGCTCGCCGTCGGGCCCGGGTCCGGCACTGTGCTTGCGAACGATCTTGGCATGGACGCCGTTGCGCCGCAGGACTTCGGCGGTGCCCTCGGTTGCGAGAATCTCAAAACCTAGGTCAGCGAGGCGTTTGACCGGGAAGATCATGGCTCGTTTGTCCCGGTTGGCCACGGAGACGAAGGCGCGTCCCTTGGTCGGCAGCGAGCCGTACGCCGCCGCCTGCGACTTGGCGAACGCCGCGCCGAAGTCGGCGTCGATCCCCATGACCTCTCCCGTCGAACGCATCTCCGGGCCGAGGATCGTATCGACGCCGCGCCCCTCAGGGGTGCGGAACCGGTCGAAGGGCAGCACCGCCTCCTTGACCGCGATGGGCGCGTCGAGGGGCAGGTCTCCCCCGTCGCCGGTCGCGGGCAGCAGCCCCTCGGCGCGCAGCCGGGCGATCGGCGTGCCCAGCATGACGCGCGCGGCGGCCTTGGCGAGCGGCACCGCGGTCGCCTTGGAGACGAACGGCACCGTACGGGAGGCGCGGGGGTTGGCCTCCAGGACGTAGAGGACGCCGGCGGCGAGGGCGTACTGCACGTTCATCAGGCCGCGGACGCCGATCTCCCGGGCGAGGGCCTCGGTGGAGGACCGGATGCGGGAGATGTCCTCGTGGCCGAGCGTGATCGGCGGCAGCGCGCAGGCGGAGTCGCCGGAGTGGATGCCGGCCTCCTCGATGTGCTCCATGACGCCGCCGAGGTACAGCTCGGTGCCGTCGTAGAGCGCGTCGACGTCGATCTCGATCGCGTCGTCGAGGAACCGGTCCACCAGCACGGGGTGCTCGGGGCTCCACTGCCCGCCGCCGCCCGTGGCCCGGTCGATGTAGGACCGCAGCGTGTCCTCGTCATAGACGATCTCCATGCCGCGTCCGCCGAGGACGTAGGAGGGCCGTACGAGGACCGGGTAGCCGATCTCGCCGGCGATCTCCACGGCCTCCTCGTACGTCGTGGCGGTGCCGTGCTTGGGCGCGGGCAGCCCGGCGCGTTCGAGGACCCGGCCGAACGCGCCGCGCTCCTCGGCGAGGTGGATGCTCTCGGGCGAGGTGCCGACGACGGGCACGCCGGCGTCCTTGAGGCTCTGCGCGAGGCCGAGCGGCGTCTGCCCGCCGAGCTGCACGATCACCCCGGCGACCTCGCCGGTCTCCTGCTCGGCGTGCACGACCTCCAGGACGTCCTCCAGGGTGAGCGGCTCGAAGTAGAGCCGGTCGGAGGTGTCGTAGTCGGTCGAGACGGTCTCGGGGTTGCAGTTGACCATGACGGTCTCGTAGCCCGCCTCGGCGAGCGTGAACGACGCGTGCACGCAGCTGTAGTCGAACTCGATGCCCTGGCCGATGCGGTTCGGCCCGCTGCCGAGGATGATCACCTTGGGCTTCTCGCCCGGCGGGACCTCGGTCTCCTCGTCGTAGGTGGAGTACAGGTACGGCGTCTCGGCGGCGAACTCCGCGGCGCACGTGTCGACGGTCAGGTAGACCGGCCGGACGCCGAGGGCGTGCCGCAGCCCGCGGATCAGCTCGGCGGACACGCCGCGGATCTCGGCGATCTGCGCGTCGGAGAACCCGTGCCGCTTCGCCTCGCGGAGCGCCTCGGGGTCGAGCTGCTCGCCGGTGAGCGCGGCGGCGATCTCCTCCAGCGCGGCGATCTGGTCGAGGAACCACGGGTCGATCGCGGTCGCCTCGTGCACCTCCTCGATGGTGGCGCCGGCCCGCATCGCCTGCTGCGCGGCGCGCAGGCGGCCGTCGTGGGGCCGGGAGGCGCGGTCGAGCAGGTCGGCCTTGAGCGCGGCGCGCTCGTCCGCCGGCAGCGTCTCCGGCCCCGGGGCCCAGGAGAACGACGCACCGGAGCGTTCGAGGGACCGCAGGGCCTTCTGCAGCGCCTCGGGGAAGGACCGGCCGATCGCCATGGCCTCCCCGACCGACTTCATGTGGGTCGTCAGGGTCTCGTCCGCGCCGGGGAACTTCTCGAACGCGAACCGCGGCGCCTTCACCACGACGTAGTCGAGGCTGGGCTCGAAGCTCGCCGGGGTCTCGCGGGTGATGTCGTTGCGGATCTCGTCCAGGGTGTACCCCACCGCGAGCCGGGCGGCGATCTTGGCGATCGGGAAGCCCGTGGCCTTGGAGGCGAGCGCGCTGGACCGCGAGACGCGCGGGTTCATCTCGATGACGATCATGCGGCCGGTGCGCGGGTCGATCGCGAACTGGATGTTGCAGCCGCCGGTGTCGACGCCGACGGCGCGGATCACGGCGATGCCGACGTCACGCATGTGCTGGTACTCGCGGTCGGTGAGCGTCATGGCCGGCGCGACGGTGATCGAGTCGCCGGTGTGCACGCCCATCGGGTCGACGTTCTCGATGGAGCACACGACCACGACGTTGTCGTGCTTGTCGCGCATCAGCTCCAGTTCGTACTCCTTCCAGCCGAGGATGGACTCCTCCAGGAGCACCTCGGTGGTCGGGCTGGCGGCCAGGCCCGCGCCGGCGATGCGGCGCAGGTCCTCTTCGTCGTAGGCCATGCCGGACCCGGCGCCGCCCATGGTGAACGAGGGCCGCACCACCATCGGGTAGCCGAGCGTCTCGGCGGCGCCGAGGCAGTCGTCCATGCTGTGGCAGATCACGCTGCGCGCGGACTCGGCGCCGATGTCGGCGACGATCTGCTTGAACCGCTCGCGGTTCTCCCCCGCCTGGATGGCGTCGACGTTCGCGCCGATCAGCTCGACGCCGTACTTGTCCAGGGCGCCGGACTCGTGCAGGGCGATCGCGGTGTTGAGCGCGGTCTGGCCGCCCAGCGTGGGCAGCAGCGCGTCGGGGCGCTCCTTGGCGATGACCTGCTCGACCGTCGCGGGCGTGATCGGCTCGACGTACGTCGCGTCGGCGATCTCCGGGTCGGTCATGATCGTCGCGGGGTTGCTGTTGACCAGGGCGACGCGGAGCCCCTCGGCCTTCAGGACCCGGCACGCCTGGGTGCCGGAGTAGTCGAACTCGGCGGCCTGGCCGATCACGATCGGGCCGGAGCCGATGACGAGAACGGACTTGATGTCGGTACGGCGCGGCATCAGACCCCCTGCGCGGACGCGATCGCGGCGGCGGCCAGAACGGCCACGGTCAGCAGTGCCGCGACGGCGGCGGCGAGGAGTGCGCGCGGGCTGGGCGCCTTAGCGCGCAGCACCGCGTCGTTGGGATCGACCGGGATGTGGCCGTGCGACCCGGCGTCGGCCGCGTGGTCGGCCTCGTGGCTGGAAACGTCGCTCATTTCTTCATCAGCTCGCAGAAGGTCTCAAAAAGGCCGGTGGCGTCGTGCGGGCCGGGGGCGGCCTCGGGGTGGTACTGGACGCTGAACGCGGGACGGTCGAGCAGCCGCAGCCCCTCGACCACGCCGTCGTTCAGGTCGACGTGGGTGACCTCGGCGCGGCCGAACGCGGTCTCGAACGGCCCGTCGAGGGGCGCCTCGACGGCGAACCCGTGGTTGTGGCTGGTGATGTGGACGCGGCCGGTGGCGCGATTCTGCACGGGCTGGTTGACCCCGCGGTGGCCGAACCGCAGCTTGTAGGTGTCCAGGCCGAGGGCGCGTCCGAGCATCTGGTTGCCCAGGCAGATGCCGAACACCGGCCGGCCCTCCTCCAGCACGCCCTTCATCGAGTCGACCGCGTAGCCGCACGCGGCCGGGTCGCCGGGCCCGTTGCTGTAGAAGACGCCGTCCGGCTCCAGCGCGAGGATCTCGTCGGCGGTCGCCGTGGCGGGCAGCACGTGCACCTCGCAGCCGCGTTCGGCCATGCGGCGCGGGGTCATCGTCTTGATCCCCAGGTCCACGGCGGCGACCCGGTGGCGTACCTCGCCGTCGGGCCGTACGACGTAGGGCTCGGGGGTGGAGACGACGCGGGCCAGGTCGGCGCCGATCATGTCGGGGCTGGCCAGGACCCGCTCCAGGAGCGCGTCGGGGTCGGTCTCCGCGGTACTGATGCCGGCCCGCATGGCGCCGCGTTCCCGCAGGTGACGCGTTAGCGCCCGGGTGCCCTGCACCGCGATGCCGACCACGCCGTACGCGCGCAGCTCGTCCTCCAGGGACCGCTGCGCCCGCCAGCTCGAGGTGATGCGCGAGGGCTCGCGCACGACGTACCCGGCGACCTGGATCCGGCCCGACTCGGGGTCCTCGTCGTTGACGCCGGTGTTGCCGATGTGCGGGGCGGTCATGGCGACGATCTGCTGGGCGTAGGAGGGGTCGGTGAGGGTCTCCTGGTAGCCGGTCATGCCGGTGTTGAAGACCACCTCGCCGAACGCCTCGCCCTCGGCGCCGTACGCGGTGCCGCGGAACGTGCGTCCGTCCTCAAGGACGAGCAGCGCTTGGTTCATGCGCCCTCCTTCGTCGGGGAAGTGACCAGAGCCACGCGCTTTCCGATTCGCTGGCTACGCTCGCTCATACAACTTTCCCCTCGAGAACGGTCGGGCGCCCGCGCAGGAACGTCGCGTGGACGCGGCCGGGCAGCTCGAGCCCGGCGAACGGCGTGTTGCGGCTCTTGGACACCGAGGCCGCCGGGTCGACCACCCGGCGTACGTCCGGGTCGTACAGCGTGAGGTTGGCCGGCGCTCCCGGAACGGGCAGGTGTCCCTGCCCGGCGAGGCGGCCGATGCGCGCCGGGCGTACGGACATGCGGTCGGCCAGGCCGGCCCAGTCGAGCAGGCCCGTGTCGACCATGGCCGCCTGCGCGACGGACAGGGCCGTCTCGAGCCCGATCATGCCCATCGCGGCCGGCGCCCACTCGGTCTCCTTGGCCTCGACCGGGTGCGGAGCGTGGTCGGTCGCGACGCAGTCGATCGTGCCGTCGGCCAGCGCCTCGCGCAGCGCCTCGACGTCGGCCTTCGTACGGAGCGGCGGGTTGACCTTGTAGATCGGGTCGTAGGTCTCGGCGAGCTCGTCGGTGAGCAGCAGGTGGTGCGGCGTCACCTCGGCGGTGACCTGCCAGCCCTTGCTCTTCGCCCACCGGATGATCTCCACCGAACCGGCCGTGGAGACGTGGCAGACGTGCAGGCGGGAGCCGACGTGGGCGGCGAGCAGGCAGTCGCGGGAGATGATCGCCTCTTCGGCCACGGCCGGCCAGCCGGCCAGGCCGAGGCGCCCGGAGACCTCCCCCTCGTTCATCTGCGCGTGCTCGGTCAGGCGCGGCTCCTGCGCGTGCTGGGCGACGACGCCGTCGAACGCCTTGACGTACTCCAGCGCGCGGCGCATCAGGACCGCGTCGTCCACGCAGTGGCCGTCGTCGGAGAAGACCCGTACGTGCGCGGCGGAGTCGGCCATGGCGCCGAGCTCGGCGAGCTGACGGCCCTCGATGCCGCGGGTGACCGCGCCGACCGGGTGGACGTCACAGTGACCGGCCTCGCGGCCGAGGCGCCAGACCTGTTCGACCACGCCGGCCGTGTCGGCGACGGGCTCGGTGTTGGCCATGGCGTGCACGGCGGTGAACCCGCCCGCCGCCGCGGCCCGCGTGCCCGACTCGACGGTCTCGGCGTCCTCACGGCCGGGCTCGCGCAGATGGGTGTGCAGGTCGACGAGGCCGGGCAGGGCGATGAGGCCGTCCGCGTCGATCGTCTCGGCGTTCTCGGGGTCCAGCCCCGTGCCGATCTCGGCGATGACGCCGTCTTCCACGCGGATGTCCCGCGCCTCGCCGCCGAGAATGCGGGCGCCCTTGATCAGGTACGTCATTCGCCTTCCGTTCTGGTGTTGCCGATCGCGGGCTCGGAGCCGCCGAGGAGGAGGTAGAGGACGGCCATGCGCACGGTCACGCCGTTGGCGACCTGCTCGACGATGGTCGAGCGCGTGGAGTCGGCCACCTCCGCGGCGATCTCGACCCCGCGGTTCATCGGGCCGGGGTGCATGACGAGCGCGTGCTCCGGCAGCGCGGCCATGCGCCGGGCGTCCAGCCCGTACCTTCTGCTGTACTCCCGCACGGTCGGGAAGTAGGCGGCGTTCATCCGCTCCTGCTGGACCCGGAGCATCATGACGACGTCGCTCTTGGGCAGGACCGCGTCGAAGTCGTAGGCGATCTCACACGGCCAGGTGCCGACCGCGACCGGGAACAGCGTGGGCGGTGCGACCAGGGTGACCTCGGCGCCGAGGGTGTTCAGCAGGAGGACGTTGGAGCGCGCCACGCGGCTGTGGAGGATGTCGCCGACGATCGTGATCCGCCGGCCGTCGAGGTCGCCGAGCCTGCGCCTCATCGTGTACGCGTCGAGCAGGGCCTGGGTGGGGTGCTCGTGCGTGCCGTCGCCGGCGTTGACGACGCTGCCGCGGACCCAGGTGGCGAGGCGGTGCGGCGCTCCGGAGGCGCCGTGCCGGATCACGACGCCGTCGGCGCCCATCGCCTCGAGCGTCAGCGCGGTGTCCTTCAGGCTCTCGCCCTTGGACACGCTCGACCCCTTCGCGGAGAAGTTGATCACATCCGCGGACAGGCGCTTGGCCGCCGCCTCGAAGGAGATCCGGGTCCTCGTGGAGTCCTCGAAGAAGAGGTTGACGACCGTACGGCCGCGCAGCGTGGGGAGTTTCTTGATGGGCCGGTCGGCGACGCTCGCGAGCTCCTCGGCGGTGTCGAGGATCAGCAGGGCGTCGTCCTTCGTCAGGTCGGCCGCGGAGATCAGGTGTTGTTTCACTTGCCGGCCTCCAACAGGACGGCGTCGCGGCCGTCCACCTCCTCGACCAGCACCCGCACGGTCTCCTTCGCGCTCGTCGGCAGGTTCTTGCCGACGTAGTCGGCGCGGATGGGGAGCTCACGGTGGCCACGGTCGACCAGCGTGGCGAGCTGGACCGCGCGCGGGCGGCCGAGGTCGTTCAGGGCGTCGAGGGCCGCACGCACGGTGCGGCCGGAGTACAGAACGTCGTCGATGAGCACCACGACGCGGTCGTCCACGCCTTCGGGCGGCAGCTCGGTGCGTCCGAGGGCGCGGGCCGGCCGAAGGCGGAGATCGTCGCGGTACATGGTCACGTCGAGGGAGCCCTGCGGGACCGGGCGTCCCTCGACCTCCTCGATGCGCCGGGCGAGACGCTCGGCGAGGGTCACGCCTCGTGTCGGAATTCCGAGGAGAACGATGTCCTCGCCGCCTTTGGTGCGTTCGAGGATCTCGTGGGCGATTCGGGTGAGAGCGCGGCGGATGTCCGGCGCTTCCAGTACAGATTTGTGACTCATGTCACCATTGGGAGAGGGCCTGTGCGGGGGCACAGAGGCAGCACTCACCGTCTAACCTCCTTTCCCGCCTCACTGGACGGGCCTTAAAGGATCGGCCTTTTCACGGTAGCAGCCCGTTGCCGACGCACCGCCACCCGGTGGCATGGCGTTTGCCCAGGCAGAGACGGTACGGTGGCGACCCCGACAGTCACGGAAAGCCTTGACCGGCAAGGGTTTTCGCCGCTTCGCCGGCCGAGGTTCGCGCACCGCGCGCGATGACGGATTCGACCGCTTTTTTCCAATCGGCTTGACCTGGAGGCGTACCCGTTTTACCGTCACTGTCCGTAACCATCCCAGGAGATGGACCCCTCGGGCAGCCGGCCCCGGCCGGCTGACAGTGCGCCCCATGACGCACGCGTTCTCGTGGAGGCAGGGGCATACGCCCCTTGGTCCCCTCCCGGGTCACGTCGACGACGAGAAAGTGAGCCTGGGGGCCGCAACGATGCCGTCTGAATACGCAAAGGCTCTCGGCGCGAGGCTTCGCGCCATCCGCACCCAGCAGGGCCTGTCCCTGCACGGTGTGGAGGAGAAATCACGTGGCCGCTGGAAGGCCGTCGTCGTGGGTTCGTACGAGCGGGGCGACCGCGCCGTCACCGTTCAGAAGCTGTCCGAGCTCGCCGAGTTCTACGGCGTGCCCGTCTCTGAGTTGCTCCCCGGCGGAGCCGCGCCGAGTCCGCTCGGCCCGACCCCGAAACTTGTGATCGACCTTGAGCGACTCCAGCAGCTTCCGAAGGACAAGGCCGGTCCACTCGCCCGCTACGCCGCGACGATCCAAAGCCAGCGAGGCGACTACAACGGAAAGGTCCTGTCCATCCGGCAGGAGGATCTGCGATCTCTGGCGGTGATTTACGACAAGTCACCGACCGAACTGACTGAGGAACTCATCGGCTGGGGCGTCCTCGACCCTGAGGCACGCCGCGCCGTGGAAGCTTTCTGAGCCGTATCCCCCCGAAGTGGTGCGGTGATCCCACCCGATCACCGCACCGCGTCGGAGGGCCGTATCACGCTGCCCCCACGCCCCTGCCCGGTCCGCCTGCCCACGCCCGCCAGAACGACGTCCCCAGGGCCACGCCGCCACGACCGCGCCCCCAGAACCAGGTCCCACGACCACGTCGTCTCACGGCACGACCCATCGGCGACTCGGACCGCGCCCTACGGCCACGGCCACAGAGCACCTCATCGACAGCCCTGGCCCCACCTGCCGATGCCACGCGTAGCTCATAACGCTCCCGCTCCCACTGGCACCTCGGCCCACATTCTTGCCGCCCCATCTCCGCGCCCCTGACCATCGGTCACGCTGACGGCGCCTGCGTGGAGCCGACCGGCGGGCTTGCGCGCTCCTGACCGCGAATCCGCCGTACGCCGCCCTCCGCTGCGCACCGTGACGTCGCGCCCCACGCGCTCACAAGGTCCGAGGCATCGCCTGCCTCGCCGGGCCGATCAGGTAGTAGTGGCCGACGGGTCCCGCCGATTCGGGGGGAGGAACTCGGCGGGACCCGCGGCCGGCCGGCTGCTCCGGTGAGGGCCGGCCCGACCGGGACGCACCGGACATCCCGCAATGTCGCCACGTGCGCCCCGGCGGCCACCGTCATCCCGGCCGGCGCGCCCGGCAGGACGACGATGCTTCATCGATCACTCAATGCGGATAGCCGGAAAACGGGTCAAGGAGGCGAAGTCCGGATGGGCCCGACCGCGACGAACCGGCCGAAGGATGCGAGCGCCCGCGGCCTGACTCCCATCTTCCGGACGCCGGGCACCGCACGGCCCTGCTGCAAGCTCCGCGGTCCCGAGCTCCGGACCACTTCCGGGCTCCGCGCTGCTGGGCCCTGGGCCGCTTCCCGACGCCAGGCACCGCGCTTCCGGGCTCCGGTCTCTGGACCGCTCCCGACGCCGGGCACCGCGCGGCCGACCTCCGGACACCGCACGACCCTGCTGCAAGCTCCGCGGTCCCGAGCTCCGGGCCACGTCCGGGCTCCGGGCGCCCAGCAGCCGACCCCCGAGCTCCGCGCTGCTGGGCCCTGGGCCGCTTCCCGACGCCAGGCACCGCGCGACCGGCCTCCGGGCACCGCACGGCCCTGCTCCAGGGTTTCCGGTTCCGGGCACCGGGCCACGTCCGGGCTCCGGACACCTCGCAGCCGGGCTCCAAGTTTCCCGGGCGTCGAGCTTCCGAGCTGTGCGTGGCCGGGGCCCGACCTCCGGGCACCGACCGCTGAGCAGGCTCGCCGGTGAGCGACGGTCGGCAGGTCGCGCGGGTCGTCTCTCACCGTCGCTCCCCTCTCGGTCGGCCCGGCCGGGGTCGTCAGGGTCAGCCGGCCACCGGGAGCATCGGCTGGCTGTCGATGCCCAACGTCGTCTCGACCAGGGCGACGAAGACCTCCGCGTCGTGGAGCAGGTCGTTCGCCTCGTGGACGGTCACGGCGCGCGGGAGGCCCGCCTCGGCCGCGGCTCGTTTGCCCGCGCCCGCCGCGAAGAAGGCGGCCCACTCGCGCAGGGCCGGTTCGGCCTCCGGGAGCAGCACCCAGACGCTCTGGGGCCGGCCACGACGCTTCTGCGCCGGGTCGCCCCGCGCCGCGAGGACCGCGGCCGCGGCGCGCAGTGCGGCCAGGTGGGCCGCGACGTAACGTGAGGCGGGGACGGCGGCCTCGGCCGCCTCGGCCAGGCCGTGCCGGGCCGTCTGCAACAGTGTGATCGCCGGCGGTGCCGGCCTGCGCCGCGGAACGGGGCGCAGAGGGACGGCCGTGGACCTTGCGGACATGGCGTGCCTCCTTCCGCTCGATGGGTTCGGGGACGGCGCGGGCGAAACGCTTCCCCTCGTCCCGCCCGGCCGCCACGTCTCGCACGGCATGCGCTGCCCGGCGAGCCGAACCCCTCCGGCGCGGACCCGCGAGAATCCGCACCGAATACTCGAACACAAGTTCGAGATGACTCCAGTAAACCCGCGCCGTCGCCATTCGTCAACATGTTCGAATGACGCCGTGTCGTCGCAGGTCAGACCGGTCGAACATGATCCCTGTCAGTGCGCCCGACACCCGTCCGGCGGCGACGCCAACGACGATACGGAGCCAGACCGACAAAACGAGCCTCTAGAGTGCTGCGCATGCATCCCAACACCGCGAACGTCGCCGCTCGCCTGCGCGAACTCGGCGCCACCGGCGAGGTGCGCGAGCTCCCGGAGGCCGCGCCGACCGCCGTGGCCGCCGCCGCGCAACTCGGCTGCGAGGTCGGCGCGATCGCGAACAGCCTGATCTTCGCCGCCGACGGCGAACCCCTGCTCGTCCTCACCAGCGGCGCCCACCGCGTCGACACGGCCAAGGTGGCCGCGCTGATCGGCGCCACGAAGGTCAAGCGCGCCGACCCCGAGTTCGTACGCGCGGCCACCGGCCATCCGATCGGCGGGGTCGCCCCGGTCGGGCACCCCCGCCCGGTCCGCACGCTCGTGGACAAGTGGCTGGCCGAGCACGAGGTCGTCTGGGCGGCGGCCGGGCACCCGCACACCATCTTCCCGACCTCCTACGACGAGCTCGTGCGCATCACCGGCGGCACCCCGGCAGAGGTCGAGTAGGCCCCGGGGGACGCGTCAGCCGCGGTACGGCCGGAACGCCTCGCGGACGTGCCGCACGAAGTGCTCCGGGGACTCCAGGGCCAGGAAGTGGCCGCCCTCGTCCACCGTGGTCAGGCGTGTCATCCGCGGGTACGCGCGCCGCAGCCAGGACTCCGGCGGTACGGGGATCTCCGGCTCACGCGTCAGCAGCACCGACGACGGCACCGAGACCGTGTCGGCCGGCGGGGCCGAGTCGACCGCGTACAGGCGTGACGAGGCGCCGATCGAGCCCGTCACCCAGTAGGTCATCACGTTGGTGAGCAGGTCGTCGTCGGTGAGCCGGCCGCGCGTCGCCGGGTCGCTCCACGTCAGCCACTTCTCCAGCACCCAGGCGGCCAGGCCCGAGGGCGAGTCGTTCAGCCCGTACGCCAGGATCTGCGGCCGGGTCGCCTGGACGTGCGCGTACGCGCCGCGGGTGCGCTCCCAGCGGTCCTCTCCCGCGACATACGCCTCCTCCTCGGGCGTACGCGGGGCCGGGTCCACCGGCCGGGTCCAGTTGGTGGTCTGGATGGCCCGTACGGTGCCGGCGTGGTACATGCCCAGGCGGTTCACCACGCCGCCGCCGATGTCGTCGCCGTGCGCGACGTAGCTCGCGTACCCCAGGCCCTCGACCATGAGCCGGTCGAACAGCCCGGCGATCGTGACCCGGTCGAGCGGCCCCGGATAGGGGGCCGAGAAGCCGTACCCCGGCAGCGCGGGCACCACGACCGAGAAGGCGTCGGCGGGATCGCCACCGTACGCCGCGGGATCGGCCAGCCGGTCGAGCACCCCGAGGTACTCCACGAAGGAGCTGGGCCAGCCGTTGCAGAGCAGCAGCGGCAGCGGGTCCGGACCCGAGCCCGGCACGTGTACGAAGTGGATGCGCGCGTCGCCGACCGCGGCGCGGAAGTGCGGCACCGCGTTCAGCCGGGCCTCCTGCGCCCGCCAGTCGTACCCCGAACGCCAGTACGCGATGAGGTCCTCGATGCGCTCGACGGTCTCGGGGCTCTCTCCCCCTTCGAGGACCGGCGGTGAGGGCAGGCGCGCGCGTTCGAGACGGGCGGCCAGGTCCTGCAGAACCTCTTCCGCGACGGCGATGTGGAACGGCTCGATCACAGTGACCTCCCGATCGTGGTGACGAGCAACGACATTACGTACGTAACGCGTTATGTGTCAAAGGCATACGGCTGTAACATCGGGGCATGGCATCACGACCGTCGGCTCCCGGCCCGCTCGCGCCGGTGGAGGCGTTCCTGCGGACGCGCAACGAGGTCGACGCCGCCGGTCTGGAGCGCTGGCGCGCCGCGCACGGGCTGCCGGGGGAGGTGACCGCGGAGACGTACGCGCGGGCCGTGCGGCTGCGCGAGGCGCTCCGCTCGCTGATGCTCGCCAACAACGCCGGCCCCGCCGCCCCAGCGGCCTTCGACCTGGTCAACGAGGAGATCGTCCGCTGCGACCTGCGCCCGCTGGTCACCGCCGGCGGCGTACGGTGGCCGGTCGGCGAGCGCGAGGCGCACCCGGGCGACCTGATGCTCGGCGCCGTCCTGGCGGGCGTCCTCACGGCGATGAGCGACGGCACCTGGCCGCGGATGAAGGCGTGCGCCGCGGACGACTGTCAGTACGCGTTCTACGACCACACGCGCAACCGCTCGGGCCGCTGGTGCGACGTCGCGGGCTGTGGCGCCAACGCCCGCATGCGCGCCTACCGCCGCCGCCGCGCCTGACCGCCGTCACGTCCGGAGGGCCATTAGCGGCAGACCCCTTCTGACATGCGGAAGGACCGTAACCAACCGCCCGTCACGGACCGCAGACAGGGGAGAACCACAGTGGTACAACGGTCTTCTGAGGCTCGAGCGCACTCTCCGGAGCGGCCCCATGGCTGGACACGAAGATCTGCGCGCCGCCGCCGCGCGTGACAAGGACTTCGTCGGCGTGGACGTCGACGCGATGGCGCGGCTCATCCACCAGATGAACGGCGCCTCGCAGGCCATCGCCACCTGGTTGCGCACCAACGCCACCCTGCCGCCCAGCGTCCCCCGCACCGGGCTGCGCCAGGCGCAGGCGGTCCACACCTGGACCGGGAGCCAGCAGGGCATGCTCACCCGGCGCCGCAACTACGCCATCACCCACCTGAGCCAGGGCGGGCCCACGATGCCGAAGGTCAGCGCGGGCCGGCTCGGCGGCGGCGCGCGCCGCCGTACGACATCCGCCGGGGCCGGGCACGACCTCGGCGGCTTCCCCGACGTACGCGCCGCGACGAGGGCCGGGTCCGCCGACGCCGCGGCCGTCCGCACGGCGCACGAGGCGCACCGCCCGGTGCCGGAGGAGGTCTGGAGGCGCCTGCGCGCGAGCGCCGACGACCCCGACTACGCCCACGGCCTGTACGGCCGGCTCGGCCCGGCCGGCACCGCCTGGCTGATCGAGGCGGCGGGCCGCGACCACCTCGACGACGTCCGCGCCTCGCTCGGCGTGGCCAGCCACCACCTGACGATGGACGAGAAGTGGCTGCGCGCGATGCTCGACGAGGCGCTCCGCCGGGGCGTACGCGACGACGCGGTCGCGCTGCTGTCCCAGGCCGCGCTCGCCCACCGCACCCGCGTCGCGTTCGGCCACCTGGGCCTGATGGAGATGGTGGAAACCGGAGGGGCAGAGACCGGGGGCTCGGAAACCGGAGGCTCAGAGACCGGGCAACCGGCCCCGCCGCACGAGGCGAGGCTGACGCTCACGGCCGACGATCCGCAGGGTGAGGGTCCGTGACCACCTATCCGCCCTCCCCCGCCACGCTGCACTCGCCCTCCGACCCGCCCCCACCGGGCGGCACTCAGCGACCCAACCCGGCGTACGCTGAGCTCTACAACGCCTACCAGCGGGCCTTCGACAGCGCCGCGACCCTGGAGACCGCCCTCGACCCGCCCGTACGCACCGTCGGCGACGCGTGGGTCGGGCCCGCCGCCCGCTCGTGGCAGAGTGAGCTGGAGGCCCGGCGCGGGCAGTTGAAGAAGGCGGCGGCGCAGATTCTGTGGGACATTTACGGCGCACTCTCGAAGGTTCCGCCGTACATCCCCGAGTGAGGCACGTGAGACCAGCATTCAGGGCCCGCCGCGAGGCATCCCCGCAGATCCGTGAGATCGACCGCCGTGGTTTCCTGCGGCGCCTCGACGCGCTGCTCGCCACGTACGAGGCGGCGATGCTGCCGCCACCTGGGCAGATGCCCGGTCGGCACATGATCATGGAGCGGCACACCGGTTATCCGGCGTTCCGCGCCTTCGTCGCCGAACGCTCACGAAGCGTGATCGGTTTCAGCTACGGGTTCCACGGCGAGTCCGGGCAGTGGTGGCACGACGTCGTACGCGCCGAGCTCGTCAAGATCGGTGGCGAGGAGCACGCCCGGCACTGGCTGGACGACACGTGGGAGGTCGCCGAGCTGCACGTGCATCCGGCGGCGCAGGGGCTGGGCCTGGGCCGCGGGCTGATCACCTCGCTGTGCGCGGGCCGGCCCGAGCGCACCATGGTGCTGTCCACGCTGGACGCGCAGACGCCGGCCCGCAACCTGTACCGCTCGCTCGGCCTGGTCGACCTGCTGACCGGCTTCCGGTTTCCCGGAGGCGGCCCGGTCTACGCGGTGATGGGTGCGGACTTCCCGCTGAGCTCCAGGCGGGAGTAGACCTCGCGCGTCGCGGTGGACTTGTTGAACGTGATGAAGTGGATGCCGGGCACCCCTTCGGCGAGCAGCCGCCGGCACAGGTCGGCCGCCTGGTCGATGCCGAGCCGCCGCACCGCCTCCAGGTCGTCGCCGACCGCCGCGAACTGGGCGGCCAGCTCCGGCGGGAACGGCGCCCCGGACAGCTGCTCGGAGCGCTCGATCGTGCTGAGCTGGGTGACCGGCATGATGCCCGGGATGATCGGCACGTCGCACCCGGCCGCCGCCACGCGGTCGCGCAGCCGCAGGTAGTCATCGGCCCGGAAGAACATCTGCGTGATCGCGTAGTCCGCTCCGGCCTGACATTTACGGACAAAGTGATGAGTATCACTCTCGATGTCGGGCGACCGCGGATGCTTGTACGGGAACGCGGCCACGCCGACGCTGAAGTCGCCCGATGACTTGATCAGCCGGACGACGTCCTCGGCGTACTCCACGCCGTCGGGGTGGCGCACCCACTCCCCCATCGGGTCGCCGGGCGGGTCGCCGCGCAGGGCCAGCAGGTCGGTGACGCCCACCGCCGCGAACCTGCCGATGAGCTGCCGCAACTCCGCGACGGAATGGTCGACCGCGGTGAAGTGCGCCACCGGGGTGAGCGTCGTGTCGGTGGCGATCCGCTCGACGATCTCCACCGTACGGTCGCGGGTGCCACCGCCGGCGCCGTACGTCACGGAGACGAAGGTCGGCTGGAGCACCTCGAGCCGGCGGATCGCCTGCCAGAGGTTTCGCGCCCCCTGCTCGGTCTTTGGGGGAAAGAACTCGAACGAGAACGTCGTCTCTCCGGCGGCGAGGACTTCCCGGATGGTGCGGCGGCGCGCGGTCGTCATGCCCACAGGGTAACGGGACCATCCTTGAGGGCCACTAGTCTCGATCACGTGGACGCTCGTGAAATTCGCAAAAGGGTCGACGAGGCGCTGTACGGGTTCGTGGACCACCAGCGTCCCCTCCTCGGCGCCGTCTCCGCCGAGCTGATGCCCCTCATGGCCGCTCTCGACGCGCTGCTGTCCGGCGGCAAGCGGTTGCGCCCGGCGTTCTGCTACTGGGGCTGGCAGGGCTCGGGCGGCGGTGACCTCCCGGAGTTCTTCACCGCGGCGGCCTCGCTCGAGCTGCTGCAGGCCGGTGCGCTGATCCACGACGACGTGATGGACGGCAGCGACACCCGGCGCGGGATGCCCGCCGTGCACCGGCGGTTCGAGGCGCTGCACGCCGAGTCGGGCTGGCGCGGCTCGGCGCAGGGGTTCGGCGCCGGCGCGGCGATCTTGTTGGGCAACGTGTGCCTGACCTGGTGCGACGAGATGTACCAGGGCAGCGGCCTACCCGACGAGGCGCTGACGCGCGGGCGTCCGCTGTTCAACCGGATGCGCACCGAGGTGATGTGCGGGCAGTACCTCGACCTGCTCGGTCAGGCCCGCGGCCCGCTGCCGGACGGCCACGCGATGGTCGAGGCGGCACTGCGGGTCATCCGGTTCAAGAGCGCCAAGTACACCGTCGAGCGCCCGCTCCAGCTCGGTGCCGCGCTGGCCGATTCGCCGTCGGTGGAGGCCCTCTCGGCGTACGGCATGCCGGTGGGCATCGCCTTCCAGCTGCGCGACGACGTCCTCGGGGTGTACGGCGACCCGGCGGAGACCGGCAAGCCGGCCGGTGACGACCTGCGCGAGGGCAAGCGCACGGTGCTGGTCGCGCTGGCCCTGGAGCGCGCCTCGGCCGCGCAGGCCGCGACCGTGGAACGTCTCCTGGGCGACCCGGAGCTGGACACCGCGGGCGTCGAGACGCTCCGCGAGATCATCGTGTCGACCGGTGCGCTGGACGCCTGCGAGAAGATGATCGACCGGTACGCCGCAGAGGCGTCCGCGGCGCTGGTCGCCGCCCCGCTGACCTCCGATGCGCGTGACGCGCTGTCGGAACTCACCGTGGCCGCGACCGCACGTACCGTCTGAGCGCCCGCCCGGACGGGCCCCGACGGCCTCCGCCGGAAACGTTCGGAAAGCCCGTGATCGAGCGTTCGCCGGACAAGGCGATCATGCCCGGTGAAGAATTGGGGCATGACCGACCGAGCGTCCGCATGAGCCGGATGTCAGCACCATGAAACTGGACACCGCAGAGCACAGCCGCGTCGCGGCGCGTACGCCCGCACGGGTGCGTCCCCGCCCGGCGTCACGGCCTCCGCGGCGCCGCAACCGTCAGCTCGTCGCCGTGCTGGCCCTCGTCATCGTCGCCGGGTTCCTCTTGGGCCTGGGCCTGCCGATTCACCCGTAGCGTCCCTACCAGTGCGGAGGACGCTCCTCCAGGAGACGGGCGTCCTCATCCGGCGCGCGCCACTCGCCCCAGCCGGTGTCGGTGTCGTCACTCGTCTGATCGGGCAGCACGTCCAGTTCGTCGTCGTCGGAGAACTCGACGGGGCGTTCGTCGTCAGGAATGCCGATCATGGCTCCCATTGTCGCTCAGGCCGAGGTGTGCGCTGGGTGAACCACGGGTGAAATTCACTCATGGCGCAGCCGCCGTGCCAGGGCCGCCGCCGCGGCCCGCGGGTCGTCGGCCTCGGTGATCGCCCGTACGACGACGACGCGGGTCGCCCCGGCGGCCAGCACCTGGTCGAGGTTGCCGGCGTCGATGCCGCCGATCGCGAACCAGGGGCGCGCGAACCGGCGTTCCGCCGTGTAGGACAGCAGACCGAGACCCGGGGCCGGCCGGCCCGGTTTGGTCGGCGTCGGCCACGTCGGGCCCGTGCAGAAGTAGTCGACGCCCGGCTCGGTCGCCGCGGCGGCCGCCTGCTCCTCCGAGTGCGTGGACCGCCCGATGAGCATGTCCTCACCGACGATCGCGCGCGCCCGGGGCACCGGCAGGTCGTCCTGGCCGAGGTGCAGCACGTCGGCGCGGACGGCGTGCGCGATGTCGGCGCGGTCGTTGACCGCCAGCAGGGCGCCGTGCCGGTCGCAGGCCGCGCGGAACACCGCGAGGTGCTCCAGCTCCTGGCGAGCCTCCAGCCCCTTCTGGCGGAGCTGGACGATGTCGACCCCGCCGGCCAGCGCCGCGTCGAGGAACTCGGGCAGGTCGCCCTGGGCCTCGCGCGCGTCGGTGCACAGGTAGAGGCGCGCGCGGCCCAGGCGGGACCGCAGGCTCACCGCCCGGTCAGTGGGAAGACGTGCGGGCAAACCGCCACCCTCCGTCTCGCCGGGCGGTATCGCCCGGACTCAAAGCGCGAGCGCCTGCGCGCGCCGGTTGATCTCTTTGACCCGGTGCTCGGTCAGCGCCTGAACGGGCGTGCCCGGTAGCGAGTCGTCGGCGGTGAACAGCCATCGCAGGGCCTCGACGCGATCGAACCCGGCGTCCGCGAGCACGGTGAGCGTGCCGTGGAGGCCCTTGAGCGGCTGGCCGTTCTGGATGAACGCGGCGGGCACGCTCAGCCCGCCCTCGCGCTGCACCCCCAGCAGCTTGTGGTCGCGGAGGAGTTGCTTGACCCGTTTGAGATCGAGGCCGAGGCGCTCGGCCGTCTCGGGAAGGGTGAGCCACTCACCCACCAGTGCGTCGGTCTGTCGATCGATCTCGATTTCGGCAACGGTGTGCGTCACGCATGCCTGCTTACCATCTTCCGCACCATCTGAAACCTCGATTCCGGTCGCGAAATCACAGGGTGAGGTATCAGCCGCGTACGGTGGCCCTGACGGGAACCTCGGGGTCGGCGAGCCGCCCGGTGTCGACCGCGGCGCCCGAGGCGATCAGCCGCCGTCCCTGCACCAGATCGCGCGGCCGGTCGACGGTCAGGATGGCGACGAGCCGTTCGCCCGCCAGCCAGCACAGCGACCAGCGGTCGGCGTCCGGATCTCCGCGCCAGACCGTCGTGTCGGCGGCCGGGTGATGGCCGGCGTACTGCACCATCCGGCCGAACTGCTCGGACCAGAAGTACGGGACGGCGTCGTAGACCCGCTCGCCGCCGAGGAGGTTCGCGGCGACGGCGTCGGGGGCGTTCAGCGCCACGTCCCAGTGCTCGACGCGCAGCCGGCGGCCGAACCGGGCCGACCACCACGCGGCGCAGTCGCCGACCGCGAACACACCCGGCCGGCTCGCGCGCAGCCCCTCGTCGACGACGACGCCGTTCTCCAGTGCCAGCCCGGAACCCTCCAGCCAGCCCGTCTCGGGCCGTACGCCGATGCCCGTGACGACGAGGTCGGCCTCGATCGAGCCGCCTCCGGCCAGTTCGAGGCCGCCGGGCTCCACCGAGGCGGCCTTGACCCCGTGGCGCAGCTCGACGCCGGCCTCGGCGTACCAGCGCGCGGTCCGCGACCCGGCCTCGGCGCCGATGGCGCCCGCGAGCGGCGCGTCCGCCGCCTCCGCGACCGTGACCCGGCAGCCGGCCGCTGCCGCCGCCGTCGCGACCTCGGCGCCGATCCAGCCCGCGCCGACGATGACCAGCCGGGCGCCGGGACGCAGCGCGGCGCGGAGCGCACGGGCGTCGTCGATGGTGCGCAGCACGTGCTGCGGGCCGTCGCCGGGCAGCCGGATCGGCGTCGCGCCGGTCGCGATCACGAGCGCGTCGAACGCGAGCGGCCCCTCGGTCGTCTCCAGGTCCTCGCCCAGGCCCGTCGCACGCCGCCCCAGGAGCGTCGTACAGCCGAGCCCGTCGAGGTCGGGGGCGACGGTCGTGTCGTCGGTCTCGCCCCGCAGCACGGCCTTCGACAGCGGCGGGCGGTCGTACGGGGCGTGCGGCTCGGCCCCCACGAGCGTGAGATCGCCCCTGTACCCCTGGGCCCGCAGCGTCTCGGCCGTCCGCAGCCCCGCCAGTCCGCCACCCACCACGATCACGCGCTCCATACGACGTAGGCTAGGGGGTGCTTCACGAGCCCCGTGTGCCCGACCAGCGGCAGCGGGGCCGTGGGACGCCCCGAGAAAGATCCCCAGCGCGGGAGCCCGGCGGACCGGGCTGAGAGGGCGGCAGATGGCCGCCGACCGCTGAACCTGATCCGGGTCATGCCGGCGAAGGGAGCGCCAGAGTGGACGACGTGGTCATCATCGGCGGCGGTGTGATCGGCCTGGCGACGGCGTGGCGTTCGCTCGGGCGCGGGCTGCGCGTCACGGTCGCCGACCCCGAACCGGCCGCCAAGGCCTCCTACGTCGCGGCCGGAATGCTCACCCCCGTCAGCGAGCTCACCTACGGCGAGGAGGCGCTCCTGCACCTCGGCCTCGCCTCGCGCGACCGCTATCCGGCGTTCGTGGCGGAGCTGGAGGAGGTGTCCGGGCGTGACACGGGCTTCCGTGGCGACGGCACACTCCAGGTCGCCCTCGACTCCGACGACCTCGCCGTCCTGGGCGAGCTGCGGCGCTACCAGGAGTCGCTCGGGATCCCGGCCGAGACGCTCACCGGCCGCGAGTGCCGGCGGATGGAACCCATGCTCGCGCCCTCCGTACGCGGCGGCCTGCTCGCCCCCGCGGACGGCTCCATCGACCCGCGGCGCCTGACCGCCGCGCTGCTGACCGCCGTCGAGCGGCTCGGCGGCACGGTCGTACGCGAGCGGGTCGCGGAGGTGCTGACCGAGGACGGCCGGGCCGCGGGCGTCCGTCTCGACGGTGGCGACGTGGTCCGCGCGCACCAGGTCGTGCTCGCCGCCGGGCCGTGGAGCCAGGACGTCAAGGGAGTGCCGGACGGCGTGCTGCCGCCGGTGCGCCCGGTCAAGGGCCAGGTGGTACGCCTGCGGAGCGCGACGCCGTTCCTGGGCCGGTGCGTGCGCGGCCTCGTACGCGGCTCGTCGGTCTACCTCGTGCCGCGGGCCGACGGGGAGATCGTGGTCGGCGCCACCCAGGAGGAGATGGGCTTCGACACGACGGTCACCGCGGGCGGCGTCTGGGAGCTGCTGCGCGACGCCCGCGAGCTGCTGCCCGGCGTCACCGAGCTGGAGTTCGCCGAGGTACGCGCCGGTCTGCGGCCCGGCTCGCCGGACAACGCCCCGGTGCTCGGCGCGAGCGCGCTGCCGGGCCTGCTGCTGGCCACCGGCCACTTCCGCGGCGGCGTGCTGCTCGCGCCGGTCACCGGTGACGTCATGGCCGAGCTGCTGGCGACCGGTTCGATGCCCGAGGTCGCCCGGCCGTTCTCACCCGCCCGGTTTTCGGAGTGAGCCCGCAGGAGCGAGCGGAGGCGGCGGCCGAGGGACGAGGTCGCCGGTGGAGCGAGCGAGAAGGGCGAACGACCGGTGAACACGAGTGAGCCCGCAGGAGCGAGCGGAGGCGGCGGCCGAGGGACGAGGTCGCCGGTGGAGCGAGCGAGAAGGGCGAACGACCAGCGAACACGAGGGAACATGAGGATCGCATGAGGATCACTGTGAACGGCGCGGAGCGCGAGACAGAGGAGGGCGCGTCCGTGGCGGGCGTCGTCGCCTCCGTGACGCGGGCGTCGGCCGGCGTGGCCGTCGCCCTCAACGACCAGGTCGTCCCGCGCGGCGACTGGCCGACCACGATCGTTCGCGAGGCGGACCGCATCGAGGTGCTGACCGCCGTACAGGGAGGTTGACGATGGACGACCCGCTCGTCATCGCGGGAGAGACGTTCGGATCCCGGCTCATCATGGGCACCGGCGGCGCGCCGAGCATGAGCGTCCTGGAGGAGGCGCTGACCGCGTCCGGCACCGAGCTGACCACGGTCGCGATGCGACGCGTCGATCCCGGTTCCCGCGGCTCGGTGCTCGACGTGCTCGGCCGCTGCGGCATCCGCGTGCTGCCGAACACCGCCGGCTGCTTCACCGCGGGCGAGGCCGTGCTCACCGCCAAGCTGGCCCGTGACGCACTGGCGACCAACTGGGTGAAGCTGGAGGTCATCGCCGACGAGCGCACGCTGCTGCCGGACCCGATCGAGCTGCTGGACGCGGCCGAGCAGCTCGTCGACGACGGGTTCGTCGTGCTGCCGTACACCAATGACGACCCGGTGCTCGCCCACCGGCTCGAGCAGGCCGGCTGCGCGGCCGTGATGCCGCTCGGCTCGCCCATCGGCTCGGGCCTGGGCATCCGCAACCCGCACAACATCGAGCTCATCGTCGAGCAGGCGCAGGTGCCGGTCGTGCTGGACGCGGGGCTGGGCACGGCCAGCGACGCGGCGCTCGCCATGGAGCTGGGCTGTGACGCGGTGCTGCTCGCGACCGCGGTCACCCGGGCGCAGTCACCCGCCCTGATGGCGTCGGCGATGCGGCACGCCGTGACCGCGGGCCGGACGGCCCGGCTCGCCGGCCGGATCCCCAAGCGGCGGTACGCCCAGGCGTCGTCGCCGTGGCAGGGGCTGAGCTCGAGCGGTTGATCTCGATCCGGTCAAGGATCGATGCCTTCCTTCGCACCTGCGGCGAGTATCAGGTTTAAACACGAATACACTCCCCCTGATGGATACGTCGGTTGCGGACCCGCTCGTCGGGCAGGTGCTCGATGGGCGCTACCGCGTCCAGTCGCGGGTCGCCCAGGGCGGCATGGCCACGGTGTACGTCGGCCATGACACGAAGCTCGATCGCACGGTGGCCCTCAAGGTCATGCACGCGAACCTCGTCGGCGACGAGGAGTTCGTGCGGCGCTTCATCGCCGAGGCCAAGCACGCCGCGGCGCTGTCGCACCCGAGCGTGGTCGCCGTGTACGACCAGGGCACCAGCAAGGGCCACGTCTTCCTGGCGATGGAGTACGTCCCGGGGCGCACGCTCCGCGCGCTGCTGACCGAACGCGGCCGGCTCGGACCGCGCGAGGCGCTGGAGATCATGCAGCCGGTGCTCGCGGCGCTGGGCGCCGCGCACCGCGCCGGCGTGATCCACCGTGACGTCAAGCCGGAGAACGTCCTGCTCAACGCCGACGGACGCATCAAGGTGGCCGACTTCGGCCTCGCCCGCGCGGAGTCGGCGAGCAAGCAGACCAAGACCGGCATGCTCATCGGCACCGTCGGCTACCTCGCCCCCGAGCAGGTCATCTCCGGCGACGCCGACACCCGCACCGACGTCTACGCCGCCGGCATCATGCTGTTCGAGCTGCTGACCGGCCGTCAGCCGCACCAGGGCGGCACGCCGCTGTCCGTGGCGTACAAGCACGTCAACGAGGCGGTGCCGCTGCCGTCGAGCGTCGTCCCGGGCCTGCCGCCGCAGATCGACGCCCTCGTGGCCAGCGCGACCAACCGCGATCCGGCGCGGCGGCCCTCCGACGCGGTCCACTTCCACTCCGCGGCCGGCGAGGTCTACCGCACCCTGCCCCGCGACATCGACGAGACCCTCGCGGGCGTGAGCCCGGTCACCGCGCCCATGCCCGACCCGTCGGCGGTCTCCTCCTCCCCGGAGGGTTCGACGCAGGCGCTCCCGGCGCCGGCCGGTGCCGGGACGCAGATGCTCGGCGCCGGCACCCAGATGCTGGGGCCGCACACGATGGCGATCCCCCGCGACGAGCACACGCAGCCGGACCCCGGACCGCCGCCGCCCGCGGGGCTGCGGGGCCGCCTCCTGCGCCCGCCCGGCCTGTACGGGGTCATCGCCGCCGTCGTCGTGGTGGTGGTGCTCCTCGGCGGCGTGGTGTGGAGCGTGACGCTCGGCAACACCGAACGGGTGCCCAAGCTCGTCGGCCTCTCCGAGGAGCAGGCGCGCGTCGAGGCCGCCAAGCTCGGCCTGAAGGTCAAGCGCGGCGACTCCCGCTACGACCAGAAGATCCCCAAGGACAGGGTCGTCGACGTCCAGCCGAAGGTCGGCACCGAGGTCAAGAAGGGCACCCTGCTCACGCTGGTGTTCTCCAAGGGCAAGAAGCCCGTGGACATCCCGGACGTGCACAACATGCCGCTCGACCAGGCCAAACAGCGGCTGCAGAGCGTCGGCCTGCAGCCCGGTGACCAGGTGCAGCAGGACAGCACCACGATCCCGCGCGGCTATGTCATCAAGACCAGGCCGGCCGCGGGCACGTCACAGAACCCGGACGACCCGGTCACGCTGGTGGTCAGCAGCGGCATCAAGATGCCCAACCTCGTCAACATGCGCCGCGACCAGGCCAACGCCGCCCTGAGCAAGCTGGGCCTGAACGTCCAGTGGCAGGAGCAGGACCCGGCCCCGAACCAGCCGGAGAACATCGTCGTCGGCCAGAACCCTCCGCCGGGCCAGCAGGTCAACCGCGGCGACTCGGTGCAGGTGACGGTGACCAAGGGCCAGTGCCAGTGGTGGAACCCGTTCTGCAAGGACAACGACGGCGGCCAGGGCACGGTGCCCCCGGTGACGGGCCAGACGATCGCGGTAGCGCGGCAGCTCCTGCGCCAGAACGGCTTCCAGGTGAAGGTCAGCAAGGGCAACGGCCGTGACATCGTCACCGGCCAGAACCCTCCGGCCGGCACCCCGCAGCCCCACGGCGCCACCATCACCATCTGGCACTGAGGGCCCGTCCCGAGCGATTCCGGCGCGGCCCGCCGTGAGCGGGCCCGCCGCACCCACTAGGCTGGCGCGGCTATGACTGCCCAGCTGACCAGCCCCATCGGGGCACACGTGCCGGTGGCCGGCGGCCTGGCCACCGGCGGGCTGCGTTACGCAGCGCAGATCGGCGCCGAGACCATCCAGGTCTTCGTCAGCAACCCGCGCGGATGGGCGCTGGCGGCCGGCAAGGAGGCCGAGGACCGCAAACTCCGGGAGCACGGCGAGCGGACCGGCATGCCGGTGTTCGTGCACTCCCCGTACCTGATCAACGTCGGGTCGCCGAACCCGCAGACGGTCGCCAGTTCGGTGGCCTCGATCCGGCACTCGCTCGTGCGGGGTGCCGCGATCGGCGCCCGCGGCGTCGTCGTGCACACCGGGTCGGCGGTCTCCCAGCCGCGTGAGGCCGCCGTGCGCCAGCTGCGCGAGCACCTGCTGCCGCTCCTCGACGAGATCCCGCCGGACGGCCCCGACCTGCTGTTCGAGCCGATGGCCGGGCAGGGCGCGATGCTGTGCGCGACCGTCCAGGACCTTGGTCCGTACCTGGACACCGTGGACCGCCACCCGCGTGCCGGGGTGTGCCTGGACACCTGCCACGCGTTCGCGGCGGGCCACGACCTGGCCGCCCCGGGCGGCGTCGCCGCGACGCTGGACGCGCTCGCCATGACGGTCGGCGCCGACCGGCTCAAGCTCATCCACGCGAACGACTCCAAGGACGGCTGCGGCTCGGCCAAGGACCGACACGAGAACATCGGCAAGGGCCGCATCGGGGCCGAGCCGTTCGCCGAGCTGTTCCGCCACCCGGTGAGCCGGGGCGTGCCGCTGGTGATCGAGACGCCGGGCCGCAGCCCCGAACCCCACCGCGCGGACGTGGAGACCCTGAAGGCCCTGCGCGACCGCTGAACTCTCCCGCAACGAAAAAGGCCTGGGTGCCGCTGAACAACCCCCCGACCGTTCAGCAGCACCCAGGCGCCGCCGCCTGGCCTCCACCCCCCCGAGTCGGAGCCTGGCGGCCGTCCCGAGAACGTTGCTGTGCCGAAACACTAGGGTCCGCGGGTGCCGCGGCGAAACCCATAAAGCCCTTGCCTCGGTAAACGGTCCGTAGTCATCGGTATGCGTTCCGTAACGACGGTCCGAGCGGTCGCTCACGCGCGACGAACGGCGGGGTTTCACCGGTGGTCCTCCGGGACGTGCATGCGGACCATCGCCCGGTCCGTGTGGACCGGAACGGTCGCGCGCGTCAGCAGGGAGACGCCGATCATGGCGGCGAAGCCGAGCGGCACCGTGACGAGCGCCGGCTGCTCGATGAGCATGCCGAGCCAGCCGGCGCGCTGGCCGCCGAGGATCCGCGTGAGGCCGGCCGCGGTGGCCGGTCCGCCGCCCGCGACCACGCCCGCGACCGCGCCCGCCGGGGTGAGCCGCGACCACCAGACGCCCAGGACCAGCAGCGGGCACAGCGACGACGCCGCGACGGCGAAGGCGAGGGTGATCAGCGCCATCGACTGCGGCACGCACGTCAGCGTCACGAGGAGGAGCGGGACCGCCATGGTGATCAACGCGGACCGCCGGAAGCCGCTCGCGCCGCCGCCGAGGTTGCCGGCGATGCTGCCGGAGACCGCGACGACGACCCCGCAGGAGGTGGAGGCGAACGCCGCGAACGCCCCGGTGGCGACGAGGATGGTCAGCAGGTCTCCCGAAAGGCCCGGCAGCATCCGGTGGGGCAGCATCAGGAGCGTCGCGTCGGTCTCGCCGGTCATCAGCAACTCGGGCGTGTAGAGCCGGCCGAGGGTGCCGAACAGCGCCGGGAACAGGTAGAAGGCGGCCAGCATCAGCACCACGAGCTTCGCCGTACGGCGCGCGGACCGCCCGCCGGCGTTGGAGTAGAACCGCACGACCAGGTGCGGCAGGCCCATGGTGCCGAGCAGGACGCTGAGCAGCACGGAGTACGTCGCGGCCAGCGGGTGGTTGCGCCCGCCCGAGAACGGTGTCGCCCACCGGTCACCGCGCAGGAGCGCCAGCCGGTCGGTGCGCGGCACCGCGGCGCCGGCCGGGAAGCGCAGCCGCGCTCCGGCCCGTACACGGTGCGGCCCGGTGTCCAGCCGGACGGGCTCACCGTCGTAGCGCCGCCCGTCGAGGACGCCGCGGACGGTGACGACGGCGGGCGCGGTGATCCGCATCCCCGCGCTCGTCCCGGCCGTGACCGTCGTCGGCCGGTGGAAGTACGGCGCGCGCGCCGCGTCGGCGTCGTTCTGCAGCCGCCAGACGGCCAGGAAGATCAGGCCCGGCACGACCACCGCGATGAGCTTGAGCCAGAACTGGACGGCCTGCATGCCGGTGATGCTGCGCATGCCGCCGGGCAGGACCACCGCTCCCACCGCGAGGACGACGGCCATCCAGCCGGTCCACACGGGCAGCCCGCTTATTACCGACAGTGTTACGCCGGCCCCCTGAAACTGCGGAAGGAGGTAGAACCAGCCGATGACGACGACGCAGGTGCTGACGGCGTGCCGGACCGTACGCGATCCGAGCCGCCAGGCCGCGAAGTCCGACAGGGTGTACGCGCCCGAGCGGCGGAGGGGGGCCGTGACGAGTGTGAGCAGCACCACGTGGCCGGCGGCGGCGCCGATCGGCAGCCACAGCATGTCCGCGCCGTACGCGAGCACGAGACCGGCCATGCCCAGGAAGGCCGCGGCGGAGATGTACTCCCCGCTGATCGCCGAGGCGTTCCACCAGGGCGAGACCTCGCGCGAGGCGGAGTACAGGTCGGAGGCGTGGGCGGGCCGCGTACGCGCGGAGACGCCCAGGAGAGAGGCGATGAGCAGCGCGAGCGCCACCACCGTGATCATGAATGCTCCTCACCCGCTTCCGGCACCGAGGTGGTGGTCACTCGGGCCGTGCCGGTTCGGTGAAGGCGCGCTCGGCGCGCTCGGCGAGACGTACGTGGCGATGCGCGGCGACCACCCAGACGGGCTGGACGCCACCGCAGAGGATCAGCCAGGGCAGCCGGACGCCCAGCAGCCGAACGTGGGACAGGCCCGGGGCGCAGGCGAACAACATCGGCAGGCCGGCGAGGAGAAGAAAGATGATCGTGAGGGTTGCGAGGGCGAGCCGGGCCTGCGCGCGGATCAGGGATCTGACCCGTGCCGCGCCCGGCTCCGCGTGTTCGTCGGGGGGTCTTCGGCGGGGGCCACGTCTGCGGGCCCCGGGAACGGTGACGGTGACGCGTTCGGTCATCTCGGGCCGCGCGCCTCCTGCCGGAATCTGCGAACGAGCAGGTCACGGACCTCGCGGGTGTGTCGCCGGCTGACGAGCAGCGGGCGCTCGCCGACCTGCAGGACCGCGCGGCCGTCGTCGAATCGCAGCTCGCTGATGTGTGCCGTGGAGACGAGCGTCTTGCGGTGGATGCGGATGAATCCGACCGGCCTCCATCGCTCGGCGAGCGCGGCGAGCGGAACGCGGATGAGGTAGCTGCCGTCGAAGGTGTGCAGCCGTACGTAGTCGCCGTGCGCCTCGGCGTGGGTGACGGCGGCGAGCGGGATCATCCGCGTGCGGCCGGCGAGCTCGACCGGGATCATCTCGTCGGCCTCGGGCTCCTCGACGGCGGCGTCGCGGCGAACGGTCTGTTCGACGCGGCGAACGGCCTCGCTGAGGCGGCCGGGATCGACCGGCTTGAGGAGATAGTCGACCGCGCCGAGCTCGAACGCGGTCACCGCGAACTCCTCGTGGGCGGTGACGAAGACGACGGCGGGCGGATCGGCGAAGCCGGTGACGAGCCGGGTGAAGTCGAGCCCGTCGAGGCCCGGCATGCGGATGTCGAGGAACACCGCGTCGAGCCGGTCGCCCTCGGACACCATGCGGCCGAGGTCGCGCAGCGCCTCCGCGGCGTCGGCCGCCGGCTGGACGGCCTGGACGCGCGGATGCCGGCGGAGGAGGTAGGTGAGCTCCTCGAGGGCCGGAGCCTCGTCGTCTGCGGCGAGCACGCGCAACATGGCAGGAGACTGCCCCCTTTACTCTCCGTGTGCAATAGATTTCATGGAGTAAGACGCGACTCTTACCGTGCGGACAGATCTGTGTGACATTTGGGCACGCGGAGGCTGACCTTCATGCCCGCACCGATCGCGGTCTCGATGACCAGGCCGTACTCCTCGCCGTAGACCTGGCGCAGCCGGTCGTCCACGTTGAGCAGGCCGATGCCGCGCGCCGTGCCACCGTCGTCGCCCGACTCGAGCAGGGCCCGCAGCTTGTCGGGGTCCATGCCGACCCCGTCGTCCTCGATGCTGATCGCGGCCTCGGCCCCGGCGTCGCGGGCCACGATGCGCACGTGGAACCGCTGCATGCCGCACTCCATGCCGTGGCGGATGGCGTTCTCGACCAGCGGCTGCAGCGACAGGAACGGCACGGCGACGGGCAGCACCTCGGGCGCGATCTCGACGCTGAACCGCAGGCGCTCCTCGCCGAACCGCGCGCGCTCGAGCAGCAGGTAACGGTCGATCGAGCGGAGCTCCTCGGCCAGGGTGGTGAAGTCACGCGGGTTGCGGAACGAGTAGCGGGCGAAGTCGGCGAAGTCGAGCACCAGCTCGCGGGCGCGCTCGGGGTCGGTGCGCACGAACGAGGCGATCGTGGTCAGCGAGTTGTAGACGAAGTGCGGGGAGATCTGCGCGCGCAGCGCGCGCATCTCGGCCTCCATCAGCCGCGCCTTGGAGGAGTCGAGCTCGGCGAGCTCGAGCTGCCCGGACATCCAGCGGGCCACCTCACCGAGGATGCGCAGCCGGTGGAACCGCGCGCGCTCGGCGTACGCCGCGAGGGCGCCCGCGACCCGGCCGTCGATGGTCAGCGGCGCGATCATGGCGACCCGGACCTGGCAGTGCGGGTCGCCGCAGGGGTCGAGCTCCCGGACGATCACCCGTGACCGGCCGGAGGTCAGGACGGGCTCGGCGAGGCGGAGCGTGGAGTCGGAGTGGGCGATGCCGCCCTCCCAGACGAGGAGCCGTTCGGTGTCGGTCACCGCGACGACCGGGACGCCGAGCAGGTCCCGCAGATGGCGTACGGCCTTGCGGGCGGAGTCCTCGGTCAGCCCGGCCCGCAGCGACGTGGAGGCGACCGAGACGGTGTGCAGCGCGGCGAAGGTCGCCTCGTCGGCCAAGGCGCCCCTGCCCGTGCGCTGCCGCATCGCGCACAGCGACCAGCCGGCGGCGCCCACGGTGAGGGCGGCCGCCACGGCGATCAGCGCGTCGGCGGAACTCAGCAGCATGACAGCAGACGGTAATACGGCGGTCACGAAACGCGTGGGGCTTTGCCCGTAAGCGGTCTGACTCCGCCCGCTCGGCCGCCCGCGCGGAGGGCGGGGGTTCCGGGTCGCGTGTCAGGCCGGCGGGGTCTCCTCCTGGTAGGAGTAGCGCTGCTCGAGCCAGGGGTCGGCGAGGTTGTGGTAGCCGCGCTCTTCCCAGAACCCGCGCCGGTCCGCGACCAGGTACTCGATCGCGCGGAGCCACTTGACGCTCTTCCAGCCGTACAGGTGCGGGACGACCATGCGGAGCGGCGCGCCGTGCTCGGGGGTGAGGGGCTCACCGTCGCGGTGGGTGGCCAGCAGGGACGTGTCGGCGAGGAAGTCCGACATCCGCAGGTTCGCGCTGTAGCCGTACTCGGCCCAGACCATCACGTGGGTGGCGTCGTCCGCGGGCGGGGCGAGCGCGGCCAGCGTCGTCGCGCGGATGCCCTCCCAGACGACACCCGGGATGGAGAACTTCGTGACGCAGTGGAAGTCGGCCGTGACCCGCTCCCGTGCCATCGCCGCCACCTCGGGCCAGGTCCAGCGGCTCTCCTGCCCGGAGGCGGTCGCGCCCTGCACCCGCAGGTCCCAGCGCTCAGGGCGGAACTTCGGCACCGGCCCGTAGTGCAGGACCGGCCAGTCACGCGGAACGTGCTGCCCCGGCGGGAGCGGCGTGTCAGCCGCCATCGTGTGTCTTCCGCCCGCACTTCCTCATCGCCCGCCATCCTGCCATTCGCCCCGAGACGCGCTACGTGGACCCCTCCCGCACGGGCATGCCCCCCGATGGGCTACTGTTCCGGTGTGAGCAACGTCTTCTTTGGCTATGGCGGGCCCGGGTCACGGGCGGCTGCCAGGAAGACGCTGCGCTAAAGGCAACCGCTGACGAATGCCCCGGGCCATCAGGCCCGGGGCATTCGTCGTTTCTGGGAAGAGGGAACAGCATGGTCGTCGTCATGGCCGCCGAGGCCGGGGAGGCCGATGTCCAGGCCGTCGTCGAACGCGTCGAGTCGGCGGGCGCCGAGGCGTTCGTCAGCCGGGGCGTGAACCGCACGATCGTCGGGCTGGTCGGCGACGTGGAGCAGCTCGGCACGTTGAACCTGCGCGGGATGCGCGGGGTCGCCGACGTCGTGCGGATCTCGGTGCCGTACAAGCTGGTCAGCCGGGAGAACCACCCGGACCGCTCGGTCGTACGGGTCGGGGGCGTGCCGATCGGGCCGGGGACCATGACGCTGATCGCCGGGCCGTGCGCGGTGGAGACGCCGGAGCAGACCCTCGCCGCGGCGCAGATGGCGCAGGCCGCCGGCGCGACGTTGCTGCGGGGCGGGGCGTTCAAGCCGCGGACGTCGCCGTACGCGTTCCAGGGCCTGGGCGAGAAGGGCCTGCGGATCCTGGCCGAGGTGCGGAAAGAGACGGGCATGCCGATCGTCACGGAGGTGGTGGACGCCCACGACGTCGAGCTGGTCTCCTCCTACGCGGACATGTTGCAGGTCGGCACGCGTAACATGCAGAACTTCGCGTTGCTGCAGGCGGTCGGCGGCGCGGGCAAGCCGGTGATGCTCAAGCGCGGCTTCAACGCGACGATCGAAGAGTGGCTGATGGCGGCGGAGTACGTCGCGCAGCGGGGCAACCTGGACATCGTCCTGTGCGAGCGCGGCATCCGGACGTTCGAGAAGGCCACGCGGAACACGCTGGACATCTCCGCGGTCCCGGTCGCCCAGCGGCTGTCGCACCTGCCCGTCATCATCGACCCGTCGCACTCGGGCGGGCGGCGGGACCTGGTCCTGCCGCTGACCCGCGCGGCGATCGCCGTGGGCGCCGACGGCGTGATCATCGACGTGCACCCGCACCCGGAACAGGCGCTGTGCGACGGCCCGCAGGCGCTCGTCAACGGCGACCTGCGCGAGCTGGCCAAGACCGTCCGCGATCTGCCTCCGCTGGTGGGCCGTACCCTCGCCACCGCGTGAACCGGGCCGGGGAGGCGGCCCCGCCGGTCACGGGGCCGCCTCCCCGGCCGCCGGACGACGTCGGGCAGGCGGTGCACCCGCGGAGATGCCGGGCGCCCGCCCGCGCGGACGTCGCCGGGCACGGACGTGCCGGCGGAGGAGCGGCGCGTCCGGCGGACCCTCTCCGGCGACGGCCCCGCTTCGACCGGCGTGTCATGGGCGGGCTAGGCTCTCCGGTCATGGCGTACTTCACCGCTCAGCTCGGACCGCCCCGGCTCTGACCGGGGTCGCCCCTTCCCCACGCCCGGCGCACCGCCCGGCGTGGTCGTGAACGTGTTCAGGCGCGTCCCCGGATCCGGTGTTCATCATCCGGTTCGAGCCTGGAGTCTCTCTCGTGACCAGTACGTCCCTCAGTACCACCACGCCCGTACGCCGGTTCGGCGGCGCGGCCGACATCGTCCTCGCCGCCGCTCTCTGGGGCACCACCGGCACCGTTCGCAGTTTCACGCACGCGGGTCCGGTCGTCGTGGGCGCCGCCCGGCTGCTCATCGGCGGGGCCTTCCTCTTCGTCCTCGCCGTGCGTTCCGGCGGCCTGCGGCCGCTGATCGCCGCCGGCCGCCGCACCTGGCTGATCCTCTTCCTCGGCGCCAACCTCGCCGCGATCTACCAGGTGGCGTTCTTCAGTTCCGTCGCCCGTACGGGTGTCGCCACCGGCACGGTCGTCACGATCGGCAGCGGGCCGGTGTTCGCGGGGCTGCTCACCCTGGCCCTGCGGATGGGCACGCCGAGCCGCCGCTGGCTGCTGTCCACCGTCGGCGCGGTGGCCGGATGCACCGCGCTGACCGTCGGCGGCCGGTCCGCCGGGGTCGAGCCGGTCGGCATCGCCCTCGCCCTGCTGTCGGGCTTCGGGTACGCCGCCTACGCCACCGCGGCGTCCGTGCTGATCACGCGTGGGGAGGAGGACCGGGCGGTGACCGGTGTCCTGTTCGCCGGCGCCGGCGTCCTGCTGCTGCCCGTGCTCCTGTTCGAGGGTGCCGGCTGGCTCTTCACCGCACGCGGCGGCCCGGCCGCGCTCTACCTCGGCCTGGTCACCACGGGGGTCGGCTACGTCCTGTACGGCCGCGGGCTGCGCACCACACCGGTCGCCACGGCGACGACGCTCACCCTGGCCGAACCCGCCGTCGCGGCGGTGCTCGGCCTGTTCGTGCTGGGTGAGCATCTGGCCGGGGTCGCCCTGGCCGGTCTGGCCCTGCTGGTGGTCAGCCTGCTGATCCTCGCGCTGCCGGAGGGGCGGCCGAGGCGATGACCGTCGGCGGGCGGGGGCGTCCGGCCTCCGCCCGCCGGTTCGGCCCGCTCGTGCGCGTGCTCTCCGGACGCCGGCGCCCGTCGAGGGCAGGGGCGTCGGCGGGTCAGGCGCCGGTGTCGCCGTACGCCGGACGGTGCTCCTGCAGGGTCGTGGCGAGCTGCTCGGCCATCTCGCCGGCGTCGAGACGCTTCTCGATCTGGCGAAGATCCTCGATCTTGGCGCGGGTCTCGGCGCGACGCGGGGTCAGGACCGTGCAGCAGTCCTCGTCCGGCAGCTCGGAGATCGCCAGCGTGTGGATGCGGCGAGCCTCATCCATGATCTCGATCTTGTCCATGCCGATGAGCGGACGCAGGATCGGGAGTTCGACCGCGTCGTCGAGCGCGGTGATGTTCTGGAGCGTCTGGCTGCTCACCTGGCCGAGGGAGTCGCCGGTCACGAGCGCCGCCCCGCCGAGGTTGTGCGCGACGATCTCACCGGTCTTCAGCATCAGCCGTCGCTGCGCCACGATCTGCAGCCGGTCGGCGCCGGAGGTCTTGATCTGCTGCTGCGCCTTGCCGAACGGCACGACGAACAGCCGCGAGCCGCCCTGGAACTTGTCCAGCTCGCGGACCAGGGCGTACGCCTTGTAGATCGACTCGGGGCCGGTGAAGGGCATGCCGGAGAAGTGGAGGAAGTCCACGCGCAGGCCGCGGCGCATCATGCGGTAGGCGGCCACGGGCGAGTCGATGCCGCCCGACATGAGGACGAGCGCCCGGCCGCTCATGCCGACCGGCAGGCCGCCCGCGCCCGGCGTGCCGTCGGTGAAGACGAACACCTCGCGCTGGTCGACCTCGACGAACACCGCGATGTCGGGGTTCTTCAGGTCGACCGGCAGGTCGTAGCGCTCCTGGACCTTCGAGCCGAGCAGGATGTTCAGCTCCGAGGAGGTCATCGGGAAGCGCTTGTCGCGACGCCGCGAACGGATCGCGAACGGGCCCTTGCGCACGAGCGCCGGGTGCTGGCCGACGAGGTCGAGCGCCGCGCGCACGGCCGCGTCGGGGTCCTTGTCCACCCGCCAGGCGCGGTGCACCCACACGATGCCCATCACGTCGGTCATGCGCCGGGCGACCGCGTCGACGTCGGCGAGCTCGCCGCTCTCGGTGCGGACGACGATGACGCCCTCGCGCTGCCAGATGTGGATCTTGATGCCCAGGCCCTTGACCGCGGCGCGGATGTTGTTCTGGAGCCGCCGCTCGAACAGGTCACGGTTTCTGCCCTTGAGAACGAGCTCACCCAGCTTGAGCAGCACACAGGGCTCACCGTTCACAGGGGTGGGCCGGCTCGTGCTCTCGGCCGCCGCGTCGAGCATCGGCATGGATGACCTCCTGCAAGGGGAACCGGGAAAGGGGCGACCCGCCTGGGGTCCGTCTCAAGGCTCCGCTGCCTGCCGTGCGGCGACTTCGAGACAGACCTAGTGTCGCGCAAGAAGTGCAACACCGCGACTCGGGCACGGTGTTCCCCGCGTCGTCACCGTTTCACGCAGGTGTACGCGCCGTAGATCCGCGCCCGGAAGTCGGCCCGTACGATCTCGAATCCGGTGGCCTCCAGCATCGGCTCCAGCAGCCAGCGGAAGGTGCTGTGCTCCGTCCGGAGGTGCTCGGCGAAGTCCTCGCGGGTGTAGCCCCGGGCGGGATCGGCCGCCGCGCCGTCGAACCAGCGCTCGATGACCTCGTCGGCCTCCTCCGGGCGGAAGTCATAGACCAGGTCGCGCAGCCGCAGCACGCCGCCGGGCCGCATGATCCGCGCGACGCGCTCCAGGGCGAGCGCCTTCCAGAAGTCCGGCAGCTGGTGCAGCGCGTTGCGGGTGCACACGGCGTCCGCGGGCGCGCCGGTGTGCTCGTAGGACAGGAAGCCCGCGCGCACGCACTCGACGTTGGAGAGCCCGGCCGCACGCTCGCGCAGGACCTCCTGCATCGCGGGCGAGACGTCGACCGCGACCACGCGGCGGAACCGCGGCGCGGCGGCGAACGCCAGCCGTCCGGTGCCGGCGCCGAGGTCGACCAGAGTGCCGTCGAGCCCGGCGAGCTCGGCGAGGTCCTCCTCGACGTCCGTCAGCCCGCCCCGGTCGTATCCGGCCTTCGTCTCGTAGCCGGCGACGAAGCCCGGGTCGAGGTGCTCGAGACCGGCGTGCGCGAGTTCGTCGAGGGCCCAAGATGCGTCCATTCCACGATCCTCACATCGGGGGCCCGGCGGCCGCATCCGGTTTTGTCACCGCGCCGAGCCGGCGGGCTCCGGCACGCGCTCCACCGTCCGCAGGCCGGGCCCGAGGGCCAGCGTGACCGCCACCGACGCCGCCGCCATCACGGCCATGGCCGTCGCCGGCGAGGTGTGCTGCGCGACGGCCCCGGCGAGGGCGGCGGCGACTCCCTGCATGGCGAGCATCCCGGAGGTGTGCAGGCCCAGCGCGTGCCCGTGCATGGCGACCGGGGTGATGGCCATCAGCCGCTCCTGGAGCAACAGCGTCGCGGAGTAGCCGATCGAGGCGAGGACGACGGCGGGGACCGCGACGGGCGCCGGGGGGTTCACCGCGAAGATCAGGTACGGGACGGCGAGCAGCAGGCGCAGCGGCGCGCCGAGCCTCCGCCGCCACCGGGCCGCCACGAACCGGCCGGTCAGCGTGTCCCCGACCAGCATGCCGAACGCCGCGACGGCGAACAGCAGGCCCGCGTGCCCGGGCGCGTACGGGACGAAGAGCGACTCACAGCCGACGATCAACCCGTTGGGCACCCAGAGCGCGAGGTAGACGCAGCGGCGGGACCCGTCGGACCACAGGCGCGCGTTGCTCCGCCAGGTCTCAATCACCGAGGGGCGGCCCGCGGCGCGCGGCGGGCGCGCGGCCAGGCCCGTACGGGCGACGGCCGCCGCGGCGAGGTAGAGGGCGGCGCCCGCGAGCAGCGTGCCCCGTGGGGACAGTGTGGCGACCAGTACGCCTCCGGCCGCGAACCCGCAGACCTGTGACGTCCCGGCGGACATGTTCAGCACCGAACGGCCCAGGAGGTAGCCGTCGGCCGGAAGGATCTCGCTGAGCAGCCCGTACCGGACTCCCCCGCCCACCGACGCGACCAGGCCCTGGCCGAGGACGATCGCGAAGAGCGCGCCGATCGGCAGGCCGGGCACGACCAGCGCCACCGTGCTCAGCGCGAACACCAGCCCGATCGCGGTCATCGCCGCCCGGGGCGGCAGCCGGTCCGCCGCCGACAGCAGCGCCATGGCGCCGGCCAGCTGGGCGAAGGAGGCGCCGAACATGCTGAGCGCGGACAGCAGCGGCGACCGGGTGGCGGTGTACACGAGGGTGCCGAGCGCGAGCCCGCTCACCGTCGAGGCGGCGATCTGGAGGGAACTCGCGGCGAACAGCGGCGTGAACTCATCGGTCCGGAAAAGCTCCCTGTAGGTGCGCATGGCGGGAAATATGACTGCGCCGGCGCGATGGCCGTTATGGTTTCGCGGGGAGGCGAAACTTCGGTGGGGTTGTGGCAGGTCAACGCGGACACTGTGGCCGGGAGCCGATTCGTGATCTCGGCGCTGAACGAGACGATCGCCTCCCTGGTCGCCCTGCAGCGCGCGACCGCCGCCCACCCCGGCGAACACGCCTGGCTCTCCGCTCACCTGCCGGCGTACCGCGAACGGCTCCCCGACGATCCGGTCACCGCCCTGCTCGTACGGGTGGGGCTCATGGGCAGCTGGAACGCCGACTTCCTCACGCCCACGCCGTTCGCCGAGGGCGGGCCGTCGTTCGCCGACGAGGTGATCCGGATCCGGGAGACACCGCCGGACGCGGCCCGCGCGGACCTGACGGTGTCGCTGAACGGCCCGTTGCCGTCCGTGCTGGACCGGCCCGACCTGCCCTCGCGCGCCGCGGACCTGCTGGAGTGGGTGTGGACGGAGGCGGTACGCCCGTACTGGCCGCGCCGGCGGCGGCTGCTGGAGGCCGACATCCTCGCCCGTACGCGACAGCTCGGCGAGGGCGGCTGGGCGGCGGCCCTGGACGACATGCGCCCGGGGATGCGCTGGCTCGGCGACGGGCGCCTGCGGATCAACATGTACGACCACCCGCCGCGGGTGATCTCGGGCGCGCAACTGCTGTTCGTCCCCGTCACGCCCGGCCGGGGGTGGGTGTCGTGGGAGGAGCCGCACCGGTACGCGGTGGTGTACCCGTGCGCGGGCGTCCTGGCGGACGGGGACGGACCCGGCGCGCCGCAGGCGCTGGGCCGTCTGCTCGGCCCGGCGCGGGCGGGTGTCCTGACGCTGCTCGCGTCACCGAAGAGCACCACGCAGCTGGTCGCCCTGACGGGCCAGGGGCTGGGCTCGGTGGGCCGCCACCTGAGGATCCTCCTCGACGCGGGCCTGATGACCCGCCGCCGCACGGGCCGCTCGGTGCTCTACTACCGCACGCCCGCGGGCGACACCCTGGTGACCGCGTCCCGGGGACGGCGGCCCGATGGACCCGCCTCGGACGGCGAAAGGCCCCCGCCGTGAGGCGAGGGCCCAGGTGTCCGGCCGGGATCAGCCGAAGAAGACCTCCGACTCGCTGTACCGCTCGGCCGGGACCGTCTTGAGCTCGTCCGTCGCCGCGCTCAGGTCGGCGCGGACGATGTCCGTGCCCTTGAGGCCGACCATCTTGCCCCAGTCGCCGTCGTGCACCGCGTCGATCGCGTGCAGGCCGAACCGGGTCGCCAGGACCCGGTCGAACGCGGTCGGGGTGCCGCCGCGCTGGATGTGGCCGAGGACCGTCGTGCGGGCCTCCTTGCCGGTGCGCTTCTCGATCTCCGCGGCCAGGCGCTCGCCGATGCCGCCCAGGCGCACGTGGCCGAAGGCGTCGAGCTCCTGGGTCTGCACGTCCATCTGGCCGTCGGCCGGGTGCGCGCCCTCGGCGACGACGATGATCGGCGCGTACTTGGTCTTGAACCGGCTCTCGACGTAGCCGCAGACCTTCTCGATGTCGAACGGCCGCTCGGGGATCAGGATGACGTTGGCGCCGGACGCCATGCCGGCGTGCAGCGCGATCCAGCCCGCGTGGCGGCCCATGACCTCGCAGATCAGCGCGCGGTGGTGGGACTCGGCCGTGGTGTGCAGCCGGTCGATGGCCTCCATCGCGATGTTGACCGCGGTGTCGAAACCGAAGGTGTAGTCGGTCGCGTTGAGGTCGTTGTCGATCGTCTTGGGCACGCCGACGACCTTGACGCCGCGGTCGTGCAGCTGCCGCGCGACACCCAGGGTGTCCTCGCCGCCGATGGCGATGAGCGCGTCGACGCCCAGCCCGGCGAGGTTGTCCTTGATCCGCTCGACGCCGCCCTCGATCTTGATCGGGTTGGTGCGGGACGATCCGAGGATGGTGCCGCCGCGGGGCAGAATGCCGCGTACGGCCTGGACGTCCAGCGGAATGGTGTCACCCTCGAGGGGACCGCGCCAGCCGTCGCGGAAGCCGACGAACTCGTACCCGTACTCCTGGACGCCCTTGCGGACCACTGCGCGGATGACGGCGTTCAGGCCGGGGCAGTCACCGCCGCCGGTCAGCACTCCGACACGCATGCCTACTCCTCTTCGAACCATGGACTGACCCGACCAGACTAGTGGGCCGGGAACGGTGGATGCGGCATCACGCGCGAGGCACGGTGCACCGCGATTGGTCTAGACCATAGCGGATCGCCAGCCCTCCCATCAGCCCCGTACGGGGAGAACATCCTGACTTTTCGCGACCGCAGGGTAAAGCCGGGAAGGGTTCGGCGGGCGGTCGCGTTCCGGTCACCGTGCCGTCACCCCGTGCCCACCGGCCCTCCGGGTGGACAATGGCGGTGAGGACCACGTGACAACCGGTAAAACAACCTCCCGCCCGACCATAGGTGTGCGCCCGGAGAGCGAACTGAGAGATGATGGTCATCTTCCCAACCCCGGGCCTGCGCGCCCACGATCCGCACCCGCAACCTTTTGGTCAAACAGAGTTGTCCCGGCCGTAGGCTCTTCGTGAAGCGTCGGTCGACGGGAGTTCCGAGGGGAGGCGCCATGGCGCTCACGCCAGGCGTCAGGTCGGAGGCGACGGGCCTGCCACCCGGCGGCTCCGGCCACGCACAGAGGGGGACCGGCCGATGAGCCGGCGAGGCAACGGGCTGACCGCGGACGCGTACGTTCCTCTCGCCGACCTGACACCACAGCTCGCCGACGCGATGCTGGCCGCCCTGCGCGACGCCGGAATCGCCGCGTACGCGGTGCCGGCGCCGGGCGAGACCGGGGGCTATCTGGACGTCCGCCTGCCGGAGGAGCCCACCGACCGGCTCTACGCCGACGCCAGCGCCAAGGCCGCCGCCGAGGAGATCCTCGAGGCGCGGCTCCCGGAGCTGCGGGAGGACTACGCCGCCTCCCGCGACGAGGACCAGATCTTCGCCGAGATCGTCGCGTCCTTCGACCAGCCGTCGGCCCCCGGCGAGACGCCCTGGCCGGCCCAGGAGGACCTCGACGAGACCCTGGACGACACCGCCGAGGACCCGGGCGACGATCCGCCCGCGGAGACGAACGGCGAGCTGATGACCGCCCGCGTCGTCAAGCCCGCCACCGACGACGAGGACGACGGCGACCACTTCATCCCTCCGCCCCCTCCCCCGCTCCCGAAACCGGACGCGCTGACCCGCTTCGCCTGGATCGCCCTGCTCGGCGGGCCGGTCTACCTGGTGGCATCGGTGTTCCTGAGCTGGGACGTCCCCAGCTGGGCCGCCTTCGTCGCGGTCGCCGCCTTCATCGGCGGCTTCGTCGCGCTCGTCCTGCGCATGGGCGACGACCCGCCGGAGGACGACGACGGCGCGGTCGTCTGATCAAGAGCCCGCGCGGACGGGCGCCGCGCCACTGCGCGGGCTCAACTCGCGCGGACGCGGAGCTCGGCCACGACCGGGCGGTGGTCGGTCGCCATCGGGTAGTCGGCCAGCAACTCCGGCTCGTCGGGCACCCCGCAGCTCAGCACCTCGACCTCGGGGTCGGCGAAGACGCCGTCGATGCGGGTGCGCGGCTCCCGTGAGCTGTACGTCGCGCCCTCGCCCCACGGCGCCGTCGCGAAGCCGTCCTGGAACCGCGACGCCAGGTGCTCCCACGCCGCTCCCCCGGGCTCCTCGTTGACGTCCCCGGCGAGGACGACCGGAGCGCCGAACCGCTCGCGTATCCGCGCCAGCTCCGTCACGATCTCCTCGGCGTGCCGCAGGCGCGGCCCGTCGGCCAGGTCCAGGTGAACGCTGGCCGCCACGAACCGCGCCCCGCCGACCTCGAACAGCCCGAAGACGAGCCCGCGCCGGTGCAGGCCCGGTACCGGTGTGAGCAGCCGGTGCCGCCGGTGCAGGAGGGCCGTGCGTGGCCCGGCGTACAGCTCCAGCCCCGCGGGCCGCGAGCGTACGGCCAGGCCCAGCGACGTGCGCCGGGCCAGCCAGCGGCGCTTGCGGAGCCAGAACGCGAACCTCGGCGCCTCCTGCACGCACGCGACGTCCGGCTCCAGCCTCCGGATCACCCGGGCCAGCGCGGCGCGGTCGTCGCGCATCGACCGGACGTTGTAGCTGAGCAGCCGGATCGTGGTCAAAAGGAGCTCAGAGACTCAACGCAGGCGCGCCAGGTCCGCCGCGCCGACGATGCCGGCGTCGGGGCCCAGCTCGGCCATCCGGATGTCGGCGAAGACCCGGTGGCCACGGCCCGTCAGGGCGTTCTCGAACGCGGCGCGTGCCGGGTCGAGCAGCAGGTCGCCCGCCTCCGACAGGCCGCCGCCGATGATGAACGCGCCCGGATCGAGGATGGCGGCCAGGTCCGCCATGCCCTGGCCGACCCACGCGGCCACGCTGCGGAAGCACTCCAGGGCCGCGGTGTCGCCACCGCGCGCCGCCTCGGTGATCTCCGGGCCGCTGATGCCCTCGGGCGAGCCGTCGCCGAGCTCCAGCAGGCGGCCGGCCAGCGCCGGGGAGACGCGCGCCAGCTCACGCGCCTCCGCGACGAGCGCGTTGCCGGAGGCGTACTGCTCCCAGCAGCCGCGGTTGCCGCAGCCGCAGCGCCGTCCGTCCGGGACGACGCGGAAGTGCCCGAACTCACCGCCGATGCCGAACCGGCCGCGGTACAGCTCGCCGTCCATGATCAGCCCGCCGCCGATCCCGGTGCCCAGGGTGATCAGGACGATGTGGTCCTCGCCGCGGCCGGCGCCGAACTTCGCCTCGCCCCACGCGGTGGCGTTGGCGTCGTTCTCCACGATCACCGGCAGGCCGACCTGGCCCTCGACCTTCTTCTTGAGCGGCTCGTCGCGCCAGGCGAGGTTCGGCGCGAACAGCACCATGGAACGGCTCTCGTCCACGAAGCCCGCGGCGCCGAGACCGACCGCCTCGACCTCGTCGAACTTGCCCTTGAGGATGTCGACGACCTCGGCGATGACCGCCGCCGTCTCATGGGGGCTGGTCGAGGGCGTCGGGCGCCGGAGCTTCTCGATGATCCGGCCGTGGTCGTCGACCACCCCGGCGGCGACCTTCGTACCGCCGACATCCACACCAATGGTCAGCGTCATCGACGCGGCCCCCTAGTCACCCTGCGGCCGGCCGCCGTCGGCCGGTTCTCCACCCGGCTCGTGGCGCGGCGACTCGGCCGGCTTCGTCCGCTCGAACCCCGCCACCGCCTCGCGGAGAGCGGCGTAGAGTGACTCGCCTGCCGACATGACGTGGCTCACCACGTCAGGGCCGGACGCACGGGACGCCGCGATCGCCCGGCACACCGGGCAGTAGCGGCACTCCGGCGCTCCGGTCGCGATGTGCTCGCCCCAGGCTTCGCTGGTGGCCTCACTCCACACGTCACCGGATCCGGAGCCGGCGCCCGTGGCACCGCTCACGCGCTTCCGCAGCACCTCGACGAGACGCACTGCCTCAAACAGCGCCGATGCTGGCTGTTCACTCATGGGGTCATCATCTACCTAATCGTTCGGCGTGAAACGGTACCGTCCCGCGAGGGATGCGTGACACACAGGTCGGGCATCCGGGGTGAGCCTAGGCTTCGACGCGCTGCTTGAGCCCTTTCAACGCCGTCTCGATTATCCGCTTCTCCGCTTTGCGCCGGACCATTCCGATCATCGGGATCCGTACGTCGACCGCGAGCTCGTAGGTCACCTCGGTGCTCCCATCGACCGGGGCGAGACGATATGCCCCGGTCATGCCGGTCAGCATCGCGCCGGCCTCGGCGAGGTCCCAGTGCACCGCGTCGTCACCGTCCCAGTCATACGCGAGGACATAAGTGTCCTTGATGGGCCCGGCCTCCAACGTGATGCGTACCTTCTCGGCCCGCCCGTCATCTCCGGTGGAGAGGACCTCGGCGGCGGTGATGCCCTCGGCCCATCCAGGGTATGCCGGAAAGTCGGCGATCACCGCCATGATCTCCGGTGCGGAGGCGCCGATCGTCATGCTCGCACTCGTACGATCCGCCATCGCGGGCGTCCTTTCTTCGGCACTCGAACGTTTCCTGCGGGAGCGTAGCCGTTACCACTCCAGAACGTACGGAACGCCGCGAGCGCGAAAGTGCCCGACGTTGACGCATTCGGTGCGGCCGATCCGCGTCCGGCGTACGAGCGGCTGGTGGACGTGGCCGAACAGCACGTAGCGCGGCTGCGTGTCGCGGATGGCCTCCAGCACCGCCTCGCTGCCCCGCTCGAAGCGGCGCGCCACGGTGTCGTAGAGCAGTTCGGGCACGGCCGGCGGGATGTGGCAACAGAGGACGTCGACCGCGCCCACGGCCGCGACCTTGGCGGCGTAGGTCTCGTCGTCGATCTCGTGCGGCGTGCGGTACGGGGTGCGCAGGCCGCCGCCGACGAAGCCGAACCGCCAGCCGTCGAGCTCCACCGTCTCCCCGTCGAGCACGTGCTGGCCCTCGCGGAGGTTCTCCGCCCACATGCGCGGGATGTCGACGTTGCCGTACGTGAGGTACGCGGGCGTGGGCATGGCCCCGAACAGCGCCTTGTACTGGCGGCGGACCGCCGCCTCGATGTGCGACCTCGGGTCGCCCTCCAGCGACGCCCACAACCGCCGGGAGAACTCCCGCGCCTCGTCGAAGCGCTTCTGGGTGCGCAGCGAGATGAACGTGTCGGCGTGCCGTTCGCCGAACAGGTCCGCGAAGATGCCCTGGGCGTGGTCGTCGTAGTCGATGAAGAGGATGAGGTCCCCGAGACACACGAGCGCGTCGGCCCCGTCGCCGGCGGCGGCGAGCGCGTCCACGCGCCCGTGTACGTCGCTCACCACATGAACCCGCATAGGTGCACCCTACTTCCGTGAACGTCACCGTCAGACGAGCGGCGAGCTGACGAGCGAGCGGAGTGGGCGGTGAGGGACGAGCCGTCCGCGGAGCGAGTGAGGAGGCGAGCGCGACCATCGAGCACGGAGCGGCGAGCTGACGAGCGAGCGGAGTGGGCGGTGAGGGACGAGCCGTCCGCGGAGCGAGTGAGGAGGCGAGCGCGACCATCAGACGCGCGAGGCGTCGAGCACGGCCCGCCAGGCGCGTACGAGCGAGGCGTCGACGACCGCCGCCCCGGAGGCGGCGCGCCGCCGGACGGCCGCGCCGACGTGGAACGCGTCCACGCCGGCGGCGGTGAGCACGGCGACGTGCTTGCGCCGCAGCCCGCCGCCCACGAGCATCACCGGCGCGTACGCCGCGGCCCGCCGCAGCAGCGACTCCATGCCCGCCTCGACTCCGCGCGGGGATCCGGCGCAGAGCACGGCGTCCAGGCCGGCCAGCTCCTCGATCGCCATCCATGCCTCGTCGGCGCACAGGGCGCTGTCGATGGCCCGGTGGAACGTCCACGGGAGCGGCGCGACGGCGTCGGCCAGCTTCGTGGTGGCCGGCGTGTCGACCGCGCCGGCCGCCTCCAGGAAACCGAAGACGAAGCCGTCCGCCCCGGCCTCGGCGTGCTCACCGGCCGCCCGCCGCAGCCGGTCCAGCTCCGGGCCGTTCGTGCGGAACCCGGTCTTGGCCCGCAGCATGACGCGCATCGGCAGGGACGTGGCGCGGCGCATCCCGGCGACGACGCGGGGATCGGGCGACAGCCCGCCGGCCCGCAGGTCCGCCACGACCTCGACCCGGTCGGCGCCTCCCTCCTCAGCGGCCTCCGCGTCCGCCTCGGTCTGCGTGATCACCTCGAGCAGCGACATCTTTCCCCCCGATCGCCCCGGCGAGCGCATTCTCGCGACGCCCGGAAGCCGTCCGGGCCGGCTTGACCTGGTCTTTGTCCGGCCGGTCCGCTCCGGTGCCCCGCCGCGGGAGCGTTGAAGACCCGTACGGATGGGGAGGACTTCCCTGGCGCGCCGCGCCCGCCCTGGTCCGCGTCGGCTCAGCGGGCGCGACGCGACGGTGGTGAGGAAGCGCGCCGAGCGGTGGTAAGAAGAAATGCGAGACGCGTCACCCGCCGGAGGCTACCGATCGGTAAGTAGACGCGGTAGCGTCCGTGCAGCCCCAGGCCTCAATGCCCGCAAAGGAGAGATCCGTGCGTGAGTTCAGCGTTCCCGCGCAGGTGACGATCGCCGGCTCGGCGAATCTGACCGAGACGCTCTTCTCCCGGGCCGCCGAGGAGCCCGGTCGTACGGTCTTCCGCCGCAAGGACGGCGCCGGATGGCGCGACGTCAGCGCCCGCGAGTTCGGCGACGAGGTCGCCCGGGTCGCCGAGGGCCTGGTCGCGGCCGGCGTCGAGCCGGGCGACCGCATCGCCCTCATGTCACGGACCCGCTACGAGTGGACCGTCGCCGACTACGCCATCTGGACGGCCGGCGGGGTCACCGTGCCGATCTATGAGACTTCCTCCGCCTCGCAGATCGCGTGGATCGTCAGCGACTCCGGCGCGAAGGCGATGTTCGTCGAGAGCGACGAGCACGAGAAGGCGGTGGCGTCCGTCCGCGACGACCTGCCCGAGCTCGCACACGTGTGGCGCGTCGACGACCCGCCGTCCCGGCCGTCGGGCGAGGGCGACGAGGCGGTCGGCGGCGATCTCGACGAGCGGCGCGCCTCCCGTACGTCCGGCGACCTGGCCACGGTCATCTACACCTCGGGCACGACCGGCCGGCCGAAGGGCTGTGAGATCACTCACGAGAACCTCCTCGCGACCGCGCGCAACACCATCGAGGGCGCCCTGACGGAGGTGTTCGGCCTCAGCGACGGCTCGACCCTGCTGTTCCTCCCGCTCGCGCACGTGTTCGCGCGGCTCATCCAGGTCGGCTGCGTGGAGGCCGGCGTGGTCATGGGCCACACCCCCGACCTGACCGACCTGGTCGGCGACCTCGAGTCGTTCCGCCCGACCTTCCTGCTCGCCGTGCCGCGCGTGTTCGAGAAGGTCTACATCGGGGCCGAGCAGAAGGCCGCCGCCGACGGCAAGGGCAGGATCTTCCGCATCGCCGCCGACACCGCGATCGACTACAGCCGGGCCGCCTCCCCGGGCCTGGGCCTGCGGCTGAAGCACGCGGTCTTCGACCGGCTGGTGTACACCAAGCTGCGGGCGGCGGTCGGTGGCCGGGTGACCCACGCCGTGTCCGGGGGTGCCGCGCTGGGCGAGCGCCTCGGGCACTTCTTCAACGGCGTCGGCATCACCATCCTCGAGGGATACGGCCTGACCGAGACGACCGCGCCGGTGGCGGTCAACCTGCCGAGCGACAACCGCATCGGCACGGTCGGCAAGCCCATCCCCGGCACCGCGGTGCGCATCGCCGACGACGGCGAGGTCCTGGCCAAGGGCCCGAACATCTTCGCCGGCTACTGGCACAACGAGGAGGCCACCAAACAGGTCCTGGAGGACGGCTGGTTCCACACCGGCGACATCGGCGAGCTCGACGGCGACGGCTACCTGAAGATCACCGGCCGGAAGAAGGAGCTCATCGTCACCGCCGGCGGCAAGAACGTCGCCCCCGGCCCGCTGGAGGACCGGCTGCGCGCGCACCCGCTGATCAGCCAGTGCCTCGTCGTCGGCGACGGCCGCAAGTTCATCGGCTGCCTCATCACCCTCGACCCCGAGGCGATCGAGCCGTGGAAGGAGGAGCACGGCAAGTCGTCGCTGTCGATGGCCGAGCTGACCGAGGACCCCGACCTCGTACGGGAGATCGACGGCGCGGTGGCCGAGACCAACGCGTCGGTGTCGCGGGCCGAGTCGATCAAGAAGTACCGGATCCTCGAGACCGACTTCACCGAGGAGACCGGCCACCTCACGCCGACGTTGAAGGTCAAGCGCAACGTCGTGCTGAAGGACTTCGCGGACGAGATCGAGGCGCTGTACTCCTGAGGGGCCGTGGGGCCCGCCGTCCTGCCGCGCGACCCCAGGCGACGCCTCCTTACGGGCGGGGACGCCGAGACACGTCCAGGCCCTCCAGCAGCGTGGCGAAGCGCCGTGCCTGGACCTCCCAGCGCCACTCGCGCTCGATCCACGCGCGGCCCTTCTCTCCCATCGCGGCGGCCTCCGTCCGGTTGCTCAGCAGGTCGATGACGGACCGGGCCACGGCGGTGACCGAGCGGCCGTCGATGACGACGCCGGTCTCGCCCGCGAGCACGGCGTCCGGCGCGCCGCCGGAGTCGCCCGCGATGACCGGCAGCCCGGTCGCGGACGCCTCCAGGTAGACGATGCCGAGCCCCTCGACGTCCAGGCCGGCCCGCCGGGTGCGGCACGGCATCGCGAAGACGTCGCCGGCGTCGTAGTGCGCGGGCAGTTCGTCCCAGGGGACGGTGCCGGCGATCCGCACCGACCCGGCCACGCCCGCCTCGTCGCGCAGGCGTTCGAGCGCCGTCCGGTACGGTCCGCCGCCGACGAGCAGCAGCGCGGCGTCCGGCACCGCGCGCAGCACCCGGGGCCACGCCCGGATCAGGGTGTCCTGGCCCTTGCGCGGCACGAGACGTGAGACGCAGACGACGACCGGCCGGTCCGCCAGGCCGTACCGCTCGCGGATCTCCGCTCCGCCGACACCGGCGTGGAACACCGTCTCGTCCACACCCGGCGCGAGCCGCCGCATGCGCGCCGCCGCGGACGGCGACAGGCCGCGGGCGATCCGGCCGCGGGTGTACTCCCCCAGATACGTGAGCACGTCGACGCCGTCGCCGATACGGCGCAGCAGGCCGCGGGCGCCCGGCAGCGACGCCCAGCCCGCCTCGTGGCCGTGGGTGAGGCCGACGATCCGGGCCGCGCCGGCGCGGCGCAGCGCCGGTGCCAGCAGACCGAGCGGCGCCGCCGCCCCGAACACCACCGAGTCACAGCCCTCGGCCCGTACGATGCCGGCGGCCCGGCGCAGGACCGTGGGCACCGGCAGCATCAGCCGGCCGGGATGGCGCACGACCGGAAAGGGCTGGGCGGCGTCGAAGGCCGCCGCGCCCCTCCACGCCGGCGCGTACACGATGACCGAGCCGGGCGGCCGCCGTACGGCGAGGTTGTGCACGAAGGCCTGGATCCCGCCCGGCCTGGGCGGGAAGTCGTTGGTCACCACAAGCGTCTTGGTCATGAGTCCTCCTGCGTCGGAGGGTGTGACCACAGGGGCGTGTCTTCGATTCCCTCGCTCCGCTCGGTCATGTGCCCTCCTGCGTCGGAGGGCGTGACCACGGGGGCGTGCCTTCGATTCCCTCGCTCCGCTCGTTCATGTGCTCCGTCAGCATCGCACGCATGATCACATTTCGGTTCCAGCCCAGTGACCGGAACGAAACAGGGCGTTAATCTTTACAGGTGTCAACACGTGGCCGCCCTCACCCCGCCCGGCCTGCGATGAGATCACTGCGGACCTGACGAGGCACGGCGGTGGAGTTCTCCACGGATATAGGAGGAGCCACCTTGACCGAAACCCCCCGAACCCCCGCGCCAGCGGTATCGGCCATCGCGGACCCCGGCCCGCTCGGCCTCGCCGCCTTCGCACTCACCACATTCCTCCTGTCGGCCAAGAACGCCGGCTGGACGGACGGCACCGACGCCTGGCTGGGCTACGCCTTCGCCTACGGCGGGCTCGTCCAGCTGCTCGCCGGCATGTGGGAGTTCCGCAACCGTAACGTCTTCGGCGCCACCGCATTCTCCACCTACGGCGGCTTCTGGATCGGTCTGGGCCTCTACGTCCAGCTCGTCGCCCCGACGGCCGCCAAGGCCGGCGGAGCGAACGCCGAGTCGCTCATCCAGAACGACCTCGGCTGGATCCTGCTCGCCTTCGCCATCTTCAACACCTACATGCTGCTCTGGAGCACCCAGGTCAACGCGGCGGTGTTCGGCGTGTTCCTGACCCTCGAGGTCACCGAGATCATCCTGTTCATCGGCAACCTGTCCCACAGCACCGGCACGGTCAAGCTCGGTGGGTGGATCGGTGTCCTGACCGCGCTCGTCGCCTGGTACACCTCGGCGGCCGGAGTGGCCAACGGCATGCCGGGCAAACTCTCCCTGCCGGTGGGCGGGCCGTTCGGGCGCGCCGCGGCACCGGCCGAACCGGTGATGGAGTAGCCGCGTCCTTCTTCGCCACATCCTTCTTCGCCGTGGCCGCGCTCACCGCGCGGTCACGGCGAAGTGCTCTTCACGAGCGGCGCGGGCACCGGGACGCCGTGGAGCCGGGCCCAGTCGCGGCCCATGGCGATCCGCTGCGGGCCGGTCGGGTGGCTGTTCCACAGCGCGTACTCCAGTGCGCCCGGCGACAGGTCGTCGAGGTTGCGGGCGCTGAGCGAGCGCTGCATCCGCACGTACGTCTCCGGGTCGCGCGTCAGGTCGAGCGCGTGCATGTCGGCGCGGGCCTCGATGCGGCGGCTGATGAGGTTCTCCACCGGCCCGGCGACCTGCAGGAGCACGGTCACCGCGGCGAGCAGCAGCGCGACGGACCGCGGGTCGGCCGGTGACTCGGCCCCGGCGCGCCGCAGGAGCCGCGGCGAGGTGATGACGAGGAAGAGCACGCACACGCCGGCCGCCGCCCCGAGCGCGCCGACGAGGGTGCCGTGCAGCACGTCGTCGCGCTTGGCGTGGCCGAGTTCGTGCGCCACGATGAGCTCGATCTCCGTACGCGGCTCGCTGCTGAGCAGTGTGTCGTAGACGACGATGCGGCGGGTGGAGCCGAAGCCGGAGACGTAGGCGTTCAGCTCGGTGGTCCGCTTGGAGGCGTCGGCGACGAGCACGTCGCCGACCGGCACGCCGTCCCGCCGCGCCATCGCGAGCAGGTCGGTGCGCAGCGGCCCGGCGGGCATCGAGTGGAACGAGTTGAACAGCGGCTCGACCAGCACCGGATAGCCGAACGACGCCGCCGCGACGAGCACGAACCCGCCCGCGGCGGCCCCCGCCCACCAGCGCCGCGGAAACCGGCGGACCAGCAGGTGCACGCCGAGCAGCACGACGATCCAGATGACGAGGGTGACGCCGAGCGAGGTGAGCTGGTCGGTGAACCAGCCGCCCCAGGCTTCGGTGGACAGCCCGTACCGGTGCAGCACGGTCTGGGACCACACGTCGAACGGCAGGCCGGCGAGCCGGGTCAGCGCCGCCAGCACGACCGCCGCCCCGACCAGCCGCAGCGGCCACCACCGCAGGGGCCGGGTGACCGAGCCGAGCAGCCGCGCGCCGAGCGGCGTGAGGCCGAGCAGGAGCACGACCAGGAGGCCGGCCGCGAGCCCGGCGTACGCGGGCGGGTCGAGGGTGTCGTTGAACGCTCCGCTGCGGGCGATCTGCGCGGGGGTGAAGTCGAGCCCTGGATCGGCCGTCGCGCGGGCGCCCGGCAGCGGGTGCCAGGGAGTCGTCACCAGGATCACCACCGCCAGCAGCGCGCACAGGACCACGGCGGCGACCGCCGCCCCGCGCCGATCCGGCGCTGGGCCGGGCTCCTGCCTCGCCTCGACCGCGACCGCCGGCCCGGCCGTACGACGTGCCCTCACCGCGTGCTCCTCATCTGGCTGCTGCGTGGCGTGCCCCATGGGTCACGCCAGTTCCCGGCGGACGTACGCGCGCCACAGGGCGTCGAACCGGTCGGTGCCGATGCCCAGGACGCTGCGGAGCGCATGGTCCTGGAGCCGCGGGTCGCCCGCGTCCTGCGGCTCCGCCTCGGCCGTGCGGTAGAGCCGTACGAGCCGGTCCTCACCGTAGCGCTCGGCGACCATGCGGCAGGCGAGCCACGCCTCCTCGTACGCCGCCGAGAGCCGGTCGCCCGAGCCGGCGAACTCCTTCGTGCCCGGCAGGGTGGCCGGCACGCCGCTGGTGGCGATGAGGTCGGCCAGCTCGCGCCCGGCCGCCTTGGTCGAGACCCCGGCCTTCTTGTAGCCGACGTAGTCGGCGAGTCCCTCGATCAGCCACATCGGGGTCTTGCCGTCGCGCGCTCCGCCCATCGCGACGTGCACGAGCTCGTGGGTCAGGACGACGTGCCGGCCCAGGGCGGTCAGCCGGCCGAACGCGGTGGGGGTGATGACGACGCGGTCCTCCCCCGTGTCGCGGCCGCCCTCGTCACCGGTGACCGTGGCCAGCGCGGCGATGTCGCCGAGGTTGCGCACGTCCCCCACGAGCTCTTCGGCCTCCTGCTCGGTGGCCGGGACGAGCGCCACGACGCGCCGGGCCCACCGGTCGCCGACGACGCCGGAGACGGTACCGATCCCCTGGTCGAGGCGGGCGGCGATGTCGCGCAGTTCGGCGGTACGGGCGGCGGAGTCCTGACCGGCGACGGCTCCGTCCTCGGCGAGCACGATGCTGCGCCGCCCGTGGACGACGGTGAGGCCGCCGCCGTTCCAGATCTGCGGGTCGTCGCGCAGGCCGTGCGCCGCGCCGTCGCCGGAGATCGTCCAGCCCGTGCCCGGGCGGCGGTCGAAGGTGAGGTATTCGGTGGAGACGAGGTCACGGCGGTCGAAGCCGCGCAGCCGGTAGGTGAGCCGGAGGCGGGCCGTCCAGCCGTCGTCGGCCGCCACGGCGGGGCGCGTGTCGGCCAGGGTCTCCTTCCAGACGGCGAGCGGCACCTTGGCCAGGTTGTCGAACAGCGTCCGCTGCCCGGCGCGGAACGCCTGGCCCGAGGGGTCGACGGTGGCGAGGAAGGCGGCGCGGTCGCGGTCGAGGACGGCACGCGAGCGGCGCTGGAGCAGGGAGTTCACCGTGGCGGCGCTGGGCGCGGGCGGCGCCCCGGCGACCGGCCGGGAGGAGGCGGCGGCCCGGCTCTCACCGTCGTGGAACGCGATGTAGCCGACCCCCGCGAGGAGGTTGGCCACGATCGCCAGCCCGGCGAGCCCGGCGAACATGGCGGGCGCGGTCGCACGCGAGTCCAGGTTCCCCTTGGCCGGCATGCGCGCGATCCTAGCCGCCGCGACCGGGTGCCCCCGCCGACGGCACCCGCCATCACCCGTCCACCGGACCCGGAACGTACGCGACCGCCGGGGCGTCCTCGCGGACGGGCCCCGGCGGTCGCCTGGACGGGTGCCTCAGTACGGGCGGGCGGCGCCGTTGAAGTGCGCCCGGTAGTAGCTGTTGATCAGCACCTGCTTGACGTGCGTACCGGAGTGGGGGGCGTGGATCATGTAGACCTTCCTGCCCTTGACCTTCGAGACGATGCCCGTGTGGCCGTCGCCGTAGAAGTACACCAGGTCGCCGGTGGCGAGGTCGGAGAACTTCACGTGGCGCTTGACGTGCCGGTGCTGGGCGTCCGCGGTGCGCGGGAGCTTCACTCCGGCCTTGCGGTAGACGTACTGCACCAGACCGGAGCAGTCGAAGCTGCTCGGGCCGTCGCCGCCATAGCGGTACGGCTTGCCGATCTGCTTACGGGCGACGGCGACCGCCGTCAGCCCGACCTTGTGTCGCTTGCTCCAAGACGTCTGCTTCGTCGTCGTGCTCGCGGCCGCCGTGGGGATGGCGACCGGGGTGACGGTGGCGACGGTGTCCGATGAGGCGGATGCCGTCGAGGCCGTCAGGACCGTGGGCGCGAGGACCGCGCCCGCGGCCAGCATGCCGCCGGCGAGGCGGACGCGCGTCGGCGAAGCGGTCGAGGGGGTGCGAGACAGGATGCTCTCCTTCCGTGTGCGCCTACCGGGTTAGCTGACGGGTTCGGGCTGGGAAGAGGTCGCCCTACGGTCCGCCCGCCGCACCACGGCCCGCGGTCACGGTCTGTCCGCCGCACCGCTGTCTGCCTGTGATGACGCAGGACGCACCGATTCACCCCGGGGGATCCGCGCCCTTCGCGCGTATGTGGGTCCCCGGCTCCGCGTGCCCGCGGACTCGGCGCTCGCGGCCGCCTGACACGCCCTCTCACGGGGCGGTTCTCCGGTGACCGGCCGCTTATCTCTGCATTTCGGAAAGCCGAGAGGATGATCCACCCGATGGAATGTGTTCCACAACACATTCGAAGGAAGGGCGAATTCCCTCACGTCGGCTGCACGCGACACATGGGGCGTATCGCATAACTCGGCGCACGCTAACAAGGCACCTATGAATACGCAAATTCGCCGTCAGAGCGTACGAGAGAAATTACCTAAGGTGAATTCGCCCCGACCGAAAAAGGCCCTCCGGGCACTGACGCGCCGGAGGGCCTGTGGTGTTCGTTCCGGTCAGAGCAGGCGACCGCCGCCGTAGTACACCTGGCTGTAGTACGCGTCACTGAGGCTGGAGATCTTCACCACGTCGCCGGTGTGCGGCGCCTGGATGAACTTGCCGTTGCCGACGAACATCCCCATGTGGTCGTTGTTGCTGAAGAAGACCAGGTCACCCGGCTGGAGGTCGGCCTTCGCCACACGCCGGCTCGCGCTGTACTGGTTCGGCACGTAGTGGCTGAGGTTGATGCCGATCTGCTTGTAGGCCATCATCGTCAGGCCCGAGCAGTCGAAGGAGTTCGGGCCGGCGCCACCGAAGACGTACGGCTTGCCGAGCTGCGCGCAGGCGTACTTCAGCACCGTTTCGGCGCGGCCGGTCGCCAGGATCGAGCAGTTGGCCTTGGACGAGCCCGGGTCGATGTTGCGCCCGAGCCTGTTGATGAGCGCCAACTGCTTCCTGATGGCCGCATTGGCCGACGCCCGCTGCTTGTCGACCTGGTCCTTCTGCTGCTTGAGCTGCTCGGCCGCCTGCTCCGCCAGCGCCTTCTGCCGCTCCAGCCGCTGCGCGGACGCCAGGAACTGGTTCAGCTCCGCCGCGCGGTTGCTGGAGACCTTGGTGAAGGCCGACATCTGGTCGAGCACGGCCTCAGGGTCCTTGGCCCCCACGAACTGGGGGATGTCCCCCGCCGCGCCGCCCTCCTTGTACGCCGCCGCGGCGAGCTGAGCGACCCGGGTGTGCAGCTGGTTGAACGTCGCCTGCTCGACCGTGACGGAGGACTTGAGCGCCTTGAGGTGGCTCTGCGCGGCCTTCCAGTCCTCCTTGGCCTTGTTGTACTGGTTGGCCAGCTTGTCGACCTGGTCGTTGAGCTTGGCAAGCTGCTGCTTGGCGGCGCTCAGCGAGGGCGTCGGCTTGGCCTCCGCGGGGGCGGCGGGCAGGACGAGCCCGGCGAGGACGGCCGCTCCGGCAGTACCGACGATCCAACGACTGGTTTTGGACATGGTTGAACGCTTCATCTCCACTGTTGTCAGCTCCCTACGGACGGCCCGCGCCGTAGTAGTTCGAGCTGTAGTAGCCGCTCAGGCTCTCGATTTGAACGACCGTGCCCGTGTGCGGTGCGTGGATGAACTGGTTGTTGCCGACGAACAGGCCCACGTGGCCCAGGTTGTCGAAGAAGACCAGGTCGCCGGGCTGGAGGTCCGAGCGGGCCACGCGGCGGGTGGCGTTGTACTGGTCCGGCACGACGCGGGGCAGGCTGACGCCGGCGTGACGCCAGGCCATCATCACCAGCCCGGAGCAGTCGAAGCTGTTCGGTCCGGCGCCGCCGTACTTGTACGGATCGCCCTTGTGGGCGTAGGCGTACTCCAGGGCGAGGCGGGCGGGGCCGGACGCCGGCCCGTTGTAGGTGCCGCCATGGCTGCCGCTGGAGCCGCCGCCGAGCCTGTTGACCAGGGACTGCTGCTGCGCGGCCTGCTTCTTCAGCTTGTCGAGCTGCGACTTTTCGGACTTGAGCTTCGCGTTGAGGTCGGCGGCGGCCTGCTGCGCCTGCGCCTTCTGACGCTGCAGCAGCTGCGCGGCGTTGAGGAACTGGGTGACCTCGGTGGAGCGGTTGTGCGCTACCTGGGTGAACACCGAGATCTGGTCGAGCACGTCTTCGGGGTTGTTCGCCGACACGAGGGTCGGGAGGTCGCCGGAGTCGCCGCTCTTGTACGCGGCGGCGGCGAGCTGGGCGACCCGCTCACGAAGGTGCTCGTAGGTCTTTTGGTCCTCGGCGACCGACTTTCGCAGAGCGTCGTACTTTTTCTTGGCGGCCTGGCGCTCTTCTTTGGCCTTGTTGTAGACGTTGTCCTGGTGGTCTACCTGGGAATTCAGCTTCTTGAGCTTGGCCTGGCTCTCTTTCAGCGTCGGCTTCGGCGCTGCTTCGGCAGGCACGGACGGCAGCACCAGCGCCGCCGACGCCGCTACGCACAGGGTCGCCAGGGCACGTGCCCCGGCTCTGCCTCCCGGCAGCCAACCGGCGGTCGCACCGCCGGAACTGCGCTGTGTTGCCACGATCGCGGCACGCCCCTCTCCCAAGGACCGCCTACCGGGTTAGCTGACGGATTCGGGCGTGGAAGTCGCCCTACGGAACGCGAACGCTCCGATTCACCCCTGGAACCTGGTTCCCCGGCTCGGTACGGCGATGGGTGACCCTCGACGGAAGGTCCCCGGGAATGCCGTGTCGACTCGGCGGGAGCCTGTCGCCGTCGCCTGGGGGGCGACGAACGAGCGACTGACTCAGCGCGTGAGACTAGTCAAGTATCACCCTGGTAACAACCGCTTCTACGGGAATACTCGCAATTTCCGTCAATCTGGCAGCAGCGTGCGCACAAGTGATTACGAGGCGCGCCCGTCGGAGATCGTCAGGCGGAGCGGAGGAAGCATGCCGCCCTCCGCGAGAACGTCCAGCGCACGGCGCTCGCCGTCGCTGATCTCCACGGCCTCGACCGGATCGCCCAGCATGAACGAGACCACGCAGTCCGCGCACCCGACGTTGCGTAGCTCACACTTTTCGCAGTCGATGAGCATCGTGCCTCCTCGTGTCGGCGTCATGACACAGACGGTAGGACGAGGCACCGACAGAAACGCCTCACGTGCGGCTGAGGCGCCTCAGCAGCAGTGACGCCGGAGCGGGCCGCGCGTCGGCGCGGCGGGCGGCGTCGCACACCTCCTGGTCGGAGGAGATGACCACCACCGCCCGCCCGCTCGGCTCCGCGCGTACGAGCTGGCCGATGAGGTCGTCGGCGGTCTGGCCGGGCGCGCTGAACAGCACGCGCACCCCGCGCGGCGCCTGCACCGCGACCGGGGCGTCCAGCTCGGCGCCGTCGAACACGACGGTCACCTCGGCCTTGGTCTGGGCGTGCAGGACGCCGACGCCCGACACGAGGCGGGACCGCTGGTCCGACAGGGGAAGGTCGCCGTACCCGGTCTTGGTGACGTTGTATCCGTCGATGATGAGGTGCACCTGCGGCAGCGTGAGGAGCTGGTCGAGCAGCGCCGGGTCACTGTCGGCCAGCGCGCGGCCGGGCAGCGTGCGGTGACCGGGCCGCTGGGGCGTGACCGCGCCGACATTGTCGGCCGGCCGGGTGATGCCGGTCGGCAGCCCGATCTCCTCGCGCAGGCCGCGCGCCGCGTCGGTCAGCGCGTCGAGCAGCACCCGCAGCCGCGTGTCGTCGAGGTTGCGTCCCTCGCGGGCGGCGCGGCGGGCGCTCTCGGCGGCCGACTCGGCCTGTGACAGCCGGGCGCGCAGCCGGCGCAGCTCCGCCTCGGCCGCGGCCGCCGCCGCCGACGCGGCGGCGCGCTCCTCCCCCGCCTGGCGGTCCAGCTCCTCCGCCCGCGCGTGCTCGCGTTTGGCGCGCGTGCGGCTCTCGTGCAGCTTCTTGCGCAGCTCGGCGTTCTCCGCCCGTGAGGCGCGCAGTTCGGCGCGGAGCTTTTCGATCTCCTCCGAGCGTGTCGCCTTGGCCGCGGCGATCTGTTCGTGAAGCTCGGCCACCTTGCGGATCGTCGCGGCCTCGTCGGCCGCGAGGGCCGAGCGTTCGAGGTCGCGCCGCGCCGTCTCGACCCGCTCGGTCCAGCCCGGCGGCCGCATGAGGTACGCCAGGGCGGCGACGGTCACCGGGTCGGCCGCGGCCGGGACCGTGCCCGAATCCAGCGCCGTGGCCAGCTCGGCGTGGTCCTCGCGGACGGATTCGGCGACGCGCTCGCGGAACACGTCGTCCTTCGCCAGCTGGGCCGCGATCGGCGTGGCCGCCAGCCGGGCCCGGCGGCGCGGCTCGAACCGCGCGACGCGCCGCAGCGGCGCCGGGACCTGGTCGCCCGGCAGCACGCCGACGGTGTGCGCGGCGAACTCGACCACGCGTTGCCGCACCGCTTCTGGCAACGGCTGGTCGAGATGCTCACCCGGGCCGGTGTCGATGATCTTTCTCCTCACGCGTGGTCGGGTCGTGCGCCCGGCGAAAACGTACCGCCGGGGCGCCCGTACCGCCGTCGCTGCCCAGCGTAGACGGCAGGACACCCCGGAGTAGGCGATCCTCCGACGAATGCCCCGGTCCTCGTCGCCGGCGACGGCCGCCGAATCCCTTCCGGACGCCCCGCGCGGGCCGGCTTGTCGGTGCCCGGCCGTACGGTGCCTGCCATGGCCCCCGAAGGCCCTGCCGTGCAGGGCACCCTCGACGATCTCGGCACCCCCCTCATCGGAGTGACCTTCGTGGTCGTCGACCTGGAGACCACCGGCGGCTCGGCACGCGACGACGCCATCACCGAGATCGGCGCGGTCAAGGTGCGCGGCGGCGAGGTCCTGGGCGAGTTCGGCACGCTCGTCGACCCGGGCGTGGCGATCCCCCCGTTCATCACCGTGCTGACCGGCATCACCCAGCAGATGGTCGTCGCGGCGCCGCGCATCGAACAGGTGCTGCCGGCGTTCCTGGAGTTCGCGCGCGGAGCCGTGCTGGTGGCGCACAACGCGCCGTTCGACATCGGCTTCCTCAAGGCGGCGTGCGCCGCGCAGGAGCGCCCCTGGCCCGCGCCGGCCGTCGTCGACACGGCCGACCTGGCGCGGCGGCTGCTCACCCGCGACGAGGTGCCCAACTGCAAGCTGTCCACGCTCGCCCGTTTCTTCCGTACGGCCACCGAGCCGTGCCACCGGGCGCTCGCCGACGCCAAGGCGACGGTCGACGTGCTGCACGGGCTGTTCGAGCGCGCCGGCGCGTTCGGCGTGGAGTCGCTGGAGGAGCTGACGAGCTTCTCGCGCGCCCCGACGCCGGAGCAGCGGCGCAAGCGTCACCTCGCCGACGCGGTGCCGGCCGCGCCGGGCGTCTACATCTTCGAGGACGCGCGCGGTGAGCCGCTCTACGTCGGCAAGAGCGGCCGGTTGCGCACGCGGGTGCGCTCCTACTTCACCGCCTCCGAGACGCGCCGGGGCGTCCGCGAGATGATCGGCATCGCCGAGCGGGTGCGCACAATCGTGTGCGCGAGCGCGCTGGAGGCCGAGGTCCGCGAGCTGCGCCTGATCGCCGCGCACAAGCCGCGCTACAACCGGCGCTCGCGCCATCCCGAGCGCGCCGTGTGGCTCAAGCTGACCGCCGAGGCGTTCCCCCGGCTGTCGATCGTCCGCGAGGTGCGCGACGACGAGAGCGTCTACCTGGGCCCGTTCGGCAGCACGCGGCTCGCCGAGGAGGCGCGCGCGGCCGTGCACGACGCCGTGCCGCTGCGCCAGTGCACACAGCGGCTGACACTGCGAGTCATCTCCGAGGGCCGGGCCGGCACCTGCGTGCTCGGCGAGCTCGGCCGGTGCGGCGCCCCCTGCGAGGGGCGGCAGAGCCCCGAGGAGTACGCCGAGCACGCCGCCCACGCCCGCACGATCCTCACCGGCGACGTCCGCCCGGTCGTGGCCGCGGCCCGCGCCCGCATCGACCGGCTCTCCGAGCAGCTCCGCTACGAGGAGGCCGCCGCCCACCGCGACCGCCTGGCCGCCTTCGTCCGGGGGGCGGCACGCTGCCAGCGGCTGTCCTCGCTCGCCGGCATCGCTCAGCTCGTCGCGGCCCGGCCCGCCTTCGACGGCGGCTGGGAGCTGCACGTCGTACGGCACGGCCGGCTCGCCGCCGCGGGCACGGTCCCGCCCCACGCCCACCCGATGCCCTACGTCGACGCGCTCGTCGCCACGGCCGAGACCGTACGCCCCGGTCCGGGCGCCGCGCCGCGCGCCTCGGCGGAGGAGATGGAGTGCGTCCTGCGCTGGCTCGACTCCCCCGGCGTGCGCCTGGTCGAGGTGGACGGCACGTGGAGCTGCCCGGCACACGGCGCCGAGAGTGTGCGCCGCTGGATCGACGACGCGTATCGCGACACCGATTCCCGTATGGTTGAGCGCGCCGGACGGCCGATGCGTTAAGGAGCAGGAGTGGCGCTGCCGCTGTACGACAACCAGCCGACCCGGCGAGCGCCGCTGGTCACCTATCTCCTCATCGCGGTCAACGTCGTCGTCTTCCTCCTCTCACCGGTCGCCTCGGTCGGCCACAGCGGCGAGACCCGCCTCCAGCGCAACTGCGAGCAGACGACGTTCCTGCTCAAGTACGGCGCGATCCCCAAGGAGATGATCGACAACCGGCAGTCGCCGATGCCGGAGGAGGTCGCCTCGGCCTGCCACCCCGCGCCGTTCCGCAAGCGCCCGTGGCTGTCCGCCCTGTCGTCGATGTTCCTGCACGGCGGTGTCGCCCACATCCTCGGCAACATGGTCTACCTGTTCATCTTCGGCGCCGCCACCGAAGACCGGCTGGGCCGCCTGCGCTTCCTCCTGTTCTACCTGCTCGTGGGCTACATCGCGGCGTACGGCTTCGCCGTGACCTACCCCGGCTCGATGACCCCGCTCGTGGGCGCCTCGGGCGCGATCGCCGGCGTGCTCGGCTCCCACCTGGTGCTCTATCCGCGCTCGAGGACGATCGCGCTGGTCCTGTCGTTCCTGCCGTTCCGCCTGCCCTCCTGGACTCTGCTGGTGCAGTTCTTCGTGTTCCAGTGGTTCAGCCTCGGCGACCAGAGCCAGACCGCCTATGTCGCGCACATCTACGGGTTCGTCGCGGGGATGATCTGCGGCCTGCTCGTACGCCGCGGCGGCTTCGCCCGCAAGTCGGCCGCCCTCAACTGGCATTGACTACTCCCCGTCCTGGGGCGGGGATTCCGGCCCTCGCGGGCGGGGGTTCCTGCTTCTGTGGCGACTGCGCCCGAGGGGACCTCGGGTGTCTGATATCACCTCCACAGGCCGACACGGCAAGACCTGCCGCCAGGATGTTCTTGGCCGCGTTGACGTCCCTGTCGTGCAGGGTGCGACACGCCGGGCAACACCAGGCCCGGGTGGAAAGACTCAGCTCGGTGAGCAGATGCCCGCACGTCGAGCAGGTCTTGGAGCTGGGGTACCAGCGATCGATCACGATCAAACGGCGACCATACTTGGCCGCTTTGTATTCCAGTTGGCGGCGGAACTCTCCCCACCCGCAGTCGAAGATCGCTTTGGCGAGCCGCCGGTTACGGACCATCCCCTTGACGTGCAGGTCCTCGATGACGACGACGTCGTGGTCGCGGACCAGCCGGGCGCTGGTCTTGTGCAGGAAGTCCGCGCGGGACGCGGCGACCTTACGGTGCGCACGGGCCACCTTCGGCCTCGCCTTGGCCCGGTTGTTCGACCCACGTTGCTTACGGGCCATCCGCCGCTGGTAGCGAGCCAAGTTACGCTCCCGCCTGGCCAGCCGGCGAGCATTGGCGACCTTCTCACCGTCGGAAGTGACCGCGAAGTCCTTGACACCCAAGTCCACACCGACCACTGCGCCGGTCGAGGGCGCCTGCTCCGGGTCTGGAGTCTCAACGGCGAGGGAGACGTACCAGCGTCCGCACGGCCCACGCGAGACCGTCACCGACGTCGGCTCGACCGAGGCGGGATCAACCTCCGGCCAAGACCACACCACCTCCAGCGGCGCGTCCATCATCTTGGCCAGATACAGGCGGCCTTCCCGCCAGCGGAACGCCGACCGGGTAAAGGTCGCCGACTGCTTACGCTGCCGGGACTTAAACCTGGGGTAGCGGGCACGCCCGGCGAAGAAGTTCACGAACGCCGTGTGCTGGTGCCGGAGTGCCTGCTGGAGGGGCACACTGGACACCTCGGGCAAGAACGCCAGATCCGGGTCGCGTTTCAACTCCGTCAAATATCGGTCGGTCTCCGCGTAGGAGGTCCTGAGCCCCTCGGTGCGGTAACGAATCTTCCGCCATTCCAGGACCCTGTTCCACACCAGACGTACGCAGCCGAACGTGCGGCTCAGGACCGCCACCTGCTCCGGGGTGGGATAGGCCCGCACCTTGTAACTCGTACGCACGTTCGAAACTCTCGCATCGCCAGAAGATCAGCAACGACGAACGGAAGAATAGAGCGGAAAGACGGTAATGACTGCTTCGCGCCTAGGGCCATCCCGACCTGGGCCCCCTACCGAGGATCCTCCCGCCGCTGGCGGATCGGGTCACCTCCGTATGTCTCGGTGAGACGCTCTACTAGGCTTTCGGCACGGCCGGCTCGACTTACCGCAGGAGGACCTCGTGATCACCGCCATCGTGCTCATCAAGGCCGACGTCTCGCGCATCCCCGAGGTCGCCGAGACCATCGCCGGGCTCGAAGGGGTCAGCGAGGTCTACTCGGTGACGGGCGAGTTCGACCTGGTCGCGCTGGTGCGGGTCCGCCAGTACGAGCAGATCGCCGACGTCATCCCCGGCCGCCTCAACAAGGTCGACGGCGTCACCCACACCGAGACCCACATCGCCTTCCGCGCCTACTCCCAGCACGACCTGGAGGCCACCTTCTCCCTCGGCCTCCCCGACGCCGACTGAGACCTCCTCTGCGTCGCTGAGACCTCCACCGGGCGGTCGGCCGTGACCACCCGAGCACCACACCGGAATGGCTCGTGACCAGCGTCAAGGGCGCCGAGAGAGCCGGTCAGGCGGTCAGGCTCCGTTCCGCCGCCTCGACGGTCTGCTCCAGCAGGACGGCGATGGTCATCGGGCCGACGCCGCCCGGCACCGGGGTGATGAGGCTCGCGCGCGTCCTCGCCGTCTCGAAGTCGACGTCGCCGACATTGCCCGCGTTGTAACCGGCGTCGACGACGACCGCTCCGGGCTTGACGTCCTCACCCCGGATGAACCTCGGCCGGCCCACGGCCGCCACGACGACGTCCGCCTCTCTCACGAGTGCCGCCACGTCGGCCGTACGGGAGTGGCAGTAGGTGACCGTCGCGTCGCGGCCGAGCAGCAGCATCCCGGCCGGCTTGCCCAGGATGGCGCTCCGGCCGACCACGACCGCGTGCCGGCCCGCGAGCTCGACCTCGTACTCCTCCAGCAGCCGCACGATTCCGCCGGGCGTGCAGGACACGAAACCCGGTAGGCCGAAGCTCATCGCGGCGAACGAGCGCATCGTGACGCCGTCGACGTCGTTGGCCGGATCGATCGCCTCGAACGCGGCCCGCTCGTCGATGTGCGGCCCGGCCGGATGCTGCAGGAGGATGCCGTCCACACCCGGGTCGTCCGACAGGGCGGTGATGGTGCCGATGAGCTCCGCCGTCGTGGTCGAGGCCGGCAGCGGGACGTGGCGGGAGGTGATGCCCGCCTTCTCACACCGGGCGCGCTTCATCCGGACGTAGGTCACGGAGGCGGGGTCGTCGCCGACCAGCACGGTGGCCAGGCACGGAGCCGTGCCGCGTTGCCGTGTGACGGCCGCGGCGCGTTCAGTGGTGCGCTCGGTGATGCGGCGGGCCAGGGCGGTGCCGTCCATGAGACGGGCGGTGTGCGTCGTGGACATCGGGTCGCCGGGCATCGGGTCGCTCCTGCGGGTCGCGGTGGATCGGCCCAGGCGCACGGCACTCGATGGCAGGGCCGCTCCCCGGTGGTGACTCCACCTTCAGCGCCAGTCACGGCCCGTCCCAAGCGTAGCCGTTCCCACCGCCGCACGGCTCCGCACGGCACCGAGCAGAAGGCCCGCCACCGCGACGCGGTGACGGGCCTTCGCCGAACGTACGGGGTCAGCCGCGGCTGAGCTCGCGGTGTTCGCCGCCCTCGGTCTCCGGGTGCACGACGACGGCGTCGCCGTCGTCGTCGCCCGGCGCTCCGGGCTCGCCGTGGCCGTGACCGGCCGCGTGACCGTTGCCGATCGGGATGTCGTCGGTGGCGAACGCGCCGTTCAGCGCCCGGCGGGCCCGGCCCAGCGGCCCGCGGGAGGCCGGCGACGGGATGCCGTTCTCGTCCTCCTCCGCGCCCGAGACGAGCGGCGGCGCGGGCGGCTTGCTGATCAGGACCGCCTCGGCGTTCTCCTTGACCGGCTCGTGGACCTCGATGAACTCGCCGCTCGGCAGCATCTTGATGATGCCGGACTCGACACCGTGCTCGTACTCCTCCGCGTCCTTGCGCTGCAGGCCCAGGCAGATCCGCTTGGTCACGATGTAGGCGATGACCGGGCCGACGAAGACGGCCACGCGGAAGAACCACGTCGTCTGGTACAGCGAGATGTGGAACTTGTCGGCCAGGACGTCGTTGCCGCCCGCGAGCCACAGCAGCCCGTAGAAGGCGACGGCGGCCATGCCGACCGCGGTGCGGAACGGCGCGTTGCGCGGCCGGTCGGCGATGTGGTGGATGCGCCGGTCACCGGTCGCCCACTGCTCGACGAACGGCCACAGGGCGGCGCCCGTCATGATCAGGCCCAGCGGCACGAGCGCCGGCACGAGGACGTTCCACGAGACCGTGTGGCCCCAGAGGTTCGTCTCCCAGTTGGGCATGATGCGCAGCGCACCCTCGAGGAAGCCCATGTAGAAGTCGGGCTGCGACCCGGCCGTGATGGAGTCCGGGGTGTACGGGCCGAACAGCCAGATCGGGTTGATCTGGGCGAACGTCCCGAGGAGGGCGACGACCATGAAGGTGAAGACGAAGAACGCGGTGGTCTTGATGAGGAACACCGGGTAGAACGGCTTGCCCATCACGGACTTCTCCTCCCGGTTCTTGCCCGGGAACTGCGTGTGCCCCTGGAACCACAGGATCATGAAGTGCGCCCCGACGAGCGCCAGCAGGATGCCCGGGATGAGGAGCACGTGCACGGTGTAGAGCCGTGGGATGAAGTCGTGGCCGGGGAACTCGCCCCCGAAGGCGAAGAAGTACAGGTAGCTGCCGACGATCGGGATCGACTGCAGCACACCCTGGGTGATGCGCAGACCCGTGCCGGACAGCAGGTCGTCCGGCAGGGAGTAGCCGAACAGGCCCTCCAGGATCGCCACGGTGAACATCGTGATGCCGATGAGCCAGTTGATCTCACGCGGCTTGCGGTAGGCACCGGTGAAGAAGATCCGCAGCATGTGCGCCATGATCGACGCGAGGAACAGGATCGCCGACCAGTGGTGGATCTGCCGCATGAGCAGGCCGCCGCGGACATCGAAGCTGATGTGCAGCGTCGAGCTGTACGCCTCGCTCATGCTGACGCCGTTGAGCTTCGTGTAGCTGCCGTGGTACACGACCTCGGACATGCTCGGCTTGAACCACAGCGTGAGGAAGGTTCCGCTGAGCAGCAGGATGATGAACGAGTACAGCGCGATCTCGCCCAGCATGAACGACCAGTGGTCGGGGAAGACCTTCTTCATCTTGCCGCGGAGGAACCCGGCGGTGGCGAAGCGCTCGTCGGCGAATCCGATCGCGCCGTCGATGGCCTTGGGAGGTGTCGTCGTGCTCATTTCACCGCTCCTTGCTCGCCGCGCGGTTCACCGATCGGAGAAGGCCGCGAGCCGTCGCATCGGATGCGTGTAGGGGTGAGGGTCGGGTGGTTCATGCCTTCGGCCTTCCGCGTTCCCAGAAGCTCGGGCCGACCGGCTCGTGGAAGTCGCTCGTGGCGATGAGGTAACCCTCGGAGTCGACGCCGATGGGCAACTGCGGAAGCGGGCGCGCCGCCGGGCCGAAGATGACCTTGGCGCTGTTGGTCGCGTCGAAGGTCGACTGGTGGCAGGGGCACAGGATGTGGTGGGTGGTCTGCTCGTACAGGGCCGCCGGGCAGCCCACGTGCGTGCAGATCTTGGAGTAGGCGATGATGCCGCCGACGTGCCAGTTCTCCCGGCCCTTCTTGACCTTGAGCTGGTCCTCCGGAAGGTGCAGCAGCAGGACCGTGCTCGTCGCGATCTCGTCGAGGTTGTCCTCGGCGCCCTCGGGGATGACCGTGATGATGCCGCCCGGGGAGTCGAAGTCGGCCGCCTTCAACGGCTGGCCGGTGCCGTCGACGACGAGACGGGTGCCCTTCTTCCAGGCGGTGTGGCGCAGCTTCTTCTCCGGCAGCGGGCCGAGGTCGCGCAGCAGGATGAGCGGAAGCAGGCCGAGCGGCGCGGCGGCCAGCAGCAGCGTGCGGCGCAGCAGGCGGCGCTTGAGCAGCCCGCTCTCCTCCGTGCCCTCCTGGAAGTACTGGTTGAAGACCTGGCGGTCCTCCGCCGTCGAGGACAGCGTGTGCCGCTCCTGGATGATCTCCTTGGTGGTCACCAGGTGGCGCACCCAGATGGTCATCCCGACCGCGAGACCGAGGAAGACCACCGTCAGCGCGGTGCCGAGGGTGTAGTTCGACCGGGCGGCCCGGTCGATGTTGCCCACGTGGCCCGGCCAGACGGCGTAGAACACGATGAACGCGATGCCGGCCAGGAAGCTCAGCGTGAAGAAGGCGGCCGCGACGCGCTCGGCCTTGCGTGCCTTCTTCTCGTCGAGCACGTAGCCACTGGCGCCCTGCTCGGACTTGTCCTCGGGAAGCAGCTCATGAGTGCCGGTCGGCGACGGGGTGCCGATCACGCGCTTTGGTACGCGACTCTCCTCTTCCGGGGTCGCGCCGCTGGTCTCGTTGTTGTCAGTCATTGTGCTTCTTCTTGGGCTTCCTGGCAGTGAGCCACGCCGCCGCGACGACCATCAGGCCGATCCCGACCAGCCAGCCGGCGAGGCCCTCGGCCACCGGACCGATCCGGCCCAGGCCGCTTCCGCCCGGGTTGACCTCGCTGCGGGTCTGCGTGACGTACGCGATGATCGCGCGCTTCTGCGCCGGCGTGATGGTCGTGTCGTTGAAGACCGGCATCGCCTGCGGGCCGGTCACCATGGCCTCGTAGATCTGCGTGGGCGTCGCCTTGTTCAGCGGCGGGGCGTACTTGCCACCCGTGAGCGCTCCCCCGGACCCGGCGAAGTTGTGGCACTGGGCGCAGTTGGCGCGGAACAGCTTGCCGCCGAGCGCGGCGTCGCCGGTCTTCGGGTCGACCTGGTCGTTGGAGGGGATCGCCGGCCCGCCGCCGAGCGAGGCGATGTACGCCGCGATCTGGCGGGTCTGCTCCTCGTTGAAGACCGGCTTCTTGCGCGGAATCTGCGCGCCGGGGTTCATGGCGGGCATCCGGCCGGTGCCGACCTGGAAGTCCACGGACGCCGCGCCGACACCGATCAGGCTCGGTGCGGTGCGCGTGCCCTGGGCGTTGGCGCCGTGGCAGCTCGAGCAGGTCTGGTTGAAAAGCTCCTTGCCCTTGGCGATGTCCTGCGCCGACGCCTGGGTGTCAGACGCCTGCGCGGACGCGCCTCCCGAGGAGACACCGGCGTACGCGACAGCGATGATCGCGAGCGCGGCCAGCACGACGGCGTAGCCCGCCCACGGGCGCCGGCGCCATGCGGTGAACCATTTCACGGAAGAGGGTCCCATCTGGATCATTGCAACAGCTCGATGATGTAAATCGTGAAGAACAGCCCGACCCACACCGCATCGACGAAGTGCCAGTAGTAGGACACGACGATGGCGCTGGTGGCCTGCTCGTGTGTCCAGCGCTTCGCGGCGTACGTCCGCCCGAGCATGAACAGGAACGCGATGAGGCCACCGGTCACGTGCAGACCGTGGAAGCCCGTGGTCAGGTAGAAGACCGATCCGTACGCGCTCGACGAGATCGTGGTGCCCTCATGGATCAGTGAGCGGTACTCGTTGAGCTGCCCGGCGACGAACACCGCGCCCATGAGGAACGACAAGAAGTACCACTCGCGCAGGCCCCACTTGCGCATGTTCACGATGCTTCCCAGGCGCCCGACCTGACCGCGCTCGGCCGCGAACACACCCAGCTGGCACGTCACACTGGACATCAGCAGGATGAAGGTGTTCACCGAGGCGTACGGCACGTCGAGGTTCGCTTCCGGCCACTTGCCGCCGTCGCCGACGGTCACCGACCGGATGGTGAAGTACATCGCGAACAGCGCCGCGAAGAACATGAGCTCGGACGACAGCCACACGATCGTGCCCACGCTCACGAGGTTGGGCCGGTTGGCGCGGGTGCGGGGTGCTGCGCTGTCAGTCGCGGATACTGTTGCCACGGGCAGCATTATTACGGCACCTGCCGAGTAGGTGACGCAGGACCCCCCATCAGGCGCGCCCCGGCCGCCGCCGCAAGGCCTCTTCCAGGCGGTTTTCGCCGGAACGATCCGTCTTGTCGTTGGAACGACCCGTTCCCGGCTGCTCCTCGCCCCCGACCGGTCGTACGGGCCGTGTCGCGCCCGGTAGCATCGCTACGTGCGCGGGACTTCATCGCCCGATCGATGATCACCCGGCTCACAGGCGCCGGCAGTGCGGCGGCGCGACATGTCCTTTCGGGAAGGGGGAGGCGCAATCCCTCCCCGGCCTGACCGCCGGGGCCTCCGCGCCAGAGTCCACGATGAAGATCCTTGTTTACAGCCACGACGCGAACACGCGCCTGCAGGTGCGCCTGGCGATCGGCCGGCGGCCCGCCGCCGGGCTCCCAGAGGTGGAGTACGTCGAGACCGCCACCGAGCCGGCGGTCTTCGCCCGTCTCGACAAGGGCGACATCGACGTGGCCGTCCTCGACGGCGAGGCGCAGCCCGCCGGCGGCATGGGCATCTGCCGCCAGGCCAAGGACGAGATCTACAACTGCCCGCCGATCATGGTCCTCATCGCCCGCCGCGACGACGGCTGGCTGGCCACCTGGTCGCGCGCCGACGCCGTCGCGAGCCAGCCCGTCGACGCCGTCGCCCTCGCCGAGGGCGTGGCCGAGCTGGTGCGCAAGCGGCTGGCCGGTTCCGGCTCCGAGCTGTCCCACCGATAACCCGATAGCCGCCAGGGAGCGTCCGGATGGACCCGCGTACGACGTGGCCCGCCCTGCTCGGCGCGCTGCTCAACGGGCAGTCGCTGTCGACCGACGAGACCACTTGGGCGATGCAGGAGATCATGTCGGGGCAGGCCAGCGACGTTCAGATCGCGGGCTTCGCCGTGGCGCTCCGGGCGAAGGGCGAGACGGTCGCGGAGGTCACCGGTCTCGCGGAGGGCATGCTGGCCCACGCCACGCCGATCACCGTGCCCGGCCCGGCGGTCGACCTCGTCGGGACGGGCGGCGACCAGGCCCACACGGTCAACATCTCGACCATGGGCGCGATCGTCGCGGCCTCCGCCGGCGCGCGGATGGTCAAGCACGGCAACCGGGCCGCGTCCTCCTCCTGCGGCGCCGCCGACCTGCTCGAAGAGCTCGGGGTCGTGATCGGCCTGTCGCCCGATGCGACGGCCCGGGTCGCCGACGAGATCGGCATCACGTTCTGCTTCGCGCCCCTCTACCACCCGGCCCTGCGCCACACCGCCCGTACGCGCAGCGAGCTGGGTACACCGACGATCTTCAACTTCCTCGGCCCGCTGGCCAACCCGGCCCGCCCCACCGCCCAGGCCGTCGGTGTGTTCCACCCCCGCATGGCGGGCGTCATCGCGGGCGTCTTCGCCGAGCGCGGCTGCTCGTCGCTGGTGTTCCGCGGCGACGACGGCCTGGACGAACTCACCACGACCTCCACGTCGGCCGTCTGGGTGGTCCGCGACGGCACCGCGACCGAGACCGTCTTCGACCCGGCCGACCTGGGCATCCCCCGCGCGACCCCGGCCGACCTGCGCGGCGCGGACGCCCGCCACAACGCCCGTGTGGCACGCGCGGTGCTGGCCGGGGAGACCGGACCGGTCCGCGACATCGTGGCCCTCAACGCGGCCGCGGCGCTCGTGGCCGCCGAGGGCGCCCCGCCCGCGGAGCGGCTCACGGAGGCCATGAGAGCGGCCTACACGCGCGCCCTGGAGGCGATCGACTCCGGCCGCGCCACGGCCCTGCTGGACCGCTGGACCGAGCTCACCCAGCGCCTGGCCACCTGACGCCCCCCGCACCCAGGTGGGCATGCCCCTCCCGCCCGGGGGCTCCAGCCCACTTCCATTGTCCAGCGGAGGACTCGGCGGGCGGAAGGCCGTCGATTCCGCTGTGGACGACCGTGGCCGCCGACGGCACCGTCCGGCCGGGAACGCCCTCGCGGGCTCAGCGGGGGATCAGTGCGGGTGGCTGGGCCGGGGCGGGCATGCCCTGGCCGTACGCCGGGCCCAGGTTGCTCGTGGCGAGCCATTCCGGCCAGGACAGTTGCCAGAAGCCCCAGCCGTTTCCCGGGTCGAGGCGCCGGCGGGTGCCGGTGACCTGGACCACGTCCCCCGGCTGGGTGTGGCGGAAGAACCAGCGGGCGTCGCGTGGGCCCAGGTTGATGCAGCCGTGGCTCACGTTGCGACTGCCCTGATCCGCCACCGACCACGGCGCGCTGTGCTCGTACTCGCCACTGTCGGAGATCCGGACGGCGTAGTAGACGTCGTGCCGGTAGTGGTCCGGGCAGCCCGGCGGGCAGCCGACCGACGCCGAGTCCATGACGACGTGGTGGTTCTTCTCCATCGTCAGGTGGATGCCGCTCGTGGTCGTGTACTTGAGCTGCGTCCCCTTCCCCATGCTGATCGGCATCCGGCGGACGCTGCGGCCGTTGACACGGACCTCCTGGTGGTGGCTGCGGGCGCTGGCCACGGTGATGTGCGCGTCACCGATCGAGAAGTCCCTGGCGAGGTCCTCAGCGCCGTACGAGGCACCCGCCAGCCGCAGGCCGGCCAGGTGCGCCAGCAGGCGTACGCGCGTGTGCGCCGGCCAGTACGCGCGCGGGCGGAAGACCACCTCCGTCGGGGAGGTCCAGTGCCAGGCGCCCGTCACCGGGACCGACGTCCACAGGGCCAGGGACCGCTCCACGCCGGCGCGGTTCCGCACGGGCTCGGCGAAACGCAGGATGATCGGCATGCCCACCCCGACCGTGGCGCCGGGCGCCGGGGCGACGACCGTCGCGCCGATCGTGTGCTCCACCCGGCGCGTACGGAAGGTGCTCCGTACCGAACCCACGCGGCCGTCCGCGCCCGCGACCGTGACGACGAGCGTGTACGAGCGGCCCGGGCTCAGCGCCCAGCGTGGCCACCAGAGAGTGCCGTCCGCGCTGGTCCGCCCCTCCAGTCGTCCTCCGTCGGCCAGCGTGACCGAACGGAGCCGCCCGTCGCGTACACGGACGCTCACCGGGGCGTCCGGCGGCACGGCGCGCGTTCCCCGCGCCGGCAGGACCGTCACCGTGGCCGGCGGGCGCGCGGTGGTCCGGTGGGAAGAACAGGCCCCGGCCAGGAGGGCGAGCGGGAGCACGCCGACGGCGGCCACCCCTCGCCACATACGCACCCCCACCTGTGAGTGTTCGTGCCGAGTATGCGACGAGGGCCGGCGCCGCCTCCCGGCGACACCGGCCCTCGTGACCGTTTCTTGGGGCTTCTCAGTGAGAGAAGTGACCGCGGTAGTACTCGAACACGAACCCGATCGCGGCCAGGACGATCGCGAGCAGGCCGATCAGCAGCATCCACCAGCCGATGACGACGCCGAGGGACGCCGTGGCCGCGGCGAGGGCGACGAACAGCGGCCACCAGCTGTGCGGGCTGAAGAAGCCCAGTTCGCCCGCGCCGTCGGCGATCTCGCCTTCCTTGTCGTCCTCCGGCCGCGGTCCGACGCGGCGGCCGGTGAACAGCAGGTAGAAGCCGACCAGGCCGGCCAGGCCCACGGTCAGGGCCAGCGCGGTGGTGCCGGTGGGGTCATGCGACCACAGCCAGTAGATGACGTCCATCACCGCGAAGAACAGGGCGCAGAAGGCGAACAGGAAGCCTTCGACCTTCATCGTCAGTCCTCCGTTCCGGCACCGGCCGTCACGGCGGGCTTGGCGTCCGTGTGCGGATAGTGCAGGTCGAACGCGGGCCGCTCGGAGCGGATCCGCGGGATCGCGGTGAAGTTGTGCCGCGGCGGCGGGCAGGACGTCGCCCACTCGAGCGAGGCGCCGAAGCCCCACGGGTCGTCGACGTAGACCCGCTCGCCGTTGCGCGCGGTGATGTAGACGTTCCACAGGAACGGCAGCATCGAGATCGCCAGGATCAGCGCGCCGAGGCTGGAGACCTCGTTGAGGCCGGTGAACTGCTTGGCGTAGTCGGGGACGCGCCGCTGCATGCCCTCGGCACCCAGCCAGTGCTGGACCAGGAAGGTCGTGTGGAAGCCGATGAACAGCAGCCAGAAGTGGACCTTGCCCCAGAACTCGTTCAGCTTCTTCCCGGTCATCTTCGGCCACCAGAAGTAGAAGCCGGCGAACATCGCGAACACCACGGTGCCGAACAGCACGTAGTGGAAGTGCGCGACGACGAAGTAGCTGTCGTTGAGGTGGAAGTCCAGCGGCGGCGAGGCCAGGATGATGCCGGTCAGGCCACCGAACAGGAACGTCACCAGGAAGCCCAGCGACCACAGCATCGGTGTCTCGAACGTCAGTTGCCCTCGCCAGATCGTGCCGACCCAGTTGAAGAACTTCACCCCGGTGGGTACCGCGATGAGGAACGTCATGAACGAGAAGAACGGCAGCAGCACCTGGCCGGTCGGGAACATGTGGTGCGCCCACACGGTCACGGACAGGCCGGCGATGGCGACGGTCGCGCCGACCAGGCTGATGTAGCCGAAGACCGGCTTACGGGAGAACACCGGCAGGATCTCGGTGATGATCCCGAAGAAGGGCAAGGCGACGATATAGACCTCGGGATGGCCGAAGAACCAGAAGAGGTGTTGCCAGAGGAGCGCCCCGCCGTTGGCGGCGTCGAAGACGTGCGCGCCCAGCTTGCGGTCGGCCTCGAGCGCCAGCAGCGCGGCGGCCAGCACCGGGAAGGCCATGAGCACGAGGATCGACGTCAGCAGGATGTTCCACGTGAAGATCGGCATCCGGAACATCGTCATGCCCGGCGCCCGCATACAGAAGATCGTGGTGACGAAGTTGACGCCACCGAGGATCGTGCCCAGGCCGGACAGCGTCAGACCCATGATCCACAGGTCGCCGCCGATCTCGGGCGAGCGGATGGCGCTCGACAGCGGCGCATAGGCGTACCAGCCGAAGCTCGCGGCGCCGCCCGGGGTCAGGAACCCGCTGACCGCGATCAGGCTGCCGAACAGGAACAGGTAGAAGCTGAACATGTTCATGCGCGGGAACGCCACGTCGGGCGAACCGATCTGCAGCGGCATGATCACGTTGCCGAACCCGACGAACAGCGGCGTCGCGAACATCAGCAGCATGATCGTGCCGTGCATGGTGAAGAGCTGGTTGAACTGCTCCTCACTGACGACCTGCAGACCCGGCCGCGCCAGCTCGGCACGCATGATCAGGGCCAGGATGCCGCCGACGCAGAAGAACGCGAACGACGTGATCAGGTACATGTACCCGATCACCTTGTGGTCCGTGGACGACATCCAGGACGCGATGATCCGGCCCTTGCTCGTGCGCCGGGGCGCGCCGGCCGCCGACGGGGTCGGGTGCGAGATGGTGGTGGTCACTGCATGCTCCCGCCATGGCTGGAGATGAACTGCTCGAACTCCGCCTGCGGAACGATCTTCACCTGGAAGAGCATCCGGCCGTGCTCGACACCGCAGAGTTCGGCGCAGCGTCCCTCGTACGTGCCCGTCTTGGTGGGGGTGATCTCAAAGTCCTGACCGGACTTGGCCCCCGGGATGATGTCCCGCTTGAAGATGAAGGACGGAACCCAGAAGGAGTGGATGACGTCCTTGGACACCAGGTGGAACCGTACCTTCTTGCCGACGGGGATCTCGAACATCGGCTTGTGCGGCTCGTCGGGCGAGACGGGCTCGCCGACGATCGACCGCGTGTGGTACTGCGGGTAGTCGAACTGCCAGCTCCACTGGAACGCCGTCACGTTGACGAGCGTCACGTCGCTGGACTGGGACACCGGCGTCAGCTTCTCGAGATACGTCTCGTCGCGCGCGGTGAAGTAGAACAGCACCGCGACGATGATGAACGGGACGACGGTGTACAGCATCTCGATCGGCAGGTTGTAACGAACCTGCGGCGGCAGCTGGTCGGACCGCTTGCGGTGGAAGAGCACCGCCCAAATGATCAAGCCCCAGACGAGGGCGCCCACGGCCAGTGCCGCGATCCAGGACCCCTGCCACAGGGTCAGGACACGCTTGGCCTGCTCGGTGGCCGGTGTCGGCAGGCCGAGGCGCACTTTCTCAGCGGAGCACGCCGTCGCGGCGAACGCCAGCGCCGACAGCGCCGCGGCGCCCGTCAGCAGGCGTCGGCGCGCGCCGGGCGCGCCCGCGCTCGCAGGCGTGCGCCGCTCTCTACGGCGGGTCGGACTCACGGATTGCCTTCCCACGATGAAGCCCGAGTCTCGGGCGATCAGATCGATGTTCACACGTGTGGGGGAAACATTAGCGGAGGGTCCCGGACACCTCGGTGGTACCCCCGTTACTGTCGTACTCGTGGCCTACTTCGACGCCGCGTCCACCGAGCCCCTGCACCCGGCGGCACGCGAGGCGCTGCTGGGTGCCCTGGAGGGCGGATGGGCCGATCCCCAGCGGCTTTACGGCTCCGCGCGCCGTTCGCGCATGCTGCTCGACCGGGCCCGCACGCAGGTCGCGGCGGCCTTCGGGGCGCGGCCCGACGAGACGTCCTTCACCTCCTCCGGCACCCAGGCGATCCATCTCGGCGTGCTCGGCACCCTCAACGCGCGCCGGCGCGCGGGGCGGCACCTCGTGGTGAGCGCCGTCGAGCACTCCAGCGTGCTGCACGCCGCCGGGCGGCACGAGCGCGAGGGCGGCACGGTCACCACGGTGGGCGTCGACCGCACGGGACGGGTCGACCCGGAGGAGTTCGCCGCGGCGCTGCGCCCCGACACGGCCCTGGCCTGCCTGCAGTCGGCCAACCACGAGGTCGGCACGCTCCAGCCGGTGGCCGAGGTCGCCGAGGCGTGCCGCGCGGCCCGGGTGCCGCTGCTGGTCGACGCCGCCCAGTCGGCCGGCCGGACGCCGATCCCCGGTGGCTGGTCGCTGCTGACGGCCTCGGCGCACAAGTGGGGCGGCCCGCCGGGCGTGGGGGTTCTGGTCGTCCGCAAGAACACCCGCTGGAGATCACCGCTGCCGGAGGACGAGCGGGAGAGCCGCCGCGTCCCGGGATTTGAGAACGTTCCAGGGATCGTGGCAGCGGCGGCGGCCCTGGAGGCGTACCGTGCGGAGATGGAACTGGACGCCCCCCGCCTGTCGGCGCTGGTCGACCTGATCCGCGAGCGCGCGCCCCGCCTGGTCGACGACGTCGAGGTCATCGGTCATCCGGTCGAGCGCCTCCCCCACCTGGTCACGTTCTCGTGCCTGTACGTGGAGGGCGAGGCGCTGCTGACCGAGCTCGACCGGCTGGGGTTCGAGGTCTCGTCCGGAAGTTCCTGTACGGCGGATACTCTCCGACCGAGCCATGTTCTGGAGGCGATGGGAGTGATTACTCATGGAAATGTCCGGGTATCGCTCTCCCGCGGGACGAGAGCGGCCGATGTCGACCGTTTTCTCGCGGTCCTTCCGGGAGCCGTACGAAGGCTCCGCCAGACGAGCGGGGTGACGGGTTGATCACGACCTGGGGCGTGAGCGAGCGGAGCGCGCGAACCAAGGGACACGCGCGCCCGGTCACGCCCCCGGCGCAAGGAGGGCTCGTGAGCGAGCGGAGCGAGCTCATCAACGAGGAGATCGGCATATGGGCCTGAAACGCCGCCGCGCCGTCCGGGAGACGCCTCCGGAGACCCCCCCGGTGGCCACCGGCCCCCGGGCGCTGGTCACCATCGACGCGCTGGGCCGCAAGTGCCCCATCCCGATCATCATGCTCGCCGAGCGCATCGGCGAGGTGCCGGTCGGCGAGATCATCGCGGTCAAGGCCGACGACGTGGCGGCCCGCACGGACGTCCCGGCGTGGTGCCGGATGAAGTCGCAGGACTTCGTCTGGGAGGAGACCCTCCCCCGCGGCTGGGCGTTCCACGTACGCCGCAACTACTGAGCGGTGTACGGCGCTCAGTACCCGCCTTTGTTCTTCCAAGGGTCACTGAGCGCTGTACGGCGCTGAGCGCCGGACATCGCTCAGTACTGGCCTTTGGTCTTCCTTCCAAGAGCTACTGACGGTGTCCCGCGCTCCGCGCCGGACACGGTTCAGTCCTTCCGGCCAAGAGTTACTGAATGACCTGACCGCGCGGGGCGACCCGGTAAGGAGCCGCCCCCGCGGGCGCGGGCCGTGCCGGGGGTTCAGTTCAGGACGTGTCCGGCGATCTCGTCCGCGGCCTCGCGGCCGTACGCGCCGGCGAAGCGGTCGACGAACTGCTGGCGATGGAGGGTGTACTCCTGCGGCCCGGCGACCTCCAGCGCGTGCGCGGCGAGGAGGTTGCCCATCTGCGCGGCGCGTTCGAGGGACAGCTCCCAGGAGATCGCGGTGAGGAAGCCGGCGCGGAAGGCGTCGCCCACGCCGGTCGGCTCGACCTTGCGCACCTCCGGCGCGGCGTCCACGTGCAGGGAGGGCTCGCCGGTGCGGTCGATGCGCACGCCCTTGGGGCCGAGGGTGGTCACCCGCACGCCGACGCGCTCCAGGACCTCCTCGTCCGACCAGCCGGTCTTCTGCTCGCAGAGCGACTTCTCGTACTCGTTGGTGAACAGGTAGGCGGCGCCGTCGATCAGCTCGCACACGTCGTTCATGCGGGCCAGCTGCTGGGACGGGTCGGCGGCGAACGGGATGCCGCGCGTACGGCACTCCTCGGTGTGCCGGAGCATGCCCTCGGGGTCGTCGGCGCCGATGAGGACCAGGTCCAGGTCTCCGACGCGGTCGACGATGGGCTGGAGCTCGATCTCCCGGGCCTCGCTCATCGCGCCCGTGTAGAAGGAGGCGATCTGGTTGTGGTCCTCGTCGGTGGTGCACAGGAAGCGCGCCGTGTGGTGGAGCTGGGAGACGTACACCGAGGAGGTGTCGACGCCGTGCCGGTCGAGCCAGGAGCGGTAGTCGGCGAAGTCGTCACCGACGGCGCCGACGAGGATCGGGTTCTGGCCGAGGCATCCCATCCCGTAGCAGATGTTGGCGGCGACCCCTCCTCGCCGGATGTCCAGCGCGTCCACCAGGAAGGACAGGGAGACGGTGTGCAGCTGGTCGGGGATCAGCTGGTCGGCGAACCGTCCTGGGAACGTCATCAGATGGTCGGTGGCGATGGAACCGGCAACAGCGATGCGCACGACGTCGAACTCCTCGGTCGATCGGCGACCTCGTCATAGCCGCGAGGTCATCTCGAAGGCCTGTGGTCAAAAGCCTGTGGTCGGACAGCCAGTGGTCAAACCCGGCAAGAGTACTGCCTTGCAGGGGCCTGACATGCCGAATGCCCGTGTTCCCGGGTGATCCTGGGAACACGGGCACCATGGGCCGAGGCCGGCATGCCGAATGCCCGTGTTCTCGGGTGTTCCCGGGAACACGGGCACCATGATCCGGCGAAGCGCTGAAGGCTTAGTGGAACGAGTCGCCGCAGGCGCAGGAGCCGCCCGCGTTGGGGTTGTCGATCGTGAAGCCCTGCTTCTCGATCGTGTCGACGAAGTCGATCTTCGCGCCCGAGAGGTACGGCACGCTCATGCGGTCGACGCGGACGCTCAGGCCGTTGAAGTCCTGGACCAGGTCGCCGTCCACCTCACGGTCGTCGAAGTAGAGCTGGTAGATCAGGCCCGAGCAGCCGCCGGGCTGGACCTGCACACGCAGCGCGAGGCCTTCCTCGCCCTGCTGCTCGAGCAGGCTCTTGGCCTTCTCCGCCGCGGCGTCGGTGAGGATGACGCCATTCTGCGTGGAGGTGTCGGTCGAAACCGTCATGTGCGAACTCCCGGTTGGCTCGGCCGTCCCGTGACGACCGTCGCTGTTGGCTTTCCCTCCACCACAACGTACCCGCTGCCCCCGGCCATTCCCCAAGTCCACCGCTGTGTTCCTGGCCGCATATCCCTACAAACAGGACCTGAAGCCCCCATACCGCCCGCTCGTGCAGTATCGTCAAATCGACGATAAGTCTGTTGAAGGAGGGACCCCCAAGTGACCACCGGCAGCAGCCTGCTGATCCTCGGACAGGGCGCGGACCCGGCCAGCGAACGCGGGGTCTCCTGCCCCGGTGAGCTCCCGCCCGCTTCGGACCCGGCTCTGGTGGAGCGCGCCCGCGCGGCCAAGGCGGCCCTCGGCGACCGCCTCTTCGTCCTGGGCCACCACTACCAGCGGGACGAGGTCATCCAGTTCGCCGACGTGACCGGCGACTCGTTCAAACTCGCCCAGGAGGCCGCGGCGCGGCCCCAGGCTCCCTACATCGTCTTCTGCGGCGTCCACTTCATGGCCGAGTCGGCCGACATCCTCACCTCGGCCGACCAGCAGGTCGTCCTGCCCGACCTGGCCGCCGGCTGCTCGATGGCCGACATGGCCACCTACGACCAGGTCGAGGAGTGCTGGGAGGTCCTGGAGGACGCCGGGATCGCCGGCGACGTGGTGCCGATCACGTACATGAACTCCTCCGCCGACATCAAGGCCTTCGTCGGCCGCCACGGGGGCGTGGTGTGCACGTCCTCCAACGCCCGGCGGGCGTTGGAGTGGGCCTTCGCCAAGGGCTCGAAGGTGCTGTTCCTGCCCGACCAGCACCTCGGCCGCAACACGGCCGTCCTGGAGATGGGCCTGTCCCTGGACGACTGCGTCGTCTACAGCCCGAACCGGCCGGACGGCGGCCTGTCCACCGCCGAGCTGCGCGACGCGACGATGATCCTGTGGCGGGGGCACTGCTCGGTGCACGGCCGGTTCAGCCTCGACTCGGTGAACGAGGTGCGCGCCCGCATCCCCGGCGTCAACGTGCTGGTCCACCCCGAATGCCGCCACGAGGTCGTTCAGGCCGCCGACCTGATCGGCTCGACGGAGTACATCATCCGCACCATCGAGGAGGCCCCGGCCGGCACGGCCTGGGCGGTCGGCACCGAGCTGAACCTCGTCAAGCGCCTGGCCGGCCGCCACCCGGACAAGACCGTGGTGTTCCTGGACCGGACCGTGTGCTTCTGCTCGACCATGAACCGCATCGACCTGCCGCACCTGGTCTGGTCGCTGGAGTCCCTGGCGCGCGGGGAGGTCGTGAACCAGATCACGGTGGAGGCCGAGACCGCGCACTACGCCCGGGTCGCCCTCGACCGCATGCTGGCCCTGCCGTAGGACCCCCGCGTACGGGGCCTGGTCAGGTCCGGCCGGCCGTCGTACGGGCGGGGGGCTCGCGCTGTCGTAGATAGGTGTCGAGTTCGGCCGCGCCCGCCAGCAGGGCGCGGCCGCGCGCGTCGAGCCGGCCGCGCCATTCGTCCAGGGTCGCCCGCAGGGGTTCGACGCCGCCGGCCTCGCGGACGCGGTCCAGGAGCGGTGCGATCTGCCGCAGCAGGTATCCGCCCCGCCGCAGCTGGTGGGCCAGCCGGGCGTCCCGTACGTCCGCGTCGGTGTAGACGCGGTAACCGGTCCTCGGGTCGCGTCGCGGGCGGACCAGACCGGCGCGTTCCCACTTGCGGAGCGTCGCGGGCCGGAGGCCGAGCCGCCGCGCCAGCGGCCCCACCGAGGTCTCGGCTCCCGTACGGTCACGGCGGACCGTCTCACCGCCTCCACGGCCGCCGTACGTCCCGCCGGGCGGTTCCGGATCGGCCGTCAGGTCGCGGAGGGCCGCCTCGACCGCTGTCAGCGTCCGCCGGTCCTCCAGAAGCCGGGCGTGGCTCTCGTCGACGAGCGTGAGGGCGTCGGCGGTCCGCCCCTCGTTGACGGCCGTCATGATCGCCGTGGCGGTCTGGTGACCGTGGCCCGGCATCAGGGCGACGAAGGCGCGCAGGGCCTGGGCGTGCAGGGGCGTGTAGATCCGGTAGCCGGTGGGCGTGCGCTCCGCCGCGGGAAGGATGCCCGCCTCTTCGTAGTTGCGTACGGCCTGCGGGGACAGGCCGTGCTCACGCGCCAGATCGACGGGCCGCAAGCGCTTCACGCCGCCGATCTTCCTACAGGCCGGGGGCGCCCCAGACCGGGAACCAGCGGCTCAGGTCGCTCTCCACCGGCAGGTCGGCGCCGACCGCACCGCGCACCTGGAGCTCCAGGGCGTTGTCGCGCCGCTCCCCCGACGTCGGCGCGAACGGGTAGAACGTGCCCCGCTTGTAGAGGTAGACCAGGCCCGTACGGCGGCCGTCCGGGGTCGCGAAGGCCACCACCGAGCACAGCAGCTGCGGCCCGAACCCGCCGGACTCCAGGGAGGAGTTGACGGCGTGGATGTCGGTGACGAGCCCGGCGAGGTCGGTGGGCTCGTGCCGGCTCACGAGCCAGGTGTAGCCGTAGGAGTCGGTGCTCAGCTCGACCTTGGGCCCCTCGGCGGAGTCGAGCAGCTCGCGCACGTCACTCTCGATCTGGGCGAACGCCGCGCCCTCGGCGGCGCGGAAGCAGACCGAGCCGACGCCCGTGGGCGTGAGCCCGGCCGCGGCCTCCAGCGTGAGCGCGGCCGTGGGCAGCGCGAACAGCCGGTCGAGGTCGGGCTTCTTCGGCTTGGAGCGCCCGAGCAGGGTGTCGAGGAAACCCATGTCACACGCCCTTGCCGAGCTGGGCGGAGATCTTCGCGAGCTGCTCGAGGCGCTGCTCGAGCGACGGGTGCGTGGAGAAGAGCGTGGAGATGCTGAACCCCTTCGAGAACGCCGGTGCGAAGTAGAAGGCGTTGAACGGCTCGGCCGCGCGCAGGTCCTTCGTCGGGATGCGGGCCATGTCGCCGGTCACCTTCGTCAGCGCGCTGGCCAGCGCCGACGGTCGGCCCGTCAGCTCCGCCGCCGACCGGTCCGCGGACAGCTCGCGGTAGCGCGACAGCGCCCGGGTGAGCAGGAAGCTGATCGCGTAGACGGCCGCGCTGACCCCGATGACGACCAGGAGCACCATCGCGGTGCTCTGGTCGTTGTTGTTGCGGTTGCGGTCGTTGAAGCCGCCCCACAGGCCCCACTGGAGGCCGAACCGCGTGAGCAGGCCGGCCAGGATGCCCAGGAACGACGCGATCGTCATCACGGCGACGTCGCGGTGGGCGACGTGGGAGAGCTCGTGCGCGAGCACGCCCTCCAGCTCGGTGGTGTCGAGCCGGCGGAGCAGCCCCGTCGTGACGCAGACGACCGCGTTGTCCTGGTTGCGTCCGGTGGCGAAGGCGTTCGGCACGTCCGTGTCGGCCACCGCCACCCGCGGCTTCGGCATGTCGGACATCGCGCAGATGCGGTCGATGACCCCGTGCAGCTCCGGCGCCTCCTGTTCGGAGACCACCCGCCCGTGCATGGCGAACAGGGCGAGCTTGTCGGAGAAGAAGTACTGGACCAGCAGGAAGCCCACCGCGATGACCAGGACCAGCACCCACATCTGGGGGAGGTACACGATGAAGAATCCGACGAAGACGACGTAAAGCAGCCCCAGCAGGAACATCGTCACCAGCATGCGAGCCGTGAGTCCCCGGTCCGGTGCGAATCGAGAACGCGCCATCGTGCTCCTCCTACCCCCGACCTGCGTTCACCCCGTACTAACGCCGAAGCGGCGTGATAGGTGCCAGGTCAGTCCGGGATGAGTCCCTCATCACCCAGCATCGCGCGGACCTCGTCCATCGTGGCGTCGGCCGGCGGCAGGATCAGGTCCGACGGGGCGATCTCCTCGGCCGGCAGGGCCTTGCCCACCGTGCGGACCTGCTCCAGCAGGGCGTGCAGCGCCCCGCGGAACTTCTCCTCGTCGCCCGACTCGATCGCCGCTTCGAGCTCGCCGTCGAGCGTATTGAGAGCGGTCAGGTCACCGTCGACGACGTCGACCTGGCCCTCGCCCATGATCCGGACGATCACTGGCCCTCCCGCGGCTGCTGCGGCGCCTGGTTCGGCGTCTGGTGCGGCTGAGCCTGCGGAGCCTGCTGCCCCTGCTGTTGTCCCTGGGCGGCGTCGAGCTGCTTGGGCGCGGGCGCCATGCCGAGCTCGGCCTTCATCTGCTCCAGCTCGAGGTCGACGCCGGGACCCGCGCCCATGCGGTCGAGCTCGGCCTGGATGTCGTCGCGCGGACCGGAGTAGTCCTCCAGGGCGCCCGAGGCGAGCAGTTCGTCGATGGCGCCGGCACGCGCCTTCATGTTCTCGGTCTTCTCCTCGGCGCGCTGGATCGCGAGGCCGACATCGCCCATCTCCTCGGAGATGCCGGAGAACGCCTCGTTGATCTTGGTCTGCGCCTCGGCCGCCGTGTAGGTGGCCTTGATGGTCTCCTTGCGCGTGCGGAAGGAGTCGACCTTCGCCTGCAGCCGCTGGGAGGCGAGCGTGAGCTTCTCCTCCTCGCCCTGGAGCTGCTGGTACTGCGCCCGCAGGTCGTTCAGCTGGCTGTCGAGACCGCCCCGGCGGGTCAGCGCCTCACGTGCGAGGTCCTCACGGCCCACCTGGAGGGCCTTCCGACCCTGGTCGGTGAGCTTCGCCTGCTGCTGCTCCAGCTGGTTGATCTGGAGTTCGAGCCGCTTGCGGGAGGTGGCCACGTCGGCCACGCCGCGGCGGACCTTCTGGAGCATCTCAAGCTGGCGCTGGTACGAATAGTCAAGGGTTTCGCGAGGATCCTCCATTTTGTCCAGCGCCTTGTTGGCCTTGGACTTGAAGATCATCGACATTCGTTTCATCACGCTCATCGCGCGTGGCCGGTCCCTTCGTGCTGGTGCCTCTGCGAACGCTGCTGGGGTTAGCCACCACCCTACGCGTTAACGACCAAGACAGTCATTATGTTCGCGTCCCGGCGCCGGTAGGCTGATCTGCGTGTTCCGACGCCGTACCGAGACCGCCACCGAAGAGCCGCCCCAGCCCCCCGAGGCAGGCAAGACCACCAAGACGGTGGGCAAGGGCCGGCCCACGCCCAAACGCCGCGACGCCGAAAAGCGCAACCGCCAGCCGATAACGGCCCCGAAGACCCGCCGGGAGGCCCTTCGCCGCGACCGCGAGCAGCGCACGCGCCGCCCCGGCAACGCCAAGCAGATCCGTGAGGGCATCGCCCGCGGTGACGAGCGTTATCTGCCCCGGCGCGACAAAGGCCCGGTACGCAAGCTCGCCCGCGATTACGTCGACTCCCGGCGCACGTTCGGCGAGTTCTTCATGTACCTCACCATCCTGGTCGTCGTGCTGTCGATGGTGGCGCCGCTGACCGTGCGCATCTACCTGCAGACGTTCGGGCTGCCGGTGATCCTCGCCGTGATCATCGTCGAGTCGGTCGTGATCTCCAGCCGGGTGAAGAAGCTCGCGCGCGAGCGCTTCCCCGACGAGAGCACCCAGGGCGTCGGCATCTACGCGGTGACGCGCTCGATGCAGATCCGGCGGCTGCGCATGCCGCAGGCCCGTCTCAAGCCGGGGCAGAAGGCCGAGATCTGACTCCCTCCCGGCCCGGCGGATGACGCCCGGGCGGCCGGGTTAGTGTTCCAGAACATGGAGTTTCGTCATCTCGGCCGCAGCGGCCTCATGGTCAGTGAACTCGCCTACGGAAACTGGATCACCCACGGTTCGCAGATCGAGGAGGAGGCCGCCGCCGCGTGCGTGAAGGCCGCCCTCGACGAGGGGATCACGACGTTCGACACCGCCGACGTCTACGCCGGCACGCGGGCCGAGGAGGTGCTCGGCCGCGCGCTCAGGGGGCAGCGCCGCGAGTCGCTGGAGATCTTCACCAAGGTGTACTGGCCGACCGGTGATGGCCGGAACGACCGCGGCCTGTCGCGCAAGCACATCTTCGAGTCGATCCACGGCTCCCTGCGCCGCCTCGGGACCGACTACGTCGACCTGTACCAGGCGCACCGGTTCGACCACGAGACGCCGCTCGAGGAGACCCTGCGGGCCTTCGACGACCTCGTACGCCAGGGCAAGGTCCTCTACGTCGGCGTGTCGGAGTGGCGCGCCGAGGAGATCGCCCGCGCACTGAAGATCGCCGACGAGATGGGCCTGGACCGGATCGTGTCCAACCAGCCGCAGTACAGCATGCTGTGGCGCGTCATCGAGTCCGAGGTCGTGCCGCTGTCCGAACGCGAGGGCGTCGGGCAGGTCGTCTTCTCGCCACTCGCCCAGGGCGTGCTGACCGGCAAGTACGTGCCCGGCCAGGCGCCGCCCGCGGGCTCCCGCGCGACCGACGCGGAGGGCGGCGCGTCCGTGATCAAGCGCGTCCTGCGCGAGGAGGTCCTGACGCGGGTGCAGCGGCTGCGGCCGATCGCCGAGGAGGCGGGCCTTTCGATGGCCCAGCTCGCGGTGGCCTGGGTGCTGCAGAACCCCAACGTCTCCTCCGCCATCATCGGCGCGAGCCGGCCCGAGCAGGTACGCGACAACGCGCGCGCGGCCGGCGTACGGCTGGACCCTGCGCTGCTCAAGCGCATCGACGAGGTCCTGGAGCCGGTCATCGAGCGTGACCCGGCCAGGACGGTCAGCCCGCCGCGCCGTCCGTGACCCCGGCCGCGCCGGCGTGACCTCGGTCATGCCGGCGGGCGCGTGATCGCCGCGACGGGGCGCCGAGCCCGTCGCGGCGCGTCACGGGCCGTGGCCTCAGCCCTCCGGCGGGTGCAGGCTCATCGGGCCGTAGACGACCCGGCCGTCCTCCAGCAGGCTGACCTGGTCGACGCCGGACTCCACCAGGCCCCGCCAGTTCTCCCCGACCCACGACTCGGCGTCGGCCTGGGTACTCCATGTCTCCTCGCCGAGGCCGGGTGCGTCGATCGGTGACCCGTCCGCCTTCTCGTACCGCCAGCTCCAGGGCATGACTCTCCTGTTACCTCCGCGCACGTGCTCCCTCATCCGGCCGCGACGACCGCATTCCGCAGGCCTTCGGCGGTCATCGTCTCATCCGTCGCCAAGGCCTCGCCGTTCACCTTCACCGTCGGCGTGCCGGAGATGCCGCCGGAGATCGCCGCCTGGCTCGTCCGTCGCACCTCCGCGGCGTACCGCAGGGTCCGTACGCAGGAGGCGAAGCCCGAACCGGTCTCCCCGGCCGTCTTCCCGAACGACAGCAGGTCCGCGACGCTGAAGCCCTGGCTCCCCTCTTCCGGCTGGTGGAGGAACAGCTGGTCCTGGTAGGCCAGCCAGCGGTCCCCGTCGGTGACGCAGTGCGCGGCCGCGGCGGCCCGCGTGGAGTTGCCCGACAGGGGCTCGCTGCTGAAGATCACGATGGGGTGGTAGACGACCTTGGCGCGGCCCTCCCCCGCGAGGTTCTTCAGGGTCGCGTCGTTGATCCGGTGGAACTCCTTGCAGACCGGACACTGGAAGTCCTCATAGACGTCCACGACCGTGCGCCCCGCGCCCGCCTTGACCATGGTCACGGTGCCGTCGCCCGCGGTCGTGACGGTCACGCCCGGCGCGGCGGCGACCGGCTCGGGGCGGTCGCCGTCGCGCCGCAGCAGGATCGCCGTGACGGTCACGCACACCGCCAGGACGACGAACCCGGCGACGAGGCCGACGACGAGGCCACGGCGACGCCGGACCGGCGGCGGCCCGTACGGCGGCGGAGCACCGTAGGGCGGGCCGTACGGTGGGCCGTAGGGCGGTGCGCCGCCGGGAGGCGGCGGCCCGTACGCGGGCGGCGGCCATGCCCCGGGAGGCGGTCCGGCCCCCGGCGGCGGGAACGGCCCGTAGCCGGGGCCGTACGGCAGGTCGTCCCGCGGCTCGCGGTCCCCGGGGGGCGGGCCGCTCGGGGGGTGGCTCACGGTTCGCCAGATTACCGGTGTGGGCCGTTTTGACGAGGTCTCGGCGTCCGTGGTCAACTCATCGGCAGCAGCACACCGCGCCGACGTGGGGAAAGCCGGTCCGAATCCGGCGCTGACCCGCAACCGTGTGCCGTGCGGGCCCCCCGCCCGCGCGGCGAGCCGGACGCTCGCGTCGGCGCGAGCGGCTCCGAGAATCCGTCGTGGTCTGCGGGTGGGAGTCCGGGCGCGTGCGGCTCGTGGTGCGCCCGTCCCCGCCGGCACCACACCCATCGAAAGGCGCCCATGCTCACGGCTCGTTTCCGCGTCATCGCGGCCCCAGGGTCCATCCTGGCACTCGTCCTCTGGGTCGTCTGGGCGCTCGCGGCCCCCGCGTCGGCGGACGCCACCGCGTTCTGGGGCTACTGGCAGGCCGACGGCTCCAAGTGGGCGTTCGCCCAGACCGGACCGGCGTCCACCCATCCCAAGGACGGCGCCGTCGAGGGCTGGCGGTTCGCCAAGTCGAGCGGGGAGTCGGGCACGCCGCCGCGCGGCACCCCCGACTTCGCCAAGATCTGCGGTTCCACCCCGAAACAGGCGGGCGCCAAGCGGGTGGCCGTCGTGATCGACTACGGCGAGGCCGCCGACGCGCCGGCCGGCGCCACCCCGCCCGCCGCCAAGACCTCCTGCGCGTCGGTGCCGCAGAACGCCACCGGCTCCGACGTCCTGGCGAAGGTGGCACGGCCACAATCGGACAAGTCCGGCCTCGTCTGCGCCATCGACGCCTTCGGCACCTGCGCCGCCGCCGCGCCCTCGTCCTCGTCCTCGCCGAGCGCGACGGCCGCGCCGGCCAAGAAGAAGAGCGCCGGATCCACCGCGGTGTCGATCGTCATCGGTGTGCTCCTCGTGCTCGCCGCGGGCGGCAGCATGATGGCGGTGCGTCGCCGCGCCAAGCTATGAGCGGCCGGACCGGCGGGCGGAGCCGCCGGTGAGGGCCTCCCGGCCGCTGCACCCCGGCGCCTGGTGGCTGTGGGCCCTCGGCCTGGCCACCGCCGCCACGCGCACGTCCAGCCCCCTGCTCCTGCTCCTGGTCGTGGCCGCCACCGGGCTGGTCGTCGCCGTCCGGCGCACCGGTGACTCGTGGGCGGGCTCGTACTCGGTGTTCCTCCGCATCGGGGCGGTGGTCCTGGTCGTGCGCGTCGTCTTCTGGGTGGTGTTCGCCGTGCCCGCGCCGGGCCCGGCCCTGTTCACGCTGCCGTCGGTGACGCTCCCGGACTGGATGGCCGGCACCCGGCTCGGCGGCCCGGTGACCGCGGACGGCCTGCGGGCCGGTCTGTACGACGGGCTGCGCCTCGCCGCCGTCCTCGTCTGCCTGGGCGCGGCGAACGCCCTGGCGAGTCCGAGCCGGATGCTGAAGACCGTCCCCGGCGCCCTGTACGAGATGGGCGTCGCGGTCGTCGTCGCGATGACGTTCGCGCCGCAGGCGGTGACACACGTCCGCCGCGTACGGGCGGCGCACCGGCTGCGCGGACGCCCGGACCGCGGGCTGCGCGCCGTGCGCGGGCTGGCCATGCCGGTGATCGAGGGCGCGCTGGAGCGGTCGGTGGAGCTCGCGGCGGCGATGGACTCCCGCGGGTACGGCCGTGCCGCGGCGGTCTCGCCCGCGCGCCGGCGCGCCACGGCGGGGCTGACGCTCGCCGGGCTGCTGGCCGTGTGCGCCGGCCTGTACGGCCTGCTGGGCGCGGACACCCCGGCCGCGCTCGGCACGCCGATGCTGCTGCTGGGCCTGGCCGCGGCAACGGCCGGCCTGTGGCTGGGCGGCCGCCGCTCGCCGCGCACCCGCTACCGCCCCGACCCGTGGAGGTGGCCGGAGTGGGCCGTGTCGGCCTGCGGCCTGGCGTCCGCCGCCGCGACGGCGGGTGGCGCGCGCACGGCGGGCACGCCGGTGCTCCCGGCCGCCGCCCTCGTGCTGGCCGTGGCCGTGGCGCTGCTGTCGCCGCCCGGACGGCGGGAGGCCTGATGATCCGCTTCGAACGGGTGGGCTTCCGGTACGCCGAGGAGGCCGCCCCGGTGCTGTCCGGCGTCGACCTGGAGGTCGACGAGGGCGAGCTGTGCCTGGTCGTGGGCCGTACCGGCTCGGGCAAGTCGACGCTGCTGCGCGCCGTCAACGGGCTGGTCCCGCACTTCACCGGCGGGATCCTGTCCGGCCGGGTCACCGTGGCCGGCCGCGACACCCGCGACCACCCGCCGCGCGACCTCGCCGACGTCGTCGGGTACGTCGGCCAGGACCCGCGGGCCGGGTTCGTCACCGACGTGGTCGAGGAGGAACTGGCGTACGGGATGGAGTCGCTCGGCCTGGCGCCATCGGTGATGCGGCGCCGCGTCGAGGAGACGCTCGACCTCCTCGGCCTGGAGGCGGTGCGCGACCGCCCGCTGGCGACGCTGTCCGGCGGCCAGGCGCAACGCGTCGCGATCGGGTCGGTGCTGACGGCGCATCCGCGGGTGCTCGTGCTGGACGAGCCCACCTCCGCGCTCGACCCGGTCGGCGCCGAGGACGTGCTGGCCATCCTCCAGCGGCTCGTGCACGACCTGGCGCTCACCGTCGTGCTGGCCGAACACCGGCTCGAACGCGTCGTCCACCTCGCCGACACCGTCGTCGTGCTGGCGGGCGACGGCGGCCCCGCGGCGTACGGCCCGGCGGCGGTGGTCATGGGCGACGCGCCGGTGGCCCCGCCGGTCGTGCGGCTCGGGCGGGCCGCGGGCTGGTCGCCGCTGCCGCTGTCGGTCCGCGACGCCCGCCGGGCCGCCGCGCCGCTGCGCGCCCGCCTGGCGCGAGAGGGCGGGATGGCGGAAGACGCCGCGCCCGCCGCCCGCCCGGACGGCGCGGCCGTGGCCACCGTACGAGGGCTGCGGATCCGGTACGGGCCGGTGTCCGCGCTGCGCGGCGTGGACCTCGCCGTCGCGCGTGGCGAGGTCGTCGCCCTCATGGGGCGCAACGGCGCGGGCAAGTCCTCGCTGCTGTCGTCGCTGGTCGGCCTCGTACGGCCGGAGGCGGGCCGCGTCGAGGTGCTCGGCGCCGCGCCGCACGAGCTGCGGGCCCGGGCGATGGTGCGGCGCGCGGGACTCGTCCCCCAGGACCCGGCCGACCTGCTGTACGCCGAGACGGTCGCGGCCGAGTGCCGTGCCGCCGACCGCGACATGGCCGCGGCGGAGGGCACCTGCCGGACGCTGTTCGGCCGCCTCGCACCCGGCGTCGCCGACGACGTCCATCCGCGCGATCTGTCCGAGGGCGGGCGGCTGTGCCTCGCCCTGGCCGTCATCCTCACCGGACGACCGCCGCTCATCCTGCTCGACGAGCCCACCCGCGGCCTCGACTACGCGGCCAAGACGCGGCTGGTGGAGATCCTGCGGGAGCTGGCCGCCGACGGCCACGCGATCGTGCTCGCCACCCACGACGTCGAACTCGCCGCGGAGGTGGCCGGCCGCGTCGTCGTGGTCGCCGACGGCGAGGTGGTCTCCGACGGCCCCACCGAGGAGGTCCTGGTCTCCTCCCCCGCGTTCGCGCCGCAGATGAGCAAGATCTTCGCGCCGCTGCCGCTGCTGACCGTCGCCCAGGCCACCGCGGCGCTCCTGGACCGGCCATGACCGAGCGAAGCGAGGGAATCAAAAGACGCGCCCCTGTGGTCACGCCCTCCGACGAAGGAGGACTCACGACCGAGCGAAGCGAGGGAATCAAAAGACGCGCCCCTGTGGTCACGCCCTCCGACGAAGGAGGACTCATGACCGAGCGGAGCGAGGGGATCGACGGCACGACGCCGTGGTCACGCCCTCCGGCGAGGGAGGTCTCATGAGCGGAGCCGGCGGGTACGTGGCCGCGGTACGGCTGCGGCCGCGGTCGGCGATCGCGGTCGGGCTGGTGTCGCTGGCGGGGCTGGTGGCGTTCGGCTGGCCGCTCGTCGTGGCGCCGCACGCGGGCATCACCCAGGCCGGGCCCGCGTCGTGGGTGTTCGTGCTCCTGCTCCCCCTGCTGCTGCTCGTCGCGCTCGCGGAGATCTCCGAGGGCGGTGTGGACGCCAAGGCGGTCGCCCTCCTCGGCGTGCTCGCCGCGATCGGGGCGGCGCTGCGGCCGCTCGGCACGGGGGTCGCCGGGTTCGAGCCGATGTTCTTCGTCCTGGTGCACGGCGGCCGGGTGCTCGGCCGGGGCTTCGGCTACCTGCTCGGGTCGGTGACGATGCTCGCCAGCGCGCTGCTCACCGCCGGGGTGGGCCCGTGGCTGCCGTTCCAGATGCTCGGCGCGGCGTGGGTGGGGTTCTTCGCGGGCTGCCTGCCGCGCCTCGGCGGCCGGGCCGAGATCGCGATGCTCACGGGCTATGGCGCGGTGGCCGCGTTCCTCTATGGTTCGTTGCAGGACCTGGCGTTGTGGCCGTTCGCGACGGGAGTGTCGACGTCGATCGCTTACGTACCCGGTGCGGCGCTGACCGCGAACCTCGGCCGGTTCGTGGCGTTCGACCTCGCCACGTCGATGGGGTTCGACGTGCCGCGCGCGATCACGACCGCGGTGCTGGTCGCGGTGACCGGCCGCCCGGTGCTGCTGGCCCTGCGCCGTGCCGCCCGCCGCGCCGCGTTCGAGGCTCCCGTGGACTTCCGGCGCCCGTGACCGAGCGGAACGAGGGACGCGAAGACACGGCCCGCACGGTCGCTCCCCCGGCGGAGGACGGCTCGTGTACCACCCGCGTACGGGTGCGGGCGCGCCGGCGGGAGGCGGGGCGGCCGTGGACGGACTAGAACTCCGCCTGCTCGGCATCGCGGGACCGGCCGGCTGGCCCGAACCCGGCTGCCGGTGCGCCTCCTGCACGCGCATGCGCGCCGCGCGCCGCCGGTTGGAGCCGACGCGCGTCCTGCTCGACGGGGTGCCGCTCGATCAGTGCCGGCGCGAGGAGATCCCGGGCGGGTTCGAGGTCCGCACGCCGCGCGGCCACCGGGTGCTGTTCGCCTCCCGGCCGGGCGCCCGGCCACGGCCGCCCGCCCCCGGCCCGTACGACGCCGTCCTGCTGGACCTGGCCGGTGACCCCGCGCACCTGGGGTGGCTGCGCCACATCGGCGCGGTGACCTCCGCGACACGCGTCGAGGCCGTCCAGGTCGACCACCGGATCGCGTCGCCGGCCGAGCTCGAACGCCGCCTGGAGCGGTGGCGGCGTCCGTTCACCGCGCCGTGGCGGACCCTCATCCTCGGCGGCGCCCGCTCGGGCAAGTCGGAGGAGGCCGAGAAACGGGTGCTGGCCGATGCCGACGTGACCTATGTGGCCACGGGCGTCATGCACCCCGACGACCCCGACTGGCGTGCCCGCATCGCCGCGCACCGCGCGCGGCGGCCCGGCTGGTGGGAGACCACCGAGACGATCGACGTGGCGGGCCTGCTCCGTACGGCGTCCGGCACCCTCCTCATCGACGGCATGGGCACGTGGCTGACCGCGATGTTCGACGCCCTCGGCGCGTGGGAGTACCCGCGCGCCGTCCAGCCGCGCGTGGACGAGCTGGTCACGGCCTGGCGGTCCACGGAGGCCCACGTCGTGGCGGTCAGCGACGAGGTCGGGCTGTCGGTCGTCCCCGAGACCCCGGTCGGCCGGGCCTTCCGCGACCTGCTCGGCCGGCTCAACCAGCGGCTGGCCGCCGAGTCCGAGGAGACCGCACTCGTCGTCGCCGGCCGCGTCCTGGACCTGCCATGAGCGAGCGAATCGAAGAACGCGCGCGCCCGGTCACTCCTCCCACGAAGGAGGGCCCATGAGCGAGCGGAGCGAGCGAATCAGAGAACACGCGCGCCTGGTCTCTCCACCGACGAAGGAGGGCCCATGAGCGAGCGGATCAGAGAACACACGCACCTGGTCACTCCCCCGGCGAAGGAGCGCTCGTGAGTGCCCGCCCCGCCCCGGCCGTGAACGACGGGCTGCGGCTGGCCGTCTCTCTGCTCACGGTCGTGCCGGTCCGCGCCGGGCGGGTGGACCGGGAGACCGCCCGGTGGGCGATGACGCTGGCGCCCGTCGCCGGCCTTCTCGTCGGCGCGGTGGCCGCGGCGGTGCTCCTCGTCTCCGGATGGCTGGGCTTCGGCTCGTTTCTCGCCGCGGCCCTCGCGGTCGGTGCGACGGCCGCGCTGACCCGCGGCCTGCACCTGGACGGCCTCGCCGATCTCGCCGACGGCCTGGGCAGCGGCCGGCCCGCCGACGACGCGCTGGCGATCATGAAGAAGTCCGACATCGGGCCGTTCGGCGTCGTCACGCTCGTGCTGACGCTCGCCGTGCAGGTCGCCGCGATCGCCGAGGCCCCGGTGGCCGCGGTCGTCGTGGCCGGGATGACCGGGCGGCTCGCGGTCACGTGGGCCTGCCGCACCCGCGTCCGCGCCGCGCGGCCGGAGGGGCTCGGCGCGCTCGTCGCGGGCACCGTACGGCCCCGCGACGCGGTCGCGGCCGTGCTGGTCACCGCGATCGCGGGCGCGCTCGCGGCACTGACCGGACCGGACGGCGGCGCGTACGACGCGCTGCGCGGTGCCCTCGCGGTCCTGGCCGGACTGACGGCGTCGGCGGCGCTGCTCCGGCACGCCGTGCGGCGGCTGGGCGGCGTGACCGGCGACGTGCTGGGCGCGCTGGTCGAGACGGCGGCGACGGCGGCGCTGCTGGTGATGTCGGTCCGCTGAGGGACGCCGGGCGGAAGATCGTTAGCGTAGCTTACTTTCAGCAGTGCTTACGAAACGCCCGGTGAGTGGCCGATCACGGACACCGGCGCGGGCAAAGCACCAGGCAGCGGCGCGAACCTTGTTGATCGAATTGACGAAACCAGTCAGTAGTGCGACTAGCATCTGGCCACGTGACGAACCTCAAGCTTGCCAATCCCGAAATCGCAACCCTTGACGTCGACGCGATCGTGATCGGCGTTGTCAGTAACGAGCCCGACATAGATCTCGCCTCCGGCGCCGAGACTGTCGATCGGGCGTTCGACGGCGGTCTCGCCGCCGTCCTGGCCGGCCTGGGTGTGACCGGGAAGCAGGGAGAGATCACCAAGCTCCCGACGTTCGGCAAGCTTTCCGCGCCGGTCATCGTCGCCGTCGGCCTGGGCAAGGAGCGCGACGCCTCCGCCGACGGCGGTGAGGCCCTGCGCCGCGCCGCCGGGGCCGCGCTGCGCTCGCTGGCCGGGTCCGCGTCGGTCGCGCTCGCGCTGCCCGCCGCCACCGCCGAGGACGTCACCGCCGTCGCCACCGGCGCGCTGCTGGGCAACTACGCCTACCTCAACTACCGCACCGGCGACGGCCACAAGAAGCCCGTCGGCGAGGTGACCGTGGTCGGCACCGCGGACGCCGGAGACGCGATCCACCGCGCCCAGGTCGTCGCCGAGTCCGTCACGCTGGTACGCGACCTGGTCAACACGCCGCCGTCGGACCTGAGCCCGGAGATCTTCGCCGAGACCGCCGAGCAGGTGGCCGCCGCGACCGGCCTGTCCATCCAGGTACTCGACGAGAAGGCGCTGGTCGAGGGCGGGTACGGCGGCATCGTCGGCGTGGGCCAGGGATCGGTCAACCCGCCGCGGCTCGTCCGTCTCGCCTACCGGCACCCCGAGGCCGCCCACACCGTCGCGTTCGTCGGCAAGGGCATCACCTTCGACTCCGGCGGCCTGTCGCTCAAGCCCGCCGACTCCATGGACTGGATGAAGTCCGACATGGGCGGCGCCGCCGCCGTCCTGGGCGCTCTCAAGGCGGTCGCCCGGCTGGCGCCGAAGGTCAACGTCGTCGGCTACCTCGCCATCGCCGAGAACATGCCGAGCGGCACCGCACAGCGCCCCTCCGACGTGCTCACCATCTACGGCGGGAAGACCGTCGAGGTGCTCAACACCGACGCCGAGGGCCGCCTCGTCATGGCCGACGCGATCGTGCGCTCCGGCGAGGATGACCCCGACCTGATCGTCGACGTGGCCACGCTCACCGGCGCGCAGCTCGTCGCGCTCGGCACCCGCACCGCCGGCGTGATGGCCAACGACGACGCCGTACGCGACCGCGTGGTCGCCGCGGCGGGACGCGCCGGCGAGGCCGCCTGGCCGATGCCGCTGCCCGAGGAGCTGCGCAAGGGCCTCGAGTCCTCCGTCGCCGACATCGCCAACGTCAGCGGCGAGCGCTGGGGCGGCATGCTGACCGCCGGCGTGTTCCTCCGTGAGTTCGTACCGGAGGGCGTGCGGTGGGCCCACCTCGACATCGCCGGCCCGGCGTTCCACAAGGGCGAGCCGTACGGCTACACGCCCAAGGGCGGCACCGGGGCGGCCGTGCGCACGCTCCTGCAGATCACCGAGGACGTCGCCGCCGAAGGGCTCTGAGGTGTGCTCCCAGGCCCCGCCCGCGGCGTTCGCGCCCGGCCGGGCGGCGGGCCTGGGAACCACCGCGCCGTGACGCGATCCGGCGCGTTCGCACCGGCGTGAGCGGGAGCCATGTCACCGGGCACCGGCCACAAGTGGAAAGATGCTTCCCGGGGAAGAACCATCGCGCCCACGCCCGGCGCGCGAGTGAGCATCGTTAGGAGCGTCCCGTGTCGAATAGCACCTACGACATCGTCGTCCTAGGTGGTGGCAGCGGCGGCTATGCGTGCGCGTTGCGCGCGGTGGAGCTGGGCAAGAGCGTCCTGCTCATCGAGAAGGACAAGCTGGGCGGCACGTGCCTCAACCGCGGCTGCATCCCGACCAAGGCGCTGCTGCACGCCGCCGAGGTCGCCGACCAGACACGTGAGGCCGCCTCCTTCGGCGTCAAGGCCCGTTTCGACGGCATCGACCTGCCGGGCGTGCACGCCTACAAGGACAAGGTCGTCAGCACCACTGTCAAGGGCCTCACCGGCCTGATCAAGTCCAAGGGCATCACGATCGTCGAGGGCGAGGGCCGGCTCGTGTCGCCTACGCAGGTCCGCGTCGGCGACACGACGTACGAGGGCGGCCACATCGTCCTGGCCACCGGCTCGGTGCCCAGGTCGCTGCCCGGCCTGGAGATCGACGGCGAGCGGGTCATCTCCAGCGACCACGCGCTCACCCTCGACCGGATCCCGCAGTCGGTCGTGGTCCTCGGCGGCGGCGTGATCGGCGTGGAGTTCGCGAGCGTCTGGCGTTCCTTCGGCGCCGAGGTGACCATCGTCGAGGCGCTGCCGCACCTGCTCCCGCTGGAGGAGGAGTCCAGCTCCAAGCGGCTCGAGCGGGCGTTCCGCAAGCGTGGCATCAAGTTCGAGCTCGGCGCGCGCTACGAGAGCGTCAAGCACACCGACTCCGGGGTGATCGTCACGCTCGAGGGCGGCAAGGCCCTCGACGCCGAGATCCTGCTCGTCGCCGTCGGCCGGGGCCCGGTCTCCGACGGCCTGGGTCTGGAGGAGGTCGGCGTCGAGGTCGAGCGCGGCTTCGTGAAGGTCGACGAATACTGCCGCACCAACGTCGAGACGATCTCCGCGGTCGGCGACCTGATCCCGACGCTCCAGCTGGCGCACGTCGGCTTCGCCGAGGGCATCCTCGTCGCCGAGCGGCTCGGCGGCCTGGACCCCGCGCCGATCGACTACGACGGCGTACCCCGCATCACCTACTCCGAGCCCGAGGTCGCCTCGGTGGGCATCACCACCAAGACGGCCGAAGAGCGCGGTATCGAGACGACTTCCTTCACCTACGACCTGGCCGGCAACCCGCGGAGCAAGATCCTCGGCACTCAGGGCGAGGTGAAGGTCATCGCGGAGAAGGACGGCCCGGTCCTGGGAATCCACATGGTCGGCAGCCGTGTGGGCGAGCTCATCACCGAGGGCCAGCTGATCTACAACTGGGAGGCCCTGCCGTCCGAGGTCGCCCAGCTGATCCATCCGCATCCCACCCAGTCCGAGGCGGTCGGCGAGGCTCATCTCGCCCTCGCCGGCAAGCCACTGCACGTCCACGGCTGATCACCGCCCGACCCAGCACGAACCAGCACCAAGAGGAGTCGCTGAGAACCATGTCGGTCTCCGTAACCATGCCCCAGCTCGGCGAGAGCGTGACCGAGGGCACTGTCACCCGCTGGCTCAAGAAGGAAGGTGAGCACGTCGAGGCCGATGAGCCGCTCCTCGAAGTGTCGACCGACAAGGTCGACACCGAGATCCCCTCACCGGCCGCGGGCGTCCTGAGCAGCATCACCGTCGCCGAAGACGAGACCGTCGAGGTCGGCGCCGAGCTGGCGATCATCGCGCAGGAGGGCGAGGCCGCCGCGGACACCGGCGGTCAGGCCCAGCCGCAGCAGCAGGAGGAGGCGCCGCAGCAGGCCGAGCCGGAGCAGGCACAGGCCGAGCCGGAGCCCGCCCCCGCGCCGGCGCCCGAGCCGGAGCGCCCCGCCGCGCAGCAGCAGCCCCAGCAGCAGGCCCCGTCCTGGCCGCCGCCGGCGCAGCAGCAGCCGGCCCCGCAGCCCCAGCAGCAGGCCGAGCCCGCGGGCGCGCCGTCGGGCGACAGCCCGTACGTCACCCCGCTGGTCCGCAAGCTGGCGGCCGAGCACGACGTCGACCTGGCCTCGATCAAGGGCACGGGCGTCGGCGGCCGCATCCGCAAGCAGGACGTCCTGGAGGCCGCGCGGGCCAAGCAGGCGCCCCCGCCGGAGACCGCGCCGCCGGCCCAGCAGGCCTCCGCCCCGCAGGCCCCGGCTCCCGCCCCGGCCCAGGCTCCGGCCGCCCGGCCCGCGGTGCAGGCGCCCGCGCCG
>NZ_BAABHF010000024.1:0-523128 GCF_039541955.1 Actinoallomurus oryzae | reverse complement strand
GCACCACAAACCAAGATCAAACCAGATCAGCCCAGCCTGCTTTGAGGACAGGCTCTAGGGCCTGCCTCAAAGCCCCGCTGTCCTACTGCGCGGTGCTCGCCACGGACGGGACTCTGAGACAGGCCCTCAGGCGCCCGCGCGGAGGGCGTCGCGGACGTCCATGAGGGCGAAGCCGAGGAGGTTGAGGCCGCGCCATTCGGACGGGCGCCGTGCCTCCGGCTGGTCCGCGGACAGGCCGATGCCCCAGACCGTGTCGTACGGGCTGGCCTCGACCAGGAGGCGGTCGCCGGTGGCGAGCAGGAAGTCCCGCAGCGCCGGGTGCCGGGTGAACTTCGCCGTGTTGGCCCGTACGACCAGGTCGTAGCGGTGCTCGGCCCAGGTGTCCTCGTCGAAGCCGCGCACCCGGCGTCCGGCGCCCTTCGCCTTGCCCGGGTCGTCCGAGGCCAGCACGAGCCGCTCGGCCTCCGCGTCGCCGAACAGCCGCGCCTTGCCCGCCATCATGAAGTGCTCCGCCGTGGCGTAGCGGACACCGTCGAGCGTGAACGGCGCCGGGTACCACTGGCTGAGACAGCTCTTGGCGACCCCGCCGCGCGCGGGCGGCCGGTGGCCCCAGAACCGCAGCGGCTCGGGCAGGACACCCGCCTTTTCCAGCCGGATGAGGTCGTCGACGCGCATATCCCGATCTTCCCGGCCGGCGCGCCGAGCCGCCAACCCGGTTTCCGCGCCGGTCTTAGGAGGTGGGGCGGGCGCTGCCGGCGATCTTCTCCAGGTCGGTGTCGGACGTCGCGTCGGGCACGCCCTGGTCGGCCATCACGATCAGTACGGACACCTCACCGCTCTTCAGGGGCACCGCGACCGCGTGTACGACCCCTCGCGGGGGAGAGCACGGCTCGTCGTCGTGCACGGTGACCGCCGCGGTGACCTCCGTGGCCCCCGTTCCGCTCGCGGACGGCGCCTTCGGAGCGCTCAGCGTCACGGCCGGCGCGGAGCCGCCGGTGTCCGGGGCGTAGCCGTAGGTGGCCCACGTGCGGGCCGCGTCCTTCGCGGCGCCGGCCGGGTCGGTCCGGCCGTAGCCCGCGACGGCGGTCTGGGCCCGCCAGCTCCCGCTGCGTCCCGGGCAGTAGCCCTCCTTGTAGACCGCGACGCCGCTGCCGGCCACCTCGGGCCGTCCGTTCGGGTCCTCGAAGCCGACGATCGTGTCCGCCGACTTCACCGACCAGGTGGACGGCGGCACGTCGTAGGTCAGGCCGTGCTTGACCGCGACGACGGCGTGCCATCCCGGCACCTTCGCCGGCGCGGACGGCGGTGGGGACGGCACGTACGACGGGACGCGCGGCCGGGTGGAGGAGGGCGACGGCACGGCGGCGGTGTGCCTCCCATGGCCCCGGGATCCGGCGACGGCGAGGGCCGCACCCCCGCCGACCACGAGCACCACCAGGACGACGACCACCGCCCGCAGACCGGCCGGCGGCCGGTCCGGCGGCGGAGGCAGGAACGTCATCCCCCCGGACCCGCCGGATTCCCCAGTCTCCCCGTACCCGGAGTCCCGGCCCGCCGGGTCGCGGCGACGCGACCGTCCGTAGCGCTGATCGTCGCCCCGCCAGACCATGCAGCGCACGCTACTGCAGCTGGTCCCGTTCGCGGGTTCGCTCCCGAAATCGCGCGGAACGCTCAGCCTCCGCGGGCGGCCGCGCACCGAGATCGGGGTCGACGTCGATCTGGGTCTGGACCTCGGCCGGCGCTGAACGTCACGTGGGCGAACGGTTCATCTCCCGGCTCTCCGGGCGGAGCCCGGCGACGTTCGTGGTGAGGAAGTACGCCGCGCCGCCCGTCAGGAGCACGGGCACGAGCCCGACGGAGGCCACCGCCGCCCCGCCGATGAGGCCGCCGAGCGGGATGCCGGCCCAGGCCAGCGAGTCGGTCAGCCCGCGTACCCGGCCGAGCAGTCCTCGTGGCACCCGCTCGAACGAGATCGCGCCCAGGATCGGGTTGAGGAAGCCGCCGCCGAGGCCGGCGACGGCGAACACCACGGCGACCGCCGCCGTCGGCACGCCGGCGGCGAGGATCAGGAAGCGCGGCGCCCCGGCGACCAGGAAGCCGATGAAGAACACCGGCCGGCGCGGTATGCGGTGCGCCACCGCGGCGGCGACCAGGCTCCCGCACACCGCCCCGACGCCGAGCACGCTGCCGACCAGCCCGATCCCGGCCGGTCCGGCGCCGGACTGCCGCGCCCAGACCGGCAGGAGCACCGACGAGAACGCCGCGTCGAGCAGGTTGGTGACGGCCACCATGATGGACAGGTTCAGCAGCAGCCGCTCTCCGCGCAGGAAGGCGAGAGCTTCGCCGAGCCGCCGCCAGTAGCCCGGCTCGGCCTCCGCGTTCCGCTCCGGCGCGTGTCCCATGCCGCGGGGCAGGCCCAGGGCGATCGCCACCGCCCCGAGCGCGAAGCACCCGCTGACCACGACGAGCCCGGTCAGCGCGCCGGCCAGCCCGATCAGGGCGCCCCCGGCCGCCGGTCCGAAGGCGGCGGCGAGCCGCTCGGTGGTGCCGGCCAGGCCGGTCGCCCGTTCGAGCGGCACCCGGCTGCGCTCGGCGGCCTCCGGGACGATGACCTCCTTGGACAGGTCACCCGGCCCGCGCGCGGCGCCGATCACCGCGACCATGGCGGACAGTGTCCAGAAGGACAGCAGGTGCAGCGCGTGGAACAGCGGGATCGGGGCGAGGGCGGCGCCGCTGACCGTGTCGGCGATCCAGGAGACGGTCCGCGGCCCGGCCGTCTCCACCAGCGGCCCGGTGAGCGCCTTGACCGTGACGTACGGGGCCATCTCGCAGAAGGCCGTCACACCGGTCTTGGTGGCGCTTCCGGTCGTGACGAGGACGAACCAGGGCAGCGCGATGGCCGAGATCCGGGTGCCGGTCTGCGACACGGTGAGGGCGGCGAGGATCCCCGCCAGGGGACGGAGGCTCCGGCCGCCGCCCGTGCCGGCGCGGTGCCTCACGGCTTCTCTCTCGCCGGGCCGCCGTCGTCTCCCGCCGCCTCAGGCGCGGAGCCGCCGGCGGGCAGGCCCGGTTCGGGCAGCAGGTGCAGGACGAGGGTGACGCGCTCGGCGTCCTCGGGTGCGGTGGCCGCCTCCTCCGGCCGGTCCGGCCGGTACCGGGCGAGCACCGCGCTCAGGTCGTCCAGGAGGTTCTGCGCCTCCCCGGGGCTCAGGCGCAGGGACCAGTCGCTCAGGTCGAACACATCCCGCCACGCATGGGGGAGCGTCTGGAACTCGTTCAGCGCCTGCTGGGTCTGCAGCACGTTCACGGCCGCGATGGACTGCAGGTAGGCGAGACCCGCCTCGGGGTCCTGGCTGAGCAGGTCCATGTCGGTGAGCCAGGTCCCGCGGTGCGCCGCGCGCCACCAGCGCTCCCGCGCGCTGCCCCGCCCGGTGTCCTCCTCGACGAAACCGGCGGTGCCGAGCTGGCGCAGGTGGTAGCTGGTCGCCCCGGAGGTCAGGCCCATCCGCTCGGCGAGCCGCGTGGCCGTCGACGGACCGTACTTGCGCAGCAGCCAGACCAGCTGGACGCGCACCGGGTGGGCGAGGGCGCGCAGCCCCTTCGCGTCCAGGACCACGTCCAGCCGAGGGTCGGGCCGCAGGCGCGGTTGGTCTTTTTCTGACATGTAACGACACGGTAGACCGCAAAGAACTCTTTGCAAAGATATGTTGGCGAATTCCCGTGCCGATCCATCATCAACGTAGAGAAATCATTCAGTTACTTTGAGTAAAAAATTCTGCTAGGGTCGCTGCGGTCGAGACGGCGGCATGCGGGAGGGTAATCATGGTGGTTATGACCTCGTTGCCCGAGTGGATCTACCCCGGTCCGGAGAACGGGTGGACGGCTGACGATCTCGACGCTCTGCCACCGGACGCGCCCCGGCGTGTCGAGCTGATCGACGGGGCACTCGTCCTCTTGTCGCCGCAGACCAAGTTCCACATGCTGGTCGTCAATCTGCTCACCGACTCGCAGGCCGGCATCCGCCCGCCGGCCGGGCTGACCGTCGTCCGGGAGATGACGGTGAAGCTCGGGCTGCGGCAACGCCCCGAGCCCGACGTCATGGTGGTCGCGGACGACGCGCTCGACGACCTCGACCGCACGTACTACCTGCCCGAGGACGTACGGCTGGTCGTCGAGGTCGTGTCACCGGACTCCGAGGACCGGGACCGGTTCACCAAGCCGATCAAGTACGCCGAGGCGGGCATCCGGTTCCTGTGGCGGGTCGAGCGCGACGGCCGCCGGCCGGTCGTCTACACCTACGAGCTGGACCCGTCGATTCGCGCGTACGTGCCCACCGGCGTGCACCATGCGCGGCTACGCACCGACATCGGGTTCGACGTCGACCTGAGCCTGGAGCTCGGCCGGCTCTGAACAGGTAACCGGCCCGTCACTCCGGTGGGTGTCAGCGCCGCGTACGGAGCGAGTCCGCCAGGGACGGCGCCTCGCAGCCGCAGGCGACCGGGTCGGCCGGGCCCGCCGGGCCCAAATCGCGGCCGGCGATCTCCTTGAAGAGGCGCGCGGAGGGGGAGCCGCCCACGAGGGCGTCGGCGGCGAGGATCACCGCCGCCGCCGTGTACGTCGACCGGTCGCTCGGGAAGTGGCGTTCGTTGGCGTACTGCCAGCCCGTCCAGTACGACCCGTCGTCGTGCCGCAGGTGCTGGATCGTGGCGAACAGCTCCAGCGCCCGGGCGGTGTCGCCCATCGCGTCGAGCGCGAGCACCAGCTCGCAGCTCTCCGCGCCGGTCACCCACGGCTGGTCCGAGACACACCGGCAGCCGAGGCCCTCGACGACGAAGGCGTCCCACCGCTCGTCGATCCGGCGGTACGCCGGGGCGCCGCGCAGGGGACCGCCGAGGATCGGGTAGTACCAGTCCATCGAGAAGCGGCTCTTGTCCGCGAACGCCTCCGGGTGGCAGGCGACGACGTGGCCGAGCTGGTCGGCGGCCAGCTCCCAGTCCGGCTGCGGCTCGTCGAGGCGTTCGGCCAGCGCGACCGCGCAGCGCAGGGACTGGTAGATCGAGGAACACCCGGTGAGCAGGGCGTGGTCGGCGACGGAGCCGTCGGCGTTCCGCATCCACATGATCTCGCCGCGGGCGCTCTGCAGGCCGAGCGCGAACTCCACCGACCGGCGTACGGACGGCCACATCTCCCCGGCGAACGCGAGGTCACCGGTCAGCGTGAGCTCGTGCCAGACGCCGACCGCGAGGTACGCGGCATGGTTGGACTCCCCGCCCGGCTCGGTCACCTCGCCCATGACCCACTTGGCGGGCCAGGAGCCGTCCTCGCGCTGGACGCCGCGCAGCCACGCGTACGCGCGGCGCGCCGGCTCGGTGAAGCCCGCGACGGACAGGGCCATCGCGGCCTCGACGTGGTTCCAGGCGTCCACGTGGCCCGGCACGCCGTCCACCGGGGCGAACCACGGGATGGCGCCCGAGGGCTCCTGCTGGGCGACGATCGACTCTGCGGTGGCGACGAGGTCTGCGGAGGTCAGGATCCCGGGTACGGCCTCAGGCCGCCGCATGGGCCTGCTCCCGCGACGCCGGGACGGCGGGCTTGGTGAAGTAGACGACGACGCTCTTGCCGATGACGGGGTTGAGCACCTGCTCGGCCAGCCGGGTGGCGAGCGGGCGCTTCATGATGTCCCAGACGAGCAGCTTGTGATAGGCGCTGGCGAGCGGGTGCTCGTCGTTGTTCACGCCGACGGCGCACTTGATCCACCAGTACGGCGCGTGCAGGCCGTGCGCGTAGTGGTGGCCGCCGACCTCGAACCCGGTCGCCTTGAGCTTGGCCTCCAGCTCGGCCCGCGTGTAGATGCGCACGTGCCCGCCCGGCGCGGTGTGGTAGTCCTCCGACAGCGCCCAGCAGATGCGCTCGGGCAGCCAGGAGGGCACGGTGACGGCCAGCCGACCGCCCGGCCTGAGCACGCGCAGGAGCTCGGCCATGGCCGCCATGTCGTCGGGGATGTGCTCCAGCACCTCGGCGGCCACGATCTTGTCGAAGGAGTCGTCGGGGAACGGCAGGCTGAGCGCGTCTCCCGTCACGGTGCGGGCCGAGGCGCCCGGGGGCACCTCGCCTTCGAGCTCCATCGCGCCGAACATGCGGGCGACTCCGGCGAGCTCCTTCTCGTCGCGGTCGAACGCCACCACGCAGGCGCCGCGCCGGTAGAGCTCGAAGGCGTGCCGGCCGGCGCCGCAGCCCATGTCGAGCACCTGCTCGCCGGGCGCGACGTGGAACCGGTTGAAGTCCACGGTCAGCAGGGCCGTGCTCCTCTCAGACGGTGCCCGTACGGCGGCGGGCGATGGCGTCTCGGTAGTGGCCGACGGTGGCCCGCGCGACCGCGGACCAGGTGAACCGCTCCTGTACGCGGGCGTAGCCGGCGGCGCCGACGCGCTCGCGCTCCTCCGGCGAGTCGTGCAGGCGCCGGAGGACGGCGGCCAGTTCCTCGACATCGCCCGGCTCGACGAGGATCGCGGCGTCGCCGACGACCTCGGGCAGCGCGCCCGTACGGCTGGCCACGAGCGGTGTGCCCGAGGCCATGTGCTCGACGGCCGGCAGCGAGAAGCCCTCGTACAGCGAGGGCACCGCGGCGATCTCGGCACTGGCCAGCAGCTCGCCCAGCTCCTCGTCGGAGATGCCGGAGACGAAGCGCACCCGGTCGCCGAGGGACAGCTCCCCGACGAGCTTGTCGGTCGGGCCGCCGGGCGTCGGCCGGCCGACCACGATGACGTGCACGTCGCGCTCGGTGGCCAGCTTGGCGACCGCGCGCAGCAGCGTCGCGACGCCCTTGAGGGGGGAGTCCGCGCTGGCGACGGCGACGATGCGGCCGGCAACGCGCTCGCCGCGCGGGTGGAAGAACCGGTCGTCGACGCCGAGCGGGAGGATGTGCACCTGCTCGGGCGCCACGCCGAAGTCACGGACGATGTCGTGCTTGGAGGAGCCGGAGACGGTGAGGATCGGCCCGATCCGGGCGGCGACGCGCGCCTGCATCCGGACGAAGCCGTACCAGCGGCGCTTGCCGAACTGCTCCTTGAAACCCTTGGCGGCCTGGATCTCGATGCGCCGGTCGACGCTGATCGGGTGGTGGATGCTCGTCACGAAGGGCAGGCCGAGGCGCGGGATGCCGAGGTTGCCGTAGCCGAGCACCTGGTTGTCGTGCACGACGTCGTACGAGTGCCGGCGCGCCCGCAGCTCGCGCAGCACGCGGAGGCTGAAGGTCAGCGGTTCGGGGAATCCGCCCGTGCGCATGTGGGCGAACTCCAGCACGTCGATCCAGTCGCGGAACTCCGCCAACTGCGGGGTGCGAAAGGGGTTCTCGTCGGCGTACAGGTCCAGGCTCGGCACGCGGCGGAGCGTGATCTCGTCGCGGTCGAGCTCGGGGTACGGCTGGCCGGAGAAGACGTCGACGTGATGCCCGAGGTCGACGAGCTCGCGCGACAGGTGACGGAGATAGACACCCTGACCGCCGCAGTGCGGCTTGCTCCGGTAGGAGAGGAGCGCGACGCGCAACGGTTCGTCTGCCTCGTTCACGTCCGGTCCTCCCGTAAACGCACACTCAGTGAACTATGACCATAGCCTGACCTGTCCGACCTGCGCGTTCGATATTAGGCACAGAGTCTAAAAGGTGGTGAACACCACTAACCGATCCGTACGGGCATCTCCTTGATGCCGTTGATGAAGTTGGACCGCAGCCGGCGGACCTCGCCCGCCGGGGAGATGTCGGGCATCCGCTCCAGCAGGGTCTCGAACAGCACGCGCAGCTCCAGCCGGGCCAGATGGGCGCCCAGGCAGAAGTGCGGGCCCCCGCCGCCGAACCCGATGTGCGGGTTGGGGTCGCGGCCGACGTCGAAGGTGTACGGCTCGGCGAAGGCGCTCTCGTCGCGGTTGGCCGAGGCGTAGAACACGACGACCTTGTCGCCCTCGGCGATGCGCCGCCCGCCCAGCTCGGTGTCGCGGGTCGCGGTGCGGCGGAACAGGTTGACCGGGCTGACCCAGCGCACGATCTCGTCCGGGAACGTCTCCGACAGCCGCTCGCCGCCGGCGGCGTGGTCGTCGCGCAGCCGTCGCCACTGCTCCGGGTGCTCGAAGAAGGCGAGCATGCCGCCGGACGCGGCGTTGCGCGTGGTCTCGTTGCCGGCCACGGACAGCAGCATCACGAACAGGTCGAACTCCTCGACCGACAGCTCCTCGCCGTCGTGCGGCTGCAGGAGCCGGGTCACGATGTCGTCGCGCGGCTCCTCGCGGCGGCGTACGGCCAGCTCGTTGGCGTAGGCGTACAGTTCGCCGGCCGCCTCCATGCCGTCGTCGCCCGGAGTACGGAACTCCGGGTCGTCCTGGGCGATCAGCCGGTTCGACCAGTCGAAGATCTTCTCCCGGTCCTCGGGCGGGGCGCCGAGCAGCTCGCAGATCACGTACAGCGGCAGCGGCGCGGAGATGTCGCGGACGAAGTCGACCTCGCCACGGCCGGCGAGACCGTCGAGCAGGTCGTCGCAGATGCCGCGGATGTGATCTTCGAGCCGGCCGACGGTGCGGGGCGTGAAGCCGCGGTTGACGATCGCCCGCTTGCGCGTGTGCTCCGGCGGGTCCTGGTTGAGCATCATCATCCGCTGGAGCACCAGATGCTCCTCCGTCGGCTCGTTGAACAGCGCGAGCCGGCGGTGGGAGGAGAAGATCTCCGGGTGCCGGGAGACGTGCACCACGTCGTCGTAGCGGGTGACGGCCCAGAAGTCCGGATTACCGGGATGCCGATAGACGGGCGCGTGCTCGCGTAGCCATCGGAATTGCTCGTGCGGGATACCACCGGTCGCGTACAGGTCGGGGTCGACGAGGTCGATGTTCATGGCACCGCCCTTGGGGGTCGGGGTATCCCGAGCGTAAACGACAACGCGGCTAAATGAAACGTGTTCTAGTAACGCGTTCTGAGGGGGTGAACCGCACCGGCATCTCCTTGATGCCGTTGATGAAGTTGGACCGCAGGCGACGCGCCTCGCCCGCCTGGCGGATGTCGGGCATGCGGTCCAGCAGCAGCTCGAACAGCACGGTCAGCTCCAGCCGCGCCAGGTGGGTGCCCAGGCAGAAGTGCGGGCCTCCGCCGCCGAAGCCCAGGTGGGGGTTGGGGTCGCGGCCGATGTCGAAGGTGTAGGGGTCCTCGAAGACGTCCTCGTCGCGGTTGGCCGAGGAGTAGAACATCACCACCTTGTCGCCCTCGCGGATGCGCCGGCCGCGCAGTTCGGTGTCGCGCAGCGCCGTACGGCGGAAGAGGTTGACCGGGCTGACCCAGCGCACGACCTCGTCGGCGGTGGTCCTGATCAGGCCGCGGTTGCGGACCAGGCGCCGCCACTGTTCCGGGTGCTGGAAGAAGGCGAGCATGCCGCCCGACGCGCCGTTCCGCGTCGTCTCGTTGCCGGCGATGAGAAGCAGCAGGATGAACATGGCGAACTCGTCGGCGCTGAGCCGGTTGCCGTCGGCGTCCGGCTCCAGCAGGCTCGTCGCGATGTCGTCGCGCGGCTGTTTCCTGCGGCGGGCGGCCAGCTCGTGCGCGTACTGCAGGACCTGGGCGGAGACCTCTCGCGCGTCCTCCGGCGAGGTGGCGAAGTCGGGATCGTTGGAGCCGACCAGCACGTTGGACCAGGCGAAGATCTGCTCGCGGTCCTCGACCGGCGCGCCGATCAGCTCGCAGATGACGTACAGCGGGAAGGGTGCCGCGATGTCGCGGACGAAACAGGCCTCGCCGCGGGTGACGACGTTGTCGATGAGCCGGTGGCCGACGTCGCGGATGTGCTCCTCGAGCTGCTTGATCATGCGCGGCGTGAAGCCGCGGTTGACGAACGCCCGCTGGCGGGTGTGCTGCGGGGGGTCCATGAACAGCATCATGAGCCGGTACAGCGCGATGTCGTCGTCGGCGAACTCCTCGAACATCGACGTGCGTGCGTGGGAGGAGAACAGCTCCGGGTGCCGCGATACGTGGACGACGTCGTCGTACCTGGTCACCGCCCAGAAGCCGGGCACGTGACCGTGCGGGTCCTCGTGCCAGTGCACGGGCGACTCGCGGCGCAGCCGGCGCAAGTCCTCGTCGGGGAAGCCCTGAGTCTCGTACAGCGCGGGCGTGATGATGTCGACGGCCATCGGGTCTCCTCCGGATCGACGTTCTGAAACACGTTCTAAACCAAGCGATTGCTAGGGTCAACGTGTCGCGCGTCTCATCACGCTCGGTGGTCAGAGGAGAGTGGCGGCGGAGCCAGCGGTCGTCATTCGAGGCGATGCGGCATTCGCCTGCTCACTTCGGCGACGGCGGAGTAAGATTCAGAATGGCATTATCGGATTAAGCGGACATTCTTCCGCGCTGTCCGAAAGTCTGTTCCTGCACTGTTCGCTTGGCCGGAAGCGCGACGAGGGCAATGACGCCGCGATGTCGACGCACGGTGGTCGTCGAGGGCGCCGTGTCCGTTGCCACCGACTCAAGGAGTTGTGCATGACCGTCGGGGCAGAGGCTGCGTACGGGGGTTTCTCCTCGTCGCCGCGGCAGGGCGGCCCGCCGGCGCGTACGGACCCCGAAGGTGACGAGGATTCCGGATTTCAGGTGGACCATCACTCGGTCCGCCTCGCCGGACACGGGGTCGACTCCCTGAGGTCGAGGGTCACCGACATGCAGCGGGTGGCGAAGGCCGCGTCGGACTCGCTGGACCACTTTCTGCCCTGGGGCTGCCTCGGTGAAATCTTTCTGCGCGGCAAGTGCATATCGCTGATGCAGGCTTTCCACCTGCATCTGGATCACATGGGCAAGGCTCTAGGGGGCGCGGCCGAGCGGCTCGGCGACACGGCACACCGGTACTCCGAGACCGAGCTCGCCATCCTGCAGGTCCTGAGCGCGGCCGGAGAGAATACGGCAGGTAGAGAAGGTGTCCGTCAGCTCAACTGGGTATCGCAGTTCTATCAGAAGCACACCAACCTTTACTGGGGCATCAATTATCTTCCGCCGCCGTTGGGTGCGCTGGGCGCCAGCGGACTGAACTCCGCCCGCTTCGTCAGCGATCTGAGAAGTGATGACAAGTTCAACACCTCCACCGACCTCGCAGCGCTCACCTCAAGCCTCGTCACCGCCGGATTCGGCTTCTTCTCCGCCAAGACCGCGGTCAGACTCAATCCGCTCGGCTATCTGACCGCGTTCGGTCTCACCTTCCTGCTCAACTACTTCCAGTGGACGAAGCGCGCGGCCGACCTTGTGACCGGCGATCCGATGCGGACCGGTCAGGCCGCGTACAACTACGACAGCCTCGCCAAAAGCTGCCACCGGCTCGCCCAGGATCTCGGCACCACCCTCAACCGGTTTCTCGGCAACGGCGCGTGGCGCGGGAAGGCCGCCGAGGCGGCAAGCAAGCGACTCGAAGCACTCCGCGACGGAATCGCCGAGACGGGCCGGCGAGCCGACGACGTGGCCGCGATGCTGCAACTCACCAGCGCGATCATTGGATCCGTCGAGGGGATCGTCCGGGCGGCCATCAACGAGGTCATCACGTGGGCGGTCCTGACCTGGATGGCGGCCAGTCTGCTGGCCGCCGAGACGGGCGGAGTCTCGGAGGCCGCCGCCATCCCGAAGATCGCCCAGAGGTCGGCAGAGACGGCCACGTGGGTCGGCAGGCTGATCAGACTGGTCGGTGATGCCTTCCGGCGCATCGGTGCCTTGATGCAAAAACTGGCCGTGTCGTTCAAGAGCGGTTATCGCCGAGCCTTCGCGGCGCTGCTGAACTCGTCCTGGGGCAAGAAGAACATGGAGTTCATCAACGGTTCCCGCTATGTGGGCGATGTCATTCGCAAGGACGCCGTGGGACGCGGGAGGCATGCGACGATCACGAAGATCCGTGCGGGGCATGTGGCCGTGAGCTGGGTGAAACAGGCGCGCCGATCCTCCCTGAACACCGTGCTCAGCGAGTGGGGGCTTTCCCGATATCTTCAGGACAAGAGCGGGAAGATGCTGGCGAAGCAGCAATTGAGGCCTCACAGCTACACCATCGCCACCAAGAAAGGGACCCGCTACGTCCGTAATTACGCGGGCATGCCGGTCGCGACCGTCCTGTTCGCCGGGCCGTTCGCTCGCGGGTGGCAGTACGCCCACCGGTCCGGGAGTGTCGAGTCGGATGGCAGGATCGACGACAAGCTCGACCTCTGGTCCGCGCCGAGTTAGCCCGCTCGTTTCGGCCGGGGGCGGGCGCGCAGGTGGGCGCGTTCCCCCTGGCGGCCGAACAGGCTGAGGAGCTCGACCGGTTCGGAGTCGGCGGCGCCGAACCAGTGCGGGACGCGGGTGTCGAACTCGGCCGCCTCGCCGGGCGAGAGCACCAGGTCGTGTTCGCCGAGGATGACCCGCAACCGGCCGTTGAGCACGTAGAGCCACTCGTAGCCCTCGTGGGTCTGGGGATCGGGTTCCCGGCGGCGGGTGGTGGCCTGGATGATCAGCTTGTACGCCTGGATGCCGCCGGCTCGCCGGGTCAGGGGCAGCATGGTCATGCCGTTACGGGTCACCGGGCGCATGTGGACGCGCGGGTCGCCGGTCTGTGGTGCGTCGACGAGTTCGTCGAGCGTGACGCCGTGGGCTCTGGCCAGGGGCAGCAGCTGTTCGAGCGTCGGCTTGCGGGCGCCGGACTCGAGCCGGGACAGCGTGCTCACCGAGATGCCGGTCGTCTTGGACAGCTCGGCGAGCGTGGTCTCGCGCTCCCGGCGCAGGGCGCGCAGCCGGGGCCCGACCGCGTCGAGCGCATGGTCGAGGTCGTCTTCCATATGAGCAGTTTGCCAGCCCGGCAACGGGACTTGCCGGGGCGCCCCGGCCGCGCTCGCCGTCGGCGCGGCCGCAAGACGTCCGCCTCCCGAGGCCGCAAGACGCCCGCCGACCGCGGCCGGAGCCGCCCGGGGCCCGGAGCTTCCCGAGGCAGGAGCCGCCCGCGGCCGGAGCCGCCTGTGACCGGCGGTGCCCGCGGCCGGAGCCGTACGGTGTCAGAGGCGTTCGAGGATGGTGGCGGTGGACAGGGCGCCGCCCGCGCACATGGTCACCAGTGCGGTCGCCGCGTCGCGGCGTTCGAGTTCGTGCAGCGCGGTCGTGATGAGGCGTGCTCCGGTCGCGCCCACCGGGTGGCCGAGGGCGATGGCGCCGCCGTTGACGTTGACCCGGTCGAGGTCCGGCTCGTGCACCGACGCCCACGACAGCACGATCGAGGCGAACGCCTCGTTCACCTCGAACAGGTCCACGTCGGCCATCGTCATCCCGGCCGCCTTCAGCACCCGCGCCGTGGACTCCACCGGGCCGTCCAGGTGGAAGTACGGGTCCGCGCCGACGAGCGCCTGTGCGCGGATGCGGGCGCGCGGACGCAGCCCTCGCGCGCGTGCGGCCCGCTCCGACATCACCAGCACGGCGGCGGCGCCGTCGGAGATCTGCGACGAGGTGCCGGCCGTGTGCAGGCCTTCCTCCAGCACCGGGCGGAGCGCCGACAGCCCCTCGAGAGTGGTCTCGCGCAGTCCCTCGTCGGTGGTGACCGTGCGGGTCTCGCCGGTCGGGCCGCCCTCGCCGTCGAGCACCGGCGCGTCGATCGGCGCGATCTCCCGCTCGAACCGCCCGTCGGCCCAGGCCTTGGCGGCGAGCCGCTGGGAGCGTACGCCGAACGCGTCGAGGTCGGCTCGGGTGAGGCCGCGGCGTGCGGCGACGCGCTCGGCCGCGGTGAACTGGTCGGGCAGGTCGATCGACCAGTCGTCGGGGCGCGGGTCGGCGGGCAGGACGTTGCTGCCGAGCGGCGCGCGGCTCATCATCTCGACGCCGCAGCCGATCGCGGTGTCCACCACGTCCGCGTGCACGAGCGCCGCGGCGAGGTGCACCGCCTGCTGGCTGGAGCCGCACTGGGCGTCGACCGTGGTGACGCCGGTGCGGTGGTCGAGGCCGGCGTAGAGCCAGGCGTGCCGGCCGACGTGGCCGCCCTGCTCGCCGGCCTGGGTGACGCAGCCGGCGAAGACCTGGCCGACATCGGCCGCGTCGATTCCGGAGCGGGTGATCAGCGCCCGTTGCGTGTGGGCGAGTACGGCCTGGGGCTTCAGCCCGGCCAGGAGGCCGCGGCGGCGGCCGATGGGGGTGCGGACGGCGGAGACGATGACGGGGTGACTCATACGGCCTCCCACTAGAACCGGGGAGAAAAACAATAACCTGTTCTAGTGGAAGGCCGTCAGGAACCGCACTGGCATGGAGGTGTTACAGGTAACACGTTCTAACATCGCCGGGGTCAGACGAGCAGGCTGTCGAAGTCGCCGGCCTTGGCGCCCTGGATGAGCGCCCGGATCTCCGCCTTCGTGTAGACGAGAGCGGGGCCGGCCGGGTGGCGGGAGTTGCGCACCGCGACGCTGCCGTCCGGTAGCTTCGCCAGCTCGACGCAGTTGCCCTGCGAGTTACTCCGATGACTCTTTTGCCACCTCACGTCGGGTATGTCGGTGGAGGGAACGCCGTTGTAGGCGGGGTACTGCATTCATGTCTCCTGGAGAATCCTGCTGAGGATCTCGGCGGTCTCGTCCGGAGGCGCGCTCACCACACAGAGGCGTTCCATGGCCTCCATGTAGCTGTCGACGTCATCACGCCTGTCCAGGTAAAGGGCGCTGGTCAGTTGTTCGACGTAGACCACGTCCGGCAGGTCCGACTCGGGGAAACGCAGGATGGAGAAGGCCCCGGCCTCGGCGGTGTGCCCGCCGACCCGGAACGGCAGTACCTGGAGAATGACGCCCGGCAGCTTGGTGGCCTCGATCAGCCGCTCGATCTGGCCGCGCATCACATCCCGTCCCCCGATCGGACGGCGCAAGGCCGCCTCGTCCACGACAGCCCACAGTCGGGGGGAATCCCCCCGCGTGAGTAGTTTCTGACGTGTTATACGCAGGCTGACCCTCTGCTCGATCTCCTCCGGGGGTGCGGTGGAGTTGCCCAGCGAGATCACCGCGCGGGCGTACTCCTCGGTTTGCAGCAGACCCGGGATGAACTGGACTTCGTAGGTGCGGACGAGCGCCGCCGCCTCTTCCAGGCCGACGTACGTCTCGAACCAGCCCGGCAGGACGTCGCCGTACCTGTGCCACCAGCCAGGACTGTTGGCGTCCTGGGCCAGCGCGAGCAGGCTTTCGCGGTCGGTCTCGTCGGTGACGCCGTACAAGGTGAGCAGGTCCGCGACGTCACGCTCCTTGAAGCCGACCCGGCCCAGCTCCAGGCGGCTCATCTTGGAGCCGGAGGCGCGGATGGCGTATCCGGCCTCTTCGCGCGTAATGCCTTGGCGCTCACGCAACCGGCGCAGCTGGGCACCGAGGAGCCGGCGAAGAACGGTCGGTCCTCCGGCGGGCTGCGCTGTTTCCACCCCTACCTCCATGAGCATCGGTCAGCGCACAGTGTGCCACTCCCTTCGGTTCGATGTCAGAGTGCGCACGGGCATCTGCACGTGCATCGGGCCTTGCATCTGCAAGGCATGTCGAGCAGGATAGCGCGCGGGACACGCCGATCACTGATCGCCAGGGGATCGCGGATGACAGCACACGGAGCGCGCTGGATGACAGGCGAAAGAGCAGGAAAGGCGGTCGACGAGGCGCCAGAGTGGTTGTCCACGATCACCCAGGCTGATCGCTGGCACGAACACCGTCCCCTCGAGATCCGCCCCGCTCCGCAGACCATGTCCGTCGGGCTCGCCGCCGTCGCCGAGTCGGTCAAGGAGGCCCGTGACTTCGCGCGCGCGGTGCTCCAGTCATGGGGCCTCACCGGCATGTACGACGACGTGCGCCTCGTCGTGTCCGAGCTCGTCACCAACGCGCTGCGCTACGCCGCCGGATACGCGGGCGAGCGGCACGGCGACACCCCGATACGGCTGAGCCTGCTGCACACCGGCGGCCGGCTGACCTGCGCCGTCACCGATCCCTGCGACCAGATCCCGGTGCGCAGGGAGCCCGACTGGGTAGCCCAGAGCGGCCGTGGCCTGCACCTGGTCGAAGCGTTCAGCCACTCATGGAACTGGGCGCCGCTGTCGAGTCACGGCAAGGTCGTCTGGGCCTGTTTCCTCTGCCCCGACTGTTGATCACAGTTCGATCACAACAGCAGCGCGGCCGTCAGCGCGATGAGGACGCACGCCGCCGCCACCGCCGCCGCCTCCGCCGGACCCAACGCGGGCGGCGGTTCCTTCTCCTTGAGCCGCCGCCGTCGCGCGTACGCGACCAGTGAGACCACCACCGGTCCCGCGACCGCGAACATCCCCACCGGGAGGGCCACCCGCGCCGTGATGGCCGTCACCGCCCAGGCCGACAGCGTCGTCCGCAGCCAGGCCAGCTCCGTACGCTGCGGCTGGAGTCCGGAGCTCATTTCATCGCCATGCTGAGCAGCGTCGTCGCCAGCAGTACGGCCACCCCGGAGGCGAGCAGCGCCGGCAGCGGGTCCCGGGGAAGATGGATGCCGAGACGCATGGCGAGCTGGACGCGCCGCCAGTTGCGGTACGCCGCGGGCACGATCAGCACGCTCAGCACGATCGCGCCCAGGCCGATCTCGTGGTGCCAGGGCGGCAGCCGTACGCCGCGGATGCCGCCGGCGAGCGGCACCCCGAGCGCGAGCAGGCCGAAGGCGGTCTGGATCCACGACAGGAGAGTGCGCTCGTTGGCCAGGGAGAATCGGTAGTCGGGCTCGTACCCGGGCTCCTGGCGCGCCATCTCGTCTCCCTCCCTACCTGTGTCGGTCCGCCCGTATGCCTACCCGCCGCCTGTGCGGCCCGTACTCGCGGAAACGCCGGATAGCGGAGCCGGAGAGTCTCGTGATCCTCACCACCGGTGACACGTGGCCGCCTGCGGCGCTCTCCATCACGCCGCCGTGACCAGGGAAAAGGTCGGTCTGGAAACGCGGCCGGAGGCATGGCCGCACCCGCTCACGGAAACAACCTGGACTTAACCGGACATCGTGTCCGGGCACGTGAGGGGGGATGTGCCGGTATGGCGGAAGCCGGGCGAGCGACCAAAGAGAAGACCGCGCCGCGGAGCACCTCCGCGGGAAGCAAGACCTCGGCCGCGAGGGCGTCCGGCGGCGGGGGAGCCGGCGCCAGGACATCCCGCGGCAGGACCGCGGCCGGCAAGACCACGACGAGCCGGACCACGACCAGCAGGAGCGCGAGCAGCAGGACCTCGGGCGGCGGCGGCACGAAGAGCACGACGACGGCCAGGAGCACGAGAACGTCCGCCGCGGGCCGCTCCCGGGGCGGGACGACCACCCGGACCAGGACCTCCACGTCAAAGACCTCCAGGACCCGTGCGCGCGGGACCTCGGCCGCCCGGGCCGGCGGCGGCACGACCGCCACGGCGCGGCGGCCCGCCGAGCGTCCCTCCGCCGAGACCGCCGGGATGGACGTCTCGGTGCCGGTGCTCACCCCGCACATGAAGACCGTGCACGTGCCCACACCCGGGATGTCGTACGTGGGCGACGCCGGGAGGCTCGTCGCCGGGTACCTTCCGCCGCCCGAGCGCCTGGCGTTCTACGGCGGTCTGGGCATCGCGGCGGTTCTCGGCGCCATCGACTGGCCGGTCGCCGCGGCGATCGGCATCGGCACCATGGTCGCGCGCAGGACCGGCCGTGGCATGGAGGCCCTACGCGGGCGCGCGCGGCGCTCCACCTCGCGTACCTGACACTCACCGCTCCGCGGAACCCCGCCCGCCGCGAGCCGCGCCGGCGTGGGGCCGCTGACGCACGCCACCAGCACGCCACCAGCACGTGACCAGGAAGACGACCATGCGACTGCGACGACTTCTCGGCGACGCCACCGGCCTGCCCGGCGCCACACTGCGAGCGGTGACCGGGGCCGTGAACCGGCGCCAGGTGCACACCGCGCCGGGCCGGACGCGCATCCGGGTGCGCGGCGTGCACAAACCGGGCACCGAGGGGGTTTCGCGGTCGCTCGTCGACCGACTGACGAGCGTCGCCGGGGTGGCACGCGCCGAGGTGAACGCACCGCTCGGCTTCGTCTTCGTCCTGCACGACGAGGAGACGCCGCTCGACGCTCTCCTCGACGTCGTGGAGGCCGTGGAGGTGGCGCACGGAGCCTCCGGGGAGCCGTTCTCCCGTCTCGCCCACCCGAGCCGCCAGACGGTCCTGCGCGAGGCCGCTCTCGCCGGCGCGTACCTCGCCGGGGGCGGTGCCGCCGTGGTCGGCCGGATGTTGCGGGCCACGCCGCTGCCCCCGGGTATCGCGACGCTGCTGGCGATGGCCGACGCGTCCCCGCAGGTGCGGAACGGGCTGGAGCGGCGGGTCGGCCGTCCGGCCTCCGACGCGCTCCTCGGCGCCGGCGTCATCGTCAGCCACGTGCTGGCGTTCCAGCCCTCCGGTCCCGTCATCAACTCCGTGCACCGGCTCATGCGCATCGCCGAGATGCGCGCGCACGCGGAAGCGTGGAACCGGCGCTGCCACCACATCGCACCGACCCCCGGCGTCTTCCAGTGCGCCCCGCTCGACGTGCCGCCGCGGCCCGTCCCGCTGCCGTACGGCGCGGTGGAGCACGCCGCCTGGACCATCCCGGCCGCGATCATGACAGCCACCGGCACGTACGCGTTCAGCCGCGACGCCGACCGGGCCCAGGGTGTGCTCGCGGCGGGCGTGCCGAAGGCCGCCCGGCTCGGCCGCGACGCCTTCGCCGTCCAGGTCGGCAGGGCGGCGGCCCGCCGGGACGTGGTCGTGGTGACGCCGGAGGTCCTGCGCCGGCTCGACCGCGTGGACCAGATCGTCATCGACGCGTCCGCGCTGCGGACCGGCGACCTGGTCATCGAGGACGTGGTCCTCCTCACCGAGGACGTCGCGCCGGAGACGGCGTACGAGCGCGCCCACTCCCTCGTGGACGTGCACCGGCTGAGCGACCGGCACGAGGACGGCCCGTGGGCGGTGGCGCCGCTGCGCCCCTCCGCGCGCGGCCTGCCGTACGAGGCCAGGGAACAGGCGGACGTGCTGCGCAAGGGCGGCGCGACCGTACTGCTGTTGACCCACGAGATCGATCCGGTCGCGCTGGTCTCCGTCGTGGTGGAGTTGGACCCGCTCGCCGAGCCGTTGATCGCGGCGGCGCGGCGCGTCTGTCCCGTGGCGGTCGCCGGCGTCGCCGCCGGGACGCGACGGCGGCTCCCGGTCGAACAGGCGGTGCCGGGCGGCAGCCGCCTCCTGGCGTCCGTGCGGCGGCTCCAGGAGGACGGCCGTACGGTCCTGCTGCTGTCGTCGCGTGGCGGGGCGGCGCTCGCCGCCGCCGACGTCGGTGTCGGGCTCCTGAGCGCGAACGGGCACCCGCCCTGGGGCGCGCACATCCTGTGCGGCCCCGGCCTGGGCAAGGCGTACCCGGTGATCGAGGCGCTGGTGCCCGCGCGTGAGGCCAGTTCGCGCTCGGCCCGGATCGCCGAGGTCGGCTCGGTGGCCGGCGCGCTGCTCGCCGCCACCGGCACTCCGCGGAACGCCGCCCGGCGGGCGCAGCTCGCCATCGACACCGCGGCGCTGTCGGCGCTCGCGACCGGCACCTGGGCGGGGCTCACGGTCGGCCGGCGGCCCGCCCTCGTGCCGGTCGACCGTACGCCTTGGCACGCCTGGCCCGCCCAGGCCGTGCTGAACCGCCTCGACTCGTCCTCATCCGGGATCACCGCGTCCGAGGCCGAGCGCCGGCGGGTGTCCGCGCAGGACGGCACTCCGCGGCCTCCCGGCCTCGCCCGGGTCACGGTCGAGGAGCTGGACAACCCGCTGACCCCCGCGCTCGCGGCCGGCGCGGGAGTCTCCGCGGTCGTCGGGTCGATCACCGACGCGGCCCTGATCGGCACGGTCCTGGGCGTCAACGCGCTGATGTCGGGCATCCAGCGCGTCGGCGCGGACCGCGCCCTGCGCCGGCTCGTGGACCTGAGCGCGGTGCGGGTACGGCTGCGGCGCCCGGAGGAGGTCGAGACCGACGTCAGGGCGACCGCGGACCAGCTCGTCCCCGGCGACGTGATCATGCTGAGCGCCGGCGACGCCGTGCCGGCCGACGCGCGGCTGCTGGCCGCGAAGGGGCTGGAGGTGGATGAGTCCAGCCTGACCGGAGAGTCGCAGCTCGTCACCAAGACCGCCCGCCCGAGCATGGCCGGGTCCGTCGCGGACCGCACCTCCATGCTGTACGAGGGCACGGTCATCGCGGCGGGGGAGGCCACGGCGGTGGTCGTCGCGACGGGGGAGCGGACCGAGATCGGCCGCGCGACCCGGCTCGCCGGTGAGCACCGCCCCGGGGGCGTCGAGGCGCGCCTGCAGTCCCTCACCGCGGTGACGCTGCCGGTGGCGCTGGGCGCGGGCGCCGGCCTGTTCCTGTCGGACCTGCTGCGGGGCCGCTCGCTCGCCCAGGCGCTCGGCCCGGCGGTCAGCCTCGCCGTCGCCGCCGTCCCCGAAGGCCTGCCCTTCGTCGCCACCGCCGCGGAGCTGGCGACGGCACGCCGCATGTCCCAGCGGGGCGCCCTCGTACGCAACCCGGCGACGATCGAGGCCCTGGGCCGGATCGACGTCCTGTGCTTCGACAAGACGGGCACGCTGACCATGGGACGCCTGCGGCTGCGGCTCGTCTCCGACGGAGAGTCGACCTCTCCGGCCAAGGACCTGACACCGCAGCGCCGGGTCATCGTCGCCGCCGCGCTCCGCGCCAGCCCCGAGCAGGTCGGCCGCAAGATGCCCCACCCCACCGACCAGGCGATCATCCGCGCGGCCCGTGATCTGGACATGAAGGACTTCGAGGGGCTCGGCTCCTGGAAGCGTGTCGCCGAGCTGCCGTTCGAGCCGGGCCGCGGCTACCACGCGGTGCTCGGCCGTACGCCGGACGGGCAGCTGCTGAGCGTCAAGGGCGCGCCGGAGATCGTCCTGGAGCGCTGCGACCGGTGGTCGCGCGGCGACGAGACCGTCCCGTTCGACGACAAGGCCCGCGAGAAGGTCGAGCAGGAGGTGGACCGGCTGGCGCGCCTGGGCTACCGCGTGCTCGCGGTGGGCGAGCGGAAGGCGTCCGGGCGGCGGGATCTGACCGAGTCGCGCATCAACCGGCTGTGCCTGCTCGGCCTGGTCTGCATCGCCGACCCGGTGCGCCCGACCGCGGCCGAGGCCGTGGGCCGCCTCCGCAAGGCGGGCGTCGACATCATGATGATCACCGGAGATCACCCGACCACGGCGGAGGCGATCGCCGCCGAGCTGAACCTCCTCAACGGAAAGATCATGACCGGCGCTGACCTCGACGCCCTGCCCGAGGAGAAGCTCGGGGAGGCGCTGGCCGGGGTCTCGGTGTTCGCCCGGGTGAGCCCCAACCAGAAGGCACGCGTCGTGCAGGCGCTGCGCACGGCGGGCCGGGTGGTCGCGGTGACCGGAGACGGCGCCAACGACGCACCGGCGATCCGCCTGGCGGACGTCGGGATCGCCCTCGGCGAGCGTGCCACCCCCGCCGCCCGGGAGACCGCCGACGTCGTGGTGACCGACGACCGGATCGAGACGATCACCGACGCGATCGCCGACTGCCGGGCGATGTGGCGCTCGACCCGCGACGCGCTCGCGGTGCTGCTCGGCGGCAACATCGGCGAGATCACCTTCACCGTGCTCACCGGCCTGGTCAGCGGCAGCAGCCCGCTGAACGTCCGCCAGCTCCTGCTCGTGAACCTGCTCACCGACATGCTCCCGGCCGTCGCGCTGGCGGCCCGCCCGCCCTCCGGCGTCACCCGGGAGGAACTGCTCCAGGAGGGCCCGGACCGCTCGCTCGGCACCGCACTGACCCGCGACATCGCCGTACGCGCGTGCGCCACGGCGGGCGCCGCCGTGACCGCCTGGACCCTGGCGAGGATGAGCGGCACCCGAGAGCAGGCGGACACGACCGGCCTGGTGGCCCTGGTCGGCACCCAGCTGGCCCAGACGATCGCCGCCGGCGGACGCGACCCGTTGGTCCTGGCCGCGGGCCTGGCCTCGCTGGCCGCCCTGGGGATCATCGTGCAGGTGCCGGTGCTGAGCCACTTCTTCGGCAGCCGGCCACTCCTGCCGCACGGCTGGCTGATCGCCCTGGGCTGCGCGGGCGGCTTCGCCCTGGGCGCGGTGCTGGTGACCCGGTTGCCGGGCGGCACGATCGTGGCGTACGTGCCGGGCGCCGCCCAGGCCGCCCGCCTCGTGGAGGAGCTGAAGGACGACCTGACGGACAGCCTGCACGAGGCCCTCAAGGACGGCCTGCGCCCCGCCCTCACGCCCCACCGCTGAGCGGCGGCGTACCGCACGCCGGGGGCGATCAGCGGCGGCCCCGCGTGACGTCAGTGTCTCCTGTGTCGCCAGGGATCGACCGGGGTGGGCGTACCGGTTGACCTGGGCAGATGTTCACCTTCTCGTAACCCCCTGGGTTTTCCTGAAACCGGACAAGAAGGCATACTCATGTCGAAAGCATCCCTGATGACGTTAGGTTTTCCCCGTGCCCGACATCGTCTCGACCATCCTCGCGAAGGCCCTGGTGATGCTGCTCCAGGCCCTTCTCACCCGCCTGTTCCTGCAGTTCATGCGGTCCGGGCTGTACCGCGACCTGCGTGCCGCGGGCGTTCCCGCCTAAGGAAGCGGGTACTTCCCAGAATCAATCGCCGTCGAGCAGGCGCTCGGCGGCGATCTCCAGGCGTGCCTGGATCTGCTCGTTGCCGGTACGGCCGCGGAGCAGCTCGATCATCTCCATGACCCAGACGCTGGAGAGCGAGCGCAGCAGGATGTGACGTTCCTCGCCGGGCGCCGCGTCGTCGGCGGCGCGCGCGAGCATGGCCGCCATCCGGTCGCCGAGATCCGTCTTGACGTCCGACAGCAGCAGTGAGCGGATGAGGGCGTCCGCGAGCTCCGGTTCGCGCATCAGCCCGCGCGTCGCGCGCATCAGCGCCTCCACGGCCCTGCCGGCCGGCGTGCCCGAGCTCGGCGGCCGGCGATCGAGGCTCGCCTCCAGGGTGTCGATCTCCTCGTTGACGACCGCCACCACGAGGTCCATCTTCGAGGGGAAGTAGCGGTAGAGCGTGCCCAGGGCCACTCCGGCGCGCTCGGCGACCGTGCGCATCTGCATCGCCTCCACGCCTCCGCGCGACGCCAGTGCGGCCGCGGCCTGGAGGATGCGCTTTCGGCGCTGGTGCTGGCTGCGGGAACGACCTGTCAGGTGACCGGCCGCCGCGGGTTCTGCGGTCACGTCGCCACCCATCGGTCGGGAGCGCGGCCTCCGGTCCGCGCTTTCTTCGCACAAGGGTACATGCCGCGAGAACACGTTATTCCGCCGCAACGGTCCCGCGTGTCGCCCCGCCCTCGATGAATCCCGCTGTGTCGTGGCGGGATCGCGCTCGTCTCTCGGCAGTGGACACGGACTAGAATCCGTTCTAGTTTGCATCCCAGGCGCGCTGCCCCCGGCCGCGAGAGGGGATCATGGACTTCGATCTCGACGAGAACGCCCAGGAGCTGCGGAGTCTGGTGTCCGACCTGCTCGACCGGGAGGCGACCCCGGCGCGGATCGACGAACACGAGCGCTCCGGCGACCCGTACGACGCGCGGCTCTGGGCGGCGCTCGCCAAGACCGGCGTGCTCGGCGCCTGCCTGCCCGAGGACCTCGGCGGCTCCGGGCTCGGCACGGTCGAGCTGGCGGTGATCCTGCGCGAGATCGGGGCGCGCGCGGCGCCCGTGCCCGCGTACGCCTCGCTGCCGGCCGCTCTCACGATCGCCCGCCACGGCACCGGAGACCTCCGTCAAAGGCTCACCGCGCCGGCCGACGGCGAGCTGGTGCTCACCGCGGCGGTACGCGAGCCGGGCTCCGGCCTCGCCCCGGCACCCGCCGTCACCCCCGGCACGACCGCGACCCGCGACGGTGACACGTACGTCCTGCAGGGCGTCAAGACCTTCGTGCCGTACGCCGGGCAGGCGGCCTGCGTCCTCGTCCCGGCGCGCACCGGCGACGGCGGCGTCGGCGTCTTCGCCGTCGAGCCGGACCGGGCCGCACTGACCCCGCAGCCCGCGGCGACCGGCGAGCCCATGGCGCGGCTCGACCTGGACGGCGTACGGGTGAGCGCGGGCGCCCTGCTCGGCGCCGGGGCGTACGAGACGCTGCTCGGGCACGCCACCGCCGGGGCGGTCGCCACCGCCTCCGGCGCGCTCGCCGCCGCGCTCGACCTCACCACCGCGCACGTCAGGACGCGCGAGCAGTTCGGCCGCCCGCTGGCGGAGTTCCAGGCCGTCACGATGCAGATCGGCGACGTCTACATCGCCAAGCGGGCGCTCGACGTGGCCATGTGGGCCGGGGTCTGGCGGCTCGCCGAGGGCCACGACGACGCCGCCGAGGTGCTCGCGGTCGCCGCCTGGGCGGCCTGCGAGGGCGCCCTCCAGGCCCTCTACACCTGCCAGCACCTGCACGGGGGCCTCGGCCTCGACGTCACCTACCCCCTGCACCGCCACTTCGCCTGGGGCAAGCACTACGCCCACCTGCTCGGCGGCGCGGAGGCCCAGCTCGACACGATCGGAGCTCTGGTGGCCTGATGTTCATCGACCTGACCGCCGAGCAGCGGGCCCTCCGCGACGACCTGCGCGGCTACTTCCGCGACTGCCTCACCGCCGAGGACCGCGAACGGATCGCCGAAGATCCGTTCGGCCCGGCGTACATGGAGCACTGCCGCCGGCTCGGCCGCGACGGCATGCTCGGCATCGCGCTGCCGGAGGAGTACGGCGGGCGCGGCTTCGGCCCGGTCGAGCAGCAGATCTTCGCCAACGAGATCGCCCGCGCCGAGGTGCCGTACCCGATCATCACGCTCAACACCGTCGCGCCGACGCTCGTGCAGTACGGCACCGAGCAGCAGAAGAAGCGGTTCCTGCCCCGGATCCTCGCGGGGGAGTGCCACTTCGCGATCGGCTACAGCGAGCCCGGCGCCGGCACCGACCTGGCCGCGCTGCGCACCACGGCGGTCCGCGACGGCGACCACTACGTCGTGAACGGCCAGAAGATCTTCACCTCGGGCGCGCACCACGCCGACTTCATCTGGCTGGCCGCGCGCACCGACCCCGGCGCCGCCCGGCACAAGGGCATCTCGATGCTCATCGTCGACTGCGCCGACCCGGGCTTCTCCTGGACGCCGATCGTCACGATGGACGGCCGTCACCACACCAACGCCACCTACTACCAGGACGTACGCGTGCCGGCCGACCTGCTCGTCGGCGAGGAGAACCGCGGTTGGGACCTCATCGTCAACCAGCTCAACCACGAGCGCGTCACCCTCGGCCCGGCGGGAAACCTCGGCCACACCTACGACCGGTTCGTCCGCTGGGCCCGTACGAAGACCGGCCGTGATGGGCGGCCGCTGATCGAGGAGCCGGCGGTCCGGCGCGCGGTGGCACGGGTGCACGCGTTCCTGCGCGTCAACGAACTGCTCAACTGGCAGGTCGCCGCCGGCATGGACCTCGGCTGGCTCGGCGCGGCGGACGCCTCCGCGACCAAGATCTACGGTTCGGAGCGCATGCAGGACGCCGGGCGCGTCGTCGGCGAGATCCTCGCGCGGTACGGCGACCCGGGCGACGAGGAGACGCGTGAGCTGATCGACCGCGTCGACCACGGGGTCAAGGGCGGCCTCGTGCTGACCTTCGGCGGCGGGGTCAACGAAGTACAGCGAGAGATCATCGCCATGATCGGCCTCGGCCTGCCGCGGGCCCCGCGCTGACCCACCGCGAGGGAGAGACATGCACGACCGGCTGATGGCGCTCGCGGACGAACTCGCGGCCGAGGGCGAGAGCGCCGCCACGCCCTGCCCCGACCCGGTGAACGCCGCGATGATCCGCAACTGGACCCAGGCCCTCGGCGACCGGAGCGGACGCTGGTCGGAGTACGCCCCACCGGCCATGATCCAGGTCTGGTCGATGGCCGGTCCGGACGACCGTCCATCGCCGGGAGGTCGGTCGGGGCAGGTTGGTCGGGGAAAGAGCGCGCCCGATCGGGTTCTGTCGCTGTTGGACGAGTCCGGCTACACGGGCGTGGTCGCCACCAACTGCGAGCACACCTACGACCGGTACCTGCGGCTGGGCGAGGAGCTGTCCACGACCGTGCTCTTCGACGGCGTCACCGGGCCCAAGCGGACCGCGCTCGGCGAGGGCTACTTCGTCACCTGGTACGAGCGCTGGTACTCCGGCGGCGAGCGGGTCGCGGAGATGCTGTTCCGGGTGCTGAAGTTCAAACCGCGCGGCGCGCCGCCCGCCCCGGCCGGCGGGCGGTATCCGCTGCGCCCCGCCGTCGGCCCCGACACCCGGTTCTTCTGGGACGGCGTACGGGCCGGTGAGCTGCGGATCCAGCGCTGCGCCGAGTGCGGCGCGCTGCGCCACCCGCCCGGGCCGATGTGCCCGGCCTGCCACGCGACCAAGCGCGACCACGTCGTCGCCGCCGGGCGCGGCGTCGTGCACAGCTACGTCGTGCACCATCACCCGCCGGTGCCGGGCCTCACCCCGCCGTACGTCGTGGCGCTGGTCGAGCTGGAGGAGGGCGTACGGATCATCGGCAACCTGCTCGGCTGCGCGCCCGGGGACGTGTACGTCGGCATGCCGGTGGAGCTGGAGTTCCAGCGGATGGACGAGGAGCTGACGCTGCCGCAGTGGCGCCCGGCCGCCGCCGCGCCGACCGCGGAGAAGCCGCCGGGCGCCGCCGAGCCGAGCGCCGGCGAGTCGCGGCGCGATCGGGAGCCGGGCGAGCCGGAACTGCGGATCGAGCTGACGCCGACGTTCGTGATCTCGACGGCGCTGGCGACCCGCGACTTCACGCCCGTGCACCACGATCCGGCGGTGGCGCGGGCCCAGGGCTCCGCGGACATCTTCCTCAACATTCTCACCACGATCGGCCTGGTCCAGCGGTACGCCCTCGAACGCCGGCCGGACGCCCGCCTGGCCGGCATCGCGCTGCGGCTCGGCGCGCCCGCGTACGCCGGGGACACGCTGACCCTCACCGGCCGTGCCGGCGAGGACGGGACTCTAGAGGTGCGCGGCGCGGTCGGCCTGGGCGACCACGTGGTGGCGACCGTACGGCTGGGGGAGCCCGCATGACGATCTCGGGACGCGCGGCGATCGCCGGCATCGGAGCGACGGAGTTCTCCAAGGAGTCGGGCCGCTCGGAGCTGCAACTCGCGGCCGAGGCGTGCGTCGCCGCGCTCAAGGACGCCGGGCTGACGCCGTCGGACGTCGACGGGCTGGTGACGTTCACCCAGGACACGAACGCGGAGATCGCCGTCGCCCGCGAGCTGGGCGTCCCTGAGCTGAGCTTCTTCTCCCGCGTCGACTACGGCGGAGGCGCGGCCTGCGGCACGGTCGCGCACGCCGCGATGGCCGTGGCGACCGGGCAGGCGCGTACGGTCGTGTGCTACCGGGCGTTCAACGAGCGGTCCGGGCAGCGTTTCGGCCAGGCGACCACGGCCATGGCTCCGGGCACGACCGCGATGGAGTTCTCCTGGCACCTGCCGTTCGGCTTCGCCACGCCCGCCGCCTGGGTCGCCATGCAGGCCCGGCGCTACCTGCACGACTACGGCGCGACCAGCGAGGACTTCGGGCGCGTCGCGGTCGCGATGCGGCGGCACGCCGCGACCAACCCCCGCGCGTGGTTCCACGAGCGGCCGATCACGCTGGAGGAGCACCAGGCGAGCCGCTGGGTGGTCGAGCCGCTGCACCTGCTGGACTGCTGCCAGGAGTCCGACGGCGCCGTGGCGATCGTCGTGACCGGCGCCGACCGCGCCCGCGACCTCCCGAATCCGCCGGTGTCGATCACCGCCGCCGCCCAGGGCTCGGGGCCGAACCAGATGATGATGTTCGGCTACTACGACACGGACCTGGCCGCGCTGCCCGCGATGGGGGTGGTGGGCCGCGCGCTGTGGGAGCGGTCCGGCCTGCGCCCGGCGGACGTGCAGACGGCGATCCTGTACGACCACTTCACGCCGTTCGTGCTGATGCAGCTGGAGGAGCTGGGCTTCTGCGGGCGGGGCGAGGGCCGCGACTTCGTCGCGGACGGCGGCATCGAGCTCGACGGCCACCTGCCGGTCAACCCGAACGGCGGTCAGCTCGGCGAGGCCTACATCCACGGCATGAACGGCATCGCCGAGGCGGTCCGCCAGATCCGCGGCACGTCGGTCAACCAGGTCCCGGACGTGTCGCACGTCCTGGTCACGGCGGGCACCGGCGTTCCGACGAGCGGCCTGATCCTGAGCCGGGCCACCTGAGCGGCGCACGCGGGCCGGAACCCTCCACGGCCGGAGGCGGAGCCGCGCGGCGCGGCCCGGAGAGCGTACGGGCATACCGGCTAGCAGGAATGCCCGTACTGGCGCTGGCAGGCGGGTGGTTTGGGGGGTGGCGGCGCTGACGTGGGGCATCCGGCGAGGGATTGTGGTGTTGGTAAGTCAAGACGGCAACGAGGAAGGAAGGGGACGTGACATGTGCCGGCACCGGCCTCCATGCCCCACGGCGAACGCAGCAGACCACACGGCGGCACGTGTCGTGGCGTCGCACCCCGAGCAGGGCTGGTACCTGCTGTGCAACGGCGTCGTCATCTTCGACGACACCGGCGAACTCGCCCCTGACGGCCTCGTGACCGAGCCCCACCGCGCCCGGCCACTCTCCCTGGCGGCCTGAGCCCCGTACTTCGGCCCAAGAACGTCACCGGGGCGCGTGACCCTCACACGTGAGCCCCGCCGTGCGGCCCGTCGATCCCCACGACGGAGTCGCGAGCAGCGGCCGGCGGTTCCCCCGCCGCACGGCCGTATCCCCCGTAGGTGCGCCGGTCCACGGAGATCCACCCCCCAGGTGATCCGTGGGCCGGCGTGCCGTCATCCGGCGGCGGTCGTCTCCTCGGACCGGTAGGCCAGGCCGTCCTCCATGACCTCGAAGACCTCGTCCACGACCTCGGAGAAGCGGTCGGTCTTGGCCACGCCCGCCGCGAGCACCTCGAAGGCGCTGTGGAACGCGCAGTTGGCCAGGCCGGCCATCACGTGCGGCCGCAGGTCGGCGGCCGGGTCGACGCCCATGCGCTCGGCGATGATCCGGGTGATCTCCGACTGCTTCTTCTGCCCGTGCTCCAGGCTGCGGCCGAACACGGCCGGGCTGCTCTCCATCATCTGCTGGATGCAGCCGAACCGCTCCGGGTCGAAGCCGTACCGGCCCTCCTCGCAGGCGCGGATCACCGAGACCGCCGCGTTGCGCAGCGCGGTCAGCACCGGCTCGGAGGCCGGGCGGGAGGACAGCGCCTCCAGCATCGTGACGAACTGCTCTTCCTGGAACGTCAGGACGACGTCCTCTTTCGAGGCGAAGTAGCGGAAGAAGGTGCGGGAGGAGACGTCGACCTCGTCGGCGATCTCCTCGACCGTCGTCGCGTCGAAGCCCTTCTGCTGAAACAGCCGGAACGCCGCGTCGACCAGTGCCTCACGGGTGCGCTGCTTCTTGCGCTCGCGCCGGCCGGCCATGGGCGCCGCACAGCCGCCTTCCACCGTGGTCGCCTCCATGCCCGCAGAGTAACGGACGCCGTTCACTTAGCCAAGACCACTTTTCTCATTGTGACAGTAGTCATAGCGCGACTTTAGTCGCTTGACGACATGTGTCACAGCATGACAGCTTTGGGCCATCTCGAACTTCACGGAGGCAAGTTCATGTCCCAAGCGACACTCACGCCGCATGCGGGTGCGCGGGAGAGACCCCGCCGCGCCGGCCACGGTCATCCCTGGCTGACACTCTTCGCCGTCGCGCTCGGCGTGATGATGGTGGGCCTGGACGCGACGGTCGTGTCCATCGCCAACCCCGCGATCGCCAAGGACCTGCACGCCGATCTGGCCGGTCTGCAGTGGGTCACCAACGGTTACCTGCTCGCCCTCGCCGTCACGCTGATCCCGGCGGGGAAGATCGCCGACCGGTTCGGCCGCAAGAAGACGTTCCTGGCGGGTGTGATCGGCTTCGCCGCGGCGTCAGTGCTGGTGGGCGTGTCGGGCGGCATCGGCATGGTCATCTTCTGGCGCGTCGTCCAGGGCGTCGCGGGCGCGCTGCTCCAGCCGGCGAGCCTGGCTCTCATCCGCAACACCTTCCCCCCGCAGCGGCTCAACGCCGCGATCGGCATCTGGGGCGCCACCGTCGGTGTCTCCATCGCCGGTGGGCCGATCGTCGGCGGGCTGCTCGTCCAGCACGTCAGCTGGGAGTCGGTCTTCTTCCTCAACGCGCCGCTCGGCCTCATCGCCCTGCTCGTGGGCCTGTGGGTCGTCCGCGAGTCGCGGGACGAGGGCGCGCACGGGTCCTTTGACATCTCCGGCGTCGCGCTGCTGTCGGGGTCGCTGTTCGCCCTGGTCTGGGGCTTGATCAAGGCCGGCACGTACGGGTTCGGCGACCCGGTGCCGCTGTGGTCGTTCGCCGCGTTCGCGGTGCTGCTCGCCGGGTTCGTCGTCCGCGAGCTGATGGCCACGCATCCCGTGCTGCCGCTGAAGTTGTTCCGCTCGGTCTCGCTGTCGGCGGCGACGGGACTGCTCCTGCTCGGCACCTTCGCCCTGTTCGGCACGATCTTCTTCATCACGCTGTACCTCCAGCAGGTGCACGGCATGAGCCCGGTCTCCGCCGGCGTCCGGATGCTGCCGATGACCGGCATCTTCATCGTCTCCTCGCCGCTCGGCGGCGCGCTGACCCAGCGCTTCGGCCCGCGCGTGCCGCTGATCCTCGGCATGGTCTTCACCGCCGTGGCGATGTTCGGCCTGTCGCGGATCGGGGTGGACGCCTCGTACAACGCGATCTGGCCGTGGTTCATCCTCATCGGCCTGGCGTTCGGCTTCATCATGACGGCCGGCACCGAGGCGATCGTCGGCAATGCGCCCGTACAGCTCGCCGGCGTCGCGGGCGGGCTCCAGCAGACCGCCTTCCAGGTCGGCGGCGTGCTGGGTACCTCGGTCCTCGGCACCATCCTGTCCACGCGCGTGGGCAATGTCCTGATGGACCGGCTGACCGGGGCGGGCCTGCCCGTACCGGCCGCGCAGCGGTTCGCCGGGGCCAAGGAGTACGTCGCCCAGGGCGTCGCGCCGGTACCGCCCGGCACGTCGGCGCCGGCCGCCAAGGCCATCACCACCGGCAGCCACCTGGCGTTCATGGACGGCTTCCAGACCTCCATGACGGTGGCCGCCGCGGTCGCCCTCGTGGCGGCCGTCGCCGCCCTGCTCGTACGGCGCGGTGAGAACTCGGCCGAGGGCACAGTCGCCATCTGAGGCGCCATCTGAGGCGCGATCTGAGGGGCCCGGGGCGGGCGGAGGGGGGCTCCGCCCGCCCTTTTCACACGGAAGGAGCAGGAGCCATGTCCATGGACGCCGATATCGCGCCGGGCGCGACGCCGCTGCCGGAGAGCGGTTGGGAGCTGCGCCTCGGACGGGGGAGCGGGGACCGCCCCGCGCTGGAGGTGCACACCGGCGACGGCCTGATCGACGTCGCCGTCGCGGGCGGCCCCGGAGCCGTGCTCGTCCGCGGCGCCGTACGCGGGCGGGGGTTCTCGGTGGCGTGGGGGCAGCTCCCGCCCGGCGGCGAGGTCCTCGTGGAGTTCCGCGCGGGCGGCACGTCGCGCAGGGCCACCGCCGTGACCGTCGCGGGCGCCTTCTGGGCGGCCGAGGCACCGGGCCGGTTCCGCGAGGTCGTCGTGACGACGGCCGTCGACCGCGAGTCGTACCGCCTGCGCCGGTTCCGTGAGCGCCGTGCCGGCCGGCGGGCGGCAGCGGCGTGATCCCGGGTCGGCGGTCGGCCGTGAGGGGTGCCGTCCGTGCCGGTTCGGTGAGTGGCCGGGCCGGCCGGCGGGTGGCTGCGGCCTGATCCCGGGCCGGTTGTCAGGGACGGCGGCGGTCGACCGTGAGGCGTACCGCGGGTGGCAGCGGCGGTCGGCCGTGAGGGGTGCCATCTGTGGCGGGGTGGCGGGCGGGTGACAGCGGTCTGACCCCTGGGCCGGTTGTCAGAAAACGCTCAGTCGGCCGCACTAGGCTTCCGCCGTGCCCTCGCTCCTCAGGCGTTTCCCCCTGCCCCATCCTCTTCATCATCGCGCTGTGCGCCGTCTCGTCGGTGTACGCCTACGGGCTCGCGCCGTCTGATCAGCGATCTTTCGTCGCCTCGACGGCGACCAACCTCGTGAACCTGCGGACCGACCCGCTCGGCACGCTCATCGCCTCGGCCTTCGTGTCCGAGGCCACGCCGTGGATCTGGATCGGCTTCGCGATCGTCGGGCTGTTCCCGCTGGTCCACCGCTTCGGCAACCTGCGGGCCCTGCTTCTCGTCGCGGCCGCGCAGGTCATCGGCACAGTGATCAGCGAAGGCCTGCTGGCCTGGCAGATCTCGACCGGCGCGGCACCGGGGTCGCTGCGCTTCCTCGACGACGTCGGTCCCTCCTACGTCATCGCCTCCGCCCTGATCGCCACGATCCTGTACGGCCCCGAGCCCGCGGTGCGCACGGCCCGGCACGGACACTGGCTGTTCGACCGTGTCGCGAGCCGCTGGTGGCGCCTGGGGGCCTTCGCGGGCCTGGCGCTACTGGCCCCCCACCTGTTCGGCGGACTGAACCACCTGGACGTCGCCGCCGTCGGCCACCTGGTCGCCCTGATCACCGGCGCCGCGGTCGGGTTCCTCCTCGCCCGCCTCGAGCCCGGCCCGGGCGCGCGATCGCTCCGATCGGAGGCCTCCGCGGCGGAGTGACGCCGTCGCGACGCCGAGCCGCGGAAAGCGAAGCCTGCGTTACGCCACCAGGCCGAACACGACGAGGATGAGCGCGAAATACCAGCTGAGAATCATCAGGTGCGCCTTGCGGGTACCCCGCACACGGTCTGACAGGAAGCCGACCAGCGGCTTGACGCCGATCGCGGTGGTGCTGACGATCACCATGACCAGCGCGGCCTTCCCGGCGGACAGCCCGAGTGACTCAGAGAGACCGCACCCCCCACCACGGTGAGCACACCGAACAGGTAGTAGACACCGTTCCTGTCCCGCTTCGCCATCAACGCCGGGATGGAGGCATTGGCGATCACGCCGCCGAGCGCGGTCGCGGTGATGTACAGGTCGAACGGAACGGAAGTCGGCTGGCTGTTCCGCGCGTTCTCCGAGCACAGCTAGTGCCGCGTCAGGCAACGTTCGCCCTGTTTGATGGGTGAGGGAGTATGGCGGGCATGAGTGAGCTTGCTGTGTCGTCGGTAGCGGGATCCTGGCGGCGGATTGATGCTTGGCTTGCGACGCATGCGCCGGCGATGCTTTCCCTGCTCAATCCTCCCGTGGTTCCAGATGAGCTGGAGTCGGCTCAGCGAGTGCTCGGTGTTCAGTTTCCGGCTCATTTGAGCGAATCACTGAGCTGTCACAACGGAGTGGGCGAGTGGACGAGCCTGCTGCCAGAGCAGTCGCCACTCGGGGCAGCGGCTATTGCGGAGCACTGGAAGATGTGCATGGGGATCGCGTCGGACAATGACGGCCTGGTGACACGTCCTTGGGATGAAGAGCCCTGGTGGCATCCCCTGTGGGTGCCCTGGGCCGAGAGCGCTGACGGAAACGCGCACGTGATCGACCTGCGCCCGGGAAGTGGGTCCGGGCAGCTGGGCTGGGCCGGTCACGCCGATGGTGGTGATTTCTCCGACGCGTGGCCGAGCCTAGCTGCATACCTGCACGAAGTTTCCCGGGCGCTGTATGAGGGCGGGGGTGTCCGCGACATGTATCCCTATCTGACCTCGGACGGGCAGCTGTGGTGGGAGCTTGGCAAGGGTCCCCATTTGCTGAACGGAGATGCACTCCAAGAGGCGCCGGTGGGACTGGGCTGAGGGTGCGCTCTGTGGGAGAGCGGTTCCGGCGGGCGGGCGACAGCCGTTCAGGCGACGTTGGATCGGGCGACGATCTCGTGTAGACGTTCGTCATGGGCGTGGCGGTTTCGCCAGATGATGTAGCGGCGGATCATGCTGCCCTGCTCCTTGTGGCCGGCGTGGTCGGCCCCGTCGAGGGTGAAGTAGCGCAGGGCGGTGAACTGGGCTTCGATGCGGTTCAGCCAGGACGAATTGGTTGGGGTGAAGGCGATCTCGACATTGTTGGTCTCGGCCCAGTCCGCTACCCGGCGGCACTGCTTCGTGGTCAGGTGCGGTGAGTAGTTGTCACACACGATCGCGATGCGCTTGCTGGCCGGATGCAAGGAGCGCAGGTAGCGGCAGAATTCCAGGAACTTCGAGCGGTCCTTGGTCTTCTTGATGTGGCCGTAGAGCTGGTCCTTTCCCAGGTCGTAGGCGGCGAACAGGTGCCGGACGCCGTGGGGGCGGGTGTAGGTCGCCCCCGCCGGGGGCGGGGTTCGCGGTCGGGGTCTTTGCCCTTGCCGCCGTGTTCGGCCCACTGGCGTCCGGGGTGGGGCTGGAGGTTGAGCGGGCAGAACTCGTCCAGACAGAAGACGACCTCGGGTTCGCCGCCTTCGGGTATGACCTCGCCGTCGGCGATGGCGTAGAGGTGTTCCAGCCGGGCCTTTTTGGTGGCGTAATCGGGGTCACGGGAGGTCTTCCAGGTCTTTATGACCCCACTTATGAGTTCACCGGCTGAGAAGGACTACGGGGAGATGCACCGTCAATGTGGGTTTCCCGCCGTAGCGGAGCCGGCAAGCCACTCCGTGCCCTCGACGTAAAGACGTTCGACGGCGGCACCGGTCAGTCCCGGTAGTCCGAGCTTGACGGTGAAGCCGGCCTTCGTCTGCGCGAGGCCGAGATGGCGGTAGCCGACCGGGAACCGCGCCAGCAGCTCCGGATCGAGTTCCAGCCGCGATGCCGGATCGACGACGTCGAGCCGGTCTTTCTCATAGATCGGCTGGCGCCGGACGATCGTCCACTCCCCGTCATGACGGGCACAGAAGTCGTAGAAGCGGCCCGTGCACACCACGTCCACCTCGACGCCGTCGATCACCGACCGCTGGTTGATGGTCATCTTCGTCTGCGCCACCGCCCGGTCCCCAGCGATGTCAGCGGTGTGTCCGCCCAGGAAGTGCAGGATCGACACCCCTCGCTCGAACCCCTCCCGGCTCGCCGCGATGAACTCGGCCGCCGGGCCCTGGAACCAGGTCGCGGTCATCCACCCGTCGACCGGATGCCACACCGTGGCGAATCGCTCCCAGTCTCCCGCGTCGCGCCACACCGCCCAGTTCTCGACGAGCTCGCGGATCGCGAGCCGGTCTTCCGCGTGCGTAGGCATGTATTCCTCCCGCTTGTCGTCCCCGGTCCGGACATCATCGTGGGCCGGCACCGCGGCACAGGCCCAGGAACGGCCACCACTCAGTGGCAGCCCGGAAGCGAAAAATCGGCCGACGTCGTCGTCTCGGCGGCCGCACGAAAGACCGTCACTCTGGACCAGGCTCTCAGCCGACGCGGCGGGAAACTCCGAGCGCCGCGGTCCGCACCGCCGGGGCAAGCCGCCTCAAGGCGGCGCGGGAATGGGTCACGATGCCGAGCGCGCCGCGAACCTCACCGGAGGCATCAAGAATCGGCGCGGCCACGGACACCGCGCCGAGCGTCATCTCCTGATAGGAATACCCGACGCCTTGCTCGCGCACGATCTCCAAGGCCGCGGCGAGACGTCCAGGCTGGATGATCGTGTGACGCGTGAGCGCGACCAGCCCGTCGTCGACGACCTCTTTGAGCACAGCCGGTGCGGAGAAGGCGAGCAGCACCTTGCCGACCCCGGTCGCGTGCAGTGGCAGCCGCCCGCCGACCTGGGTGGCGGTGGGGACCGCACGCTGACTGGAGATCTTCTCGATGCACAACGCTTCGCGCCGGTCGAGCACCGCGAGCTGCACGTTCTCCTGGGTCGCCGCACACAGGTCCTGCATGAACGGCAGCGCCGCCTCACTCAGCACGCGCTGCTGCGGCGCCAGCGAACCGACCTGCCACAACCGGATGCCGACCCGGTACCGCCGGTCCGGCGTCCGTTCGAGGCCGCCCCATTCGACGAGCTCGCCGATCACCCGCCGAGCCGTGGACAACGGCAGCCCCGACAGTCTCGCGATCTCGGTGAGCGTCAGCGCCGGGCGATCGAGGTCGAAACAGCCGAGCACCGCCAAGAGCCTGCTGGACACACTTTGTCCCGGCAAAGCGCCGTTGCCTGCCACTACGGCCACCCCCAGCGGCCAGGATCGCCTGCCACTGAACGGCAGAGTACTGCTACCGCCTCTTCTCGACGCGCTGTCGGCCATCGCCGAGATCAACGCCGCGGACGCCGAGGGGCCGCTCTAAGCTGCCGGGGTGACCCTGTTCCTCCGGCGGTTCCCGGTGCCGGTCGTCTTCATCGCGGTCCTGTGCGCCGTCTCCGTGGTGTACACCTACGCGCTGAGGCCGGCCGGGCAGCGGTCGCTGGTGGCCGCGACCGCGACCAACCTCGTGAACCTCCGGTCGGATCCCATCGGCGCGCTCGTCGCGTCGGCGTTCGTCTCCGAGAGTGAGCCGTGGGTGTGGCCGGCGTTCGCGGCCGTCGGGCTGTTCCCCCTGGTCCACCGCTTCGGCAACCTGCGTGCGCTGCTGCTCGTCGGGACGGCGCACGTCATCGCCACGCTGGTCAGCGAGGGGCTGCTGGCGTGGCGCATCTCGACCGGCGCCGTACCGGGGTCGCTGCGCTTCCTCGACGACGTCGGCCCGTCGTACGTGGTCACGTCCGCGCTGCTCGGCACGCTGCTGTACGGTTCCGCGTCCGCCGCCCGGGGATGGCGGGTGTTCGCCGGGAGCGGCTGGTGGCGGCTCGGCGCGGCGGCGGCCCTGGGCGTGCTCGCGCCGTACATCTTCGCCGGGCTGGGCCGGCTCGACGTCGCGGCGGTCGGCCACGTCGTCGCGATGGTCATCGGAGCGGTGGCCGGGCTTCTCCTGCGCCCGGCGGCGCCCGCCGGTTGAAGCGCTGCGGGAACGGGGCTCGGGGCCGCGCGCTCGCTACGGACGGGACGGGCTCTCGTCGTCGATGGCCGCCAGGCGCGCGGTGAGGTCGTCGGCGAACCGGCCGAGCAGACGGCCGAAGTCCTGGCGGTCCCGCGCGGGCCAGCCGGCGAGGACGTCGGTGAACCAGCCGAGAATGGTCCGCAGGTAGCGCTCGGCCGCCGCCGTGCCCTCGGGGGTCAGCTCGATCAGACGTGCCCGCTGGTCGTCCGGGTCGGTGGCCCGGCGTGCCAGGCCCCGCCGTTCCAGCTCGTTCATCTGCCGGGTGACGTGGGGGCCGACGACCTGCATGCGTTCGGCGATCTCGCCGACCCGCAGCGGCCGGTCGGACATCTTCAGCGTGACCAGCACCGACATCGCCGGCCTGTCCAGGCCGAGGCCGACCCGCTCCATGGCGCGCTCGACCAGGCCACTGCGGTTCATCACGTTGCCGAGCTGGGTCAGGCGCGGGAACACGGCCATGAGGTCGAAGTCGGGACCGTCCTTGTCGCCGGCGGGCTGAGTGTCGTCCATCACATCCTCATTTAAATACCTAAGTTAGGTATATAGTTGCGTCAGGTGTCGCGGCGGCCGACGGTTCGCCGCGCCGCCAATAAGGATACCTAAGGTAGCTATATTGTCGTTCCCTCCTCAGGGGACGGCGGGACAGGAGCACGCAATGAGCCGTTCACCGCGAGGCACGGTCCTCATCTCCGGTGCAAGCATCGCAGGCCCCGCGCTCGCCTTCTGGCTCGACCGGTACGGTTTCCAGGTCACGGTCGTGGAGAAGGCCGGAGCGCTGCGCGGCGGTGGCTATCCCATCGACATCCGCGGCACCGCCCTGGAGGTCGTCCGGCGCATGGGGCTGCTGCCGCGCCTCCGAGCCGCCCACATCGACACCCACAAGATCAGCTTCCTCGACGCCGACGGCGGCCTGATCGCCTCCCTCCGGCCCGAGGTCCTCATTGGTGGGGATGAAGGCCGCGACCTGGAGGTTCGCCGCGGGGATCTCGCGGAGGTGCTCTACGACGCCGTCCGCGACGACGTGGAGTTCCTCTTCAACGACTCGATCGCCACGCTCGACGACCGCGAGGGCGGCGTGGACGTGACGTTCCGCGGCGGGGCCCGGCGCACCTTCGACCTCGTCGTCGGCGCCGACGGCCTGCACTCGAACACCAGAGGGCTCGTCTTCGGGCCCGAGGAGCGGTTCCATCGCTACCTCGGCTACTGCTTCGCCGGGTTCACCATGCGCAACGACTTCGACCTCTCCCACGAGGGCGTCCTGTGGAGCGTCCCGGGCAGGTCCGCGGCTCTCTACGCGGTCGGCGACGGCGACGAACTGCATGGCTTCTTGAACTTCACCCGTCCCGACCCGCCCTTCGACGCCTTCCGGAAACCCGATGCGCAGCGCGAGCTGGTCGCCTCGGTCTTCGCGGGCGACGGCTGGCTTGTCCCGCGCATGACCGCAGCCATGCGCGCCGCCGACGACCTGTTCTTCGACGTCGTCAGCCAGATCCACATGCCCCGATGGTCCGCCGGCCGGGTCGCGCTCGTCGGCGACGCCGCGTACGCGCCCTCGTTCATGACCGGGCAGGGATCGAGCATCGCGCTGGTCGGCGCGTACATGCTCGCCGGCGAGCTCGCCACCAGGCCCGGCCACGCGGAGGCGTTCGCCGCGTACGAGGACGGCGCACGCGAGTTCGTGGAGGTCAACCAGGCGCTCGTCACGAAGGGGAACGCCACGCTCTTCCCCAGCACCGCCGAGGCCATCGAACGGCGCAACGAGGCCCTGCGCGGGCTCACCTCCCTGCCCGTCGGCGACGACCGCGCCGAATACTCGGCGCTCACCCTCCCCGCCTACGCCGCGGCCACCTGACGCGGTCGGCGTCAGGGTCACCGATCAGTGGCCTCCACGGCAGGTACGGCGGGTCGGCCCTCATGTACGTTCTTCGCGTGGATCACCAGATTCCCGACTCGTGCCAGGCCGTCGCATGGCGCCCCGGCGTGACGGGAACGCCCTCTCTCGTCCCCCCGCCCCCGGCCGGTCTCGCCCCTCGATGACGGTCACGCGCACACGGGTCGCGGTCGTGGGCGCCGGTCCGGCCGGGCTCACGGTGGCCAACCTCCTGCGCGCCGCCGGGATCGACTGTGTGCTCATCGAGGAGCGGAGCCGCGCCTTCATCGAGCGCCGGCCTCGGGCCGGGTTCATCGAGGAGTGGGCGGTGCGCGCCCTCGAACGCCACGGCCTCGCCGACCGGCTGCTCCAGCGGGCACAGACGCAGGACGCCTTCGAGTTCCGCGTCGACGGGGTGCGCCACATCGTGCGGTACGGCGAGCTGTCCGGCCAGCGCCATTTCGTCTACCCGCAGCAGAACCTCGTCACGGACCTGGTCGCGCACTACGCCGACCAGGGCGGCGACGCCCGGTTCGAGGTGCGGAACGTCGGCCTGCACGACCTGGAGACCGAACGGCCCGCGGTCACGTACGAGGACGAGGACGGCCGGCCGTACCGGATCGACTGCGACTTCGTGGCCGGCTGCGACGGCGCCCGCGGGGTCTCGCGCGGTCACCTCGCCGCGGCGGGGCGGCTCTTCGCCTCCCACGACTACGGCATCGGCTGGCTCGCCCTGCTGGCCGAGACACCGCCGTCCGGGCCCGGGGTCATCTTCGGCATCCACCCGCGCGGGTTCGCCGCGCACATGGCGCGCAGCGCGCAGGTCACGCGGTTCTACCTCCAGTGCCCGCCCGGCGACCGGGAGGAGAACTGGCCCGAAGACCGCGTGCACGAAGAGCTGCGGAGCCGGCTGACCATCCCGGACGGGGAGATCCGCCTCGGCCCGCTGATCGAGCGGCGCGTGCTGGACATGCGCAACTACGTCGTGGAGCCCATGTCGTACGGCCGCCTCCACCTGGCGGGGGAGTCGGCCCACCTCGTCGCGCCCATCGCGGCCAAGGGCATGAACCTCGCCCTGCACGACGCACTGCTGCTCGCCACCGCCATCGTCGCGTACTACGACGGCGACGACACGAAACTGGCCGGCTACTCGGACGCCTGCCTGCGCCGGGTGTGGCAGTACCAGGAGTTCTCCCAGTGGCTGTCGGAGATCTTCCACGGTCATGCCGCGGGCTCACCGGCCTCTCTGTTCCACACCCGCCTGGCGCAGGCGCGCCTGCGCCGGCTGCTGAAGTCGAGAACGGCCGCGACGGCGTTCGCGGACCTGTACGTCGGCAAGCACGCCGACTTCTGAGACCACGGCGTCTCGCGCGATCCCGCACGCCCGGAAAACCGGTTGCCGGGGTGGAGCCGGGTCGCGAGCCTGAGGCGGATGAACCCGGACGGACACGCCCGGCCCCCGGCGATCGACACCGCGCTGGTCCGGCGGCTGGTACGCGCGCAGTTCCCCCAGTGGGCCGGCCTGCCTGTACGCCCGGTCGCCCGCGACGGCTGGGACAACCGCACCTTCCACCTCGGCGACACGATGGCCGTACGGCTGCCCAGCGCCGCGGGGTACGCCGCGCAGGTCGACAAGGAGCACACCTGGCTGCCGAGGCTGGCGCCGCACCTGCCGTTGCCGATCCCGGTTCCGCTCGCGAAGGGCGTGCCCGCCGAGGGATACCCGTTTCCCTGGTCCGTCCGTGCGTGGATCGACGGTGAGACCGCGAGCGCCGAACGCATCGGCGACCCGGTCGTCTTCGCCACCGACCTCGCCGCGTTCCTCACCGCCCTGCGGCGGGTCGACCCCACGGGCGGGCCGGCCGCCGGCCGGCACAACTTCTTCCGCGGCGGGCCGCCGGACACCTACGACGCGGAGACCCGCGAGGCGATCGACGCGTTGAAGGACCGGATACCGGCCGACACGGCGACGGAGATCTGGGAGACGGCACTCCGTGCGCGCTGGCAGGGGAGCCCGGTCTGGTTCCACGGCGACGTGGCCACCGGCAACCTGCTGGTCGAGGACGGCAGACTGACCGCGGTCATCGACTTCGGCACCTCGGGCGTCGGCGACCCGGCCTGCGACGTTGCGATCGCATGGAAACTGCCGACCGCCGAGAGCCGGCGGGCGTTCCGCGAGGCACTGGCCGTCGACCCGGCCATGTGGGCACGGGGCCGCGGCTGGGCCCTGTGGAAAGCCTTGATCACACTGAGCGGCGAGCCGACGAGCGAACGGAGTGGACGGCGAGGGACGAGTCGTCCGCGGAGTGAGGGAGGAGGGGAGCGCGACCATTCAATGCTGAGAGGGGAGCGCGACCATGAGCGGGCCGGGGACGATGGCGCCGCTCGGCTCGCCGCCGAACGGCGGACGCTCCAGGCGATCCTCAGCGAGTACGCGCGGCCGGACTGAGCGGGTCCGTGGCGCGGAGGCCGGCGAGCAGGATCTCGGCGGCGAGCCGCCAGTCGGTTCCGGCGGTGATGGCGGCGCCCAGGCCGACCATCATGCCGTTGTAGGTCTCGGCGCTGACCTCGGGACGCAGCACGCCGGCGTCGTGTGCGCGGCGGATGAGCACGGAGAGCCGGTCGCGGAACTCCGCCTCGGCCTCGGGGGTGGTCTCCTTGGCCGGCAGATCGGGAAAGACCTCCCGCAGGCCCGCGTCGCGGCTCATGGCCTCGGCGCTGCGGTGGACGTACTCGGTGATCGCCACCCAGGGGTCGGCCGTGGCGAGGGCCTGTTCGAGGTTGGCGGCGCGCTCGGCCGTCCACTCGGCGCGCATGGCGCCGATGAGCGCCCGCCTCGTGGGGAAGTTGCGGTAGAGCGTGCCCACGCCCACCCCCGCGCGCCTGGCGATCGGCTCCATCTGCGCGGCGGCGCCCTCTTCGGCGAACACCTGGCGAGCGGCCTTGAGGATCCGCTCGCGGTTGCGCCGGGCGTCCGCACGCATCGGGCGCTCTTCTTCGGCCTTCACGCCGTCCGAGTGTAGTGCGGCCGGAACCGGAGATCCGGGTCCGATTGACGCGCTGAGGCGGTGCCGTCTACGGTGCCGATAGCGGAATCGGAAATCCGATTCCAGTTAGTCAGGAGACAGGATGGACTCTTCGACCGAGCGCGCGGAACGCGAGGTGCGGCTCGCCGTGGCCCGGCTGATGTCGGCCGCCGACCGCCTCGACCTGGAGGAATTCGTGGCCATGTTCCATGCCGACGCCGACTTCCACAATCCGATCGGCATGGTGTCACGCGGACGCGACGAGATCCGCTCGCTGCACGAGAAGCTGTACTCCCCGACGCCTCCGCCGGGTTTCCCGACCTTCACCGACGCCGCGTCGACGGGTGGTGTCCAGGCCGTGCGCGTCCTCCGCCCGGACGTCGCGATCGTCGACTGGCACTGGACGCAGACGGGGGCACGCGCCGACGAGAAGGAGTGGCCGCCACGCGAGGGCACCAACACGACGGTGTGGGCCCGCGACGAGGCCGGCGAATGGCGAGTGGCCGCCTGGCGCGACAAGGACTTCCCACCCGGCTTCGACCGCCCGCCCGGCCACTGACTTCTGGACCGTTCACGGAAGCGCGGTGACATACAGCCAGGCGCCGTCGTGAAGGACGAAGCGGCTGTTCTCCTCCAGGTGGCCGGGGCGCTTGCGCCTGACGTAGTGGGCGCGGAAGTGCACGGTGCCCTCGGTGTCGAGGAGACCGCCGCCGGTGGTCCGCAGGACCTCCAGCCGCTGCCACCGCAGGGCCGGGTCGAAGTCGATCCGCGGCGGCCGCGTCGACGGGTGCCAGGTCTTCAGGAGATAGGCCTCGTCCTCGACGCTGAAGGCGGCGAACCGCGAGCGCATGAGGCGTTCGGCGGTCGGCGCCCTCGCGTCGCCGCGGTGGAACCGCCCGCAGCAGTCGTCGTACGGCGCGGGCAGCCCGCACACGCAGTTCGCGTTCGAAGAATCCGATCCGGGCACGCCCTCATTGTGCCGCGACGGACGGGGTGGGCTCCCCGGCGTACTCCCAGACGGGGAAGGCGACCTCCACGACGAGGCCGCCGTCCGGCCGGGCGCGGGCGGTGACGGTGGCGTCGTGGGCGGTCGCGATGGCGCGGACGATCGACAGGCCGAGGCCGTGGTGGCCGTCGCCCCGCGCGGTGCGGTCGCCGAGGCGCTGGAACGGTTCGAAGAGCCGGTCGACCTGCTCGGACGGGATGACCGGCCCGGTGTTGGCCACGGAGACGACGGCGCGTCCCGCGCGGGTCGCCGTGGTGACCTCCACCCACCCGTCCGGACGGTTGTAGTGCGTGGCGTTGTCGACCAGGTTGGTCACCAGGCGTTCGACGAGGGTCGGGTCGCCCGAGGCGAGCGCCGGCGCGGTGCCGGCCCGGACGCGCGGCCGGCCGGCCTCCGGGCGCGAGGTGAGCACCACGTGGTCGGCGACGGTCGCCAGGTCCAGGGGCCGGCGCCGGTCGAGGCCGCGTTCGCTGCGGGTGAGGGTGAGGAGCGACTCCAGCAGGCGTTCCTGCTGCTCGCTGTTGGCCAGCAGCCGTTCGAAGGTCGCCCGAAACGACGAGAGCGTCGCCGAGCGGTCGGTGAGAGTCTCTTCGAGCAGCGCGTGTTCGAGCGTCAGCGGCGTGCGCAGCTCGTGGGCCGCGTTGGCGACGAAGCGCTTGTGCGCGTCGAGAGCGGTCTCGAGCCGGCCGAGGAGGCCGTCCACGGTGTCGGCCAGGTCCTTCAGCTCGTCGCGGGGACCGCCGACGGCCAGCCGCTCGTGGACGTTGCGCGCCGAGATCTGCTGGATGGCGGTGGTCATGGTCTGCAGCGGGCGCAGGACCCGCCCGGCGACCAGCCAGCCGAGGGCGATCGAGATCACCAGGGTGATCGCCAGAGCGATGCCGGACTGGACCAGCAGCTCGTGCAGTTCGGCGGCGTGCTGGCGAGCCGCCTGCGTACGGGCCTGTGCCAGGACGCCGGGGGGAGGAGCCGAGAGCGAGCCGAGATCGGAGGTCGGCGGGCCGTCCAGATGTTTGATCAAGACGAACCGGCCCGTCGAGTGGCTGACGAGCAGGTAGGTGATCGCGAGCAGCACCACGCCGGACACCGCGAACAGGGCGCCGTACAGCAGGGTGAGGCGCAGCCGGACCGTACGGGGCGGCAGCCGCCGCATGAGGAGCAGAGGGCGCATGGGCGTCAGATCCGGTAGCCGGCTTGGGGAACGGTCTCGATCACGGGCGGGGCGCCGAGCTTCGCCCGCAGGCGGTTGATCGTCGCCTTGACGGTCGTGGTGAACGGGTCGGCCGCCTCGTCCCACACGCGTTCGAGCAGTTCCTCGGCGGAGACGGCGCGGCCGTCGGCGGCGAGGAGGTACTCCAGCACCGCGAGCTCTTTCGGGCTGAGCGGCAGGCGCATCCCGGCGCGGGTGGCGACGCGCTGCGCCGGGTCCAGCCGCAGGTCGCCGCGCGTCAGGACCGGGGGTGAGGCGGTCGGCGAGCGCCGGGCGACCGCGCGGATCCGCGCGATCAGCTCGGCGTACGCGAACGGCTTGGGCAGGTAGTCGTCCGCCCCCATGCTGAGGCCGTCGACCCGATCCTCGAGCGTGCCGGACGCCGTCAGCATCAGCACGCGGGTGGCCTGGGCCACGAGGGCGCGGCAGACGTCGTCGCCGTGGACGCTGGGCAGGTCCCGGTCGAGCACGACGACGTCGTAGCCGGTCACCGCCGTACGCTCCAGCGCGTCCTCGCCGTCGTGGGCGAGGTCGACGGCCATCCCCTCGCGGCGCAGGACCCTCGCCACCGACTCGGCGAGTTCGACGTGATCCTCGACCACCAGCACTCTCATCGCCAGGCTTCCCCGAACGACCGTTTCATGGTGTCGAGAATGCCCGATATCCGGTCACAGTCGGGTCACAGGTCCGCGCACCGTCGTGTGACCGCCTCATCCGTACAACGGTCCCCGACGCACGACACCGATGCGAGGGAGCAGGACATGAACGGACGGATGAGGAGCGCGGCCCTGCTGGCCGTGGCGGCGGCGGCCTTCGGGGCCGCGGGCTGCGGCGGGTCGGGCGGCTCGTCGAGCGCGACGAGTTCCGCCGCCGCGGCGGGCGGCGGGAAGGCGACGAACTCCACCAAGGCGGTGCAATACGCGCAGTGCATGAGGAGCCACGGGGTGCCGAGCTTCCCCGACCCGGTCAACGGGCGGTCCACGGTCATCATGAAGAAGGGCACCGACATGGACCCCGGCAGCCCGGCGTTCAAGGCGGCGCAGGAGGCGTGCAAGGCGTACGCGCCGAGCGGGGCGTCCGGAGCGGGTGACCCGAAGCAGCAGGCGCAGATGCTGAAGTACGTCACCTGCATGCGCCAGAACGGGGTGCCGAACTTCCCCGACCCACAGGACGGACGCATCGTCTTCAAGGGCGGCCCGAAGTCGGGCGTCGACCCCAACTCGCCGCAGTTCAAGGCCGCGACGCAGAAGTGCCAGAAGCTGCTGCCCGCCGGCGGTCCCGGGTCCGGTGGCCAGTGACCATGAGTGTTCCCGAATCGGAGGCCGAGGCGCCCGACGTGCCCGAGGCGCCCCACGCGTCCGCCGCGCCCGACGCGTCCGGCAGGGCGAAGCGGCGCCGGTTCCGGCGGGCGAGACTGCCGGTCGGCGCGGTCGTGGTGCTGGCCGCGGCGGGTGGTGCGATCGTCGCCGTGCACCCGTTCGGCGGCGGGGACGAGAAACCGCCGCCGGCCGGAGCCGGCGGCTCCCTGGTCGCCGTACGGCAGGGCCCGCTGTCGGCTCAGGTCAGCCAGAGCGGCACGCTGTCGTACGCCGCGCGGGACGACGGCACCCCGTACTCCGTGGTCAACCACGTCCAGGGCATCTACACCTGGGTGCCGAGCGCGGGCGATGAGGTCAAGTGCGGCCGGATCCTCTACTGGGTGGGGGACACCCCGGTCGTGCTCCTGTGCGGCACGAGGCCCGCGTACCGGAACCTGTCCGTCGGCGACAGCGGCCGGGACGTACGGGAGCTCAACGCCAACCTGGTCAAGCTCGGGTACGCCAAGAAGTCGCAGCTCGACCCCGACTCCCGGTACTTCGGCTCGGCCACGGCGGACGCGCTCCAGAAGCTGCAGGACGACGTCGGCGCCGACGAGACCGGGGAACTGCGCCTCGGCGACGCGGTGTTCCTGCCCGGCCCGCTGCGGATCACCAAGGCGCGGGCCACGCTCGGCGGCCGGGCGGCGCCCGGTGCGCCGGTCGCGGAGGCGACGTCGTCCGACCGGCAGGTGACCGTGGATCTGGACGCCTCCCAGCAGTCCGACGTCAAGGTCGGCGACAAGGCGCAGATCACCCTGCCGGACAACACCGTCACCACGGGGAAGGTGACCCGCATCGGCACGGTCGCGAAGTCGTCCTCCTCCGACGACCAGAGCTCCTCGGACACCACGCTCCCGGTCTACATCACGCTCGCGCATCCCAAGGTCGCGGGCGACCTGGACCAGGCGCCGGTCCAGGTGCAGATCACCACCGAAGGCGTGAAACAGGCGCTGATCGTCCCGGTCACCGCGCTGATCGGGCAGGCCGGAGGCGGCTACGCGGTCGAGCGGGTCGACGCCCGCGGCGTGCATCAGACGGTGCCCGTCACGCTCGGCCTGTTCGACAACGCCGAAGGGCTGGTGCAGGTGTCGGGGAGCCTGGCGGCGGGCGACCGAGTGGTGGTGCCCTCCACATGAGCGCCGAGTCCACGCGTGACGACGCCGTTCCGGTGCTGGAGCTGGAGGCGGTCACCAAGACCTACGGTGAGCAGCCGCCGGTGGCCGCGCTGCGCGGAGTCGACCTCACCGTGCGGGAGGGCGAGCTGGTGGCGATCGTCGGGCCGTCCGGGTCGGGCAAGACGACACTCCTGCACGTCATGGGCACGCTCGACCGGCCCACCGGCGGCACGGTGCGGATCGACGGCGTCGACGTCGCGGGCCTGGACGACCGCCGGCTGGCGGCGCTGCGGGCCCGCAGCATCGGGTTCGTCTTCCAGCAGTTCTTCCTGGACGAGCACAGCTCGGCGCTGGACAACGTCGCGAACGGGCTGCTTTACGCGGGCGTGCCCGTCCGTGAGCGGCGCGAACGGGCCGCCGAGGCGCTCGCCCGGGTCGGGCTGGCCCACCGCGCGACGTTTCGTCCGGGAAAGATGTCCGGCGGCCAGCGCCAGCGCGTGGCGATCGCCCGCGCGCTGGTCGGTCGCCCGGCGATCGTGCTCGCGGACGAGCCGACCGGCAACCTCGACAGCACGACCGGAGCCTCGATCCTCGAACTCCTGCACGAGCTGAACGCCGAGGGCGCGACGATCGTCATCATCACGCACGACGGCGGCCTGGCCGCCCGGCTGCCGCGCCAGGTGCACGTGCTCGACGGGCGGATCGTCTCCGACAGCGCCGCCGACCGCGTGCCGGTGCCGGCGGAAGCGGGGGAAGGATCGTGAGGGCCGTGACCACGCTGGTCCCGGCCCGGCTGGGCCTCGGCGACCAGGCACGTGTGGCGAGCACCGGGCTGCGCGCCCGGCCCCTTCGGGCGGCGCTGTCCGCGCTCGGCATCGCCATCGGCGTGGCGGCGATCGTCGCGGTCCTGGGGCTGTCCGCCTCGTCCCAGGCGGGGCTGCTGTCGGAGATCGACCGGCTCGGCACCAACCTGCTGACCGCGAACAACGGCCAGTCCTTCACCGGTCAGACGGCGCGGCTCCCGATCGAGGCGCCGTCGAGGATCGCGCACCTGCCGGCGGTCGAGCAGGTGGCCCACGTGGGCACCGTCGAGGACGCCAAGGTGTACCGCAGCCCGCTCATCCCGCCGATCACCACCAACGCGCTGAAGGTCCGCGCGGCCAGTCTGAACCTGCCGTCCGTGCTCGCCGCCACGGTCGCCCAGGGCCGCTGGCTGAACTCCGCGACCGCCACCCAGCCGGTCGCGGTGCTCGGCGCGGTCGCCGCGCAGCGGATGGGCATCGACCGGGTCTACCCGGGCGAGCGGATCTGGCTCGGCGGCCAGTGGTTCTACGTCGGCGGCATCCTGAACCCGGCGGTGCTCACGCCCGACATCGACACCAGCGTCCTGGTCGGGTACCCGGCCGCCCAGCGCTACCTCGGCTACGCGAGCATCTCCCGCGGCAAGCTGACGGTCGGACCGCCCAGCACGGTCTACGTACGGGCCCAGACCGACCATGTCGCCGACGTGCAGGCGGTGCTCGGGCAGACCGCGAACCCCGAGGCGCCGAACGAGGTCGACGTCAGCCAGCCGTCCGACGCGCTGACCGCCCGCGCCGCGGCGAGCGGGGCGTTCAACAGCCTGTTCCTGGGCCTCGGTGCCGTCGCGCTGGTCGTCGGCGCGGTCGGGGTGGCGAACATCATGATCATCTCGGTGCTGGAACGCCGTTCGGAGATCGGGCTCCGCCGCGCCCTCGGGGCGACGCGGGGGCAGATCCGCGGCCAGTTCCTGTCGGAGGCGATCATGCTCGCGCTGCTCGGCGGTGCCGCCGGCGTCGCGTCCGGCGCGGCGGCGACCGCCGTCTACGCGAGCACCAAGCAGTGGGCCGTCGTCATCCCCGCCGAGGCGTGGGCGGGCGGAATCGGGTCGGCCATCGCGATCGGCGCGCTCGCGGGCCTGCTGCCGGCCCTCCGCGCCGCCCGGCTGTCGCCGACCGATGCCCTGCGGACGGTCTGACCGGCGACGGCGCCAGGGCCTGTCTCGAAGCCCCGCGGTCCTGCCATGGGCAGGGGCTTCGAGACAGGTCCGCGCGCAACGCTCCTATAACCGGTCCCGCCATCAACGGAATCGCCTGCGGCGATGCCGAAAAAGACCGCTGGCGGTTCGCCTTAAGTTCACTTTATGGATGATTCTCTACAGCATGGTTCATGCTTCGCGAGATCTCCAAGCTCGGTTTAGCCGCACTCCGGCTACTATGCCAGGCTTGGCGGCATTCGGGGAACTCCGACTACCTCCCGCCCGTCTGGAACTGCCGACCGCTGCAGCGAAGGTTCCCCGACCGCTCCTCTGCTTTCAAGACCATCGCGCTGCTGATCCTGCTTTATTCGGTCTGGCTATCCATTGTCAAAGGCACGCTGTGGCCGCTCTTTCCGCCGGCGCTTTACTACTTCGTTCGCGGCGCTCGCATCCTCGCCTGGCGCCTCTTCCCCGACGAAGCCGCCCAGGATGTGCACGACCCGAAGCTGACGCGCATCAATCCCGCGCTCCCGGCCCTGCTGACCAGCGTTTTGACCTGGGAGTGCGCCGTCCTCAGCGAAATACCCTTTGGAGGACCATCGACGATCGTGGACCTGCTGTTCTTCGGCGGCCCGGTCATAGTGAGCGCCATCGCGTGGTGGGAGATCCACGAGCTCCGCAGGCCAGGAACCGAGCGGCACCGCGGGGAGGTCCACGTGGCACGTAACGGGGAAACAGTTGTGAGCGGCCGATATCGGCTGGTGGAGGTGCTGGGCGAGTGCGCAATGGGTGCTGTGTGGCGCGCTCACGACACGCGAATGCGCCAGGATGTGGTGCTCAAGCAGCTCAAGCCCCCGCTAGGCCTGGAGGCTGCACTACGTCAAGATCTGATGGCACGAATGGAGCGGGAGTCGCAGGCGGTCGGGATGCTCCAGCACCCTGGCATCGTCACCGTCTATGACCAGTTTCGCGACAAGGACGGCCTGCTCTGGATCGCGATGGAACTGCTGCGGGGGCGCTCTTTGGCCGACGTCATCACCAACGAGGGCCGACTGGACGAGGCGCGGGTCGCCCGGATCGGTGCGCAGATAGCCGCAGCGCTGGCGGCCGCACACCAGGCGCGAATCGTGCACCGCGACATCAATCCCTTCAACATCCTGCTGCAAGACCAGCGGGTGGTGGTCACCGACTTCGGGATCCCCGCCGTCGCCGGGGACATCACCCTCACCGCCGGCGGCGCCCTGCTGGGCATCCACGCCTACACGGCCCCCGAACAGGTCAACGACCACCAGCCCACCGCCGCCTGCGACATCTGGTCCCTCGGCGCCACCCTGTACACCGCCATCGAAGGCCGTCCCGCCTTCATCGGCACCACGAACGCGGCACTGCTGCGCGCCGTCTCCCAGGGAAACCCCGCCCCTATGCGACACGCCCAGCGCCTGGTCCCGGTCCTGGCCGATCTGATGCGTTTCGACGCCCGCCGACGCCCCACCGCCCAAGCCGCCGCCACCGCCCTCACCGCCCTGTGAGCGCATCTTCTTCAGAACGGCTGATGGGACGGATCAAAGATCAAGCTGAACGGACGTCTGCGGCGCCTCGGGGCGGCGGCGCCGGACGGGGGTGAACAGGCCGGCGCCGCCGATGCAGAGAAGCGCCGCGCCCGCCGCCAGCAGCGTGTCCCGTACGCCGATGCCCTTGGCCAGCGCGGTGAGCACCACGGCTCCGATCGGGGCGAGCACGTTGTGCATGGTCCAGAACGCCGCGGTGACGCGGCCCAGCAGATGGTCGGGCGTCACCTCCTGCCTCAGGCTCATCGAGCACAGGCCCGCCAGCGCCACGCCGAGCGAGTACGCCAGCACCATTCCGCCGACCACCACGACGTTCTCCACCACCCCCGCGACGGCCACGGCGACCCCGCACAGCCCGACCGACCCGAGCCAGCACGGGCCGAACCCCCACCACCTTCGCAGCGGCGACATCAAGGCCGCGCCCGCGATCGTGCCGACGCCCGCTGCGCCCATGACGTAGCCGACCACCCGGTCGTTCTGCCCGAGATCGTGCCGTACGTGGTAGATGAAGGTGTCGGTCATCCCGAGGCTCAGGAACAAGAACACCGTGAGCAGGATCGTCAGGGCCCGCAGTACCGGGGTCCGCCACAGGAACCCCGCCCCGGCCAGGAAACCCTCCCGCAGGCCGAACCTTCGGGCCGCCGGTTCTCCCGGCTCCTCGCGCGGGCGGAACCTGATCAGCGCCAGGCCCGCCGCTGAGACGGCGAAGCTCGCCGCATTGATCGAGAGCGCCGCCGTGACGCCGAACACGCCGGCGACCAGACCCGCCAGCATCGGCCCGAGCACATAGGCGGCCGAGTTCGTCGTCTGCAGCACACCGTTCGCCGCGCTGATCTGTCCCTTGCCCACCAGGTTGGGGATGGCCGCGACGTAGGCCACCTCGAAGATCATCTCGAAGACGGCCGCCGACCCCATCACCACGTACAGCAGCCACACCTGCGGGGCGGCCGCCCAGCACACTGGAATCAGCGCGTACAGCACGGCCCGCGCGACCTCGCACAGCACCATCAGCCGCCGCCGGTCGAGCCGATCCACCAACGTCCCGGCGAACAGCCCCGTGAGCACCGACGCCGCTCCCGCGATCGCGGTCAGCAGTCCCATCCGGGCCACCGACCCGGTCGCCTGCAGTACCAGCAGCGGCACGGCGACCAGCGCGAACGCGTTGCCCACCTCGGACAATGCCTGCACGAACCAGAACACCGCGAAGTTCCGGTCGGTTCGGAGCGGACGCGCGGCCACCGCGCTGCCAGCCGTCACCCAGCCTCCTCGCCGCGAGGTCGCCACCGCACGATCATGATCGTACGTTTTCTCCCAAGGCCGGCCGACGCCGACAAGGACGGGGCGGGCCCGAAGCCTGGCCTCAGGAGCCGTCCCGCGGACCGCGGATCAGCGGATCAGCGGATCACAACAGCGAACGCGAGATGTAGTGCATGCCTCCGTTCGCCTGCAGCGCGCCCGCCAGGCTCTTGGCGGAGACGGTGTGGGTGCCGCCCGTGGCCTTCCACGGGTCGAAGACGGTGACCGTACCCTTCGCCCTGTCGTATCCGTACACCACCATCGCGTGCCCGATCTTGGTCCCCTTCACCTTGTCCTTTGCTACTCCAGAGGGATCGAGCACAGAAGCTACGGATGTCTCCGATGTGCTGGAACGCAGTTCGGTTCCCTCTGGGCCCGCTCCGGCACTACAGCCCCACCCGGCCGTACGGGCAGCGCCCCTCGTTCCGCCGGTCCGGGGCGGCTCAGGAGCCGCTCGGGTCGGGGGATGGGGAGTCGGAGCCGTGGTCCGTCGGCGAGTCGCTCGGTGTCGGCGTGGGGTCCGGCGTCGGCGTGTGCGTCGGTGAGCCCGGCGGCGACTTCGGCGGTGTCGGGTGGGTCGGGTGCGTCGGTCTCGAGCCACCGCCCTTCGGCGGCGTGCCCGGCGTGCCCGGCTGGGACGGGCCGGCCGGGGCGGTGGTGCCGGGTGGCGTCGTGGTCGCGGGCGCGCCGGACGAGGACGTCGTCGGCTTGGGGGAGGCCGACGTGCCCGGCTTGGAGGTCGCCGCGTCCGGCGGGCCCGACCGCACCGGTACGGACGGCTGGGCGGAACGGCTCGCCGTCTGGCCTCGGTGGACCAGCAGGCTGGTCCCGTCCACGTTGGACGTTCCGCTTGAGTGCGGGCTCGGCCACAGGGCGAGCACGCCGGTCGCCGCGGCCACGCACGCCGCCAGGCCCGCGACCTCCAGGAGGTTGTCGTGCCGGCGGCGCAGGAACGGCTGCTTCTGCGACCGGTTCTTCGGCCGGTTCTTCGGCCGGGCGTGTGAGACGTGGGCGGCTCGCGACGCGGGCTCGGCGGACGCGGTCGCCTCCTGGACCTCGCGGACCGGCTCCTCGGGCGAGATCCGGGTGAACGGGCGCGTCGGCTCCTCGGCGTCGCGGAACAGGCCGTCCAGCGGGATCGGCATCCCGTCCGCGTCGAACAGCAGGGCCCCGTCCGCCGCGCGCTCGGCCGCCGCGCACGAGGACAGCACGCGCTCCCGCTGCCGCGGCGGAGGCTCGTACCCGCGGGTCACCACCCGGTGCAGGGCATCGCCGCTCAGCGACGCGAGCATGGCCGCGTCGTGCGCCTCCCGGCCGCCCACCGAGGCGGCGGCCTGCTCCAGCCGCCGCTGCGACACCCGTACGAGCATCTCCGCCGTGTCGCGGGCCACGCCGATGACCCGGGCGATCTCCTCCGCCCCCAGGACGGTGGACAGGGCCAGGACCTCGCGGTGTTCGGGACGGAGGAGGGTCAGGGCACGCCGCACCGGGTCCGCCGGCGAGGTCGACACCGGGCGGCGCACGAGGGCGCCGCGCCGTACGCACTCCGAGCGGGCCAGGGCGTGCAGCCACACGGGCAGCGCGCCGTCGTCGGAGGGCGCCTCACCCGGGTGCCGGGCGACCGCGATGAAGGTGTCCCGTACGGCGTCGGCGGCCTCGTCGCCCACCATGACGTGGCAGTAGGCGTAGAGCGGTCCGGCGTACTCGTCATAGAGCACGCCGAAGGCGTCCGGAGCACCCGTCCGTAGAGCCTCGGTAAGGGACACCGGTTCCTCCGTCCCGCCGCGTCACTGGGATGATCAACGCAATCCAGGCATAACACTAGAAATCTGGATACTAGCGGGACGGGTTGGTCAGGCGACAGCGTCCAGGGGGCGCAATTCGTCGGCGTAGCTGACCGAGACGCGACGCATCACTCCACCGTCGTCGATCGAGTACTGCCCCAGGCGCCACAGGGGCGGGGAGTAGGCGTGGATCGAGACGCTCTGGTCGGCCTGCCCGACGAGGCGGTGGATGTGCTCGGGTCCGAACGCGAAGGACTGGCCGTTCTCGACCGTGACCTCGACGTGGACGCCGCCGATGCGGGGGTTGCACTCTTTCAGGGCGCCGTCCACGACGGCGACCGCGCCGGAGGAGATGTCGTGGTCGTGCCAGCCGGTGTCGTTCTGCGGGGTCCAGCAGAGCAGCCAGACGTCGACGTACTCGTCGCGGTAGAGGGACACGTAGTGTCGCTGCCCGTCGGGGAAGTCCACGTGCTCGCGCCACGACTCCGGATCCTTGGCCAGGCCGTCCACGAGCTCACGTAGCTCGCGCTTGTCGAGGCACCGTGCGGGCAGTGACTCGAAGGACATCGGATCACTCCTCTCCCATCAGCAGTCGGCCCGGGTTGCTCACCCGGATTGCGTGCTCGGCGGCGTTCCCGAAGTCGGGACCGAAGCCGAGCGGTGGTGCGTACGGCCGATCGGAGCCGCACACGATCGTGTCGATGCCGAGCGCGCGGATCGTCGCGTCCACGGCGCGCGGACCGTACGAGGAGGTCTCGAGGAAGACGTCGCGGTCGACCTCGCCGCGACCGCCGCCGCGTGCGGCGAAGCGTTCGCCGTGCAGCGGGGCCAGCCCGGCGAGCAGCGCGAAGCACACCCGCAGCCGCGGGTGCCGCTCCCGGCCGAACGCCCGGAACGCGAACCACGCCGCGTGCATCTGCTGCACGTACGGCACCAGCGCCGGCCACCAGGACGGCCCGTCGGACGCGGGCGCGGGCCCGGGGTGCACGAACAGCGGCAGGCCGCGCGTCTCCAGCAGTGACAGCAGCGGCGCGCAGCGCTCGTACCCCGCCGCGTCGAGCAGCGCGTCGGCGGGCAGTTGCAGTCCCGCGAACCCGCGGTCGAGCCATCCGGCGAGAGGCGAGGGGTCGATCTCCGACACACAGGCCGCCGCCCAGGCCCCGAACGGCGCCGGCAGCGCGAGCGCGTCCTCGTGGTAGGCGTCGAGGAGTGGCGCGGCCTCGGCGGACGGCAGCCACTCCACACCGAGCGGCGACGACAGCGAGGTGAGGACGCGGTCGAAGCCGTCCGCGGCGGCCTGGGCCGCGCGGGCCGCCGGATCATGGTCGGCCGGGTCGACGTCGTACGACGGCTCGCCGTCGAGATGGAGCGTCCAGCCGTCGAGTCGCGGCGCCGTCGTACGCCGGCGCAGGGCGTCGGCGAACGCGGTGCCCCACAGGTGCTGGTGTACGTCGGTGGCCACGGGTCTCCCGTTTAGTGAACCGGTTTACTGAACCGTATCACTGTACCGCTTCAGTAAACCGATTCACCAGTTCAGGCGGCCAGAGTGTTCATGAACGTGTCACTGGCGAGATGCCGAGTTTCCGATTATTGATCCGGTTCAGTAGGGAATGACCCTCGTTCGTACTGTGAACGGAGGTGCTCATGACCCGTCTGACCTTGGACGACGTGTACGAACACGTCAGCGGTGTCTGTTTCAAGACCGGGCCACCGGGACAGGTGGGCGCGGAGACCGAGTGGTTCGTGGAGGACCGGCGCTCGCCGGGCACGGGGGTCACCATCGGCCGGCTCCGTACGGTGATGGAGGCCGCGGGCCCGCTTCCCGCGGGCAGCCGCGTCACCTACGAGCCGGGCGGTCAGCTCGAGCTCAGCTCCCTTCCGCGACGGGGGGTGGCGGCGGCACACGCCGCCCTGGCCGCGGACCTCGCCCACGTCGGGGACCACCTGGCCCGCGAAGGGCTGGAACTGGCGGGACGCGGCACCGATCCGCGCCGTCTCCGCGCGCCCTTCTTCCAGCTCGACGAGGGGCGTTACCGCTGCATGCGCGCCTACTTCGGGGAGCCGGGGCTCGCCATGATGTGCGCGACGGCCTCGCTCCAGGTCTGCCTGGACATCGGCGCGGACGAGAAGGACGCGGGGCGGCGCTGGCGGCTCGCGCACGCGCTGGGGCCCGTGCTCGTCGCGGCGTTCGCCAACTCGCCGGGGAACGGCACACGGTCGGCGCGGCAGGTCATCTGGGAGGGACTCGACCGTGGCCGTACGGCCCCGGTCGTGGGAGAGGACCCGGTGGAGGCGTGGGCGCGCTACGCCCTGGACGCACGGGTCATGCTGCTGCGGGACGGCTGGGTGCCCGACCCCGGGATGACGTTCCGCGAGTGGCTCATCGGCGGAGCCGGCAAGGGCAAGCCGGACCTGGCCGACTTCGCCTATCACCTCACCACGCTGTTCCCGCCGGTACGCCCGCAGGGCTGGCTGGAACTGCGGATGATCGACGCGCTGCCGGACCCGTACTGGCCCGTGCCGATCGCCCTGGTCACGGCCCTGCTCGACGACCCTCTGGCCGCGGAGATCGCCGCCGAGGCGACCGAGCCCGCCGCGGACCGCTGGCACGAGGCCGCGCGTGACGGCATCGGCGACCCCGTACTGGCGCGCGCCGCCCGCCGCTGTTTCGAGGCCGCGTGTGACGCGCTGCCCCGGCTCGGTGCCCCGGCGCTCGCCCCGCTCGTCGACGGATACGCGGAGCGCTACGTACGGCGCGGCCGCTGCCCGGCCGACGACGAGCCCCTCGAAGCAAAGCCCGGCGGTGCGACGGTGCCCGCCGGCAAGGAGGAATGAACCACGATGGACGTGAAAGAGCGGATCGTCGCGGAGCTGACCGCGGCCCGCGACCGCAGCTTCGGGCTGACGGTCGAGGCGCTGGAGGCGCCGGAGCTGACCGCGCAGGTCTCGCCGCTGATGTCCCCGCTGGTCTGGGACCTGGCGCACATCGGCAACTACGAGGAACAGTGGCTGCTGCGCGCCGCCGCCGGGGCCGCGGCCGTACGGCCCGACATCGACGACATCTACGACGCGTTCGAGCATCCCCGCGCCGAGCGGCCCTCCCTGCCGCTGCTCAGCCCCGCCGAGAGCCGCGCGTACGTCACGACGGTCCGCGACCGCGTGCTCGACTCCCTGGAGAAGGTGCCGCTCGTCGGCGCCCTGGCCGGGGACGGCTTCGTCTACCACATGGTGATCCAGCACGAGCACCAGCACGACGAGACCATGCTGGCCACCCACCAGCTCCGCAGGGGCGCGCCCGCGCTGCTCGACCCGCCGGAATCCGGCCCCGTCGCGGGCGAGACGCTGCCGGCGGAGGTGCTGGTGCCCGGCGGGTCCTTCCTCATGGGCACCTCCGACGACCCGTGGGCCTACGACAACGAACGGCCCGGCCACCTGGTCGACGTGCCGTCCTTCCACCTCGACACGACCCCGGTCGGCAACGCCGCGTACGCTGCGTTCGTCGAGGCCGGCGGGTACCGCGACCCGCGCTGGTGGCACCCGAAGGGCTGGGAGTGGCGGTCCCGAACGGGCAAGGAGGCCCCCGCCTTCTGGTACCGCGAGGGCGGCCAGTGGATGCGGCGCCGGCTGGGCCGCGTCGAGCCGGTGCCGATGGACGAGCCGGTCCAGCACGTCTGCTGGTACGAGGCGGACGCGTACGCGCGGTGGGCCGGTCGGCGGCTGCCGACCGAGGCGGAGTGGGAGAAGGCCGCGAGCTGGGACCCCGCGGCGGGCCGCAAGCGGCGGCTGCCCTGGGGCGACTCGGGCGATTCCGACGCGCACGCCAACGTCGGGCAGCGCCGGCACCGCCCCTCGCCGCTGGGCTCGTACGCGGACGGCGCGTCGGCCTACGGCGTGCGCCAGCTCATCGGGGACGTCTGGGAGTGGACCTCGACCGACTTCCACGGCTACCCGGGCTTCCGGTCCTTCCCGTACAAGGAGTACTCCGAGGTGTTCTTCGGCGGGGAGTACAAGGTGCTGAAGGGCGGTTCCTGGGCGACGCACCCCCTGGCGGCCCGGCCGACCTTCCGCAACTGGGACTTCCCGATCCGGCGGCAGATCTTCGCCGGCTTCCGCTGCGCGAGGGACGCCTGATGTGCCGGCACCTGGGTTACCTGGGCGACTCGCGGACCCTGCACCAGCTGTTGTTCGCGCCGGAGTACGGGCTGGCGACCCAGGCGTACGCGCCCCGCATGAACCGCAACAACATCCTGAACGCCGACGGGTTCGGCGCCGGCTGGTACGACGCCGCCCGTGACGCCCCGGTCCGCTACCGGCGCGCCCAGCCGATGTGGACCGACCTGTCCTTCGCCGACGTCGCCGACGTCGTACGGACGAACTGCGCGGTGGCCGCCGTGCGGTCGGCGACGGTCGGGTTCCCGGTGGACGAGTCGTGCGCCCAGCCGTTCACGGACGGGCTGCGGCTGTTCAGCCACAACGGCGCGGTCGAGGGGTTCGCCGGGGTGGAGGCCAAGCTGCGCGAGCTGGCCGGGGACCTGTCGCCGGTGCCGGACGCGCGGGCCCCGGTCGACTCGGCGCTGCTGTTCGCGATGGCGGCGGGCGCCTGGCGGAACGGCGCCTCGCTGGCCGAGGGCCTGGCGCACGTGGTGCGGAGCGTCACCCCGCTCACGGCCGGCCGCTTCAACCTGCTGGCCGCCGACGGCACCCGGTTGGCGGCCACGACCTGGGGGGACACGCTGTTCGTCCGCAACGGGCGAACCGTCGTGATCGCCTCTGAACCCTACGACGACGAACCGGGATGGGAGGAGGTGCCCGACCGATCACTCGTGACCGCCGGTCCAGGAGGGGTCGGAATCAGCCCGCTCTGACCGCTTCTGACCGATGACTCGATGAGGAGATCCTCAGTGCCGATCATGAAGAGCTATCTCACGCCCGACGACCTTGGAAAGTCGCTCCGGCAGGACGTCGCCGACGGCCTGACCGCGTTCCCGAAGACGCTGCCGCCCAAGTGGTTCTATGACGAGCGGGGGAGCGAGCTGTTCGAGGAGATCACCAGGCTGGAGGAGTACTACCCGACCCGGCGCGAACGCGCGATCCTCACCGAGCGCGCGGCCGACGTCGCCGCGCTCACCGGCGCCCGTACGCTGCTCGAACTCGGGGCCGGATCGGGGGAGAAGACCCGGCTGCTGCTCGACGCGCTCGGCGGCACGCTCACGACGTACGTGCCGGTCGACGTCAGCGGCGACTTCCTCGCCGACGCCGCCGGCCGGATCGCGTCGGAGTACCCGTCGCTGTCGGTACAGCCGATCGTCGCCGACTACGAGCGGCACCTCCACCAGATGCCCGGTGGGCCGAAACGGCTGGTCGCCTTCCTCGGCGGCACGATCGGCAACATGACACCGGCCGAACGCGTGTCGTTCCTCGCCGGGCTGCGCGCCACGATGGGCGAGGACGACGCGCTGCTGCTCGGCGCCGACCTGGTCAAGGCGCCGCACCGGCTCGTACGGGCCTACGACGACGCGCGCGGGGTGACCGCGGACTTCAACCGCAACGTGCTGCGGGTGATCAACCGTGAACTCGACGCCGACTTCGTCGAGTCGCGCTTCGAGCACGTCGCGATCTGGGACGGCGCGGAGGAGCGGATCGAGATGCGGCTGCGCTCGACCCGCGCCCAGACCGTACGGGTCGGCGCGCTCGACCTGGTCGTGGAGTTCGCGGCGGGGGAGGAGATGCGTACGGAGATCTCCGCGAAGTTCCGCCGCGAGAGCCTGGAGGAGTCGGCGACGGAGGCCGGCCTGCGCATTGACCGATGGTGGACCGACGAGGACGGTGATTTCGTCCTCAGTCTTGTCCGGCCCGCTCTATAGGGTTGGAGTGTGACGCAGCAGCGGAAGCGCGCGACCATCCGTGAGGTGGCCAAGGCGACCGGGCTTTCGCCGGCCGCCGTGTCCTACGCGCTGCGTGGCATACAGACATCAGAGGAGACGCAGGAGCGGGTCCGCCGTGCCGCCGAGGCGCTCGGCTACGAGGCCCACCCGATCGCGCGGGCGCTCGCCAGCGGGCGCAGCGGCATGGTGGGCCTGCTCTGCGGCTCCCTGGAAGACCTGTGGCAGCAGTCGCTGGCCGTGGGCATCGGCCGGGCGCTGTTCGCCCGCGACCGCTACGCCATCATCCTCGACGCCGCGGGCGACCCCGAGCGCGAGCTGATGCTCGCGCGGCAGCTGCGCGACCAGCGGGTCGACGGGCTGATCGTCCAGCCCCTCGACCCGTCGGCGTCGCTGTGGGCCGAGCTGGGCGAGAGCCTGCCGATCGTGTCGATCGGCGACTCGCTGCACGGCGCGCACGCCTACGGCGAGGTCGTCTTCGACAACCGTGCCGGTGTCACCGCGGCCCTGGAGCACCTGCACGACCTCGGCCACCGGCACATCGCGGTGCTCACCCCGACGATGGCCCGCACCCCCGACCGCCCGGCCGACGTGCACGTCAACGCCGAGGCCGAGCGGCTCGGCGTCAAGGTCGACGTGGTCCCCTCACCGCAGGCACTGGGCGCGGCGACGGACGTCGCCCTCGGTGTCCTGGGCGGCACCCCCCGGCCGAGCGCGGTGTTCTGCTTCTCCGACTCGATCGGCTACGGCGTCTACGCGGCGACCCGCGAGCTGGGGCTCGCGGTGCCGGAAGACGTCTCGGTGGCCGGCTTCGACAACCACCCGATGTCGGCGCTGCTCACCCCGCCGCTGACCAGCGTCGACTGGGACATCGAGGGCATCGTCCACTCGGCCGTCCGCGTGATGATCGGCGCAATCGACGGCAAGCCCCGCCGCCGCCGCATCGTCTGCGAGCCGAGCCTGCTGCAACGCGAGTCGACCGGGCCCGTCCGCTCGCCGGACGACTCCTAGTGCCGTGTCAGTCAACGTTTGCCTCGTTGGGGAGGTGGGGTTGGCTGGTCCTCGCTGTGGTGGGCGAGCGACTCCCCACTTCTGGTGGGGCGGGCCACGGCCGGCCATGGGGCCCCGCGGCGGTGCCGTGATGGGGGGACCGTCTGGGGTCACGCCGGGACCGTCCGGCACCGGGGAGGTGCCGTCCGGCTCGACGGTGCGTGATCACCACCGGGAACGTGTTGGTGGTGATGGTGCCGCCCGGGCCACTCCGGGCGATGTTGGCGGCGCCGACCAGGTCGCGGTGCCCATTGAACCCGGAACGAGTGCAGGTGAAGTTCCGGTTCTTGGGTTGGGGAACCCGCCGGCGACAGGTGGGGCAGGTCGAGGAGGTGCCCCGTTCGTCCACCAGCACCAGGCCGATCCCGGTCTGTTCGGCCTTGTCCCTCAGACACTTCAGCAGGTGCCCGATCCGCCAGGCATGGACCCGCTGGTTATGCCTTCGCCCCGCCGTGAGGGCCAGGACGCCGCGCGGATCCCCGACCACGAGTGTGCCGATCCGGCGTGCGGTCGCCCACGTGATGACCTGACGGGCGGCCTCGTGCTGGGCCTGGCGGACCCGCCGCCGGTGGCGGGCCTCGAGTTTGCGTTGCCGGGCCCGGTACTTCCGCCACCGCCGCGAACCGACCTGACCCGGCTTCGGTGCCCGCCGCGAGCGCACACCCACGACCGGTCGGAAGCCGCAACCGCCGCTCTTCCAGCGTGAACGTGCCGTGGTAGTAACGCACCGGCATCAACCGGCGTTTCCGCCGCGGGTACCGCGCCGCCGTCTCGCCGTCTTTTCGGTGTTTGGCGGTGGCGAACCAGGCGTCGCTGTAGCGCCGCAGCACCGACCGTGCTCCGACCGTGTTCAACTCCCCGAACGTGCCGGACCCGCCGCCGACAACTCCCGGCACAACGCCTGATAGCCCACGATCGCCGGCAGCCCGCGCTGCCGCCGCCACCGGTTCAAATCAAGCACACACGCCCACACATCACCGGCCGAGACCAGCAACTCGAAACAACGGCGCCGCTGCGGGGGAGTCAACCGCAGGCCAACCCGGGCGGTCCGCAACACCACCCGACACCTTCATCACGTCGAGGCACCAGGCGATTACAGCAAGTACCTACGACAGAATTCGGCCCCAGCCCGCACCACCTGGTCGACGCCTGCCCGAGGCCGAACACACGGCGGCCAAGACCACCTGACAAGCCTCCCGCGCTTCCCCCAACCGGTTCCAGACAGCACACACCACAACAGGGCAAACATTGCCTGCCACAGCACCAGCGTTCTCGTCTCGCCGTTCGCCGCGAACCATGACATCTGTCGTGGGTTCCGTGGCCCGTGCGACGCGACGCTCGGTACATGACCGAGAAGCGAGACACCCGCAACGTCGTCCGTGCACTGATCTGGGAGATCGGCGCCCCCGTCATCGTCTACTACGCGCTGCACCTGTTCGGCGCCTCGGCTCTGCTCTCCCTCGCCGCGGCCACCGCCGTCTCACTCGGGCGGATCCTGTACGTCGCCGCCCGCGACCGGCGGCTCGACGGGTTCGCCGCGCTGATGGGCGCCATGTTCGGCATCGGGCTGGTGCTCACGCTGATCACCGGCGACCCCCGTGTCACGCTGGCCAAGGACTCCGTCACGACCGGCGTCGCCGGAGTGGCCTTCCTCGGCAGCTGTGTCATCGGACGGCCGCTGATGTTCGCGGCGGCCAGGCGGATGCTGCCCGAGGCCCGGCAGGCCGAGGCCGACGAGCGCTGGCGGAACGACCCGGGATACCGGAGCCGGCTCATCGCGCTGTCCCTCATCTGGGGCGGCATCCTGCTCACCGAGGCCCTCGTGCGCATCGTGCTCGTCTACACCCTGCCGGTGGACGTCATGGTCGGCCTGTCCCACGGGCTACAGCTCGCCGCGATCGGCCTGGCCGTGCTCTGCAGCATGGTGTACATGCGCCAGACGCGGCGCCAGGCGGCTCCCGCGCGGGCGATGCGATGAGCACGGACACCGACGTCCTGGTCGTCGGAGCCGGGCCGACCGGGCTCACCCTGGCCTGCGACCTGGTACGACGCGGCATCATCTGCCGGATCATCGACCGGTCGCCCGGGCCGCAGGAAGGATCACGCGGGTTCGGCGTCAAGCCGCGTACGCTGGCCGTCTTCGACGCGCTCGACATCGCCGACACCGTCATCCAGGCGGCACGGGCCGACACCCACCTGCGTGTCTACCTCGGCACCGACCCGATCTACACCGGCCGCAGCGAGCCCGCGGCGCCGACCGCGGACACGCCGTACCCCGGTCCGGTCTCGCTGCCCCAGTCGCGCACCGAGGCCATCCTGCGCGCCCGGCTCGCCGAGTTGGGCGAGTCGGTGCGCTTCGGCTCGTGCCTCACCGGCCTGGACCAGGACGCGGACGGCGTCACCGCGACCATCGCCACGGATGGCGAGGAGGAGACACTGCGCGCCGCATACCTGGTCGGCTGCGACGGCGGCGGCAGCACGGTGCGGAAACTGCTCGGCATCGGCTTCCCCGGCCGTACCGAGGAGGACATGCGGGCGCTGCTGGCCGACGTCGAGGTGCACGGGCTGGAACCGCGCGATGCCGTGCACCTGTGGCTGGGGGCGCGGCGGATGATGGCGGTACGGCCCTGGCCCGGCGCCGCGACGAGCCAGGTCGTCACGTCGATCGCGCCCGGGCGGACCGTGGAACCGTCCGTGGGGGAGCTGACTCGCCTGGTCGCCGAGCACAGCGGCCGCGACGACATCCGGTTCGGCACGCCGACCTGGCTGTCGGTGTGGCGGTACAACCTGCGGCTCGCCGACCGGTACCGCTCCGGGCGGGCTTTCCTGGCCGGCGACGCCGCACACGTGCACAGCCCGTTCGGGGCGTACGGCATGAACACCGGCGTCCAGGACGCGTACAACCTCGGCTGGAAGCTCGCCCTGGCCGTGCGGGGCCGGGCCGCGCCCGGCCTGCTGGACACCTACGAGGCCGAACGCCGGCCCGCCGGGCAGGCCGCCCTGGACGCCAGCGACCGCGGTCTCTCCTCGGCGGTCACCCCGCCCCGCGTCCTCCGCCCGGTCGTGCGCCATCTGATCGGCCCTCTCCTGTCACGCATGCGCGCCGGCGGTCGCGACGACCATCCGACGTACCACGACGGGCCGCTCGGCGTGCAGGCGAGCCGCCGCACCCGGGTCAGGGCCGGCGATCCGGCCCCCGACGGCGTCCTCACGACGCCTCGGGGCGACCGGATCCACCTGTACGACCTCTACCGCGCCCCCGGCTTCACCTCGCTCTCCTTCGACCGGGAACGACAGGTCTACGTCACGACGCCGCCTGACTACACTCGCGGCACCGGCCACGACGATCCCGATGGCACGGTCCGCGACGCCTTCGGCGTCCGGCCCGGCACCACCGTCGTGATTCGCCCGGACGGGTACATCGGCCTGATCGCTCCCACCTCCGGCCCCGAACTCCCCGCGTACCTGCCCCGGGTCCTCCGATGACGCACGACGACGCGAGCGTGGACGGAGGGTGGGGGCTACGTAAACTCATCGCCATGCAGGACGGGCCGGAGCCGACCGCGTGGCCGGCGTACGCGGATCCGCCCGGGTCACCGCGGCCGATCCGGCGGATGTTCGGGCCGGTGCTGGCGCTGGTGGGGCTGGGGACGACGGTGGTCCGAGCGCGGTACGGACACACCCCGCACCGGCCCCTGATGCTGGTCGACGGCGTGCTGATCGCCGGCGGGTTCCTGGCGGCGGTGTACGCCGGGCGGCGCACCGGCCCGCCCGCTCGGATCGCCATGCTCGCCGGCCTGTACCTGGCCGGGTCCGCGTTCGCGGTGCTCGTCGGGGACCCACGCGGGCTCGGGGGGCTGGCGTACCCGATCATCGCCTCGGTCGTGCTGCTACCGCCGCTGTGGACCCGCGTCATCGGCACCCTGGCCGCGGTCATCGAGGTGGCGCTGAGCTGGTGGCTTCGCGGCGCGCCGAGCTGGGACGTCGCGCTGCTGCTCATGTTCGTCGCGTACGTGCTGACCGGCATCAACCAGCTCAGCCGTACGGTCGCCGAACTGCGCGCCGCCCGCGACGAGATCGCCACGCTGAGCGTGGCCGCCGAGCGCGCCCGCGTGGCCCGCGACCTGCACGACGTGCTCGGGCACAGCCTCACCACGATCACCGTCAAGACCGCCCTGGCACGGCGCGTGCTGGAGAGCGGCGCGGAGCATGCGCGGGCCGTCGCCGAGATCCGCGACGCCGAGCGGCTGTCCCGGGACACGCTGGAGGAGATCCGCGCGACCGTGTCCGGTTACCGCCGGGCGTCGCTGACCGCCGAGCTGGCCGGTGCCCGGTCCGCTCTGCGCGGCGCCGGCATCGGTGCGCGCCTGCCGCTGTCCGCCGACGATGTACGCGCGGACCTGCGTGAACCCTTCGCCCACGTGCTCCGCGAAGGCGTCACCAACGTGATCCGTCACAGCGGCGCCGGCGCCTGCGAGGTCCGCATCACTCCCACCTCCATCGAGATCCGCGACGACGGCACGGCCGCCGCCCCGCCCCGGCCCGGCACCGGCCTCGCCGGCCTCACCGAACGCCTGGCCACCGTCGGAGCCCGCCTCGATGCCGGGCCGCTCACCGGCGGCGGCTTCCGCCTCGCGGCCACGGCGACGCAAGAGGCCGAGACGTGATCCGCGTGCTGCTGGCCGACGACCAGGCGCTGGTCCGGGGCGCGATGGCCGCGATGCTCGGCCTGGAGCGCGACCTGGAGGTGGTCGCCGAGGTGGGGACCGGCGATGAGGTGCTGGCCGCCGCCCGGCGGACCCGGCCGGACGTGGCCCTGCTCGACGTGCAGATGCCCGGGGCCGACGGCCTCACCGTGGCCGTCGAGCTGCGGGACGCACTGCCGGCCTGCCGCGTCGTCATGTGCACGACGTTCGGCCGCCCCGGCTACTACACCCGCGCGATGGCCGCCGGCGCCGCCGGTTTCGTGGTCAAGGACGCACCGCCCGAGCACCTGGCCGACGCGATCCGCCGGGTCCACTCCGGCCTGCGCGTCGTCGACCCGGTCCTGGCCGCCCAGTCCCGCGCCAGCGGCCCCGACCCCCTGACCGAACGCGAACGCGAAGTCCTCCAGGCCGCCTCCGAGGGCGCCACGGTCGCGGACATCGCCGCCGCCCTCCACCTGTCCGGCGGCACCGTCCGCAACCACCTCTCCTCCGCCATCAGCAAGACCAACGCCACCACCCGAGCCGAAGCCGTCCACATCGCCGAACGCAACGGCTGGCTCTGACCCGCGCGGTCCCATCGGAAGCCGGTCCGGTGGCGGGGCAACGCGGTCCCTGCGTTTCGGGCTCATGCGTCCTCAATCGTCACCGGGCCGTGGTCGGCACCGTCCAAGGGCTGCTTCAGCTGGTCGCGGGCGAGACGCAGCTGCCCGCGCTTCGCCCGCTCCAGCTTGGCGACGGTGGCGGTCTTGCGGCGCCGTGTGCTCACGGCGGCTGGGCGACCATGCCGGGATCCGCGGGGTCAGCGTTGGATCTGCAGCACGACGGGTGGGGTGGTGGGCTTCGGGTTGCCGTTCCGGTCCAGGTTGGTCAGGGTGACCGCGCCGGTGATCTGGCGGCCCAGCTGGAACTGGCGGAGGCTGACGCGGATGTCCTCGCGCTTGGGCGGTGCTCCGGCGCTGTCGGAGTCGGCCTGGCGGATCGCCGACCCGGCCGTCATCATGGCGTCGTGGGCCGCGATGCCCCAGCCGTCGTTCAGATCCGAGGCGGAGAAGACGGTCTTGGGCGAGTCGCCCGGCGTTCGACGGGTGAACTCGGTGGCGAACGCCGACCACGGTCGCGGGTTGGTCCTCTTCAGGACGTTCGGGTCGGCCAGTGGCACGTAGAGGACGGTGAAGCGGCTCGCGTCCGGGTGGCCCGACCGGTCGGCGGGCTCGGCCTTGCCGTCGGAGAAGACCGCCGCGTCCGAGCCGGTCACGATGGTCAGTGGCCGGACCTTGCAGCTCTGGCCCTGTTGCGTCTGGTACGCCCGAAGGTCGCTGATGAACTGGTTCAGCGCGTTCGCCCGGCCCGCGAACATGACCATGTCGGCGCGGTTCGGCCCGCAGAAGTCCCGCACCGCGCCGGGAATGTCCTTCTGGATGTCACCGGCGCCGATGAACGGGTCGTCGGCGTGCCCGCCGCGAGCCCAGTACTCGCCCAGGTACTTCTCGAAGTCCTTGCGGAGCGAGGTGTTGTACATGTCGCTGCCGTTGAGGTCGGTCAGCATCACCGCGGTGCGCAGATCCTTGCGGTACTTCGCGAGGTGGTCGGCGATGGTGTGGATCTGCTGGTCGTTCGGGATGGCCACGCGCGCCAGGTAGTCGAGCGGCCGGCCGACCACCGCGCCGGTCGCATCGAGGCCGTCGGCCGTGATGATGTCGCCGATGACCGGAACGTGCTTCTTGGACAGCTCCAGTGCGGCCTGTGCGGTCTCCTTCTGGCTGAGGACCAGGCCGATCACCGCCTCCAGCGGGGCGTCGTCGTCGGTCATCGCGACGAGTTGGTCGACGGCCGCCTTCCAGTGGCGTTCGCCGTGTCCCTCGTTGGCGAGCGTGAGCTTGATCCGTCGCTGGCCGGTGCCGAGCGGACCGTGGTTGAGCCGGTGCTGGGCGATGTACGCGCCCTCGATCTCATGAACGATACGTCCGCCGGTCAGGCCGTCCGGGTCGATGTCGGTCAGCGGGCCGAGGAACGCGACCGTGACCGGCCTGCCGCCCTGCGAGTCGACCCAGTCGTTCTCCGCCTTGATCGCGTTCCTGACCTTCTCCAGGACGTCCTGGCCCACGGGGGCGAAGGCTTTTTCGTACGAGACGCCGACGCACTCCCCGTCGAGGCGTAGCACTCCGGCCGAGCACCTGACGGGACGCGTGAAGTGGTACCAGATCGTCACCGCGACGATGACCGCCGCGGCGAGGACGGCGACGACGCGGCGGGCGTTCCGCCGCCTGCGGAGTCGTCTTCCCCGGTCCGTCTGCCAGGGGTCGAAGCTGATGTCGGTCATCGTTCCGTGTCCTTTGACGCCGGCCATTCCCGCGCCAGCTCCTCGTGTCGTTCCGTCTCGGGCTCGAAGACGTCGCGTCCGGAGGGCGCGGCCCCGCGGAGTGCCATGTAGGCCCCGGCGATCTCTTTGTGCAGTTTCCTGCGGTCGAGGCCGGTCAGGGGGTCACCGGCGAGTTGCAGGCCGGAGACGAGGTAGGCCACCCGTGCGGGGCGGGAGTCCCACGGCCCGGCCCACGACGTGTCCACCTTCTTGTGGGGAGACCGCGCGGGCGGGTTCCGTACGGGCGCGGCGGTGATGGCCTCCAGCGCCGCCAGCCAGGGACCGGCGTCGAGGTTCTCCGGTCGCTGGGCGGGATCGCCGAGCCGGTCGACGAGCCACCCGACGACCGACTCGACCTCGCCGAGGGCCAGCGCGTGGTAGTGCCGGGCGAACTCGTCGTGGCCCGCCCGCTCGCGCAGCCAGGTGAACACCCGCGGCCAGCCGTCCGCGCTGTCGTCGTCGCGATCGGCCAGCTCGCGCAGCAGGAGGTGTCGCAGCACCGGCTGCAGGACGGCGGCATCACCGGACGTGTGCAGCAAGGACCACCGATCGTGGATCACCGCCAGGTCACCCGGTTCGACCAGGCCCTCCAGCCGGTTCATCTCTCCCACGTCCCGCGCCGCCGCGCAGGTGGTCAGAACCTTGACGTGCGCCGTCGAGAACCCGTCGAGCAGGCGATCACGCAGCTGTGCGGTCAAAGCGTCGTCCAGGACCTCGGAGAGCGGCTGCTCGGGCCGATCACGGAGCTTGTCGACCAGGACGTCCGTGGCCCACGGATGCCCACCGGCGAACTGGTACAGGACCCGCCGGACGTGTGCGGGCGGGCTCATCCCGACGATCGGCAGCGCTCCCTTTCCCTGCACCATCTGCCCGACCTGGGACTCGGTGAGGTTGCGAAGCCAGATCGCCAGCCGGGGACGACCGAGATACGGCTCGATCGGCCCGACCGGAGGGAGCCTTTCGTCGTCGGCCTGGAACGGCGATTCGCCCGCGCTCGGCAGCACGGTGGCCACCACGGTCATCGGGTCGGGACCCGCCTCCTCCTTCCCGCGCTCCTTGGCGAGCTGCCGCAGGAACTCCTTGCCCGCCTCGGCGTCGGCGTTGTCCAGGAGGATCACGCAGTTCAGTACGCGGCGCCCGGCCCGCCTGCGTACGTGGAAGGCGTCGCGCAGGTCGGCCAGGAACGCTCCCAGCAGGATCTCGTCGAGCGCCGCGCGGTCCGGAACCCTCGCGTGGGCGGACTGGCTCATGCTCACGAGCCGGTCGACCGGGTCGGTGTTCTTGACGCCGTGCCACGCGACGCCCCGGCCGAGCAGCACCTTGCGCGCCGACGGTATGAGCAGCAGTAGATCGATCAGCAACCCGAGCCCGAGCCGGAGAATCGTCTTCAGGCCCGGGAACCTCGTCGTCGAGGCCAGGCCGGGCACGGCTTCGGTCAGGATCCCGCGGATCCGGGTGATGCCCCGCGCCTTCGCCAGCGCCGCCGTCATTTCACGGTGGGCCGTGCCGGGGATGTCGCTCACCGGAGTGCGTATGGCGATCAAGGCGGCCGCGAAGCGCGGAAAGGGCAGCCGGCCGTACATTCCGCATTTCTCGTTCAGGCCCAGGGCGAGCCTGACGAGCATCGTCTGCCTGGTCAGCGTCTTGTCCGCGGCACAGTCAAGGAGTGCGTGCGGAATATTGCCCCGCAGCCTGGACGCGAGCGTCGTGAGCAGCGTGGTCTTGCCGATGTGGTGCGGCCCGGTGAAGTACAGCACCGGGAGGCTGCGGCTCTCGGGAAAGCGACCTTCGCCCGGGCGGTCGAGGAACGCACGCACCAGGCGTATGGCGGAGTCCTGCCCGTAGCTCATGGCCGCCTCCCGCAATCCGTAAACCCGACATAGACCAAACCGTGGTATGGCCGCGTATGTTAGGCACGATGGGTCGGGAGGGGTCCCGTAGTCGAGTAATGGCCCGATTACCGGCTTTATTTATATTCTGCGCCAGAAGCACCGGAAATGGACCTTCCGGTGTCGAGCGGCATCAGGCCGTGTACTGATAGGCCGGGTAGGTCAGGTAGCCCGCGTCGCCGCCCTGGTAGTACGTGGCCTCGTCGACGGGGGCGATCGGGAGCCCGGTGCGCAGCCGCTCGACCAGGTCGGGGTTGGCGAGGAAGCCGCGGCCGAAGCTGATGAGGTCGGCGCCCAGCGCGAGCCAGTGGTCGGCCTCGGTCCGCCCGGTCTGCTTGGGGCCCATGGGGAGCACCGGGTTCATGATGAGGGTGCCCGGCCACGCGCGGCGCAGGCCCACCAGCACCTCTTCGCCGGTGGTGGCCTCGAGATGGACGTAGGCGAGGTCGAGGCGGGCGAGCTCGGTCAGCAGCGCGCCGTACAGCTCGGGGACTTCGGTCTCCTCCACGCCCCAGAAGGTCCCGCCCGGAGAGAGCCGGATGCCGGTCCGGGCCCCGCCGACGGCCGCGACGGTCGGTGCGGGCCGGAGGCCACCCGGAGTGAACACCTCGCCGACGGCCGGGACGCGGTGTCGCCAGCCCGCCGGCGGCCGCCCGTACCCGCGTCATCGGCGCCATCACCACCCGGTCGGGCAGCGCCAGGTCACCGAGCCGATAGCCGTCGAAAAGGGTCGTCATGTCATCCTCCAGACGTCCGTGGATCTCCCGTACGGCGGCTACGCTAAAAGCTCACATCAATGTCAGAGGCAAACACTGTGCCGCAGGTCACAGCGGGAGGGGCGACGTGCGCATCGGCGAACTCGCGTCACGGACCGGAGTCAGCGTCCGGTCCCTGCGCTACTACGAAGAGCAGGGCCTGATCACCAGCACCCGCAGCGCCAGCGGACAGCGGCACTACACCGACGAGGAGATCGAGCGGGTCAGGTTCGTCCAGCGCCTGTACGCCGCGGGCCTGTCCAGCCGCACCATCGCCGAACTGCTGCCCTGCGTCGACTCGCCCAGCGAGGAGAACTCCGACGCCGCCCTGGAGCGGATGGCGCAGGAGCGCGACCGGCTCTCCGCCCACATCGCCGACCTCATCCGCACGCGCGACGCCCTCGACGAACTGACGGCCATCGCCCGAGCGCACCGAGAGACGCTACGGGTACCCCTGGCCGGCTGACCGGACCTCCTCGACGCGGGGTCGGAGACGGGCTGGGCCGCGGCCCGGAGAAGGTGTCCGCACGCCGCAGCAGATCGTTCGCGCCGGCCGGCGTCTTGATGCACCGTCCGGTGAGCTTGATGTGCGAAGTAGATGACCGGCTTCGTACGCGGGCCGGAATTCTAAGGTGCGTTGTCGGCGGAGACCACCCGTCCTGCTCCGGAGATCTCGCCGGTCTCGTCCTCCAGTCGGGCGCGGAGTAGCAGGGTGACCCAGGTGCGGTAGGGCTTCCAGCGCTGGCTGAGGCGCTGTAGTTCCTCGGCGGAGGGTGGTTCGGGCAGGCCGTAGGCGAGGGCGACGGCACGGGGGAGCCGCCCTTCGTGGAGGGGGATGTGGTCCGGGTCGCCGGCGCCGCGCAGCAGGATGAGTTCGGCGGAGAAGCCCCCGATGCCCGGCAGCCGGGTCAGCTCGGCGAGGGCTTCGTCGCGCGGCAGGGCGCGCAGGTGCGTGGCGTCCAGGTGGCCGTCGAGGGCGGCGCGGGCGATCGAGCGCAGCCATTCGGGTTTGCGGCCGGACAGCCCGGTGAAGCCGTCGAGCCCGGCCAGGCGCTGCGGTGAGGGGAAGGCGTGCACCACGTGTTCGCCGAACGAGACCGGCTCGCCGAGTTCCCTCGCCATGCGGGACTTGATCGCGGCGGCCTGCCGGATGCGGATGCGCTGCCCGATGACGGCCCAGGCGGCGGCCTCGTACGGCGACCAGAAGCCGACCGGGCGAAGACCCGGGTAGTGACGCTGGAGCCCGGCCACCACCGGGTCGCGGTCGCCGACGGCCGGGAACCCGGACCCGTCCACGTCGAGCGAAAGGATCCGGGTCACCTGGGAGCGGATGGCCGCGGCCAGGCCGGGCGCCGGGGCCGCCGGGCTCACGATCTCGGCGGTGACGCCGTGCGCGTGCTCGCGCACGCGCACGCCGGCCGTCCGCCTGTCGCCCTCCACGGGGAACGCCAGTTCCAGCGGCTCGTCCGCCGTTCCGGTGAACCCGGCCGGAGTGAAGCCCTCCAGGAACCGGGTGCCGGCCGCCAGCGAGAACGGCCCCCGCGCGGTCAGCGTGAACTCCTCAGCCATGGAGCGTCACGACGTATCCGTCGGGGTCGGCGAACGCGAAGGTCCGGCCGAACGGGCCGTCGAACGGTGCGGTCACGACGGTGACGCCGTGGCTCACCAGGTCGTCGTGCAGCTTGTCGACGTCGTCGGCCTTCAGCCACAGCGCCACGCCCCAGCCCAGCCGGTCGGTCGCGTCCAGGTCGACCAGCGGCTCGCGGACGGCGAAGGGGACCGGCTCGGTGGCGAACACCACGGCCCCCGGCGGTGAAACGGCCGCGCGGGTCAGCCCCAGCCGCTCGGTGTAGAAGCGCGCGGACGCCTCCAGGTCGCGCACCTGGAGTGCGACGAAGTCAGGTCCGGTGACAGCCATGATCACTTCTCCTCGAGTAGTATCAGGTTGCCTGATACTATGTCAGGTAACCTGATACTACGCAAGGGAGGGCTCCTTTGGCCGCCCCGAACTCCACCGGCCGCCCCGGGTACCTGCTCAAACGCGCCCAGGGCGTGCTGAACGCGGCACTCACCGGCGAGCTGCGCGAGCACGGCGTGACGATCCCCCAGTACGCCGTGCTGACCGCCCTGGACGAGGAGCCGGGGCTGTCGAACGCCGATCTCGCCCGCCGCGCCTTCGTCACCCCGCAGACCATGAACCAGGTCCTGCGCGACCTCGAACAGCGCCGCTGGGTGAGCCGCCGTCCGCACCCCGGCCACGGCCGCATCCTGCAGGCGGAGCTGACCGCTGACGGCCGCGAGGCGCTGGAGGCCTGCCACGGTGCGGCGGACGCCGTCGAGGACCGGATGCTGGCCGCGCTCAGCCCCGCGCAGCGCGAGCAGCTCAGCACGGCCCTGCGCAGCTGCATCGAGTCGCTCGCGGAGTGACGACCGTCGGCGACACGGCCCCGCCGCATGGGTCGTACGGCGCCACCGTCAGCCGACCGGCCGGGCGGCGCCGTTCCACGTCGGCGGCGCGTATCCGGCCGGTTTGTCGCCGATGCCCAGCCCGGGGCTCACCACCCACGACTGGTACTCGGGGGTGAACATCGAGTAGACCGACCCTCGCGGCGGAGCGCCGGCCTGGTCGAGCCGGTGGCGGGCCTCCGGCGGGATCTCGAAGTCGAGCGCGGTGAGGTTGCCGTCGAGCTGCTCGGGGCTGCTCGCACCGATGATCACCGACCCGACGGCGGGCTGGGTGGCCACCCAGTTGATCGCCACCTGGGCCATGCTCCGGCCGAGTTCGGCGGCCACGCGTTCCAGCTCCTCGACCACCTGCCAGTCGCGGTCGCCGACCGGCAGGTGGTCTCCACCCTTGGTGAACCGCCCCTCGCCGGCCAGGCCGTCCGTGCCGCGCCGGTACTTGCCGGTGAGCAGCCCGCCGCCGATCGGGCTCCACGCGGTGAGCCCCAGCCCCAGCGACTGTGCCATCGGCACGAACTCCGGCTCGATGTCCCGCGCGACGAGCGAGTAGGGCAGCTGCAGGTTGATCATCGGGGTCAGGGCGTGCGCCTCGGCGAAGCTCTGCGCCCGGGCGGCGTACCAGGCCGGCACGTCGGACAGGCCGGCGTACCGGATCTTGCCGGCGCGCACCAGGTCGTCGAAGGTGCGCACGACCTCCTCGACCGGAGTGATCCGGTCCCAGGTGTGGAGCAGGTACAGGTCGAGGTGGTCGGTGCCGAGCCGGCGCAGCGAGGCCTCCACCGAACGGATCATGTGCTTGCGGCCGTTGCCGCTGGCGTTGGGGTCGGCCGGATCGGTGGTGTTGGTGAATTTGCTGGTCAGCACGAGCCGGTCGCGCACCCCGGCGGACGCGATCAGCCGGCCGAGGATGGTCTCGCTCTCCCCGGCGGTGTAGAAGTCCGCCGTGTCGATGAAGTTGCCCCCGGCCTCCAGGTAGCGCCGGAAGATGGGCTCGGCCTCCGCCTCGGTCTTCCCGTACGCCGCGTGGAAGCCGCCGGTGCCGAAGTTCATGGTGCCCAGCGCCAGCCGGCTCACCCGTAGCCCGGACCGGCCGAGCAGGTAGTAGTCGTTCATGTCCGTGTCTCCCCGTGGTGCGTGTCGGTAACGGCGGCCGGGCGCGGGCCGCGTCCGCCTCGCTCACCACGATGTGTCGGCGAAAATGGACCCGCAAGTCCAAAAGGGGCATGATGGTCGGCACGGGCGACGAAGTGAGGTGGGGATGAGCGGGACACTGACCCGGAAAGGGGCCGCGACCCGGCAGCGGATCATCGAGGGCGCGGCGGCGGAGATACGCGAGCACGGCGTCCTCGCCACGACGCTCGACGACATCCGCGGCCGGACCGGCACGAGCAAGAGCCAGCTCTTCCACTACTTCCCGGAGGGCAAAGAGCAGTTGCTCCTGGCGGTCGCCCGGCACGAGGCCGACCAGGTGCTCGCCGACCAGCGGCCCCAGCTCGGCGACCTCACCTCCTGGCCGGCGTGGTCGGCCTGGCGCGACCGGGTGGTCGACCGCTACCGCCGCCAGAAGCTCGACTGCCCGATCAACTATCTCGTCTCCGAACTCGGTCGCAGCACGCCCGGCGCCCAGGCCGTGGTGGTCGAGCTGCTGCGTACGTGGCAGGCGGAGATCGCCGTCGGGATCCGGCACATGCAGAGCATCGGCGAGGTCGACCCCGAAATGGACACCGAGCGGGCCGCCGCCGCGCTGCTCGCCGGTATCCAGGGAGGCGTCGTGGTGCTGATGTCGACGGGAAGCATCACGCATCTGGAAGCGGCGCTCGACGCGGGCATCGAGAGCCTGCGGGCGAGCGGCCGGCGGCACGCCCCGTCCGACGCGGCCTGACCGGCGCCGGTCCCGGGACGCGTCCCGAAGCCCCGGCCGTACGGCCCTGGGCGTGCGCGCCTCGCCTGGCCACGTGTGGGCGGCGAGGAGTCGCTCGCCTCACGGCGAGGATCCACCCACGCCATCCCCCAGGCCGGGAAACGTCAGCCGCGCTGGTCCGGTGGCGCGGGTGTGGTCCAGGCGCGTACCTGCTCGGCCAGGGCGGCGACATGCTCCGGGGGCGTGGTCTTGCCGACGCCGTGCCCCAGGTTGAACACGAACGGCCCTCCGCTCAGGGCGCGCAGGATGCGGTCCGTCTCGGCCTGGAGCGTGGGGCCGCCGGCGGCCAGGAGCTGGGGATCGAGGTTGCCCTGCACGCAGCGGCCCAGGCCGCGCTGCAGCTTTCGCGCGGCCCATTCGAGGGGGACCGTGGTGTCCAGGCCGATGCAGTCCGCTCCGGTGGCCTCGGCGAAGCGGTCGTAGCCGAGCCCGGCGCCCCGCGGGAAGGCGATGACGGGAACTTCCGGATGCTTGTCCTTCAGCGCTGCGATGATCGCGGCGGCCGGCTCGACGCACCAGCGTTCGAAGAGATGGGCCGGGAGAATCCCGGCCCAGGTGTCGAACAGCTGGACCGCTTCCGCGCCTGCCTCGATCTGGCGGTCAAGGAACTGGGTGACGGCGGTGGTGAGCAGGTCGATCAGGGGCTGGAACCCGTCGGGGTCGCTCAAGGCCCACTGCTTGACGACTGAGTGCTCCGACGGGCCGCCGCCGCGTCCTTCGACCATGTAGGTGGCGATGGTCCACGGCGCACCGGCGTAGCCGATCAGGGTCACCTCGGCAGGCAGGGCGCGGGTCAGCCGCCGGACGGTCTCGTAGATCGGCGCCAGTTCCTCGTGCAGGCGGGAGACGCTCAGGAACCCGGCCATGTCCGCCGCGGAGCGGATGGGGGGCGTCAGCACCGGGCCTTCACCAGCCCGGTAGTCGAGGGTCTGGCCCAGCGCGGCGGCGACCTGCGGGAGGTCCGCGAAGAGGATGGCGGCGTCGAGCGGGAAGCGGCGGAGCGGCTGCAGGGTGACCTCGACGGCGTGCTCCGGCGAGTTGCAGAGCCCGACCATGCCCCCGGCGGCCTCACGGACCCGGTGATACTCGGGCAGGTATCGACCGGCCTGCCGCATCAGCCATACCGGCGGCCGCTCGGTCGGCTCTCCCGCGAGCGCGCGCAGGAGCAGCTTCTTCGGCCGGACGGTGCCGGATACCGGCTCCGGACTGACTTCTTCCCGTGTGCCGATGTCCACGCTGTTCCATTCTGCTGAATCGCCCCGGGCTTCGTGCTGTCACGGCGATGGGGGCATGAAAGATCTCCGTGCTCATCGGAGACCCCGAGTGTCAAGGACGTCCGGCGATTTTAGACCTAGTGCCGTGCCAAGCAACGCTCGCCCTGCGGCAGGGATGGTCACGCGGCGGGCCCGGCGATGCCGGGCGATCGCGACCAGCACCTCGGGAGAAGCGCCCCGCGAATGCCCCCGCTCGAGCCTGGAGTAATACGAGGCGCTCACCCCGGCCAACTGCGCCAACTCCTCGCGCCCTGCCGTGGACAGGCACCGGTCACTCCTACGGACGCGGGCGGTGAAGGCAGCCCGGACGGTGAGCGGAACACGTCGGGGTCGCCGCCGGCCGCGTCCCCAACCTCACGCGACAGAGCACCTAGGACGTGTCCCGTGGATCTTGGTTGGTCCTTGTTCAGCAGGTCGGTCCCGTGAAGGATGGATGGCCCTGAAGTGTGATGATCTTCAGGGTGGATGGGGAGTGGTGAGCGGTGTCTGGTGAGTTGTTCGAGGTGGCGTTGGAGCTGTTGCGCGCGAACCCGTATGGGTTCTTGACCACGGTGGACGATGGGCAGCCGCATACTCGGCTTGTCCAGCATGTCGGTGTTGATGACGACGGGACCGTGTGGATCGGAACCAGCCCGGCGTCTCGCAAGGCGACCGAGATCTCTCGCCATCGGATGGTGTCTTACGCAGTGGAAGACAGGGGTGCCTTTGCCTACCTGTGCCTGCATGCGAACGCCGAACTGGTCGTAGAAAAGACGGAACGGGTAGCTCGGTGGCAGGACGGGTTGGAGGCCTTCTTTCCGGACGGCCCAGCGGGGAACGATTTCGTGCTGATCCGGTTGCGTCCACACAGAGTCGAGCTCATGGACTTCTCCCGCAAGATCCACCCCGACCCCTACGGGCTGGTCCCCGCCGCCGCCGAGCGGCGGGAAGGCTCGTGGTCGCCTGGCCGGTGAGCCGGCTCCGGCAGCATCCACTCCTCAGTAGTCAGATCGTGACGCTTCAGGCGTTCCTCATCCACAACCGGTGATCTACACCATCACCGACATCAAGATCACGGGACACGCCCTAGTACACCCCGTACGCGGCGATGCGGGGGAGGAGGTCGGTGGCGGTGGTGATGTCGCCGTCCAGGGCGCGGTCCTCCACCTGGGGGTCCAGTACGGCCGCCGCCGCGGCGAAGACCTCGCCCAGCCGGCCCGCCGGCATGCGGTCCTGCATGCGCAGGGCCCGTACGGCCGCGACCAGTTCGCACGCGAGGACGACCCGGTACGCCCCGATCGCCTCCGTCGTCGCCCGGGCCGACTGGGTGGAGAAGCCCGCGTGCTCCTCCACGCCGCGCGACAGCACCGCGTTGCCCAGCGCCGACGGGCTCGCCAGGCGCCGGATGTCGGCGATCGCCGAGTGGGCGACGTACTCCAGGATCATGATGCCCGAGCCCGGCTCGCCCGGGGCGGCCTGGAACGGGGCGAGGCCGGTGAAGGCCGGTTCGACGAGGGTCCCCAGGCGTGCCGCCGACAGCGCCGCCGTCTGGAACATCGCCGCCCGTACGGCGTCCAGGCTCAGGCCCACGTACGCGGTGTGGAAGTTGCCGTTGTGCCACACCGTACGGCCCGCGACGTCCACGAGCGGGTTCTCCGACGACGCGTTGATCTCTCGTGTCACGATCGTCTCGGCGTTGTCCGCCGCGTCCACACTGGGCCCGTGGACCTGCGGGAACGCCCGGTAGCCGTACGGGTCCTGGATGCGCGACGGGACGTGGTCGGCGCCGTCGAGCAGCCCCCGCATGGTGTCGGCGACCCGACGGCGCCCCGGGTGCGGGCAGTTCTCGTGCACCGGGGCCGCGTACGCCTCCGGCGACCCCCGCACCGCGAGCAGCGACAGCCCGGTGATCGGAATCGAGGCCCGCAGCAGTTCGCGTATGTCCCGGCAGTCCAGCGCCGCCTCGCCCAGCGTCGCGGCGTTGGAGCTGATGAAGGCGAGCGCGTCGGCGGGCCGCAGCGGGAAGCGGGCGGTGGACGCGCCGCCCTGCCACGGGCGTTCGCCGATCAGGCACAGGGCGGTCGACGCGAGCGCGGTCAGGTCGCCGGTGCCGATCGCGCCGTACGCTGGGATCGGGGGAATGAGCCAGCGATTGATCACATCGGCGAGGGCGCCGAGCACGTCCGGGTCGACGCCGGAGCCGCCCGCCGCGATCTGGTTGAGGCGTACGACGAGCATCGCGCGGACGTTCTCGGCCGACATGAGGGGGCCGGCGCCGCCAGAGTGGCTGCGCAGGAGCCGCAGGCCGTGGGCGTCGTCGTCCTCGATCGTGACGTCGCGGTTGGCGCCCACTCCGGTGGTCCGCCCGTACACTGGCCGCTGCGCGGCGACCTCGCGTACGACCTCCCACGCCTGCCGCGCATTCTCCACCGCTTGTGGAGTAACGGTAACGAAGGCGCCATCACGGGCTACAGCGGCTACAGCGTCGCAGTTCAACCCGCTACCGTTGACCGCTATGGCCGTTTGACTCATGGCCGGACCCGTATAGACGGTACAAATACCACTATCTTGACCTCTTAACTTGGAAACGAGTCGCGGTCGTCCCGGACCACAGGGCCGCCTCTAGAGAGAGAGTCACTCTTGATCAAGTTCGACGGCGTCACCAAGCGATACCCGGACGGCACCGTGGCCGTTGACGATCTGACCTTGGAGCTGCCCTCCGGCCAGATCACCGTGTTCGTCGGCCCGTCCGGCTGCGGCAAGACCACGTCGCTACGGATGATCAACCGCATGATCGACCCTACCGCCGGCACTATCAGCATCGACGGGGAGGATATCCGGAAAAAGGATGCCTCCGATCTGCGCCGTGGCATCGGCTATGTGATCCAGCACGCGGGGCTGTTCCCGCACCGCACGATCGTCGACAACATCGCGACCGTGCCGTACCTGCTCGGCTGGGACAAGAAGAAGGCGCGTGCCACCGCCATGGAGCTGATGGAGCGCGTGGGCCTGGACACCAAGATGGCCAAGCGCTACCCGTTCCAGCTCTCCGGCGGGCAGCAGCAGCGCGTCGGTGTCGCGCGGGCGCTCGCCGCCGACCCCCCGGTCATGCTGATGGACGAGCCGTTCAGCGCCGTCGACCCGATCGTGCGCAAGAGCCTGCAGGATGAGTTCCTGCGGCTCCAGTCCGAGGTGCGCAAGACGATCGCCTTCGTCACGCACGACATCGACGAGGCGATCAAGCTCGGGCACCGCATCGCGGTCTTCCAGACCGGCGGCGTCCTCGCCCAGCACGCCACCCCCGACGAGCTGCTGACCGACCCCGCCGAGGGCTTCGTCACCGAGTTCCTCGGTGGTGAGAAGGGCCTCAAACGGCTGCGCTTCAACCGCGAGCTGGACGCCACCCCCGAGCCCGCCGACGACAGGGCCGACGAGGACGAGGTCGAGGCGGCGGAGCGATGAGCGTACTCGCCGCCGGCGGTGAGCCGCTGGTCCGCTGGAGCTGGATCGGCGACCACACCGACGAGCTCACCACCCTGACGCTGCACCATCTCAAGCTCGCCCTGCTGCCGATCGTGTTCGGCCTGATCATCGCGATCCCGCTGGGCATCATGTGCGCGCGCTGGCGCTGGATCTACCCGCCGACACTCGGCGTCGCCAACGTCCTGTACGGCGTACCGTCGCTCGCCCTGTTCATGCTGTTCATCCCGTACTTCGGCATCGGCAGCGGCGGCAAGGCGGACTTCACGATCATCCTGCCGCTGACCCTGTTCTCCCTGTCGGTCCTGGTGCCGAACGTCGTGGACGGGCTGCGGTCGGTCCCCGAGCCGGTACGGCAGGCGGCCACCGCGATGGGCTTCGGCACGCTCCGCCGGCTGGTCCAGGTCGAACTGCCGATCGCCGTCCCCGTCGTCATCGCCGGCGCGCGGGTCGCGGCGGTCGCCTCGATCAGTCTCGTCAGCGTGGGCGTGCTGATCGGCAACGGCGGGCTCGGACAGCTGTTCATCGACGGCTACTCTCGCGACTTCACCACGCCGATCATCGTCTCCAGCGTGCTGATCCTCGCCCTCGCCCTCATCAGCGACGGCGTGCTCGTCACGGCCCAACGGCTGCTCACCCCGTGGGCGCGCACCCGGAGGAGCAACGGATGAACCTCACCGACCAGATCAACGCCGCCTGGAACTGGCTCACCGCCTCCGCGCACTGGAGCGGCGGCGACGGCATCCCGCACCGCCTGCTCGAACACCTCGGCTACAGCGCGCTCGCCCTGGCCATCGCCGCGGTGATCGCCCTGCCGCTCGGCGCGATCGTCGGCCACACGGGCCGGGGCGGGTTCATCGTCGTCAGCTTCGCCAACCTGGCGCGCGCCGTGCCCACGCTCGGCCTGCTCCTGCTCGTGGTGACGGTCACCTCGATCGGCCTCACCCCGGTGATCATCCCGCTGATCGCGCTCGCCACGCCGCCGATCCTCGTCAACACCTACGAGGGCATCCGCGGCGTCGACGCCGACATCAAGGACGCCGCCAAGGGGATGGGCATGAAGGGCCCCGGCGTCCTGGTCAAGGCCGAGATCCCGGTCGCCATGCCCCTCATCCTCCTGGGGCTGCGCACGGCGGCGATCCAGGTCGTCGCGACGGCGACCATCGCGGCGTACGCGGGCATCGGCGGTCTGGGCCGCTACATCGTCGACGGGCTCTCGCGTAAGGACTATCCGTCGGTGGTGGGTGGTTCAGTACTCGTTGTGCTGCTCGCCGTCATCGTGCAGCTCGCGTTCGTCGGAATCCGGAGAGCGGTCGTGTCCCCGGGCCTGCGCGGTTCGTCCCGCACCTCCTGAGACTTGGTAAGAAGAGGGAAGGAAAACAGAACAATGATGCGGATAGTCCGTGGCGCCGTCCTCGGTGTCGTCGCCGCGCTGGCCCTCAGCGCGTGCGGTGGCAGCAGCGACAAGGGCGGCAGCGACAACCCCCTGGACCAAAAGCCCGCCGGCGGAGGCGGCAACGTCGTCGTCGGCTCGGCGAACTTCGACGAGAGCAAGCTCCTCGGTGAGCTGTACGCCCAGGCGCTGGAGGCCAAGGGCGTCAAGGTCACCAGGAAGTTCAACATCGGCAGCCGCGAGGTCTACTACGACCAGGTCAAGTCCGGCGGCATCACCGTGATGCCGGAGTACAACGGCGCCCTGCTGACGACGTCGGTCGACAAGTCCAGCAGCGCCGTGACGACCGCCGACGTCAACGCCGCGCTCAAGGCCAAGCTCCCCCCGACCCTGGCGATCCTCGACTCCTCCCCGGCCGAGGACAAGGACTCGGTGACGGTCAATCCCCAGACCGCGCAGAAGTACAACCTCAAGTCGATCGCCGACCTCAAGTCGGTGGCCGGCCAGCTGACGATCGGCGGCCCGTCGGAGTTCAAGACCCGTCAGCAGGGCCTGGTCGGGCTGGAGAAGAAGTACGGCCTGAAGTTCAAGAAGTTCCAGCCGTTCGACGCCAACGCCCAGACGACGCTGGTCAAGCTGCTGAAGAACAACACGATCCAGGCGGCCGACCTGTTCACCACCGACCCGACGATCGCGGCGAACAAGTTCGTGGTGCTCCAGGACCCGCAGAACGTCTTCAGCGCGCAGAACGTCACGCCGCTGATCTACAAGTCCGGCGTCGACGCGAAGTCCCAGGCCGCGCTGAACGCGGTCTCGGCCAAGCTGACCACCCAGGACCTGCTCGCCATGATGACGCGCGTGGTCTCTGACAAGGAAGACTGGGACACCGTCGCCAAGGACTGGCTGAACAAGGCCGGCCTCGCCTGACGCCGTCTCATGTAACCGTCTGAACGAACCCGGGGCGGGCACGGTGTGTCGAGCACCGTGCCCGCCTCTCATCTTCACGCCCCCGAGCGTCCGGAGGGCCGGGCGTCATTCCCGGTCATCGGCCTTGAGCGCGTCGAGCCACTCCCTGGTCCAGGTCAGCTTCTTCTCTTCGAGATCGGCGATCAGGGATTCGACCCAGCTCAGCTCCGCCCTGGTCATGGCGATGGCGTACTCGTCCTCGATCAGGAAGAGGCGAGGCACGGTCTCCGCCTCCGCCGCACGGCCGGTCTCGGCCTCGGCCAGGCGGCGGGCGAGCACCTCGGCTCGCGCCTCGAGGTAGCGTGCCACTTCCTCCGGTGTCGCCGCGGACATCGTCGCGAGGGCGGCCGGGAACTCCGGGAACTCGCGGGCCGGGGTCGACAGCGTCGTGGCGAGCCACTGCTGGAGCGCGGTCCGCCCTTCGTCGGTGATCTCGTAGATCGTGCGGTCCGGGCGTCCGGCGCCGCGCGACGTCCCGCGTACGCGGATCAGCCCACGGCGGCTCATCTGCTCGATCGCCTGGTAGACGCTGTTGCTCCGCGCCACGTTGACGACTTGGTCCTTGCTGCGTTCTTTGATGAGCCGACGCATCCGATAGGCGTGCATCGGTTCCTCACTCAAGAGCGCGAGGAGGACGAGAGCCAGCGGCGAATGGCGGCGTGGACCTTCGACCATGCACTCATCCTCCCAGCCCGAGGATGCGTCGAGTCATAGCCATATTATGGCTAACCATGTTATGGTCATCGCATGATCTTCGGCTTACACGCTCCGAGACGGGCTCTGCGCTCCAGCCCCTATGCCGTCGCGGTTCCGCTGCTCGTCATCTCCGAAGGCCTGTCGCTTCGGTCGACCGGCATGGGGGCCGCCGCACTGCTCGTGGGCGCCGTCGCGGGTCTGCTGTGGGCGCTGCTGCTGGGGCTGGTCGCCGGCTGGGCCGGTGCCACGCCCGAGCGTGGGACAAGGACGGAGAACGCGCTCATCTTCTGCGGCGTGATCTGCGCGGCGTTCCTGTGCTGCGGCGGCGTCATGATGATCCTGCTCATGGGCGCGGCCCTGGAGGAGCCATCGACGACTTACCAGACGCTCTCGGCGATGATGGCCCCCACATTGCCCTACTTCATCGTCGGTAACACGGCGATGGAACTGTTCATCGTGCCCGCCGCCCTTTTCGTCTGCCGGCGAGGCGGCAGACGGCGAAGCCTCATCGTCTCGGCCGCGCTGGTCTATTTCGCCTCGCGCGTGTGGACCTATCTCGTCTATGCCCAGCGCAGGACGGAGACGGCCACCGGCCGACTGTCGGCCGACGACGTCCGCTGGTACAAGGCGACCCTGGTCGTCGACTATCGCGTCGTACTCCTCGGCGCGGTTCTCGTTCTCTTCGCGGCGGCGGCCTTTCTCCCGGCTCGGCGGTACGCCGGCCCCGTACGGCATCGCGACTCGACCGCGAAACCACAACCCGGAAGGGCATGACGATGACTCGTGTACGCGCAGCGCTGGTCGCCGGCACACTGATGGCCGCTCTGTCGAGCGGCTGCGGAGCCGCGCACGAGACCGCCGGCGCGGCGGCGAAGGCGGACGACCGCGTCCGGCCGGCATCCGTGCGGCGGGACCGGGGACGGGCGATCACCTCGCTGCTCGGCTCCGTCGACCGGGCATGGAACGCCGGGAACGCGCGGGCGTTCGCGTCCAACTGGACGAATGACGGCGTGGTCATCAGCCCACAGGGCAGGCGCACCGAAGGCCGCGACGATATCCGCAAGGAGCAGGCCTCTGCCTTCGCCGGCTCCATGAAGGGCACTACGCACAAGCTCGCCGCGACCGAGATCGAATGGTCGTCGAGCAACGTCGCGGTCGTCGACGGTGACGCGGTGATCAGTGGCCTCAAGGGGGACGACGGCACGACCTACCCGCCGCTGTCGGCTCGATTCACGTGCGTCTGCGTCAACGAGCACGGCAGATGGCTGGTGTCCCACATGGTGTCCTACTCCTTCATGAACTCCTGACACGCCCGACGCGGTCCCGGCAGGACCGACGGCGCAGAGCCCGTGGGACCGCCGGAAAACCGCTGGGCAAGGCCGGTCCCGGCCTGCCAGACTCTCTGACACCCGTCGTGCCGGCGCGCATCATCGAGGGGAAGCGATGACCGATACCTCCTGGCTGGGGCCGCCCATCGACGCCCGGCCGCTGCTCGCCGAGCAACTGGCCGCGTTCACCGGCCTGCTACGCCGGCTCGACGGGGACGAATGGGACAGGCCGACGGTCTGCCCCGGCTGGAGCGTCAAAGATGTCGCCGCCCACGTGCTCGGCGACCACGTCGGACGCCTGTCCATGCACCGCGACGGCTTCCACACGCTCCAGCCACGAGACGGCGAGAACCTCCCCGTCTTCCTCGACCGCATCAACGAAGAATGGGTCGTCGCCGCCCGCCGCATCAGCCCTCCGCTGCTCGTCGAGCTGCTGGCGAACATCTCGGACCGGATCGTCGCGTTCTGGCAGACCGTCGACCTGGACGCCCTCGGCGCCTCGGTGTACTGGGCCGGGCCCGGGCCGCACCCGTACTGGCTGGACGTCGCCCGCGAGTACACCGAGTTCTGGACCCACCACCAGCAGGTCTGCGAGGCGACGGGCCGGGCCGGGCTCACCGACCGGCACTACGTCGGCCCCCTCATCGACACCTTCCTGCGCGGCCTGCCGCACACGCTGCGCGACGTGACCGCCCCGGAGGGCGCCGCCCTTCAGCTGACGGTGACCGGCCCCGGCGGCGGAGACTGGACCTGCACGCGCGGCCCCGACCGCTGGCGGCTGTCCCGTGGACCGCACCCCCGGCCCACCGCGCGGCTCGAACTCGACACCGATACGACCTGGCGCCTGTGCACCCGCGGCATCACCCCCGGCCAGGCGGCCGAACGCACCCGCACCGACGGCGACCGGCACCTCGCGGCGGCGGCCCTCCAGATCGTGTCGATCATCTGGTCGCCGCCAGGGCTCAAATGACGAGAGACCTGCGTATCTGCTTCATCGGCGATTCCTTCGTCCAGGGGGTCGGCGACCCCGAATATCTGGGCTGGGTGGGGAGGGTGCTTCAGCGGACGCCCGGCGAGGTCACGGCGTTCAACCTGGGGATCCGGCGTGAGACATCCGAGGACGTGCTGCGCCGTTGCCGGCCGGAGATCCTTCCCCGGACGAAGCCGGACGCCGACAACCGCCTGGTCATCTCCTTCGGGAGTAACGACATGGTCGAGGAGGACGGAGCCCTTCGCGTCGACCCGGCGCGCTGCCTCGAGAACCTCGCGGCGGTACTGGACGAGAGCAGGCGCCTGGCGGTCTCCGCGCTGGTCGTCGGCCCGCCGCCGGTCGTCGACGCGGGCGAGGACCACCTGAGTCGGACCCGGGAACTCGCCGGCGAGATGGCGAGCCTGTGCCTGCGGGGAGACGTGCCGTTCATCGCCGTCACCGAAGAACTCGCCCGCGACTCGACGTGGACCACCGAGGCCACGGCCAATGACGGCGCCCACCCCCGCGCCGGCGGCTATCGCCGGATGGCCGACCTGGTCCTGGCCGGCCACTGGCACGAATGGCTCGCCCTGCCCTGAGTCACTCGGTACCGAGGCTCGCCGAGTCCTGAACAAGGGCTACACCCCGGCCGTACGCGGAGCCCGGCGCCTGCCGACGTCTGGCAACGCCTGGTCGATGCGGCCGGCCTGACGCTCCCCGACCAGCGGCACGAAGTGGCTCGCTCAGTACGGCATGGGCGGCGAGGTCAGGCGGCGGCGGTGCGAGGAGCGTCGTACGGCGACCACGATGATGATCACGGCGGCGATCGCCAGCGTCGCCAGCGGGATCAGGATCACGGCGAAGATGCTGCCGACCATCTGTCCCGCTCCGGGCGGGGTGCCGATGCCGTACCGCGCGTCGCTGTTGGTCGCGGTCCGCAGGCAGGTGACCTGGTACGTGCCGTCGGCGGGCAGGCGCAGGTGGGACAGGGGACGTGCCAGCGGGTGCCGTTCTCGGTGATGGTGGCGGTGCCGGAGATCGGCTCGGCCGTGAACTGCCGTCCGGTCGAGTCGCGGGCGTAGCAGCGGTCGTTCGGGGAGCCCGCGTCGGTGACGTAGAAGCCGGGCCGTGGAGCCTTGCCCAGGTGGAGCGTCACCGTCTCGCCGGGGCCGAAGGTTCGTGTCGGCCCGGCACCGACGATGAGCCTGACGAAGATCACGGCGGCGGTCGCCAGGCCGGCCACCACGATCAGCGCCGCGATCAGGAACCACAGGCGTCGCGGGCGGATCTCGGCTGCGGGGGGATACGGCGGTCGGACCATGTCAAAACAGACGCGCCCCGGCCGTGACGCGTTCCATCGGGCTCCTCGACGCGATCCTCGTCAGGCACACGACGAAGTCGTAGGCGCTCAGAGCTGAGAAGCGCCTCCGTCCACGGCGAGTTCGGCGCCCGTGGTGAAGGTCGCGTCGAACGCCAGAAACTCGACCGCCCTCGCGACCTCTCGGGGGTCGCCGAAACGCAGCATGGGATTGGCCGCCCTCATCTCCGCCTTGGTCTGCTCGGAGGCCTCCTTCGGCATCGACCTGTCCAGGATTCCCGTGTCGATGGGACCGGGGCTGACCGCGTTGACGCGGATCTTCCGGGGGAGCAGCTCGCGGGCGAGACTACGCGTCATGGAGCGCAGGGCCGCCTTGCCGGCGGCGTAGGCACTGATCAACGGAATGCCCTTGACGTTCGCGACCGAGGTGGTGAGGACGACGCCACTGCCCTCGTTCAGCAGCGGAACGAGCTTCTGCACGGTGAAGTAGGCGCCCTTGGCGTTGATCGCGAACAGCTCGTCGTACACCTCCTCGGTCACCGCCTCGAAGGGCGTGAACCGGGTGATGCCGGCGTTCACGAAAAGCGCGTCGAGCGTGCCGAATTCCGCCTTCGCGCGATCGGCGAGAGCGTCGATGTCGGGAAGTGAAGCGGCGTCGCTCCGAATGGAAACGGCGTTTTCTCCGAGTCGTTCGCGTGCGGAGTCGAGAGTTTCCTGGCCGCGCCCGGTGATCAGAACGCGCGCTCCGCCGTCCACCAGCAACTTCGCCGTCGTGAAACCGAAGCCGCTGCTACCGCCCGTGATGACGATACTTTTGCCATCGTATTTGCCCATGGTCGGACGCCCTCTGTTCGTTTCTCGATACGTGGATTTCGACCTCGGTGTACGAGGATGCCGAGGTCGATTTCGAGTTAACGGCAATTCAAGATCGCTGTCCAAGACCTGTGCGGTACCTCGTCATGCGGCCGGCGTATGACGACGTAGGCTTGATGCGTGCCCGACGATTTCTCGCCCCCTGCGGGACCCGACCTCCGCCTGGATCTCGAGCTGCGGCTGGTGCGTTACTTCACGGTCGTGGCGGAGCACCTGAACTTCGGCCGGGCGGCCGCCGCGCTGCACCTGGCCCAACCGTCGCTCAGCCGGCAGATCCAGCGTCTGGAGGACCAGCTGGGGGTGCGCCTGTTCGATCGCACTCCCCAGGGCAGCAGCCTCACCGAGGCGGGCCAGGCGTTCCTGCCGCGAGCGCGGGCGCTGCTGCAGGCGGCGAACCAGGCGGCGCTCACCGCGCGTGCCGCCGCGCCGCCGCACGCGATCACGATCGGATACGTCGGCGACCTGATCGTCACCCCGGCGGTGCGGGAGCTGCGCCACCGTTACCCTGACGCCCAGGTCCGCACCCGCCATCTGAGCTGGCAGGACACTCACGCCCTCCCGCAGCGTCAGGTGGACGCGCTCCTCGTCCGGCTGCCGCTCCCGTTCCCGACCGACCATCTTCGCGTGACCGTGCTGTACGACGAGCCGCGGGTCGTCGTGATGCCGGTTTCGCACCGCCTGGCGGGCAAGGAGTCCCTCACTCTCGACGACCTCGCCGACGAGGAACTCGTCGCCTGCACCAGCACACCGACGATCTGGAGTACGCCCCGGCGTCTCGGCCCGGGCCCCGACGGCCCGGGGGCACCGCCCGGTCCCGGGGCCGACGACAGCTTCGAGGACAAGCTCGAACTCGTCGCGGGCGGGCATTCCGTCGCCATCCTGCCCGCCGGCGACCGGCGCAGCACACTACGCACCGACCTCGCCACCATTCCCCTCACCGGGATCGACCCATGCCAGGTCGTGGTCGCCACCCACGCCAACGACCGAAACCCCCTGGTCGGCGCCTTCCGCGAAATAGCGGGGCGAACGCTCGACCGCCCACCGGTCCGGCGCTGACGGGATCGTCTCCGACCTCACCGACCGTGCGACGGTGGACCTGAGTACACCCCCGGACGGTGGCTGTCCGGATCGAGGGCACGGCCCGCGATCCGTAGCGTCCGGGGCATGACTGATCGCCACCTTGCAGACCACGCTGGAGACCACGCCCTGACCCGCCGGAGTGTGCTCGGCGGTGCCGTCGCGCTCGGCGCGGGAGGTGTTCTGACCACCGGCATCCCCGCTCAGGCGGCCGAGCCGTCCGGGCTCGAAGGCCGGATCGACGCCCTCGCCGGACGGCTCGACGCCGACCTGATCGCCCTGCGCCGCGACATTCACCGCCACCCCGAACCGGCGGGCGACGAGGTCCATACCGCCGCGCTGGTCGCGGACCGGCTGCGCGCCGCCGGCCTGGAGGTGACCACGGGTGTGGGCGGCCACGGGGTCGTCGGCGTCCTGCGGGGCGCGGGACGCGGCCGGACGGTCGCCTACCGGGCGGACATGGACGCCGTGCCGCCGGACTCGCAGATCAACGGCGGTCCGGATCCCGCGCACGTCTGCGGCCACGACCTGCACACCACGATCGGCGTCGGGGTCGCCGAAGTGCTGGCGCGGCTGAGGACCCGGTTCCACGGCCGCGTGGTGTTCCTCTTCCAGCCGGGGGAGGAGACCCTCACCGGGGCGCAGGCGATGATCTCCGACGGCGTGCTGGAGCGGACGAGGCCGGACGAGATCCACGCCCTGCACTGCGGTCCCTTCCCGGTCGGCTCGTTCGCGGTCACGCCGGGCACCGGGCTGCCGGGACAGGACCACGGCGGCATCACGCTGACCGGGCCCGGCGCGTCGGACCGGGCCGAACGGCTCGTCGCCGACATCGGCGCGCTGTCGACGGTCACGGCTCCGCAGACCTCCGCCGACCTCGAACGGCTCATCCGGGAGGTGGAGACGCCGCACGGGCCACTGACCCGGTTCGTCTGGATGAGGGCCGCCGCGAGTCCCGCCGCAGGCGGCGACGTCGAGGTACGCGCCACGTACCGGTGCTGGCCACAGGAGCGCGTCCCGGAGATCCGCGCCCGGTTGCGCCGCCTGGCCGGCCGGTACCCCGACGCCCGCATCGAGTTCCCCGCCGACGCGTTCCCGGCGATGGTGTGCCCGTCGCGTCCGGGCCGGGAGGTCCGCGACTACCTGGTGCGCGGACTCGGCCGTCCGGCCGTCACGACCATGCATGCGGCGATTCCGTTCAGCGGCGAGGACTTCGCGCTGTTCCTCCGCCGCGTCCCCGGGACGTTCAGCTTCCTCGGCGTACGGCGGCCCGGCGCGGACATCACCACCGCGTACCCGCACTTCGGCACCTTCGACCCGGACGAGCGCGCCATCGGCGTCGGCGTCCGCGCGATGGCCGGCTGGCTGGCCCACCGCGCGGCCGGGCGGTAGCAAGGAAGCACGTTTTTGGACTTGCCGGTCCATTTTTTCGGACCTACGTTCCGAACTGTGCGCCGGGCGCGTCCCGGCGCCGGCCCGGAGCGAGAGAAGGTCACCAATGCACGCGATCCACATCGGCGAATACGGCGGCCCGGAGGTCATGACCTGGACCGAACTGCCGGAGCCGGCACCGGGACCCGGCGAGGCGCTCGTACGGCTGGGGGTGGCGGGGGTGAACTTCATGGACACCGGCGTCCGCGCCGGGCCGGTGCGCGGCTGGTCGGTGCCCACCGTGCTGGGCGTCGAGGGAATGGGCTACGTCATCGCGCTCGGCGACGACGTGCGGGGCCTCGCCGTCGGCGATCGGGTCGCCTGGGTCTACCACAGGGGCAGCTACGCCGAGCGCCTCGCCATCCCTGCCGCATCCCTGGTGAAGGTCCCCGAAGACGTGGACGACGAGACGGCGGCCGCGGTGATGATGCAGGGCGTGACCGCGAACCACTTCACCACGGAGACGTACGCGGTCAAGCCGGGTGACACGGCCGTCGTGCACGCGGCGGCGGGCGGTGTCGGCCTGATGCTGACCCAGATGATCAAGGCCAGGGGCGGCGTCGTCATCGGCCTGGTCTCTCGGGAGGAGAAGGTCGCCGTCGCCAAGGAGGCCGGGGCCGATCACGTCCTCGTCTCCAGCGGCGGTGGCTTCGAGGACCGGGTGCGCGAGCTCACGAACGGCGAGGGCGCGCACGTCGTGTACGACGGCGGCGGCCCGGCGACCTTCCGTTCGTCGCAACTGGCCCTGCGCCGCCATGGCGTGCACGCCTATTACGGCGTGCTGATGGGCGACCTGTCGTTCCACCCCATGGAGCTGCCCAGCAGCATCCTGTTCTCCTACCCGACGTACGCCGACCACGTGCCCACCCGTGAGGCGCTGGTCCGCCGCACCACCGAGATCTTCGATTTCGTGCGGAAGGGGCAGGTCAGGCCGCGCATCGGGGCGCGCTACGCCCTCACGGACGCGGCGAAGGCGCACGCGGACCTCGAGTCGCGCCGTACGACGGGGAAGCTGCTGCTCCTCCCCTGATCAGCCGGGGAGTGACCGGCCGGGGACGGCGGCGACGCGGGCGAGTGCGCCGATCTCGAGAGCCGTCCACAGCGCGCCGTCCGGGCCGAGCGTGATGCCGTGCGGTTCCGAGCCGGGTGTGGGCAGGTCGTGGACCTCGATCGTGCCGTCCGCGGCGATCGAGCCGACGCGGTTCGCGCCCCATTCGGTGAACCACTGCCGGCCGTCGTCGCCGGGGGCGATGGCGTGCGGCCGGGCGGCTCGGTCGGGCAGCGGGAACTCGGTGATCACGCCGTCGGTGCCGATCCGGCCGATCTGCCCGGCGGCGATCTCCACGAACCACAGCGCGCCGTCCCGGCCGGCGCTGATGCCCACCGGCGCGGCGGCCTCGGTCGGCAGCGGATGAACGGTGATCTCCGCGTCCATGCCGATGCGGCCGATCGCGTTGCCCTGGTTGAGGGTGAACCACATGCCCCCGTCGGCGCCGGCGGTGATCGCGGAGGGGAAGGCGCCGGTGACCGGCAGCGGCACCTCCGTGACCTCGCCGTCGGTGGTGATCCTGCCGATGCGGTCGGCGGCGGTCTCGGTGAACCACAGGGCGCCGTCCGGTCCCGCGGCGATGCCGAACGGCCCGCGGTCCGTGGCCGGCAGCGGGAACTCCGTGACCTCGCCGTCGGTCGTGATGCGTCCGATGCGGTGCGCCTGGTACTCGGTGAACCAGAGCGCGCCGTCCGGCCCGGTGACGATGATCGTCGGCCCGGACGCCGGATCGAGCCGATGGCTCAGGGGTTCGCCGCCGGGGACGAGCCGCCCGATCCGGCCGCTGTGCACCATGGTGAACCACAGCGCGTCGTCCGGACCGGTGGTGATCGCGTACGGGCCGTCCTCGGCGCCCGCGACGGCGTACTCCTCGATGGACATTCCGGAGAGGTTACCGGCGGAGCCGAGGGACCTCGAACTCTTTTCGACCCCGGCCGACGCCGGGGTCAGGCGGTGGTGAGGTGGGCGCGCAGGGCGGCGGCGCCGGACTCGGTGAGCCAGTCGGCGAGGGTACGCAGTCCCGGGTGGATCACACGCAGTGCCTCGATGTCGGCGTGCCAGCGGTGACCGGCCTGCCAGCGCTTCCTGGTCTCGGCGACCTCCGGGCCGATCTCGGCGGCCTCGTCGTCGGTGAGCCACTCGTACCGGACCGGGACGCCCGTGGCCTCGCTGATCGCGGCGGCGGCCGCGACCGGAGTCGGTTCGTCACCGGCGAGCTCCAGGGTCCGTCCGGCGAACCGGGGCGGGTCGGCGAACGCGAGCGCGGCGAACTCGGCGACGTCCTCCAGCGCGATGACCTGCATGGGCTCGTGCGGTGGGAACAGGTGCCGGTGCACGCCGCCGGAGATGCCGTCGATCCTCGACCCGACGCCGAGATAGTTGGTCATGAACCGGACCGGGCGCAGCACGGTGGGCAGCGCGATGTGGTCGCGCAGGTACTCCTCGATCAGCGCCTTCCCCGCCGAACCGAATGACGCCCTCGAAGCCGAGGCGACGGTGCTGAACACCACCTGCTCGATCCCTGCCGCGGCCGCCGCGTCGATCAGCGCCCGGCCGCGGGCCACTTCGAGGTCGGTCTCGGGCCCGGCCGGCCCGAAGGCCACGGGTGGGATGCCGAACAGGGCGGCGGCGCCGTCGAGCGCGGGCGGCAGGCTCGCCGGATCGTCGAAGTCACCGCGTACGAGCTCGGCGCCGGCTTCGGCCAGGGCGGCAGCGGCGGGTGCGGTCGTGTCGCGTACCAGGGCGCGCACCGGCCGCCCCTCGGCGAGCAGCCGCCGTACGGTGGCGCCGCCCTGCTTGCCGGTGGCGCCGGTGACGACGATCGGGTGGTGGGATTCGGCCGGTGTCACAGCGGTCATGGCGTCCGTTCCGGAGTTGGTGGATACTGGCACGATCCGGAATACTCCACCCGCTTCACCGCCACGAAAAGGGTTACGTGACATGGCAGCAGTACCCGTCGCCGCGCCGGCCGGGCGGGCCGATGCCCGCCGCAACCGGGAGGTCGTGCTGCGCACCGCGATGCGCGTGTTCGCCGAGGAGGGCCTGGAGGCATCGCTCGGCCGGATCGCGCAGCGTGCCGGCGTCGGGGCCGGTACCGTCTACCGGCACTTCCCGAGCAAGGAGATCCTGCTCGAGGCGGTGCTCGCCGAACACCTCGAAGGCCTGGTGACGGCCGCGGGCCGATGGCCCGCCCGCGCCACGCCCGGTGACGCGCTGTTCGGGTTCCTCATCGAAGTGATCGAGAAAACGGCCGGCCGTCAACGTGTCTGCGACGCGCTCACGGCCGATCGCGGCTGGCCGCACGCCCTGCTGACCGCGGCGGCGCGGCGGTTCCGCGAGGCGCTGGACGACCTGCTGACCAACGCGAAACAGGCCGGTGCCGTACGCGCCGACGTGCGGGTCGACGATCTGACCGCGCTGATCGCCGGCGGTGCCGCACTGCGTGCGGCCCACCGGGACCGGGCACGCGGCACGCGGCTGGTGCGGCTGCTGCTCGACGGACTGCGCACTCCGGCCGTCACGAAAGAAGCGGCGTTCCGTGACGCGACGTCCCTTCAGCGTCACGAAACCGCCGCCTCCGACGTGAGGTACTGCGAGGAATGCGGCGCTCGGCTGCGGGTCCGGCCCACCGGGCGGCCGCCCCGCTACTGCGGGCCGACCTGCCGCCAGCGCGCCCGCCGTCGCCGCACCGCCGGTTGACTCAAAGGACGGTCCGCAACGTGACGGACACCCGCCGTCCACGGGGAACCCGTCCGTTCGGGCCAGGGTCGGACTTGCGGGCCGGGATGGAGTGCCGCCACGTGAATCGCGCCGGGCCGGTCATCACGCACAGGCTGCCGGGTTCGAGCACGACCGGCACGCGCGTCCTGTCCTCGGGGTGGGTGAACTCCATGACGCACGCCGACAGCAGGCTGACCGAGGCGACGACCGGTCCGAAACTTCCGACGTGGTCGACGTGGGCGCTGATGCCCTGACCGGGCAGGTACTCGTTCACGATCACCTGGTCGGGCGGGCGGTCGAAGTGACCGTCCTCGTGCAGGCGTCGGGCCAGCGTCACCGCCCAGCCGGGCAGTGGCGGGGCCGGAGTGCCGCCCACGCCACGACTGCCGTAGTCGTAGCGGTGCCCGTAGTGCTGGACACGCCGCCGCAGCTGCGATGACCAGGGCGCGGCGTCGATGTCCGCCGTCAGCCGCCGCCGGCCGTCCTCGTCCAGCCAACGACCGACGCACACAAGACCCGGAACCATGGTCGAAAACATATTCGATCGTGCTCTGCCGGGAGAGGATTCGCGGGAAGTGTCACCCCCTCGATCTAAGGACTCCGTGGCGGGCCAGGATGCGGCGCATGGCGCCGTAGCCGCACTCGAAGCGTTCGGCGACCTGACGGATCGACCATCCCTGCTCGTACAGGCGTACCGCGTCCTCCTCCATTTCCGTACGCGCGGGATCGGCGGTGTTTCTCTTCTCCAGGAGCGCGCGGATGTCCGCGCGGCGGTAGCGACGATGGCCGCCCAGGGTCGGTACGTACGGCACCGCGCCATCGCGGGCCCAGGTCGCGAGTGTCGCGACGGAGACGCCGAACATCGCCGCCACCTCCTTCGGCGTGAGCAGGTCGGGCCGGTCATCGGGGGAGTACGGCCCATACGGTCTTGCCGCCCCGTTCTTCGGGCCGGACTCCCCACTCTTTTGAAAGCGCATCTACCAGGAACATCCCTCGACCGTTGACCGCGAGGGCGTCGGGCAGCGTGACGTCAGGTGTCGCATCGGTGCAGTCCCAGACTTCGATCAATATTTGGTTTTCGCGTAGATCAAGGGCGAGCGTGAACACGCCCACCGAATGCATAAGCGCATTCGTTGTCAGCTCGCCCAGAACAATATGCGCGTCATCGGCGCAGGGGCCGTGGACACACCACTCCGAAAGCGCCCATTCCAGTACCTTATGGGCTTGTCGCGAGGCAATGGGATGGGGTGGAAGCGGTAGACGGTACTTTTGATTCTGTGCTATTCCTGATTCATCCATTCCACCTACCCCCGATCCGTCGATTCGTTGATGACGGAAGTCTGTAGCTTCCGGATCGATGGCGTAAGCATTCCGATGCTCTCGGAAAGTCACGGAGACCGATATGGCACCGCACCCCGATATCGACCCCGACTCGTCGCTGTGGGCATGGCTCGCTCATGACCTGCGCTTCTACCGGGAGAAGTACGGATTGTCGCAATCTGCGATGGGAAAGATCATCCGCCGAAGCGCGACAAATCTTTCCAACTGTGAGGCGGGCAGACGGCGGATCACCGATAAGGAGGCCAAACTCCTGGACGTCCGCTTCAAGACCGGCGGCCACTTCCAGCGCCTGCTCCACTTCGCCGAACTCGGCCACGACCCCAACTGGCTCAAGCAGTACGTCAACCTCGAGAAGCGAGCCGCGGTCATCAAGACGTTCCAGGCGCTCGTGATCCCGGGTCTCCTCCAGCTTCCGGAGTACGCCTACGCCGTGATCAAGGCGGGGGGCGAATTGGATCCGGAGCAGGCGACGAATGAGAGGATGAAGAGGCAGGCCATCCTTGATGACACTCCACAGCCGATGTTGTGGGCGTTAACAACAGAGAGCGTCCTCGAGTGGCCTATCGGCGGGCGAGAAGTGATGCGGAGGCAACTCGCGCACCTGCTGGAGATGTCCGAGCGGCCGAACGTAGGGATCCGGGTGATTCCAAAGGTCACGGGTGAGCACGCGGGTCTCGACGGAAGCTTCTCCATCATCTCGGGTGAGATTGGCGCGGTCGCCTACGCGGATTCGCCCGGAGGCGGGCGCCTGGTTCCCTCGACTACCGAGGTAGACCTGTATACGGTGCGGTATGACCGCATCGGGCAAGTGGCCTTGCCCGCAGAACCCTCCCGGGTGCTGATTCAAAAGGCTATGGAGGCATTGTGACCGACTGGACGAAGAGCTCCCACAGCGGAAACACGGGTGAGTGCGTCGAGGTCCAGGTTGTGGAGTTGCCGTGACGGCAGAGACTCAGTGGGTGAAAAGCTCCTGGAGCGGAACGCAGGGTGACTGTGTCGAGGTCAAGCTTGTGGAGTCCGAAAACAGCGCCTGAGGTGGGCTGAAGCTGATTGCGGGTTCCCATGCCCGGTCGCCCTCTCCCTCTTTTGTCCTGAAATCGCCTGGTTGTGATGCGTTTCAGTGCGAGACGATGCTTCGCGAGGGGGAGAAGGCGACACGTCTAATGCAGCCATTACGACCGGAGGATCCCGAGCGATCGGCCCGTATCGGCTCACCGGGCGGCTGGGTGAAGGCGGCCAGGGCGTCGTCTACCGTGCCGAAGGCGACGATGGCACACCGGTCGCCCTGAAGGTGCTGCATCCGCGGCTGCTGCGCGGCGCGCGGGCGTACGACCGGCTGAGGGACGAGATCGCGGCCGTGCGCCGGGTGGCCGACTTCTGCACGGCGCGGATCATCGAGCTGGGCAGTGACGGCGGCCGGTCGTACCTGGTGAGCGAGTACGTCGACGGTCCCTCGCTCCAGGAGTTCACCGAGTCCGGCGGGCCGCTGACCGGTGGGGCGCTGGCCCGGCTGATGGTGGGTACGGCCTCGGCGCTGGCCGCGATCCACCGCGCCGGGGTGCTGCACCGCGACTTCACGCCGTACAACGTGCTGATGGGCCCGGACGGGCCACGCGTGATCGACTTCGGTATCGCACGCGTGCTCGACGCCGGTGCGACGGTGACCAGCGGTCTCGTCGGCACCCCCGCGTACACCGCGCCGGAGCTGCTGCGCGGTGAGCGTCACACGGCCGCGGCCGACATCTGGGGCTGGGCGGTGACGATGACGTTCGCGGCGACCGGGCGGCCGGCGTTCGGCACCGACGCGGTCGCCGCGGTGTTCAACCGCATCCTGCGCGACGAGCCCGACATCGCCGCCGTGCCCCCGCCGTACCGCGAGACGATCCGGCGCTGCCTGGCCAAGGACCCGCGCGAACGCCCCGAGGCGCGCGACATCCTGCTCCGGCTCCTCGGCTACCAGGACGTGGAGGAGGCGGCGTCCGCGATCGGGCTGCCCGAGGGGGTACGCCCCGCCGACCACCTCACCGTCGACCGGCCCGAGCGGGGCGCCGACGGCGACCGTACCCGGCCGGACCGGTTCACCCGCCCGGACCGTACGCCGGTGATCCGGCGCCGCCGACGGCGGGTCCGGACGCTCGTGGCGGCCGGGGCCACGGCGGTGGCGGTCGGGGCGGCGGCGCTGGTGTTCGCGCTGTGGCCGGACGGCGGGGCACGGCGCGCCGGCGGCCCGCCCTCGGTACCGCCGCCCGAGGTCACCGTGGGATCGGCCAACTTCGCCGAGAGCTCCCTGCTCGGCGAGGTGTACGCGCAGGCGCTGGAGGCCAAGGGGTACCGGGTGACGCGGAAGTTCTACCTGGGCGACCGCGAGACGTACTTCCCGCAGGTGCGAGCCGGGCAGATCGACGTCATCCCCGAGTACACCGGCGCGCTCGCGGTGTCGCTCGACCCGACCAGCACCGCGGCCACGGCGGAGCAGGTCGACGCGGTCCTCGCCCGCAAGCTCCCGGCCCAGCTCCAGCTCCTGCGCTCCGCGCCGGCCGAGGACAAGGACACGGTGACGGTGACCAGGGCGACCGCCGACCGGTACGGCCTGCGGACGATCGCCGACCTGCGGCCGGTGGCGGGCGATCTGGTGATGGGCGGCCCGCCGGAGTTCCAGACCCGGCACCAGGGCCTCGTCGGGCTGCGCGGCACGTACGGGCTGAACTTCCGGAGTTACCAGCCGTTCGCGACCGACGACCGGGCCACGGTCGTCAAGCAGCTCCAGGACGGCCGCATCGACGCGGCGGACCTGTTCGCGACCGAACCGGCGATCGCCGAGGGCGGGCTGGTGGTGCTGGAGGATCCCAAACACGTGTTCAGCGCGCAGAACGTCACGCCGCTGGTCTACCGTTCGGCGCTGAGCGCCCCCGGCCGGGCCGCGCTCGATGCCGTCTCGGCCAGGCTGACGACCGACGCCCTGCTGAACATGAACGTCCGCATGCTCATCGACAAGGTCCCGGCCCGTACGGTGGCCGCCGACTGGCTGCGCCGGGCGGGCCTGTCCGCCACGCCCGGCGCCACTCCCTGACGGGCGGCCCTCACGGCTCGGGTCTACTTGATGAAGCCCTGCTGCTTGAGCCAGTCGTGGGCGACCTGCTTCGGCTCGTAGCCGTCGACGTCGACCTTCGCGTTGAGCCGGCTCATGGTGTCGTTCGTGAGCTTCTGCGCCACCGGGGCGAAGATCTTCTGGATCTGCGGGTACTTGTCGGCGATCTGCTGGCGCAGGGTGAGCGAGGCGTTGTAGACGGGGAAGAAGTGCTTGTCGTCCTCCATGACCTGCAGGTGCTTCGCGGGGATGCGGCCGTCGGTCGTGAAGACCTCGCCGAAGTTGCACGTCGAGCCCTTGGCGGTCTCGGTGTAGATGACCCCGGTGTCGAGCTGCTTGACGTTCCCCGGCGGGACGTTCATGTCGTACGCCTTCTTCAGGCCGGGCCAGCCGTCGTCACGGGTGGAGAACTCGCTCTCGATGCAGAAGGTCGCCTCGGCGGGCTTGGTCTTGAGCAGGTTCGCCACGTCGGACATGGTCTTCACGCCGAGCTGCTGGGCCTCGGTCTGCCGGATCGCGAACGCGTACGTGTTGTTCAGCGGGGCGGGCGGCTCCCAGACGATCTTGTTCTTGGCCAGGTCCTCCTTGGCCACCGCCTGGTACTGCTCGGTGGGGTCGGCGATCGGCTTGGCGTGCTTGAGATAGGTGATCCAGCCGGTCCCGGTGTAGTCCCAGTACAGGTCGACGAGGCCCGAGGTCAGCGCGTTACGGGTGTTGGTCGAACCCTGGATGTTGGTCTTGTCGGTGACGCTCGCGCCGTGGGCGCGCAGCAGCTGCAGGGTCATCTGCCCGAGCACCAGCTGCTCGGTGAACTCCTTCGAGCCGACGCGTAGCGACGCCCCCTTCAGCTCCTGACCGGCGCTTCCCTGCTCGACAGCGGACTTCGATCCGCCGCAGGCGGCGAGTGACGCCGCAAGAGTGAGTACTCCGAAAGCCGCTCCGATGGCACGAAAACGCATGTGAACCTTTCTCTCTGTCGGCCGGTCGTGACGATCGGCCCGGGCGTCGGTCAGGAGGAATCGTCAGGAGAGGCCGCGAGGTCGTAGCACGTCCTCGGCCAGGCTGCCGAGCCAGTCGACCAGGAACGCGATGCAGCAGGTGAGGACGCCGCCAGTGATCAGAACCGGATGGCGGGACAGCTTGATGCCGTTGACGATCATGTCGCCGAGGCCGCCCGCGTTGACAAAGGTGGCGAGCGTGGCCACGCCGACGGTGAGCACCAGTGCGGTCCGCAGGCCGGCCAGGATCACCGGCACGGCCAGCCGCAGCTCCACCGACAGCAGCACCTGGAGCCGCGTCATCCCCATGCCGCGTGCCGCCTCGACCAGGGCGGGGTCGACCTGCTGGATGCCGACCATCGTGTTGCGGAGCACGGGCAGCACGCCGTACGCGACCAGGCCGATCATGGCGATCTTGAACCCGACCCCGAACTTGATGGTGAGGAGCACCAGCACGCCGATGGACGGAATCGCCTGGCCGAGGTTGGAAAGGCCGAGGATCACCGGGCTCACCCACTTGGCCCTGGGCCGCGAGACGAGGACGCCGAGCGGGATCGCGATGACGACGATGATCACGCTCGCGAGCAGGGTGAGCTTGAAGTGCTCGATCACCCGGTCGTGCATGTACGTGTAGTTCAGCGTGCGCCGCTCGATCGAGTCGAGCTTGAGCCCGTGCACCCACAGGTAGAGCACGCCGAGCGCGGCGGCGATCGCGATCGGCGTCCCCAGGTGCCGGAGCAGGACGCGTCCCCGGCTGCGCCGTGGTGTCCCGGCGGCACCGACCTCGCCCGTGACGGGCAGCGTGTCAGCCACCACTCGGCTCGACCTCCCGGCTCTCGCTGTTGATCGCTTCGCAGATGTCCTGGTAGGTCAGGCAATGGCGTGCGTCCCCCGAGACGGCGGCGACCTCGTCGGTACCGTGCGCGACCATGGCGTCCAGCGCCTCGCGCAGCGTCGCCGTCGCCTCGACCTCCGGCAGTCCGGCGGTCTTCTTCGGGCCGTCGCCGGCGGTGCAGGCGTCCTCGACCGTGATCAGGGCCAGGCGTTTCAGCGTCCCCGCGCTGCCGATGAAACCGGCGACGTAGTCGTCCGCGGGAGCGCCCAGGATCCGCGCCGGCCGGTCGTACTGGGCGATGTGCGAACCCTCCCGCAGTACGGCGATCCGGTCGCCGAGCCTGATGGCCTCCTCGAAGTCGTGCGTGACGAAGATGATGGTCTTGCGGAGTTCGCGCTGGAGCCGCAGGAACTCGTTCTGCAGGTGTTCGCGGGTGATCGGGTCGGTGGCTCCGAACGGCTCGTCCATCAGCATCACCGGCGGGTCCGCAGCGAGCGCGCGGGCCACCCCGACCCGCTGCTGCTGGCCACCGGACAGCTGCCGTGGATACCGGGAGCGGAAGTCCGCCGCGTCGAGCCCGACCAGGCCGAGCAGCTCATCGACCCGGTCGTTGATCCTGGCCTTCGACCAGCCGAGCAGCTTCGGCACGACGCCGACGTTCTGGGCGATGGTCAGGTGCGGGAACAGCCCGATCTGCTGGATCACGTAACCGACGTGGCGGCGCAGGTCGTCCGGACGCATCTTGAGCACGTCCTCGTCGCCGATGCGGATCTCGCCGGAGGTCGGCTCGATCAGCCGGTTGATCATCTTCATCGTGGTCGTCTTCCCGCACCCGGAGGGGCCGACGAAGACGACGAGCTCCCCGGCCGGCACGTCCAGCGAGATCGCGTCCACGGCGGGACTGGACTGTCCCGGATAGCGCTTGGTGAGCTCGCGCAACTCGATCCGGACGCCACCGTCACTGTTCTCGAACACGAAGACCCCTCGGACTGGTTAGACGGCGGACGATGAGGAAGAACAGGTCGCAGAGAAGAGCGAGGATCACCACGCCCAGCGTTCCGGCCAGCGCCTCGTTCAGCGAGTTCGCCGAGCCCAGGCGGGACAGCCCGTCGAGGATCTGCTGGCCCAGCCCGGGACCGGCCACGTACGCCGCGATCGCGGTGATGCCGATGATCATTTGGGTGGCGACGCGGATCCCGCTGAGGATCAGCGGCCAGGCGAGCGGGAGCTGAAGGCGCCACAGCACGTGGAACGAGCTCATCCCCATGCCGCGCCCGGCCTCGATGACCGCCGAGTCGACGCCGCGCAGGCCCACCACGGTGTTCCGGATGATGGGCAGCAGCGAGTAGAGGGTGAGCGCGAACACGGTCGGTGACCAGCCGAGGCCCAGTATCGGGATCAGCAGGCCGAGCAGCGCGAACGACGGGATCGTGAGGAACCCGCTGGAGACCCCGATGGCGAAGCCGCTCAGCCGCGCGTGCCGCCAGGTGAGCGTCCCGACACCGACGCCGAGCACGGTGGCGATGGCGATGGACAGCGCCACCACGAGGGCGTGCTGCCCGAAGGCACGCGTGAGCTCGTCCGAGCGCGTCTGGACGTACTCCGTGAAGGTCATCGCACTCTTTGAAGGGCCATGTTTTATACCTAATTGTCGGGATTCAAGGATTAGAGGGTGGAATCTTACGGCATGGAACAGTCCGAAACCATGTACGGACCCTCAGTCACGACCGTGACGGCCGCGTCCGCGCGTCGCGCACGGGCGCGCGGCACGCCGACGGCGGGCCATGGGCGGCAGGCGCGGGCCGTTGCCGTGAAACAACCGGTCGACCTGCGAAGACGCTCACGAGCGTCGCGTGCGCGCCGACCGTACGACGACGACCGGGAGCATGCCGCGCCGGGGGCGGATCACGACGAAGATCACGTTTTGGCATCGCCGATCGGGATCCGCCGGAGCGAGACAATTAGCCGATGAAATGTTCGGCGGAGTGGGCCGAAACCCCCCTACGGGACAAGGCCTCCGCTCGTACGGGGGCGGGCGCCCGCCCGCGGCGTCACCCCTTGACGGTCAGCAGGGGGCGGAGTTCGACGACCGGGTCGGCGACGCCGGCGTTCCGCAGGCTGGAGACGACCGGGCCGATGTCCTTGTAGACCCAGGGCGCCTCCTGCTTGAGGTCACGGCGCCAGACGGCCATGACGTCGGTGCGGTGGGCGACCTTGGGGTCGCGGTGGTCCAGCGGCGTGACCACGCGAAACTCCGTCAGGAACGCGTCGAGCTCCTTCTCGTTCGCCCGTGAGGCGGCGCCGCGCGGCACCCGGCGGCCCGCGCCGTGGCAGGCGCTCGCCAGCGACCGCGGGTTGCCGTGGCCGCGCAGGAGGTAGCTCGCCGCACCCATCGAGCCGGGGACGATGACGGGTTCGCCCCACAGGGCGTACGGGCCGCCGGCCGTCTCCTCATAGCCCCCGGCCGGGGTGGCCCCCTTGCGGTGCGTGACGGTGTCGCCGTCCTGCCAGAGCAGGTTGTGCGGCGCGTCGTAGACGAGATCGGCGGTGAGCTCGCCGCACTCGGCGGCCAGCCCGGTGCGCAGCATGAGGGACAGAAAGAAGCGGTTGCCGACCGCGAAGTTCGCGGCGTTGCCGAGGGCGTCGAGGTAGCGCCTCCGCCGCGTCGCGGACCGCTCGTCGAGCAGCATCGGGATGATCTTGTTGTCGGGCGCGGGGAGATCGTCCGGCCACGCGGCGCGGGCCTGGTCCATGCCGTCGGCGTTCGCCTGGTGGCCGAGGGACAGCGAGCCGCTGTGCACCATCGAGACGACCTGGCCGAGCTCGAGGCCCCAGGCGTACGCGGCCTGCCGGTCGTGCACGGCGGCGACGTACTGCAGCTCGGCGAAGTGGTTGCCGCCGCCGATGCTGCCGACGATGCTGTCGTAGCTCGTGCCGCCCGCGCTCGTGATCCAGTCGCGGAACGGCTCGGCGGTCGTGGTGGGGTAGCGGGAGCGGTGGATCCGGTCGTGCCGCTCGTCCTCGCGCAGCGCCGCCCAGACGCCGTCGTCCGGCCGCGGGCCCGCGTCAAGGAGGCCGGGCAGGCCGTCGCGGAGCAGGCCCTCGCGCTGCGCGGCGGTCAGGGCGATGCGGCGCCCGCCCTCGAAGAACAGGTGACGCAGCCGGCGTTCGAGGGCGTCGAGCCGGGGCCGTACGTCGTCGACGGTCAGCGAGGTCGTCTCCACGCGCATGCCGCAGTTGATGTCGTTGCCGACGGCCTGGGGGATCAGCGCGCCGCGGGTGCGCAGGACCGTACCGATCGGGATGCCGGCGCCCTTGTGGAGGTCGGGGGTGAGCACGACCTGGGTGATCGCGGCATCGCCGCCGAGGCGTTCGAGGGTGGCCGCGGTCTGGAGGACGGTGAGGATCTCGTCGATGGCGCTGGATTCGATCGGCACGTCTGCGGCGGCGCAGATGTCGACCGGGACGTGCCAGGGGTTGGGCAGGCGCAGCCAGTCGTCGTCGACGCGGACGAGTCGTGGATCCTGCGTGGGAGAGCTGGGCATGAGGCCTTCCTGGTGGCTGCTTGTCGAGGCATGAGGGAGTGCCGCCGCGTTTTCGGTGCGCGGCGGGAGCGCCGGTATTCCCCGGGATTCAGCAGCCGCGAGGTGGAACGACGATATCCCGCCGGACCGGGGCGGTCGCAACGGGATTTCGTCGTTTCGCCGGTTATCGGGCCTGCAGCGCCGGGGCCGGGGCGGTGAGCGGGGCCCGGCGGGCGCTGCGGAGGATGCTGATGCTCATCGCCAGCAGCCAGTAGCTGAGGATCGCGCCCATGGAGGCGGTCGTGCCCCAGCCGTTGGCGGCGTAGAAGAACGCCGGCTTGTTGCCGAAGAACATCGAGGGGATGAAGGCGAAGTTGATCGCCGCCAGGACGTACGCCGAGCGGCCGGTCCAGCGGGGGAGGGCCCGGGTCCGGGCGATCGCGTAGCCGACGGCGGCGAGGAAGGTGCCGAGCAGCATGCGCCCGATCGAGCCGTACAGGATGTAGGTGCCGTTGACGGTGATGGTCGGATCGATCGGGTGGTCGGTCGCGATGACGGAGCCGGCCTCCAGACCGTGGGAGACGAGCGTGACCACGACGTACGCGAGCCCGGCGGCGGAGGCGATCCCGCCGATCCACTCGTGGCGCGGGCTGACGGCCTTGATCAGTTCGCGGAGGCCGGTGACGAACAGGAGGAGGAGCCCGAGGGCGAGGATGCCGATCAGGAGGCGGGACAGGACGTTCCAGTCCGGCGGCGCACCGTCGTAGACGAAATAGAGCGGCACTTCGACGATGAACGCCACGGCGGCGGCGAGGCAGGAGAATCCAGTGAACTTCCGGGCGAGTTTCTCGTTCATCTCAGCTGGGGCCTTTCCGAGCATTTCTTGCTGACACGAGCAATCCTGCTGGGGAAGGCCACAGCGTGTCGGTGGGCGTGGACACCGGCCGGGGGTGGACCTTTCACCACCATCGCCCCGGTGGTGTCAGAACCCGTGCCGTCGTTAGGCGGGGGTGTCCCACAGGTCGAGTTTTTGGTTGATCTCGTCGCTGGGTGCCCTGTCGCCGCCCCGTACCCAGTACTGCGCCGCACGGCCGAACGGCAGGATGGTCGACGCCGCGCTGCTGACGACGCCGACGCGGTTCTCTATCGAGCGTACTCCCCCTTGACCGTCCCCGACCTGGTAGCCCCTGACCCGTACCTTACGTCCGTTGTTCGGATAAGGATTTCCGGACTTGTCGGTGTTATAGAGATGGAAGCCGAAGTCGCGGAAAACGCCGTTCTTTGTCGATCGCCACATTTGCTTTCCGGTGCTGACGGCCACGTGGATGTCGTTGACTTTCGCGTGTTTCCCGGTGGCGTCGGCTCTTACGCGAGCCAGGGTCTGTCGGGCGCCGCCGTATCCCGAATCCATGAATTTCTTTCCGGGTGACGAACGCAGTAGTGCGGCGAAGGACTTCTCCTTGATCTGCCGAAGCTCGGCACGCAGCCGGGGTACGAGTCCCTTGATGCGCCGGAGCATCCCCAGCAGCGAAGCCATCACGTGTCCGACAACGCCGGCAGTCCGTTCCGACTCCGCCGTGATCCGCTGCGCGGCGACCAGCTCTGAGACCCCGAACGTCTCGACGGCGGCCAGTTGGGCGCTGATCCACGCCACCGCGGCCCATACGACCACCTCGTTGATCATCTCGCGGATGACGGCCTCGACGTCGGTGATGAGCGAACTGACCAACTGCAGAAGCGCGGCGGTCCGGTCGGCGCTGCCCGCGGTCTCCGTGATTCCGTCCCGCATCTCCGTCAGGCGCAGCCGCGCGGCGTCCGCGGTGGTTCCCCGCCACGTCTCTCCGAGAGTCCGGTCCATGGTCTCGTCGAGGTTCGTGGCGAGTGTGCGGCAGCCCTGGGCGATGCTGTCGAAGTTGTACGCGGCCTGTCCGGTGGCGATCGGGTCACCTGTCAGCAGGTCCGTGAGACTCTTCGTCCAGTAGAACGCGTTCAGCAGAAACGGAATGCCGCATCGAACCAGAAACCCCATCGGGTCGGCGCGGAGATTGGCGATACCGCCGATCGTCGACAGGTAAGCGGTGGAGGCGTCGGTGGCCAGCAGTGCGATATCCGTGCCGATGTTGTACTTGTCGTCGCTGTTCAGGTCGCCGTACAGTCGCAAGGAATGAAGGCCGGTCGAGCCCCACGCGCCGACGAACGATGGCGCGGAGATGATGACGCCGTTCCAAATCCGATGGTTCTGGTAGAACTGCGACGCCGGATTCAGCTCGCGGAGTCGCCGGCCGTCACCATATTCGTTCCCGACCTTCGCCAATACCCGCAAGCATGCGGTTTCGGCCGAAGAATAGTTGGCGGCCGTGCCGTGCAGGCGTTTCTTCGCGCCGTCGATGGCGCCGGACATGTGGTTCAGGTGTTCTTTGAACTCGGTGGCGAGTGACAGGAAATCCTGTCTCAGGGACCGGAGCAGCCCCCACGCGTGTTCCGACGAGAGGGAACGCGCCGCATCGTCGGTGGCGCGATGAAACGTCTCCACCCGGGCCGCCAGTGTCCCGATACCGTGCGCGGCGCCGCCGACCGCGCCGGCGGAGACGGTGAATCCGTCCATGCGCCGTCCCCAAGACGATCCGGCCGTGCCCGGAGTCAAACGATCAATACCGAAGTCGATCTTACCGACCGGCGTTCAGGCCGGTGGGCCCGGCAGAGCGGTCGAGACCAGGCGGCGGATCGCGCCCAGGTCGACGTCCTCGGCCAGGGACGTCTCCTCGGGCATGTCCTTGATCGCCTCGTCGACGTTGAGCAGCGTGCGGAACAGCCGGGGGAGCACGGTGCGGGCGAGCAGGTCCTCCGCGAGCACCGCGCTGTCGGCGGGGTCCATCGCGTACCGCTCGGCGAGGTAGGTGCTCAGGCGCTCGTACGTGCTGCCGAAGATGGCGTCGAAGTACGTGCTCGAGCTCCCGGGCAGCCGTTCGGCCTCGGTGATGGTCAGCCGGCAGGTCCGTACCTGGGCCTCCCACACCATCAGCTGCAGGAACCGTCCGCAGAACCGCGTCACCGCCTCCGCGGGCTCCTCGGCGTACGCGCCGGGGGTGCCCAGCCTGCGCAGGTACAGCTCACGGACGAGGTCCAGGACCGCGAGGAACAGCGTGTCCTTGTTCTCGAAGTGGGCGTACAGCGTCCGCTTGGACGTCTCGGCGCGTGACGCGACGGTGTCCATCGAGGCCCGTTCGTAGCCGGTCTCGAGGAACACGTCCTTGGCCGTGAGCAGGATGTGGCGGCGTAGCTCCTCGCCGCGCCGCTGCCGCGTGCGCCGCGGTTCACCTTCTTGCCTCATCGGCTTGCATCCCCAAAAGTAAACGGTACGGTAGAGTTTACTTCGCCAGAGCGACTCCAGTGGAGAGAACTCATGCTCGTTATCACCGCCCCTACGGGAAACATCGGACACCAGGTCCTCGACCGCGTCCTCACCGGCGACCAGCCGGTTCGCGTCATCGTGCGCGACCCGAACAAGCTGCCCGCCGGCGTCCGTGAGCGGGTCGAGGTCGTCCAAGGCTCGCACGGCGATCCGCGGGTCGTCACCCGAGCCTTCGACGGCGCCGACGCCGTGTTCTGGCTGCTGCCGCCCGACCGCCAGGCCGCCAGTGTCGAGGAGGCCTTCGTCGGCTTCACGCGCCCCGCCGCCGAGGCGATGCGCGACCAGGGCGTCAAGCGCGTCGTGGACGTCAGCTCCCTCGGCCGCGGCACCGCGTACGCGGGCAAGGCGGGGTACGTGACCGGTTCGCTGGCCATGGACGACCTGATCGCCGGCACCGGAGTGGCGTTCCGCGCGCTGACCATGCCCGCGTTCATGGACAACCTGCTGCGGCAGGTCCGGGCGATCAAGGAGCAGGGCGTGTTCTTCGACGTCCTCGGCCCTGACCACAGGCTGCCCACCGTGGCCACCCGCGACATCGCCGCCGTCGCCGCCCGTCTGCTGCTCGACACCACGTGGACCGGCCAGGAAGAGGTCCAGGTGATCGGCCCCGAGGACCTGTCCTACGACGACATGGCCGCCGTCGTCTCCGAGGTGCTCGGGACTCCCGTGCGGTACCGGCAGGTCTCCATCGAGGCGCTCGAACAGCAGCTCACCGGCCCCGGCCGGTCCGACGCCATGGTGCAGGGCATGCTCGACATGATGATCGCGGCGGACAACGGTCTGTACGGCGGCGTCACCCGTACGCCGCAGCACGCGATCGACACCCCGACCACCTTCCGGCAGTGGTGCGAGGACATCCTCAAGCCCGCGGTCCAGGCCGTCTGAGAGGTGAGCCGGATGACCACACCGCCGACGACCACCGATCGGCTGGACGAACGACTCGACGCGATCGCCGACGGTTTCAGCACGTCAGGCCGATCGCCCGTGCTGCACACGCCGGCCGAGCACGGGCTGCGGTTCGAGGACGTCACCTTCCCCTCCGAGGACGGCACGCCCCTGGAGGGGTGGTTCGTCCCGGCCGAGGGCGCGGACACCGTCGTGATCGTCAACCATCCACGGTGGTTCAGCCGCTCGGGGCTCCCGTCCCACCTCGAACCCTGGCGTTCGGCGCATGCCGCCACCGGCAACGACGTGGAGGTCGACTTCGTCCCGGACATCGCGATCCTGCACTCCGCCGGGTACCACGTCCTCGCCTACGACCTGCGCAACTTCGGCCTCAGCGGCGCCGCCAACGGCGGACTGACCACGGGCGGCAACCTCGAGTCGCGCGACGTCATCGGGTCCCTGCGCTACGTACGGTCCCGGCCGGAGCTGCGGGACGCGAAGATCGCGCTGTTCGGCCGGTGCCTGGGAGCCAACGCCATCCTGTTCGCGATGGAACGAGCACCGAGCGAGTTCGCGGACGTCCGGTGTCTCGTCGCGTGCCAGCCGCTGTCGGCCCGCATGGTCCTGACACGGAACCTGGAGCGACAGGGCATACCGGTCGAGTGCCTCGACGAGCTCGACCGGCGGATCAGGCTCCGGACCGGTTTCGGCCTCGACTCGATGTCACCGGCGCGCGCCGCCCGGAGCGTACGGACGCCGACGCTCGTCTACCAGGTCCACGACGACCTGATGACCAGGCCGGCCGACGTCCAAGCGGTCTTCGACGCCATCCGGGACGACGTGCCGAAGGACCTGCTCTGGATCCACGGGACCACCCGGCGATGGGACGGGTACCTGCACTTCCAGCGGAACCCGGACCGGATCCTGGACTGGCTCGCGCGGCACACCCGGTGAGCCTCAGCCCACCTCGTCGGCCGTCAGCCGCTGGGTGCCGATGACCTCCAGCAGCCGCAGCTGCTCGACGGCGGGCGTGCCGGGCCGGGGAGCGAACCACAGGAGCCGCTGGCGCCCGTCCTCGCTCAGCAGGGTGAGGCAGTCGATCTCGACGACGCCCAGCTCCGGATGGACGATCCGCTTGCTGTCCCGGCGCCGTACGGCGACGTCGCCGCCGTCCCAGAGGGTGGCGAACTCGGCGCTCTCGCGGCGCAGGGCCGCCACCATCGCGTCGGAGTGCGGGTCCTTCCCGCGGCGGCCGGTGGCGGCCCGAAGGTCCGCCGCGAACGCGGCCGACTGGTGCGGGTGGTCCTCAGGCGGGTACAGCTCGCGCGCCGCCGGATCGGTGAACCAGCGGTAGGCGAAGCTCGCCGCGAACCCGCCGCCCGTCGGCTGCCGGCCGAGCAGCGCCACGGCGAGCGGGTTCTGCACCAGAGTCTCGTGGAGATCGGTGATGATCTGCGCGGGCGTGCCGGTGAGCCGCCCGAGCAGGTCGAGCATGGCGGGCTGCACGTACGACAGGCCGCCGCGCGGCGGGGGCACGGGACGCCCGGCGAGGTGGAAGAGATGGTCCCGCTCGTCGTGGTCGAGCCGGAGCGCCCGGGCCAGCGCGGCGAGCATCTGGGCCGACGGCTGCGCGCCGCGCCCGCGCTCCAGCTCGGTGTAGTAGTCCGGGGAGGCCCCGGCGAGCGTGGCGACCTCGTCGCGCCGCAGGCCGGGCACCCGCCGTCGCGGCCCGCCGGGCAGCCCGACGTCCGCCGGCCTGATCCGGGACCGCCGGGACCGCAGGAAGGCGCCCAGCTCGGAGAGGTCCATCCGCCCATTATCGCCGGGCCGGCCCCGCTCATCCTGGGGACGCCGTCCCCAGGGAAAGGGCCACCTGGTCACCCGCGTCCCGTACGGCGATGGTGGATGCAGAACGAGGAGGAACACATGCCTTTCGCCAATCTCAAGGTGCCGGCGGGCCTGCTGTCGGCCGAGGAGAAGCAGAGACTCGTCACCGGAGTCACCGAGCTGTACGTCGAGACCTTCGGCGAGCGAGCCCGTCCCAACACGATGGTCCTGGTGGAGGAGGTGACCGACGGCGGCTGGGGAGTGGCCGGCCAGGTACTGACCCGCGCGATGCTCCAGCAGCCCGGCCCGTCCGGCGGCTGAGCGCCCGGCGGGAACCCGACAGGCCTCCGATGAGTTGAACCGGTTGTTTCACTCGAAATGAGGAGAGACCACCTTGACTCAGGACGCCATCGGTGAGGCCCTGGTCCGGGCCCTCGCGGAGGAGAACTTCGCGGCCCGGATCACCGGCCCGACGACGATCGCCATCAGCGTCCCGGGCGGCGACATCAACCCCGACATCGGTGAGTGGCGTACCCACGCCGACCGCGTGCCACCGGCCGACCTCCCCGCGTTCGCCGCGGACTTCGCCCGCGGTTTCGCGCGGGGGATCCGCAAGCAGATGGCGCGGGCGCAGGCCACCGCGACGGTCGACGTCGAACGCCTGCTGGCCGAGGACGCGCTGCGCGTGCGGATCTACCCGGAGGCGGCGCTGGCCGACCCGCCCGGCATGCGGGACGCCCTGCTGACCCGCACGCTCGCGCCGGGCCTGCTGGAGACGGTGGTCATCGACCGGCCCGACTCGATTCAGCCGCTCAACCGGGCGGACCTCGGCGGCAGGCCGGAGAACCAGGTCTTCGGCGCCGCGCTCCACGCGTCGCTGAGCCGGGAGCCGCACAACACCGGCACCGACGAGGTCTGGGGCGTCCCGATCACGCACATCGGCGAGACCCACCGCTACGTGGGCTCCCGCGTTCACGTGCTCAGGCGCTTCCTCGGGTCCGCCCCGTACGGGGCGCTGGTCTCCTTCCCGATCCCCGAATACCTGGTCGTGCACGAGATCGGCGCCGTCCACGTGATCTCGGCGCTGGAGGCCATGCAGGCGCTCGCCCGCACCCATGTCGAGAAGGGGCAGAACGCCATCACCCCCCAGATCTACTGGTGGCGCCCCGGCGCGTACGAGCAACTGCCCGAGGGGCACGCGCTCGCCAGCGGCCAGGTCCCGGACCTGCGGCCCGTGGAGATCCAGGTGGACCACGAGGAGAAGAGCGTCACCCCGCGCACCGCGGAGACGCAGGAGCTCATCGAACTCTGGATGCGCGCAAACGCGTGAGGTTGTGAACCGCCGGATCGGCCGGTAAGCGGCGCTAAGAACCACCGCGAGGCGAACCGGCTATCCGCGCACCCGTACCAGACCGGCCTCGTAGGCGATGATGACCAGCTGGACCCGGTCGCGGGCGTCGAGCTTGGTGAGCAGCCGGGTCATGTAGCTCTTCACGGTGGCGACGCTGATGACCAGCTCGGCGGCGATCTCCGCGTTGGACAGGCCGCGCCCGACGAGGGTCAGCACCTCGTGCTCCCGTTCGGTGACGCCGTCGAGCGTGGGCCGCTCGGGAGCGGGCGCCGGGCGGCCGGCGAACTCCTCGATCAGGCGGCGCGTGACACTCGGGGCGATCAGGCCGTCTCCGGCGGCGACGACGCGGATCGCGGCGAGGATGTCGTCCAGAGCCATGTCCTTGACGAGGAATCCGGCCGCGCCGGCGCGCAGGGCGCCGTAGACGTAGTCGTCATCGTCGAACGTGGTGAGGACGACGACGTGTGCGGAGGAGGGACCGGCCGCGATCTGCCGGGTGGCCTCGATCCCGTCCATGCCGGGCATGCGGATGTCCATCACGACGACATCCGGGTCGAGGCGCCGGGCCAGTTCGACCGCCTCGGCGCCGGTGCCGGCCTCGCCGACGACCTCGATGTCGGGGGCGTCGGTGATGACCATCTGCAGGGCGGTGCGGACCAACGGCTGGTCGTCGGCGAGGACAACGCGGACGGTCATGCGACTCTCGCGGGGAGGGGGAGCTCGGCGGTCACGCGGTAGCCGCCTTCGGGCGCCGGTCCGGCGGAGAAGTCTCCATGGAGCAGGGCGACGCGTTCGCGCATCCCGACCAGGCCATAACCGGTGTCCGGGGTGCCGCCGTGGCCGCGCCCCCTGTCGGCGACCTCGATGGAGAGAGCCCCGTCCCGATGGTCGATGGACACGGTGCACGATCGGGCGTCGGCGTGCCGCACCACGTTCGTGACGGCCTCCTGGATGATCCGGAAGGCGGAAAGATCGACCTCCGCGGGGAGCGGGCGCCGGTCCCCACGCCATCGGACGTCGACGCGGACACCGGCGGCCGTGGTCGTCTCGGCCAGCCGGTCGACGTCCGCCAGACCCGGCATCTCGTCGAGCGGTGCGATGTCGGTTCCCGCTTCCCGCTCGGCCTGCCGGAGCGCGCCGAGCATCCGGCGCAACCCGGACAGCGTCTCCCGGCTCGCGGTCTCCACCTCGCCCAGGGCGTCGCGCGCCCGGCCGGGCTGCGTGTCGATGACTCTCCGCGCCGCTCCGGCCTGCAGGGCGATGATACCGATGCTGTGCGCGACCACGTCGTGCAGTTCGCGGGCGATCCGGAGCCGTTCGGCGGTCACCGCCTGGGCGCGCCGGGCATCGGCGTGATCGCGGGTCTGATGGATCGAGTTCCCGATGAGCCAGGAGATCAGGGCCGTCATCATCACGGCCAGCTCCGTGGAGGTCCCGATGGTCCACCCGCGCGCGACCCGGAAGGCCAGATAACCGGCCAGCGTGGCGACCACCAGACCGGCGGCGGTGAGAGACGTCCGGCGCCGCCCGGAGGCCGCGATGAAGCACAGGGCGACGTCCACGGAGAGGAACTGCGGCACCGGGATCGCGCCGACGCTCAGCGGGAGCGTCCCGATGACGGAACCGGCGAGCACCGAGACGATGGCCGTGATCGGCCGGCGGAGCAGCAGGCAGCTGCCGACCAGCGTGAGCGCGGTGGCCATCATCAGCATCGTCAGGCCGTCCCACCGGTAGAAGATGACCCCGGTGTACATCGATGCCGCGCCCTCACCGGGCAGCCTCAGCCGGATGAGGAACGTGAAGACCGTGCCGGCGCACCAGGCCAGGGCCGTCCAGACGCCCGGTGGAATGCGCTTGAACAGGGGAGAAGGGGACACGGCGGACATGGGCCTGATCGTAATCGGGTGATTCTGGTGAGGCATCGGCCCACGGGTGTACGACCTCGGTCGACACCCCGTCCCCGGCAATACCGCCGACGGCCCGATGCGTGGCGGGTCCGGCCCGCGACACCGTTGGCCGCGTGATCGAAGTGAGCGAACTGACGAAGCGCTACGGCCCGAAGACGGCCGTCAACGGACTCACCTTCACGGTGCGTCCGGGTCATGTCACCGGATTCCTCGGGCCCAACGGCGCGGGCAAGAGCACCACGCTGCGGATGATCCTCGGACTGAACGAGCCGACCAGCGGTACCGCCACCGTCGCCGGCCGCCCGTTCCGGGACCGCCCGCGCGGACTCCGGCACGTCGGCGCGCTGCTCGACGCCCATGACGTGCACGGCGGCCGCACCGCGTACGCGCACCTGTCCGCGCTGGCCCGCGGCAACCGGATCCCACGGCGCAGGGTCGAGGAGGTCCTGCGGGAGGTGGGCCTGGCCGAGGCGGCGCGCCGTCGCGTCGGCGGGTTCTCACTGGGCATGAGGCAACGGCTCGGCATCGCCACCGCCTTGCTCGGCGACCCGCCCGTGCTGTTGTTCGACGAGCCGATCAACGGGCTGGACCCCGAGGGCGTGCGATGGGTGCGCGGGCTGTTCCGTCGCCTGGCCGGCGAAGGGCGGACCGTGTTCGTCTCCAGCCACCTCATGAGCGAGATGGAGCACACGGCCGACCATCTCATCGTCATCGGCCGGGGCGAGCTGATCGCCGACGAGAGCCTGGCCGAGTTCGCGGCCCGCGGTACGTCCCAGAGCGTGACCGTGCGCACTCCTGACGCAGCCTCGCTGACGGCCGTCCTGACCACCGAGGGAGCGTCCGTACGACCGGACGGGAACCAGGCGCTCACGGTCACCGGACTGAGCGCCGTCCGTATCGGCGAACTCGCCTTCCGGCACCGCGTGCTGCTGCACGAACTCGCCCCCCGTACCGCCTCTCTGGAGGAGGCGTTCATGGAACTCACCGCCGACAGCGTCGAATATCTCGCCGGAGACGCCCGATGACCGCACCGACCCTCAGCGTTCGCCCCGCCGTCGCCGAGCAGCGCGCCCGGTTCCGCGATCTCCTCGCCGCCGAGTGGACCAAGCTCTGGTCGCTCCGCTCGACCTACTGGACCCTGCTCCTCAGCGGGCTGGCCGTCATCGCGCTGAACGTGAACGCCGCCGTCGCCGACCACCACAACTGGCCGCAGTACGGCGCCGACATCCGCGCCATCTTCGTCCCGCTCTGGGCGATGCGGGACGCTTTCACGAATGTCGCCGGCCTGGTGTTCATGCTCGCCGCCGGTAGCGTCGGCGCGATCACGATCACGGGCGAGTACGGGACGGGGCTGATCCGCACGACCTTCTCGGCCGTGCCGGACCGCCGTTCGCTGGTGACGGCGAAGCTGATCGACGTGACGGTGGTCATGCTCGGCTATGGGACCGTCATCGCCGGAGCCTCCTTCTGGGCGACCCAGGCCATCCTGTCCGGCCGCCACGCCGGCATGTCGATCGGCTACCCCGGAGCGTTCCAGGCGGTCGCGGCGTCGGTGGTGCTCGCACCGGTGTGCTCGTTCATCGGCATGGGCCTCGGTGCGATCATCCGGCACGGCGCGGCGACCACGGTGATCACCACGGTGATCCTCCTGCTGCTGCCCCTCTGCTTCACCGACCACTACCGCTGGACGGCCGACATCAAGCACGCGCTGCCCGCCAGCGCCTGGCAGCGCCTGACCGACGTCGGCTACGGACGTTTCGGCTTCGTCGTGCACCGGCCGACGACGACCATCGAGGCGTGGATCGCGCTGGCCCTCTGGGCGCTCGGCGCGGCGCTCGTCGCCGTCACCGTCGTCCACCGTCGGGACGTGTGAACCATGGGCGCCACCCTCATCGTCACCAATGACTTCCCGCCGCGGATGGGCGGCATCGAGACGTTCGTTTACGAACTGGCGCGCCGGTTCCCGCCCGGCGAGGTGGTCGTCTACACCTCGCGTGAGCCGGGCGGGGAGCGGTTCGACGCCCGACTGCGGTTTCCCGTGGTGCGGGACCGGTCGCGGACGCTGCTGCCGACGCAGAAGGTGGCAGCGACGGCGGTAGCGGTCGCGGACGAACACGGATGCGACCGGGTGTGGTTCGGCGCGGCCGCGCCGCTCGGCCTGCTCGCCGGAAGGCTCGGACTCCCGTCGGTGGCCACCACGCATGGGCATGAGGTCTGGTGGGCGTCCTTGCCCGGGTCGCGGCAGGTGCTGCGCCGGATCGGCGGCCAGGTGGGCACCGTCACCTACCTGACCGGCTACACGCGTCGGCGGATCGTCCGGGCGTTCGGTCCCCGGACGCGAACGGCACGGCTGGTCCCGGGGGTGGACACTTCGGTGTTCCGCCCGGACGGCGATACCTCCGGGATCAGGGAGCGCTACGGCCTGCGGGACCGGCCCGTCATCCTCAGCGTGTCGCGGCTGGTCGCCCGCAAGGGGCAGGACCGGCTGATCCGCGCGCTGCCCCTGGTGCGCCGGACGGTGCCGGACGCGGTGCTGCTGATCGTCGGGTCCGGCCCGTACGAGGACCGGCTGCGCCGGCTCGCGGGGGAGGGGGTCGTGTTCGCCGGTCCGCAACCGCACGAGGCGCTGCCCCCGTTCTACGCGGCGGCGGACGTGTTCGCCCTGCCATGCCGGAGCCGGCTCGGCGGGCTGGAGGTCGAGGGGCTGGGAATCGTGTTCCTGGAGGCGGCCGCGGCCGGGCTTCCGGTGCTGGCAGGGGATTCGGGCGGCGCGCCCGAAGCCGTCCGGGACGGGGAGACCGGGCACGTGGTGAACGGGCGCTCGGTGCCGGCCATCGCCGACCGGCTGATCGAACTGCTCACCGCTCCCGGTGCGATGGGGGAGAAGGGCCGGGCCTGGGCCTGCGGGGAGTGGCACTGGGACCGCTCCTACGAGCGACTGCGCGACCTGCTGTCCCGCGCGGACGGCAGCTGACCGGACGGCGGACCCGGGCTCACCTCTGCGGGGCGTGGCCGGACAGGCGGCGGGTGAGCTCGGCGGACGCCTCGCGGACGCGGGCGGCGATCTCGGGCCATTCCTCCTCCGCGCGGGCGTCCCGGCGGAACGTCACCGTCATCGCGGCGGCCGGGCGGCCGACGTGGTCGAAGCTGCACGCCGCGATGCTCGCGAAGCCCTCCGTCACGTGGCCGTCCTCCACCGCCCAGCCGCGCCGGGCGTCCTCGGCCAGGAGCCGGCGCAGCTCCCGCAGCGACCGGGGGCCCGCTCCGGTCCGGTTGACCAGCTCTCCCGGGACCAGGGCCCGCACCTGCGCGGTGGGCAGGTGGGCCAGCATCACGCGGCCGCTCGCGGTCAGGTACGCCGGCATCCGCACGCCGACGTCCGTGACCAAGGTCGCGTGGTGGCGCGGCTGCTCCTTCAGCAGGTACAGCGTCTCGGCCCCGTGCAGCACGCCGAGCTGGACGATCTCGCCGAGCCGGTCGACCAGACGGACGAGGAGCGGACGGGCCAGGCGCTCCAGCGGGCCCTGGCGCAGGTAGGCCGAGCCGATCTCGAACGCCGTCACGCCGAGGCCCCACAGCCGGTCTTCGGGCAGGTACGTGACGAAGCCGTCCTCGGCCATCGCGGTGAGCAGGTGGTACGTGCTGGAGCGCGGCAGGTCCAGCGAGCGGGCGATGGCCGAGGCGGCGAGAGGCCGCGCGGAGGAGGCCAGCAGGCGGAGCACGGCCATCACCCGCCGTGCCGCCGGTACCTGTTCGCCCGCCACGTCTCCCCACCTCGGTGAACGCCGCGTCCCGCGTCCTGGGGCCGTTCCGCGGCCCTGCCACACCCTTCAGTGTCTCGTATCCGAGACAGATGCCGCCCACCCGGGGTACGGGCATCGTCCGCGGTCGCGTCCAATAGGGGTATGACGAAAATCCCCGTCGGCACCGGCCCGCTCGCCTTCGGCGACGTGGTCGCCGTCGCCCGCCACGGCGCCGAGGTCGTCCTCACCGACGAGGCGCTCAAGGCGATCGCCGAGGCCAGGGCGCACGTGGACGACCTCGCCTCCCGGCCCACGCCCGCGTACGGGATCTCCACCGGGTTCGGCGCTCTCGCGACCCGGCACATCCACGAGGAGCTGCGGGCCCGTCTCCAGGAGAACATCGTCCGCTCCCACGCCGCCGGGTCCGGGCCCGAGGTCGAGCGTGAGGTCGTGCGGGCGATGATGCTCCTGCGCCTCAGCACGCTCGCCACCGGCCGTACCGGTGTGCGGCCCGTCACGGCCGAGACCCTCGCCGCGGTGCTCAACGCGGGCATCACCCCGACCGTGCACGAGTACGGCAGCCTGGGCTGTTCCGGCGACCTCGCCCCGCTCAGCCACGTCGCCCTCGCGCTGATCGGTGAGGGCGACGTCCGCGACGCCGACGGGAACAAGACGTCGGCGAAGCAGGCCCTCGCCGAGGCCGGCATCCAGCCCCTCACCCTCGTCGCCAAGGAGGGCCTGGCCCTGCTCAACGGCACCGACGGCATGCTCGGCATGCTGGTGCTGGCCATCGAGGACCTGCGCGCCCTGCTGCGCGCCGCCGACATCGGCGCCGCGATGAGCGTCGAGGCCCAGCTCGGCACCGACCGGGTCTTCGCCCAGGATCTGCAGGAGCTGCGCCCCCACCCCGGCCAGGCCGACAGCGCCGCCAACCTCCGCCGCCTCCTGAAAGACTCGGCGATCATGGAGTCGCACCGCGGCCCGCACTGCAACCGCGTTCAGGACGCCTACTCGCTGCGCTGCTCCCCGCAGGTGCACGGCGCCGCGCGGGACACCCTCGCCCACGCCGCCCTCGTCGCCGGGCGCGAGCTGGCCTCCGCGGTCGACAACCCCGTCGTGCTGCCGGACGGCCGGGTCGAGTCCAACGGCAACTTCCACGGCGCGCCGATCGCGTACGTGCTGGACTTCCTCGCCATCCCGGTCGCCGACGTCGCGTCCATGGCCGAGCGCCGTACCGACCGGATGCTGGACGTGTCCCGCTCGCACGGGCTCCCGGCGTTCCTGGCCGACGACCCGGGCGTCGACTCCGGCTACATGATCGCCCAGTACACCCAGGCCGCCGTCGTGAACGAGCTCAAGCGGCTCGCCACGCCCGCCAGCGTCGACTCGATCCCCAGCTCGGCCATGCAGGAGGACCACGTCTCCATGGGCTGGGGCGGGGCCCGCAAGCTGCGCCGCGCCGTCGACGGCCTCACGCGGGTCGTCGCGATCGAGATCATGACCGCCGCCCGCGCCCTCGACCTGCGGGCGCCGCTGCGGCCCGGCCCGGCGACCGCCGCCGTCGTCGCCGCCCTCCGTACGGGCGTCCCCGGGCCCGGCCCGGACCGCCACGTCGCCCCCGAGATCGCCGCCGCCGTCGACCTGGTCCGCGACGGCTCGCTCGTCACCGCCGCCGAGTCCGTCGTCGGCCCCCTCGCGTAAAGGAGAGAACGCCATGGGTCCCCGTCCCGTACGCGCGCCGCGCGGCACGACACTGAGCGCCAAGGGCTGGCAGCAGGAGGCCGCCCTGCGGATGCTCATGAACAACCTCGACCCCGAGGTCGCCGAGCACCCCGACGAGCTGATCGTGTACGGCGGCTCGGGCCGCGCGGCACGCTCGTGGGACGCCTTCGACGCGATGGTCCGCGCCCTGCGCGACCTGGAGGCCGACGAGACCCTCATGGTCCAGTCGGGCAAGCCGGTCGGCGTCTTCCGTACGCACGAGTGGGCGCCGCGGGTGCTCATCGCCAACTCCAACCTCGTGCCGCAGTGGGCGACCTGGGAGGAGTTCCGGCGGCTGGAGTCGCTCGGGCTCACCATGTACGGGCAGATGACCGCCGGCTCGTGGATCTACATCGGCACGCAGGGCATTCTTCAGGGCACGTACGAGACGTTCGCGGCGGTGGCGGCCAAGAGGTTCGGCGGCACCCTGGCCGGGACGATCACGCTGACCGCCGGGCTCGGCGGCATGGGCGGCGCCCAGCCCCTCGCGGTGACGATGAACGGCGGCGTCGCGATCTGCGTCGAGTGCGACCCCTCGCGCATCGACCGCCGGGTCGAGCACCGCTACTGCGACGTGCGCGCGGACAGCGTCGAGGAGGCGCTGCGCCTGGCCGTCGAGGCGCGCGACGCGCGGCGGCCCCTGTCGATCGGCCTGCTCGGCAACGCCGCCGACATCGTGCCGTCGCTGCTCGCCGACGGCGCGCCCATCGACGTCGTCACCGACCAGACCTCCGCGCACGACCCGCTGACGTACCTGCCGCGCGGGGTGGCGTTCGAGGACATGGCCGCCGAACGCGCCAAGGACCCCGACGGCTTCATCACCCGGGCCCGCGAGTCGATGGCCGCGCACGTCGAGGCCATGGTCGGCTTCCAGGACGCGGGCGCGGAGGTCTTCGACTACGGCAACTCCATCCGGGGCGAGGCGCAGCTCGCCGGCTACACCCGTGCCTTCGACTTCCCCGGGTTCGTGCCCGCCTACATCCGGCCGCTGTTCTGCGAGGGCAAGGGCCCGTTCCGCTGGGCCGCGCTGTCCGGTGACCCGAAGGACATCGCCCGCACGGACAAGGCGATCCTCGACCTGTTCCCGGAGAACGAGCAGCTCGCCCGCTGGATCCGGATGGCGGGGGAGAAGGTGCACTTCCAGGGGCTGCCCGCGCGGATCTGCTGGCTCGGGTACGGCGAGCGGGACCGGGCCGGGCTGGAGTTCAACAAGCTCGTGGAGAGCGGCGAGATCAGCGCCCCGATCGTGATCGGCCGCGACCACCTCGACTCGGGCAGCGTCGCCTCGCCGTACCGCGAGACGGAGGGCATGGCCGACGGCTCGGACGCGATCGCCGACTGGCCGCTGCTGAACGCCCTGGTCAACGCCTCCTCGGGTGCCTCCTGGGTGTCGATCCACCACGGCGGCGGGGTCGGCATCGGCCGGTCGATCCACGCGGGCCAGGTCACGGTCGCCGACGGCACGCCGCTCGCCGCGCAGAAGCTGGAGCGCGTCCTCACCAACGACCCGGGCATGGGAGTCATTCGCCACGTCGACGCCGGCTACGACCGCGCGGCCGAAGTGGCCGCCGAGCGCGGCGTACGGGTCCCGATGCGCGAGGCTTGAGCTATGGCATTCGAGGAGATGTGGGAGACGTTGCGCCCGATCGGGCGGGCCGGGAGCGGTGGCTACCGGCGGTTCTCCTGGACGGCGGCGGACCGGGAGTGCCGTGCCTGGTTCGTCGAGGAGGCGCGGTCGCGCGGACTGGCGGTCGAGCGCGACCGCAACGGCAACCTGTTCGCCTGGTGGGACGTGGAGAAGAACGCCGATGCGAGCGTCGGCGGCCTGCTCGCCAGCGCGGCGAGCCTCGCCGCGGACGCGATGGCGGGCGACGTCCACGGGGAGCCGGTGACCGGGCGCCGCGACGCCGTGCTGACCGGCAGCCACCTGGACTCGGTGCCGGACGGCGGCGCCTACGACGGGCCGCTGGGCGTCGTCTCGGCACTCGCCGCGATCGACCTGCTGCGGGAGCGGGGCGCGAAGCCGCGCCGCCCGCTCGGCGTGGCCGTCTTCGCCGAGGAGGAGGGCGCCCGCTTCGGCGTCGCCTGCCTGGGATCACGGCTCGCCACCGGGGCGATCGACCCGGCACGCGCCCGCGACCTGCGCGACGCCGACGGCGTGACCTGGGGCGAGGCCATGGCCGCCGAAGGGTACGACCCCGAGGCGATCGGCCCCGACACGCAGCTGCTGTCGCTGGCCTGCTTCATCGAGCTGCACGTCGAACAGGGCCGGGCGCTGACGGCACCGGTCGGGCTGGCGAGCGCGATCTGGCCGCACGGGCGGTGGCGCTTCGACTTCACCGGGGCGGGCGACCACGCGGGCACGACCCGGCTCGCCGACCGCCGCGACCCGATGTTGCCGTTCGCCCGTACGGTGCTCGCCGCCCGCGAGGCCGCGATGCGGCACGACGCCGTCGCGACCATGGGAAAGGTTCGGGTGACGCCGAACGGGGTCAACGCGATCCCGTCGTCGGTGGCGGCCTGGCTCGACGCCCGCGCCCCGTCCGAGGAGGCCGTGCGCGCGACCGTCGCGGACGTGCGGGCGGCGGCGGAGGACGCCGCCGGGCGGGACCGCGTCGAGGTGTCGCTGAGCGAGGAGTCCTACACCGAGGTGGTGGACTTCCACGCCGAACTGCGCGACCGGCTGGCCAAGGCGCTCGGCGACCCGCCGGTGCTGCCGACCGGCGCCGGGCACGACGCCGGAATCCTGTCCGCGCACGTGCCGGCCGCGATGCTGTTCGTCCGCAACCCGACCGGCGTCTCCCACGCGCCGGCCGAGCACGCCGAGCCCGCGGACTGCCTGGCGGGAGTGGAGGCGCTCGCGGACGTGCTGGACGAGCTGGCGTGCCGGTGAGGTACCACGCCGAGCACGCGTGGCTGGACGGCGCGGTCGTCGCGGACGTGCTCTTGGAGGTCGACGGGGCGCGCTTCACGTCGGTCGCCTCCGGCGTGCCCGCGCCCCCGGACGCCGTACGCCTGGCCGGGCTCACGCTGCCGGGGCTGGCGAACGCGCACTCGCACGCGTTCCACCGGGCCCTGCGGGGCCGCGTGCAGGCGTCGCGGGGCACCTTCTGGACCTGGCGTTCGCAGATGTACACGGTGGCCGCGCGCCTGGACCCGGACACCTACTTCGCCCTGGCCCGCGCGGTGTACGCGGAGATGGCGCTCGCCGGGATCAGCTGCGTGGGCGAGTTCCACTACCTCCACCACGGGCCGGGTGGGGTGCCGTACCGGGACGCCAACGCCATGTCAGAGGCGCTGCTGGCCGCCGCCGAGGAGGCGGGGGTACGCATCACGCTGCTCGACGCGTGCTACCTGACCGGCGGCATCGGGGATCCGCTGCTCGGGCCGCAGCTGCGGTTCGGCGACGGCACGGCGTCGGCGTGGGCGTCCCGCGTGTCGGGGCTGCGGCCGGGCGAGCACGCGCGGGTCGGCGCCGCGATCCACTCCGTACGCGCCGTTCCGCGCCGCGAGCTGGGCGAGGTCGCCGTGTGGGCCGGCTCGCGATCGGCGCCGCTCCACGTGCACCTGTCGGAACAGCCGGCCGAGAACGCCGCGTGCCTGGAGGCCTACGGCCGGACGCCGGCGGCCCTGCTCGCCGAGAGCGGCGCGCTGGGGCCGCGGACGGTGGCCGTGCACGCGACCCACCTGACCGCCTCGGACGTCACGCTGCTGGGCGGCGCGCGCACGGGCGTGTGCATGTGCCCGACGACCGAACGCGACCTGGCCGACGGCATCGGCCCGGCCCGCACCCTGACCGACGCCGGCTCGCCGCTGTCACTGGGCTCGGACCAGCACGCGGTGATCGACCTGTTCGAGGAGGCGCGGGCGGTCGAGCTGGACGAGCGGCTGCGCACCCAACAGCGAGGTCACTGGACCGCCGCGGAGCTCCTGACCGCCGCCACGGCGGACGGCCACGCCGCCCTGGGCTGGCCGGAGGCGGGCCGCCTCGCCCCGGGCGCGTACGCGGACCTGGTCACGGTGACCCGCGACTCGGTACGCCTGGCGGGCGCGGCCCCGGACCACCTGGCCGAGTCCGTGGTCTTCGCCGCGTCTCCCGCCGACGTACGGCACGTGGTGATCTCCGGCCGCGAGGTCGTCCGCGACGGCCACCACCTCCTCGTGGACGACGTCCCCGCCGCGCTCACCGAGTCGATCGCCGCCGTGACGCCTTAGGGCTACCGGCAAATGGGGCGGGTGGGTCGTGTCTTAACAGACTGCAGGCACGGAATCTAATGATCATGGTCTGGCTGCAGTCCGTGATCTTCGAGGTGTTCCGTGCCTGCGGTGCCATCAAGCCTGCTTGAGCATGAAAGGGAGCCCGCCGACCCCAAAACGTCATGCCGCCCGCTCAGCGAACTAACCAGCAGGGTCGGCGGTGTGGTGGCGTTTGTTCCCCGAAAGGAGGCCGTCGATACCATCGAGAATCAGGGTTAGGCCGAAAGTCACATCACTGTCGTCGATATCGTCTGAATATTCGTTGCCCATCATCAAGGCCGCAACAATAGGATATCCATGCTCGTGCAGCAAAGGCAGCAGGAAATCCTGCACAGCGGTTGATTCCACGGAGCCCGCGCTGCTCTGCCTGAGGTCGCGGCGCATGCCGGCTATCCGGCGCGCGTACAAATCGAGCAGCAACGCGCACTGAATTGCCTCCTTGGGGCTGAGTCCGGCGCCGGTAAAGGACTCCAGAATGACCTCCGTCCAGCGCAGCAGGTTCGGCGTGACCGGCGCACCCCGGACGGGCAGGTCCACCAGCCAGGGATGGACATCGCACCGGTCGATCATCGCCCGGGTCCAGGTTGTCGCTGCGGTTCGCCAGCGGCCGGCGCCGGACACCAGATCCGGTGCGGGGCCCCACCCGGTCTCGGCGACCAGCACCAGCAGCTCATCCTTGGATCTGACATATCGGTAGATCGCGTTGGCCGTGAGCCCGAGTTTCTTGGCGAGCTTCGGCATCGACAACGCCGCGAAGCCATCCGCGTCGGCTAGCTCGATGGCCGCCTCGACGACCTGCTCGACGCTTTGAGATGGCGTCCGCCCGAGCTTGCTCGTCTTGGCGGGCAGGCCCCAGGCGAGGGCCAACCCCGGTGGCAGCTCCTGCGGATCAACGCCAGTCGACATCAGTAGATCGTCCTCACAAATCTCGCCGAACGCTTGACTTCGTGTGACCCATACACTTTTATTCGTGTGCACCTTACACAAACAGGATCGGGATGTGAACCCTTGAGACAGCTCGTTCAGAGCCCAACAACAGGCCGCGGCCGGTCGCGGGCCACCATGCCAGGTCACCTGCGGACCCTACTCGCCGCAGCGGTGCTCTTCGGCTCCTCGGCGTGTGCCGTGACGGCCGGCGCCGCGTCGGCGAACCATGCCGAGACGAGCCACGATTACTCCACTGTTGTCTCAACCGACGCCGGCGCCGTGCGCGGCACGCTCACCGCGAGCGCGCGAGTGTTCCAGGGAGTCCCGTACGCGGCCCCACCTACCGGGCCGCTGCGCTGGGCCTCCCCCCGTCGTGCCGCATCATGGCCGGGAATCAGGGATGCGACCAGGCCCGGCAACCGGTGCGCGCAGGCGGAGGGATTGATCGACAAGGCCAGCAATACCGAGGACTGCCTCTACCTCAACGTCGCAACGCCCCGCCACGGCAGCGCTCGCAAACTCCCCGTGATGGTGTGGATCCACGGCAACGGCTTCATCAACGGCGCCGGCAGCCTCTATGACGCACAGCACCTGGCGGACACGGGCAACGTGATCGTGGTGTCACCCAATTACCGCATGGGAATCTTCGGATTCCTTGCACATCCCGCTCTCGATCACGGTGCGGCCCGGCATCTCTCGGGCAACTTCGGACTCGAGGACCAGCAGGCTGCGCTGCGATGGGTCCAGCGTAACGCTGCAGCATTCGGGGGTGATCGGGCAAACGTCACCATATTTGGCGAGTCGGCCGGAGGTACAAGTGTCTGCTCCCATCTGGTGGCGCCCGGCTCGGCAGGGCTCTTCCAGAAGGCGGTCCTGCAGAGCGCGCAATGCACTGGGGAGAAATGGTCACCGGGTCCGCCGACCTGGTTCCCGCTTCCGCGCACGGAGCGTGAGCAGCACGGACTCGAAGTCGCCTCTGAACTCGGCTGTTCCAATGTCCGTACGGCGGCAGCATGCCTGCGTGCCAAACCAGTGGAGGAACTCGCCAAGTGGTCCGACGTCGGCGTCGGATCCGGGCCTACGGTCGGTGGCGGCGTGCTTCCCCTCAGCCCGCAAAAGGCATTCACCGCAGGCCGTTTCCATCACGTGCCGATCATCGAAGGAACCACGCGCGATGAACATCGCCTCTTCACCGCCGCCATCGAGACCGCGACCGGCAAGCAGACGACCGATGCCAGCTACCAGGATGAAATCCACACACTCTTCGGGCCGGCCGACGCCGCGCGGATCCTGGCTCGATACCCCAGCGATCATTTCCACTCCGCCGGTGAGGCGTTGTCCACCGTCGTGACCGACTGGGCATGGGGGTGCCCCGTTCTTGATCGAGACCGCGCGCTATCCGCACACGTTCCCGTCTACGCTTATGAATTCAGCGATGAGAATGCCCCATGGTTCACCACCCTCCCGAAGCCGAATTTTCCCACCGGCGCATTTCATGGCGGCGAACTGCAGTACCTCTTCAACGATGACCAGCTTCCCGGCCCGGCGACAACCGCGCAACGCCGGCTCTCGAATCAGATGATGCGTTACTGGAGCCAATTCGCACATACGGGAAACCCGAACGGTCATGGTCGGCCGAAATGGTCGCCATTCCAAGCGGGCGAGCACGTCCAATCGCTCGCGCCGGGCGCGATCGGGTCGGCAGATCTCGCTCAGGAACACCAGTGCACCTTCTGGGCGTCAATTCGGTAACTGATCGCGTGATGCGACCCGCGCACGCGGGGATGGTCCTGGCGAACCGTTAACCGCTCCCAGCGTCCAGCAGTGCTCCCCGTACGCGTGCGGGGAGCACCGACGGGCACGGCGCCGTCCTGCAAGGGCTACCAGCCAATGGGCCATGTGGGTCGTGTCGTAACAGACTGCAGGCACGGAATCCGATGATCATGGTTTTGCGCGTGGACGGCTGCATCACCGAAGCGCCGTGCGGAGGCGAGAAGGCCGGGCCTTCCCCAGTCGATCGACGCAAGGGCGGTCTGAAACGGTCAGTGTGCGTGGAGGGCTACGGGATTCCCCTCGGCCTGGCGTCGGCAGGCGCCGACCGCCACGACTCCCCGCTGCTGGAACCGACGCTGCGGGCCGCAACGGTACAGGCTGGACCGCTGCCCGCAGATGTCACCGCGCACCTGGACGCCGCCTATGACTCAGGCCTCACCCGGCAGCTACTTGACGATCTCGGTGTGGAGAGCGAGATCGCACGCAAAGGCACACCTTCGCCGATCCAGGTCGGCAAGCGGTGGGTGGTCGAACGCACGAACTCATGGATGAACGGATACGGCAAGCTCCGCCGGATGACAGACAAGGACGGCCAGGCCGTCGATTTCTATCTCTACCTCGCCGCCGCGCTCGTCACCGTACGTCAGCTCATCCAACGAGCACGCACCCGCTACCGATGGGACACCCGGCCCACCACCCGACGCCTCAAGTGATCTCAATTGCCGGTCGTTCTTAGCCGCGCATACCCGCGAATCGCCCATGTCAGAATCAGCGGGTGCAGATCGGGATGCTGGGGCCGTTCGAGGTTCGCGCGGACGACGGTGACCCGGCCGACGTGCCGGGCGCGCGGCTGCGCGGGCTGTTGGTCGCCCTCGCGCTCAGGCCGGGTCACGTGGTCCCGAAGGCGACGCTCGTCGACTGGATCTGGGGTGAGCACCCGCCCGCCGACGCGACGAACGCCCTGCAACGCCTGGTCTCCCGGCTGCGGAAGGCGCTGCCGGAAGGATCGGTCGAGGGACGGACGGACGGCTACCGGCTGACGGTGGAGCCCGACGCCGTCGACGCGGTGCGGTTCGAACGCCTCCTCGGCCGGGCCCGCGATGGCGAGGACCCGGGGCGGGTACGGCTGCTGCGCGAGGCCCTCGCACTGTGGCGCGGTGCGGCCATGCAGGACGTCGGTCTGCCGGACAGCGCGGCGTTCGACGCGGCGGTCACCCGGCTCGAGGGGCTACGCCTGACCGCCATGGAGGATCGGTTCGACGCGGAGGTCGGCCTCGGCCACGGCGCGGAGCTGGTCACGGAGCTGACCGACCTGGTGGCCGCGCATCCGGTGCGAGAACGGCTCGCCGCCGCGCTGATGCGTGCCCTCGCCGCGGCCGGCCGCGACACCGACGCGCTGCTCGTGTACCAGCGCACGAGAGAGGCCCTGGCCGACGCGCTGGGCGTCGACCCCTCCCCGGAGCTGTCCGCACTGCACGTCGCGCTGCTGCGGGGCGAACTGGGGCGGCGGGAGGAGACCCGGAACACCAACCTGCGTGCCGAGCTGACCAGCTTCGTCGGCAAGGGCGACGATGTCGCTGCGGTCCGCGAGCTCATCGCCGAGCATCGGCTCACCACCCTGATCGGGCCGGGCGGCGCGGGGAAGACCAGACTGGCCACGGAGACCGCGCGCACGCTGCTCGCCGATCTGCCGGACGGGGCCTGGCTGGTCGAACTCGCGGCCGTCGGCGCCGACAGTGATACGGGGGGTGGGCCCGAAGGGCAGGGGGGTGGGAAGAGCGACGCGGGTGGGCCCGAAGGGCAGGGCAGCGGGGAGAACGTCGCGCAGGCGACGCTCGCCGCGCTCAGACTGCGCGACGCGCTGCTCGGCGAGGCACCGGACGCGGAGCCGACGAATCGGGTCATCGCCGCGGTCCGCGAGCGGGCGATGCTGCTGATCCTGGACAACTGCGAGCACGTGATCGAGTCCGCGGCGACATTCGCCCATCGAGTACTCGGAGAGTGCCGGCGGCTGCGCATCCTCGCCACGAGCAGGGAACCCCTCGGCATCACCGGTGAGGCACTGTGGCGGGTCGCTCCGCTGGCCCTGCCGGCCGGCGACGCGGGCCCGGGCGAGATCGAGTCCGCCCCGGCCATCCGGCTGCTGCGGGACCGGGCCGGCGCGGTGCGCAAGGACCTCGCGACCGACGTCCGCACATCGTCGACCCTGGCGCGCGTCTGCCGGGCGCTGGACGGGATGCCACTGGCGATCGAACTCGCCGCGGCCAGGTTGCGCACCATGTCCCTCGATCAGCTCGCCGACCGGCTCGACGACCGGTTCCGTCTGCTGACCGGCGGCAGCCGTACCGCGCTGCCGCGGCACCGGACGCTGCGTGCGGTGATCGACTGGAGCTGGGAACTGCTCACCGACGCCGAACGGATGGTCCTGCGCAGGCTCTCGGTGTTCTCGGGCGGGGCGAGTCTCGAAGCCGCCGAACGTGTCTGCGCGAGCACGGGGGGTGGGCCCGAAGGGCAGGGGGGTGGGAAGAACGTCGCGGGTGGGCCCGAAGGGCAGGGGGGCGGGAAGGACACAGCGGTCGAGGCGGGACAGGTGCTGGAGCTGCTGACCGCGCTGACCGAGAAATCGCTGGTGGTCACCGAGACCGAGGGGGCGCCACGCTACCGGATGCTCGGCACGATCAAGGAGTACGCCGAGCAGCGTCTCGCGGAGGCGGGGGAAGCGGATCTGGCGCGTCGTGCGCATCTGGCATACTTCACCGAATTCGCCGAAATCGCGGAGCCGCGCCTTCGCCGTGCCGAGCAGTTGGAATGGCTCGCCACCTTGGAGGCCGAGCACGACAACATCGGTGCCGCGATGCGCGGTGCGCTCGCGGCCGGCGAGGCGGACGGGGCGATGCGGCTCGCCGCGGCCGCCGGCTGGTACTGGTGGCTCGGCGGGCACAAGGCCGAGGGCAACGAGCTGATCCTGGCGGCCATCAGCCTGCCCGGCGACGTGGCCGATGAGATCCGGGCCGTGGTGTACGCGCTCGCCACGGGGTTCATGACCTCCGGGCGGGAGAGCGACCAGTACCAGGCGGAGGAGTGGATCCATGAGGTGCACGAGATCGACCAGCGTGTCCGGATCCGTCACCCGGCGGTCGGGCTGGTCGCCGCACTGGAACGCCTGCTGCGAGCGCCGGACGCGTACCTGTCCGCGTGGGAACCGCTGCTCGCCGCCGAGGACCCCTGGGCGCGCGCGCTCGCCCGGCTGCAGCTCGGCAAGATGCGGATCATGCTCGGCGACGGCGACCGGGACGCGGACGCCTCACTCGAGGCGGCGCTCACCGAGTTCCGCGCGCTGGGCGACCGCTGGGGGATCTCGCTCGCCCTGACCGAGCTGGCGGATCGGATCGCCGTGCGCGGGGAGTTCGCCGGTGCGTGCGAGCACTACGAACAGGCGATCACGGTCGTCACCGAGGCCGGTGCCATCGAGGACGTCGTACGGATGTGGTCACGGCAGGCCCAGTTGTACTGGCTGTCGGGAGACGAGGAGTCCAGCGCGGCCGCCATGGCGGAAGCGCAGCGGTCCGCGGAACGGGTCGCCTGGCCGGGGGCGCTGACCGAGCTGGCCCTGTCGAAGGCGGGGCTCGCCCGCTGGAGGGGCGACGCCGAGCAGGCGAGGCGGCAACTCGACGTCGCGACGGCCATGCTGGGCGACGCCGTCGAGCGGGCATCGGTCCGGGCGATGGCACACGACCTGCTCGGCTACCTCGCCGCGGATCTCGGCGAGGCCCGTGAACACCGCGTCGCGGCCTTCCAGGCGGTGTCCGAGGTGGGGAGTTCGGCCCTCATGATCGCCCAGGTGCTCGTCGGGATCGCGGATCTGGCGTTGCGTCAGGAACAGTACGAGCAGGCCGCGCGGCTGCTCGCGGCGAGCACCGGCGTGCGTGGTCTGCCGGACCGTTCCCACCCGGATGCGGCCCGGATCGAGCAGGTCGCGCGGCGTCGCCTCGGTGAGGTGCGGTTCACCGAGGCGACGCGGGAGGGGGCGCGGGCGAGCTGGCGTGAGCTGGTCGCCGTCACGCTCGCTTGCTGAACGTGGAACGCGCCCACAGGTACCCGACGAGACCGATGCCGACGCACCAGGCGAGCGCGGCGATCAGGTCGCTCGTGTCCGGCGCACCGGCCAGCAGCCCGCGCAGGGTTTCGATGATCGGCGTGAAGGGCTGGTACTCCGCGAACTGCCGCAAACCCTGCCCCATCTTCTCCGCCGGGACGATCGCGCTGCTGAAGAACGGGAGCATGACCAGCGGCACTGAGGCCAGACCCGCCGTTTCCGGGGACTTGGCCGCCAATCCCAGGGCGACCGTGAGCCAGCCGGCCGCGAAACCGAGCAGCACGACGATGCCGACCACGCCGAGCCAGTCGAGGAAGCTCGCCGACGGGCTGAAGCCCAGCAGGAAGGCGACTCCGGTGAGCGCCGCGATGGCGAGCAGGTTGGTCAGCAGGCTCGCGATGACGTGACCGGTCAACACCGCGCTGCGCGAGACGTCCATGACCTTGAACCGGTTGATGATGCCCTTGGTCATGTCGGAGTTCACCGACGTGGCCACGGACCCCAGCCCGTAGCAGACGGCCAGCAGCATCAGGCCCGGCGTCGCGTAGTCGACGTAGTCGACACCGACGCTGAAGGCGTCACCGAGCATGTACACGAACATCAACATGACCACGATCGGCATCAGGACCGCGTTGAACACCGTCATCGGGTTCCGGGCGATGTGTTTGAAGTTGCGGCGCAACATCACCATCGAATGGGACATCATTTCGCGACCACCTCCGTGGCGTGGCCCGTCAGGGCGAGGAAAACGTCATCGAGGTCCGGTGTCTGGACGGAGAACTCCTCGGCGCTGACCGAGTACTCGTCGAGCCTGTCCAGCAGAGCCCGCAACGACCGCGTGCCACCGTCGCCGGGAACCCGCAGGGTCAGTGCCTCGTCGTCCCGCGTGGAGCCGGGGAGGATCCGCGCGGCGGCGTCGAGTTCCGCCGCGGTGGTGAACCGGAGCCGGACGTGGGTCCCGGGGATCTGGCGCTTGAGCTCGCCGGGAGTGCCCTGAGCGACCAGGCGGCCCTGGTCGAGCACCGCGACCGAGTCGGCGAGCTGGTCGGCTTCGTCGAGGTACTGGGTGGTGAGGAAGATGGTCACGCCATCGGCCACCAGCTCGCGGATGATCGACCACATCGTGCGGCGGCTGCGCGGATCGAGGCCCGTCGTCGGCTCGTCCAGGAAGATGATCTGCGGGTCGCCGACGAGCGTCATCGCCAGGTCGAGCTTCCGGCGCATGCCGCCGGAGTAGGTCGACGCGGGCTTGTTCGCCGATTCGACGAGGTCGAAGCGCTCCAGCAGCCCGGTGACGACGCGCCTGCCGTCCTTGGCACGCACCGGGCTCAGATCCACCATCAGCTGGAGGTTCTCCTGCCCCGTCAGCAGCTCGTCCACCGCCGCGAACTGACCGGTGACCCCGATGGCGCGGCGCACCGCCTTGGCCTCGGTCGCGACGTCGTGTCCGGCGACGCGGGCCGTTCCGCCGTCGGCCTTGATCAACGTGGTCAGCACGTTCACCGTCGTCGTCTTACCGGCCCCGTTCGGACCGAGCAGGGAGAAGACCGTGCCCGCGCGGACATCGAAATCGACACCGTCGAGGACGATCTTGTCCCCGTACGCCTTCCGCAGCCCGGAGACTGCGATCGCTGAACTACTCATGCGACCACCATCGGCGCGCGGCCTGTCACGCCCCTGTCACGCCTCTGACACGGCCACTGTCACGACCACTGTCGCGGCGCTCCATCGTGTCGTACCAGGTCAGGAGGCCGCGCTGCCCCCTGACGGCCGCCGGGTCAGCTCGGGCGGACGCCGTGGTGGGCGGTGCCGCCGAGCACGAGCCAGACTCCGGGTTCGACCTCGCGGGACCGGGCGCGCAGCTCGTCGCCGAGGTGCTCCGGCCACCGGGTGCGCGCCGACCAGCGGACCGCCCTGAGCCTGGCCCCGGTGAGGTCCGCTCCGGTGAGGTCGGCGCCGGTCAGGTCCGCTCCCGTGGCGTCGGCGCGGACCAGGCGGGCGCGGCCGAGCCTGGCCCCGGTGAGGTTCGCGCGGACCAGGCGGGCGCCGGTCAGGTCCGCACCGGTCAGCTCGGCCGGTGCCAGCTCGGCGCCGGTCAGGTCGGCTCCGGTGAGGTCGGTACCGGTCAGGTCCGCGCCGGCGAGGTTGGCGCGTGCGAGGTTCGCGAACAGCAGGTCGGCGTGGGCGAGGTTCGCGCTCATCAGCTGCGCCCGCGTCAGGCGGGCGCCGGCGAGGTTCGCCCGGACCAGGTTCGCCGAGATGAGATCGGCGTCGGTCAGCGTCGCGCCGACCAGCTCCCGCCCGGCCAGGTCGGCCCCGATGAGGTTCGCGCCGGTCAGGTCCCGGGCGACCAGGTCGAGGCCGACGAGGTCCGCGCCGGGGACGACCTGGAGCAGGGGCCGGTCTCTGGTGGGGTACACGTCGGCCGTGGCCTGGGCCCCGGCGGCGATCAGGAGCCGGGCCCACCAGGGTGAGACGGTCAGATGCACCCAGGGCCGCAGCGGCCGGGCCGCCGCGACGAGTCTGGCGGCCATGCGCCTGGCGTCGTTCGTCATCCGCGGCCCCCTCTCGTCCGGTGTCGCGCACCTCACCCGCAGAAGATACGGCTTTCCGAGCCGCTCGGAGGCCTGCTCGCGTTCGCCGAGCGCGATCGTGCTCACGGTGGCCACCCCGCCACCAGCGAAACGAGTACGGGAACCCCGCCGCCCGCACGCATCGACTCCCGCCGCGACGTCATTCGCCCAACCCGGACCCGGCGGTCGCGGCGTGTCTCCCGGACGCGCGCCGCGCCGCGGTGAAGGTGACTTCGATCATGCGCGTCTCCGGTGAGGAGACGCCCGGCAGCGCATAGGCTCGCGGCGAGATGCGCGTGGCGATGCTCGGGCCCCTGCGGGTCCAGGACGGGGACGGCCGGCCGGTCGAGGTCGGCGGGGCCCGGCTGCGCCTGCTGCTGATCCGGCTGGCGCTCGACCCCGGACGCGTCGTCACCGCGGACCGGCTCGCCGACGACCTGTGGGGAGACGACGCTCCCGCCGATCCCGCCGGGGCGCTGCAGACCCTCGTCGCGCGGCTGCGGCGTGCCTTCGGGGACGAGCGCGCCCGCATCGTGTCGCATCCGGCCGGTTACCTGCTCGACGTCGCACCCGCCGACGTCGACGCCGTGGCGTTCGAGCGGGCGGCGGCGGACGGCCGCGCCGCGCTGGAGGCCGGTGACCACGCGCGGGCGGCGGAGCTGTTCCGCGACGGCCTGGACCTGTGGCACGGGGCGCCCCTCGCCGACGCCGCCGGCGCGGCGTTCGCCCTCGCGCCCGCCGCGCGGCTCGAAGAGACACGCCTCACCATGGTCGAGGACCTCCTCGCCGCCGACCTGTCCGGACGGGCGCCCACGGCCATCGGTGAGATCGAGGCCCTGGCTCGCGCCCATCCCCTGCGCGAACGCCTGCACGCCCGGCTCATCCACGCGCTGCGCGCCGCGGACCGGCGCGCCGAGGCGCTGGAGGCGTACGAGCGGATCCGGCGGGAGCTGGCGGACCGGCTCGGCGTCGACCCCGGGCCGGAGCTGCGCGAGGCGCATCTCGCGGCGCTCCGCGAGGAGAACCGCCGCGGCGTGCCCGCGCGGGCGACCAGCTTCGTCGGCCGGGAGACCGAGCTGGCGCGGGTCCGTGAGCTGCTGGCGGCGCACCGGCTCGTCACGATCACCGGGTTCGGCGGCACCGGCAAGACCCGCCTGGCCCTGGAAGCGGCCGACGGGGCGGCGACGCCCGTACGCCTGGCCGAGCTCGGCTCGGTCGCCGACGCCGCACGCGTCGTGCCGGCCGTCACGGCCGCGGTCGGCGGCGGCGACCTGTTCGAGGCCGGCGCGGACCGCACGCCGCTCGAACGCCTCGGCTCCATGCTCGCCGGGCACGACCTGCTCCTCGTCCTCGACAACTGCGAGCACGTCGTCGACGCCACCGCCCGGCTCGCCGAGCACCTCCTCGCCGCGGCGCCGGGCGTCACCATCCTCGCCACGAGCCGGGAGCCCCTCGCGATCGCGGGCGAGGCCCTGGTGCCGCTGGCGCCACTCGACGTCGACGGGCCCGCCGTCGCGCTCTTCGCCGACCGTGCCCGTGCGGTGCGCCCCGGCTTCACCGCCGACGACACCGTGGCCGGCATCTGCCGTGCGCTGGACGGCATCCCGCTGGCGATCGAGCTGGCCGCCGCCCGGCTGCGGTCGCTGACGCTCGGGCAGCTCACCGAGCGGATCGGCGACCGGTTCGGGCTGCTCGAACGCGGCAGCCGCACGTCGGTGCCGCGCCACCGTACGCTGCGGGCGGTCGTGGACTGGAGCTGGGACCTGCTCGGCACGGCCGAGCGCGCGGTGCTCCGCCGGCTGTCGGTCTTCCTCGGCGGCGCCACGGTGGAGGCCGTCACCGAGGTCTGCGCGCCCGAGGGCGACCCCGTCGACCTGCTCGCCGGGCTGGTCGACAAGTCGCTGCTCATCATGGCCGAGACCGAGCAGGGCGTCCGGTACCGGATGCTGGAGACCGTCCGTGAGTACGCCGGGGAACGGCTGGACGACTCGGGCGAGGCCGAGCGCGTACGGGAGGCGCACGCCGCGTACTTCCTGGCCCTGGCCGAGACCGCCGAACCCCGGCTGCGCGGCCCCGGGCAGCTCACCTGGCTGGCACGCCTCGACGCCGAGCAGGGCAACCTCGACGCCGCGCTCGGCCACGCGATCGACCGCGGCGAACGCGAGCGGGCGCTGCGTCTCATCGCCGCGCGCACCTGGGCCTGGCTCATCCGCGGGCGGCGGCGTGAGGCGGGTGAGTGGGCGCGGGCGGTGCTGGCGGCCGTCGGCGACGAGCCTCCGCCCGGACACGAGGCGGCCTACGCCATGTGCGTGCTCATGGCTCCCCTCGACGACCCGGCGCGGGTGAAGAGCGCGCTGGAGGTGACCCGGCGCTCCGACCGGCCCGCCGCGCTCGCGGCGTGGACGATGACGAGCGGTTTCTCGGACGGGCCAAAGGCGATCCGCGAGCGGGCCGACGAGGCGATCGAGCGGTTCGCCACGGCCACCGATCCCTGGCTGCGGGCCATGGCCGACATGGCGTACGGAGTGATCACCTTGGAGTACGTCGCCGGAGGTGCGGGAAAGGCCGAGCAGCGGCTCCGCGCCGCCCTCGACGGTTTCACGGCCGTGGGTGACCGGTGGGGCCAGGCGGTCACCCTGTTCGCGCTGGGCAACGTGCTGGCCAACCGCGGCTCGTGGCCGGAGACCGTGCGTGTCCTCGAACGCGCCCGTGCCCGCGCCGCCGAGGTGGGCGGCGCGGAGGAGATCCCGGCCCCGATGATCTTGTTGGTCCGGCTCGGCGAGGCGCGGATGCGCGCCGGCGACCGGGACGGCGCGCGGGCCGACCTGGAGCGCGCGCTGCCCGCCGCCGAGCGCGGCGCCGATCCGATCGCCCTCGCCCGGGTGCGGCGTGCCCTCGGCGATCTCGCGTACGCCGAGGGCGACCTCGCCCGGGCCGCGGCCTGGACGAGGGCCGCGCTGGCCGGGGCGGGCGACGCGCCACCGCAGTTCCTCGCGCTGCTGCACATATCGGCGGCGCTCGCCGAGGACGCCCTCGGCGAGCGCGGGCGCGCCGACGAACTGCGCGCCCGCGCCCTCACCTTGATCGCGGACACCGGCGACGACGTGGCCCGCGCGAGCGTCCTGGAGGAGGCCGCCACGCGGTGCGCCGACCCGGCCGACGCCGTGACGGTCCTGGCCGCCGCCCGTAGGCTGCGCGGCATCGAGGACACCGCCGACCCCGGTGTGCGCGCCCTCCTCGCCCGCTGCCGTGCCGAGCTGGGGGAGGAGGCGTTCGCCGCCGCCTGGGCGCGCACTATCGCCGACCCCGAGGCGTTCGTCGCTCAGACCAGCGCCCGCAGGTAGTCGTCGACCGGTGCGTCGTAGACCCCGATGTGGCCGTCGGGCCGGACGAGCACGAGGCCGTCGGTGCCGTACGCGCGGCGCGCGTGTCCCGCCGCGTCGACCAGGTCGGCGCCCTCGTCGCCGACCGTGTAGGCGCGGACGGCGGCCCCGTACCGCTCGTTCACCCGGGCGACCGTCTCCGCGTGCCCCTGCCCGAAGGCCAGCAGCGTGAAGTGCGGGCCGCGGAAGACGTCGAACAGGTGTCCCTCCCGCAGCGGCGCGTCCGGCGCCCGCTCCCCGGCCTTCCCGCCGCCGACCGACAGTGAGGCGCCGGGGTAGCCGATGCCGAGCTGATCGGTCTCCTTGCCGCGGCGGTACGCCTCGGCCTGGCGTTCGGACATTCCCCGGTACAGCCGGGTGCTGAGGCCGAGCACGCCGGCGGCGACCGGGAGCCGCTCCTCCTCGTAGGTGTCCAGCGCCCGCTCGGCGGCGAGCTTCCAGCCGAGGTTGTAGGCGTCCTGGACGCCGGTGTTGAGGCCCTGACCGCCGGCGGGGGAGTGCACGTGCGCGGCGTCCCCGGCCAGGAAGACCCGGCGGTCCCGGAACCGCTCGGCCATCCGGATGTTGACCCGGTAGACCGACGCCCAGCGGACCTCGTGCAGCCGGACGTCCGACACCTCCGAGACGATCTTCTGGAACGTCGGGAGCGTCAGTTCCGGCGTGTCGGTGCCGGTGAGCGGGGCGACGAGTTGGAAGTCCTCGGTGCCCGGCAGCGGGCAGAGAGCGAAGTGCGGCGTCCGGCTCGCCATGTCGCCCCAGAAGTGCCAGTGGTCCCGGTCCACGTCGTCGGTGCGGACGTCGGCGATCAACATCCGCTCGGTCTCGTGCGTCTCGCCCGCGAACCCGATGCCGAGCCGCTTGCGCACGACGCTCCGGCCGCCGTCCGCGCCGACGAGGTAGGCCGCGCGGATCCGCTCGCCGCCGGCGAGCACCGCCGTCACCCCGTCGTCGTCCTGCTCGAAGTCGATCAGCTCGCCCCGCTCGACCCGCCCGCCGAGTTCGGCCAGCCGGTCGCGCAGGATCTGCTCGGTCCGCCACTGCGGGAGCATCGGCGCCAGGGGATACGGCACCTCCGGAGTCGGCTCCCTCGGCTCGTGCATCCGGCCCTCCCAGACGACCTCGCCGCCCGCGTACGAGCGCAGCGGAGGGTACGGCGCGCCGGCCGCCCATATGGCGTCCAGCACCCCCAGGTCGTCGAAGACCTCCAGCGTGCGGGGCTGCAGCCCCTTGCCTCGCGACCCGGCGGGCCGCTCCTTTTCGATGATCCGGAAGTCGGTGCCCCGCCGCGCGAGGTCGCAGGCCAGGGTCAATCCGGTCGGCCCGGCGCCGACGATCAGTACTCGTGTGTCGTTCATGGCCCGTACGGTGCCGGGCGCCGCTGTCAGCTCACCGGCAGCCCGCTGTCAGCCGGATGCCATCGACGATCAGCCGCAGTCCGTGCTCGAAGTGCTCCTCCGGGTGGGGTGCGGTCAGGTCGCGGGCCGCGGCGTGCAGGTGCGGGTGGGTCCGCGGGTCGAGGGCCCGCGTGAGGCGCGCGGTGGCCTCGGCGCCGCCGTCGGGAAGCGAGGCGGCGAGCTGCTCTTCGATGACGTGGCCGACGACGAAGTAGTTGAGCGTGTCCACCGTCCAGGTGGCGTCCCGACCGTTCAGCCCGGCCTCGCGCAGGGTGGCGACCATGGTCTCGCCGTACGCCAGGGCGTTCGGCAGGGGAAAGAACACGCCGGAGAACACCCGGGCGCCGTCGCGGCGGGACAGCAGCGCGCGGCGGAGGCGGCGGGCCATCTCGGCGGCCCGCTCGTGCCAGGGCAGGCGGGCGTCCAGGTCCTCGGTCAGGCCCGTGAGCATCGCCTCGGCCATGGCCTCCAGCAGGGCCTGCTTGCTGGGGAAGTGCCAGTACGTCGCGCCGTTCTTGACGCCCAGCGCGGTGGCGAGCCGGCGCATCGTCAGGCCGTCGAGACCCACCTCGTCCAGCAGGTCCAGGGCGGCCGTCAGCACGTGGTCGCGGGTCAGCCGCATGACGCGTCCTCTCGATTTCACGTTGACAGGCACGATCAGTATGGCGCAGACTTCAACGCCGTTGAAGTTCAACGGTGTTGAAGTTTCGGGGAGGTCGCATGCGCCGGGTCTGTTTCCGCTCCTACGGCGGGCCGGAGGTGCTCGAGGTCGAGGAGGCGCCGCGGCCGGAGCCCGGCGAGGGCGAGCTGCTGGTCGAGGTCGGCGCGGCCGGTGTGACGTACCCGGTGGTGCGGCTCACGCACGGCCCCGACGTTCCGCTGCCGCACGTGCCCGGCGGTGACGTCGTCGGCCGCGTGGTGGCGGCCGGGCCGGGGCTGGACGGCCGGGTCGGCGAGCGGGTGGCGGCCCTGGCGTTCACCGGGGCGTACGCCGAGCTGGCGGTCGTTCCGGCGATGTTCGCGTTTCCGGTGCCCGACGCGGTGGACGACGCCGGGGCGGTCGGGCTCGTCCGCGGCGGGCAGGTGGCGCTGGGCGCCCTGCGCGCCGGTGCCGTACGGGCGGGGGAGTCGGTGGTGGTCACCGGCGCGGCCGGAGGCGTGGGACACCTCGCCGTGCAGCTCGCCCGGGAGCTGGGCGCCACGCGTGTGGTGGCGGCCGTGGGCGACCGGGCCAAGGCCGCCTTCCTGCACGACCTCGGCGCCGACGCGGTCGTCGCCTACGACGAGGACTGGGGCGAGCCCGCCGACGTCGTGGTCGATGGGGTCGGCGGCGAGGTGCAGGCGGCGGCGCTGCGCGCACTGGCCCCGCTCGGGCGGCTCGTCGCGTACAGCGGCGCGGGGCGCCCGGTGGACGTGAACGAGCTGCGGGCGCACGGGCGGTCGGTGATCGGCTTCGCCATGCGGCCGTTCGCGGCCGGGCGGCCGGAGGCGTACGCGCGGCAGCGGGAGGAGCTGTGGGACCTGTACGCGCGTGAGCGGCTGACCGTCGGCGTGCACCGGACCCTGCCCCTGGAGGAGGCCGCCGAGGCGCACCGGATGATCGAGCGCCGGGAGAACCGGGGCCGGGTCCTCCTGCGCCCGTGATGTCTCGGATATGAGACGGCGCGCGGGTCGCGGGGGTGCCGCATGCCGTCTCGCCGGTGGGATGCTGGCGGCGTGAGCACCGTGATCACGAACATCGGTGAGCTGGCCGGCGCGGCCGAGGACCGCTGGCTGATGAAGGACGCCGCGCTGGTCATCGACGGCGGGCGCATCGCGTGGGCGGGTCCGTCGCGGCAGGCGCCCGCCGCCGACGAGGCGTACGACGCGGGCGGGCGCGCGGTGCTGCCCGGGTTCGTGGACTCCCACGCGCACCTGGTGTTCGCGGGGGAGCGAGCCGAGGAGTTCGCCGCCCGGATGAGCGGCCGCCCGTACGCCGCCGGAGGCATCCGCACCACCGTCGAGCGCACGCGCGCCGCCTCCGACGCTGAGCTGGCGGCCAACGTGCGGCGCCTCGTCGGGGAGATGGCCCGGCAGGGGACGACGACGGTCGAGTGCAAGTCCGGCTACGGCCTCACCGTCGAGCAGGAGGAGCGGGCCGTGCGCATCGCGGCCTCGCTGGTGGACGAGGTGACGTTCCTCGGCGCCCACGTGGTGCCCGCGGACATGGAGCCGGAAGAGTACGTGCGGCTCGTGACCGGGCCGATGCTGGAGGCGTGCGCGCCGCACGCGAGGTTCGTCGACGTCTTCTGCGAACGCGGGGCGTTCGACGCGGACCAGACGCGGGAGATCCTGACCGCCGGGCGGGCGGCCGGGCTGGTGCCACGGCTGCACGCGAACCAGCTCGGGCACGGTCCGGGCGTGGCCATCGCGGTGGAGTTCGACGCCGCCTCGGCCGACCACTGCACCTTCCTGTCCGATGAGGACGTCGCCGCGCTGGCGGGCTCGCGGACGGTGGCGACGCTGCTGCCGGCGGTGGAGTTCTCCACCCGCCAGCCGTACCCGGACGCCCGCGCGCTCATCGACGCCGGGGCGGAGGTCGCGCTGGCCACCGACTGCAACCCGGGCTCGTGCTACTCCTCCAGCATGGCCTTCTGCGTCGCGCTGGCCGTACGGGAGATGCGGATGACGCCGGAGGAGGCCGTGCGCGCGGCGACCGAGGGCGGGGCGAAGGCGCTGCGCAGGACGGACGTCGGGCACCTGCGCCCCGGCGCACGTGCGGATGTGCTGGTGTTGGACGCGCCGTCGCACATCCATCTCGCCTACCGGCCGGGGGTTCCGCAGGTGGCGCGCGTATGGCGCAACGGCCGGGCCGTGTAATTCCGGAACGGCGTTCGGCGGACGACCCTGCGTGCGGGGTTCGTGCCGCCGGTCGGGCTGTCGGTAAGCGGTAAGTTCATCTCACTCGCCGTGAACCTGCAACTTTCGATGTTATATATCACAACGCTCCGACGTCGTGATCGCTCAGAAGCGGCTCACCGGCGAGTGGAGCGCTATCCGACGAGCGTCCCAGCTGGCGCGCTGACTCGCCGACCTCGGAGTTCTCGGGACTTTGTGATCGGGTCTTGACGTGTCGACATGACTACCTCAAGCTCTGTTAAGTATGCAACAGTAGGGGTGAGAAAAAATCATAAAAACCGTTATGTTTGGAGCTCCTTCTCACTCCTGAGCCCGCGCACCACATGACCTCGGGATCTCATCGAAACAGGAGGCAGAGAGCGCATGGCCGGACGCCAGGAAGGTGCGATCACGCGCCGCAGAATGCTGGGATACGCCGGTGCGGCAGGGCTGGCCGGAGCCGGAATCGTCGTGGGCGCCAGACCGGCGTCGGCGAGCACGTACGGCTTCGACCAGCTTTTCGAGCTGCCCGACACCGACAACATGCAGGGCCTGGCCTACCGCCGTGGCCGCTACTACGTCGGGTTCGACGTGGGCGACGGCCACGGAGTGATCCGGGTGTACGACGGCTCCGGGAACAAGCTGAAGGAGACCACACAACTCGCCGTAGGGCACGCGGCCGAGCTGAGCTTCCGCGACCGCGACGGGCACCTGTACGTGGCCACCGGAGGCGGGACCAACCCGACCAAGGTGCACGTCGTCGACATCGCCGCCGCGAACCCGCAGGTCATCCGAACGATCGACTTCGCCTCGCTTGGCAACTCGGGTCTGGTCGCCGTGGACAACCGGCGCGACGGCCTGCTCGTGCACGCGGGCCCGGACGATGACGGCCCATTCGTCTTCGCCTTCGCCGGCTTCGATGGCACCGTGCGATCGAAATTCACGCTCGAGAGTCAGGGAGTTCCGCAGGGCCTGGAGATGGCTCGGGACAAGATCCTCTACTACACGAACAACACGATCACCGTACTGAGCCGTAAGGGCGCCATCCTGGAGGTGATCAACGTGCCCGAGGCCGGTGAGAGTGAGGGCCTCGCCGTCGCGGAAGCCGGAACTCGCACGCGGGTGTTCGTCGGCTACAACAAGCCCAACCGCGTCTACGCCATGAGGCCCGCCTTCAGCTGATAAGCATCGCGTCCATCAGTACGTCCGCACCTGCGCCCCGGCGCACGTGCGGACGTACTGATACTGGACGCGCCGTCACACATCCATCTCGCCTGCCGGCCGGGAGTTCCGCAGGTGGCGCGCGTATCGCGCAATGGCCGGGTCGTTGAATTTCGGAACGGCAATTCGTCCTAAAATTGAGCAGTAGAGCTTTCTGCTCGCTGCGGGGAGAAGTATTCACCGACGTCAGGACCTTTCTCGGCCACCGTTGGGCGTTGACTGATCACCGGTCGTCATCCACTGTGGGTGGTGCACTGGCCCTAGCCCCTCGGGAGTCCATGATGCGCGACCTTGATCGTTCGCGGCCTCAGGCGGACCGGTATCGGTTATCCGCGACCTGAGCGTACGTTCTTACGCTGCCGGTAGAAGTTTGCCCGGACGACGAAATTGATTTCGTCCGGCCGAAATCGACTATGCCACGAGGCGAAAGTGATCAACATTCTCATCGTCGAGAATATGAACCTTGTCAGAGGCGGCCTTGTCGCCTTACTTTCCGGACATTCGGACATGGAGGTGGTCGCGGCGCTGGAGTCGGCCGACAAGGTGCTCCCGACCGCACTCGAACTCGAACCCGATGTCGTCATCCTCGGAGCGTGCATGGACGACGGCTTCGCCGTCGTCCGATCCCTCCACGAGGAGGTGCGGTCCTGCGCGACCGTGATCATGGCGAACCGCCGCCGCCCGGGCGACCTGCGCCGGGCCGTCGCCGCCGGCGTGACGGGCTTTCTGCTCATCGACACGCCACCGGCCGACCTGGCCGACGCGATCCGGCGTGTCGCCCAGGGGGAGCGGGTGATCGACTCGGAGCTGGCGTTCGCCGCGCTCCACCGCCCGGAGAGCCCGCTGACCGAGCGCGAGGTGGACGTACTGCGGCTGGCCGCCCAGGGAGCGTCGTCGGCGGAGATCGCCGGTCATCTGTTCCTGTCGGTCCGCACGGTCCGCAACCACATCTCGCGGATCATCGGCAAGATCGGCGCCCGCAACCGCGTCGACGCCATCCGCATCGCCGACGACGCGGGCTGGCTCTGACCAGGGACCGTCTCAAAAACCCTTTGGAACCCGCCTGCGCGATCAGCGGACCGCCGGCGCCTGTCCTTCGGTCGTCCAGTGGCCGTGCAGTTCCCGGTAGAGGGGGCAGTCCTCCAGCAGGTCCTCGTGCGCGCCGAGCCAGGCGCGGGTGCCGTCCAGGACGAGGACGCGACGCGCCCGGCGGGCCGACGTCATCCGGTGCGCGATCACCACGAGCGCGCCGGGCCGGGCGGCGAAGGCACGCTCGGCGCGCTCCTCGGCCGTGGCGTCCAGGTGACAGGTCGCCTCGTCCAGGATCACCAGCCGGGCCGGTGACACGTACGCGCGGGCGAGCGCGATGAGCTGGCGCTCGCCGGCCGACAGGGCCGCCGGGTCGACCGTGCCGCCGAGGCCGCCCAGCCGCTCGGCCAGCGGCGTGGCCCCCACGGCGGCGACGGCGTGGTCCAGCGCGTGGTCGGAGGCGCCCGGCCGCAGGTAGGACAGGTTCTCCCGGAACGTTCCGCCGAAGACGTACGCCTCCTGCGGTATCAGCGCGCGGACCGACGGGTCGGCCTCGGCGGCCGGCACCCCGCCCAGCGTGACCGACCCCCGCACCGGCGCGAGGAGCCCGGCGGCGAGGCGCGACAGCGTGGACTTGCCGATGCCGCTCGGGCCGACGACGGCCAGGTGGTCGCCCTCCGGCACCCGCAGGGACAGATCGTCGATCACGGGCTCGGCGTCCGGCCCGTACGCGTAGGTCACCCGGCACAGCGCCAGTTCGCTCCCGCCGGCCCGGCTCGGGCGCGGGACCGGCGGCACCTCGGCGGCCGACATCACGCGGTCGAGCGTCACGGCCAGCCGCAGCCCGCTGCCGCCCACGCCCCGGATGACCGTGGCGAGCGCGGGGGACAGCCCCTGCAGCACGTACGTCAGCGAGCCGAGCACGACCCCGGGCGTCGCGCCACGCCGTACGAGCCACGGCGCCGCCGCCAGCACGAGTAGCAGCGGCAGCCGTCCGCCCACGGCCAGTGCGACCGTACGGCCCGCCGCCAGCCGGGCCATCGACCGCGCCGCCGCGGCCTGGAGGTCGATCAGCCGCCCGGCCGAGGCCGCCACGGCCTCCTCCGTACCGCACGCCGTGATGTCGCGCAGCCCACCCGCCAGGGCGGTGGCCGACTCGGCGATCCGCTCCTCGGCCAGGATCAGCTCCCGCTGCCGCCGGACCGACCGGGCGACGAGCCCGAGGAACAGCCCGAGCCCCGCCACGACCGGCGGCACCACCAGCAGGAGCGTCACCGGCATCAGCGTCAGCAACCCGATCAGCGCGCCCGCCAGCGTGAACGCGAAGCCGGACGCGATCGACAGCAGGCCCGAGAACGTGTCACGGACGATCTCCACCTGCTGGGTCAGCCGGGCGACGGCGCCGTCGTCCGCCCGCCCCGTACGGACCGACTCGTGTACGGCGCCGCGCACGACGTGGCGGACGAGCGCGTCGCGGAACGGTTCGACGATCGCGGCCAGCGGCCCGTACGCCCGCGCGGCGCCCACCGCGCCGACCGCGGCCCCGCCGGCCAGGGCGCCCAGCCAGGCCAGCGCGGGCCACGTCCGGTGCGCCAGGAACGCGTCGGTGGCGCCCGCGACCGAGCGGCCGAAGACCAGCACGGGCACCGCGCCGAGTGCGGACCACAGGCCGAACATCACCAGCGCGCGCCGCCGGCGCCGCAGCGCGGCCGCGAGGACGCGCCGGGCGCGCACCCGATGGTCACTCACCGAACACCTCGCGGTACTCCGGGCCCGGCCGCACAGCGCGTGCGGCCGGCGCCTTAGTGCGGCCGTCAGCACGCGCCGGATGGTCACTCACCGAAGACCTCGCGGTACTCCGGGTCCGGCCACAGCTCCCGGTGCGGCGCGCAGGCGCGCACCGTCCCGCCGTCGAGCCAGGCGACCAAATCCGCCCGGGCGGCCGTGCCGACGCGGTGGGCGATGATCAGACGGGTCCGGCCGTCGCGGGTCAGCACGTCGCCGACCTGCGTCTCGGTCACGGTGTCCAGGCTGGAGGTGGCGTCGTCGAGGATGAGGACCCGGCCGGGATGGGCGAAGGCCCGCGCCAGCCCCAGCCGCTGCAGCTCACCGCCGGACATCGGAGCCTCCGACGGCGGTGTGCGGTAGCCGAGCGGCAGTCGGCGGATGAAGGCGTCCGCGCACGCCGCGCGGGCGGCCGTCTCGGCGTCGCCGCCGATCGCCTCGGCGATCGTGTCGCCGAACAGCGCGGGCCGCGCGAAGGCGTACCCGACGGCGTCCCGCAGCGCGCCGTGCTCCAGCGACGTCAGGGGCACCCCGTCGAGCAGGACCTCGCCGTCGTCGGGGTCGGCCAGCCGTCCGGCCAGAGCGGCGAGCAGCGACTTGCCGCCGCCCGAGCGCCCGACGACGGCCACCGCGCCGCCGCCCGGGACGACCAGGTCCAGGCCGTCGAGCACCGAGGCGGCCGACACACCGCGAAACTCCAGCAGCCCGGGGCCGTCGGGCAGGGACGCCGGACCGTACGCGGGCGGTGCCTGGTCCAGCACCGGGGCGAGCCGGGCGGCGCCGGCGCGGGCGCGCGCCAGGCGCCCGAGCTGGGCGATCACCGGGCCGATGTCCGCGCCGAGCCCCGCGTACTGCGTGCCGGCGAGCAGCCCACCGGCGGTGAGCCGTCCCCGGGAAAGCTCGTAACCGGCGACGGCGAGCACCGCGACCCGCAGGAGGGGGACGGCCAGCGTGCCGCGTCCGGAGATCGTCGCCTGGATCCGCCAGGTCGCGTGCCCGTGCGCGGCCAGGTCGGGCAGCGGGGCGAGCACCCGCGCGGCCTCACGCTCGGCGGTGCCGGCGGCGGCGACCGTGCGGTTCCCCGCCAGAGTCTCCACCAGTCGCGTGGCGATCCGACCCTGCGCCTCCAGATAGCGGCCGACGACCGCGGAGGTGTCGCGCACGAACGCGCGCAGCAGCGCGACGATCGCGGGCAGCCCGAGACCGAACGTCAGCGCCAGCCAGGGGTCGAGAAGAATGAGGGCGATCACCCCGCCGAGCGGCGGGACGACCGCGGTGGCCGTCAGGATCGCGGCGGACGGGGCGTACGCGGTGTCCGCGGTCGCGGTGACCGCCCGGCTCGTCAGGTCGCCGGCGGGCAGGCCCGCGGACGGGCCGAGCCGCAGGACGTGCCGGGTGAACAGGTGCCGGAGCCGCGCCGTCGCGGCGGCCGTGCCGGTGCCGATCGACAGGTCGGTGAGCGCGTCGCAGGTCATCGAGACCGCGACCAGGCCCGCGTACACGAGAGGCCAGGTGAGGGAGCGTGAGCCGCCGAGCACGCCGTCCACGGCGCGGCCGAGCACGGCGGGCAGGAGGAGCGTGGCCCCCGCCTCGAGCAGGGAGGTGACAGCGAGCAGGCTCGCCCAGACTCCGCCGTAGCGGACGGTCCGGATCACAAGCCTGCTCGCCGTCATCGGTCTCCTAGTGCTGTCGTGGTCCTGCCATGGCTACAGGGCCACGGGGCAGGCATCAGAGGCAGAGCACAATGCTGTTGGAGCTGTGGCAGAGCAGGCTGAGCGTGCTGTTGGCCTCGCCGCCGCCACCGTGGCCGCCGGGGGTGTCCATCCCCTGCATGTCGAGAAGCGCCATCGTCGTGTCACCTCCTCACGTCGAGAGATGTCTCCGACCGGGAAGACCGGTCATCAGAGGCAGAGCACAATGCTGTTGGAGCTGTGGCAGAGCAGGCTGAGCGTGCTGTTGGCCTCGCCGCCGCCACCGTGGCCGCCGGGGGTGTCCATCCCCTGCATGTCCAGAAGCGCCATCGTCGTGTCACCTCCTTGCCGTGTAGGTCGTCGCCGTCCCCGCGAGGGTTCTCGCGGGAAGTCTCGGTGCCGCGAGGAACGGCAGGTGGACCGGCTGGTCGTGCAGCGCCGCGCCGATCGCCAGCAGCACCCCCGCCGTCCCGGTGCCCAGGTCCATCGACATCCGCAGCAGGTTCTCGCCCGGGAAGGCCAGCCCGCCGCCGTACGAGAGCGCGTGCCAGGACAGGTCGCGTACGTGCATGGCGGCCCGCGTGTCGCGCCGGCGCGCGAGGTGGAGCAGCATCCCGGCACGCCCGCTGAACAGCCCGGACTGGGCGTAGTAGCGCGTCAGCGCGGCGGTGCGGATCCGGTCCGCGGCCTCGCGGAGGCGTTCGTCCTCGCGGTGGGCGAGGTAGTCGTCGATGACCATGCCGATCCCGACGCTGCCCCGCGAGAGATAGGGCAGGAGGCGGGCGCCGTCGCCGACGTGCAGCGCGCCGTTCTTGTCGGTCGTGCACCCGTCGAGGTCGAGCCCGATGGCGCGGGCCGCGAGGTCGAGCAACTCCGTCTCGCCGGTGCGCTCGTACCTGCGGATCAGCATCAGGGCCGGACCGGACATGCCGCGCATCAGCCCCGGCCGGGCCGGTGTGCCGTCGGCGGTCGCGACGTGGTCCGCGACGATCCGCGCCGCGCGGTCCGCCGCGTCGCGCAGGGCCGGTGAGGACAGCACGCCGGCGAGATGGTCCAGGTTGAGGGCGATGCCGGACAGGCCGCCGTGCAGGTCGGCGCCGAGCTTCTCCCAGCGCTCGCCGAGGCAGATGTCGATCACCCGGGCCGCGACGTCGAGCCGCCCGAGGTGGGCCAGGCCGTACGCGGCGCCGTGCAGCCCGTCGTACAGGCCGAGGCCGGTGCCGCGCGGCGGGTCCGTCGCGTGGCCGGCGAGCCACTCCACGTGCTCGGGCCGTACGCCGTGGCCGGTGACGTCGAGGGCGTACAGGACCCCGGCGGCGCCGTACGCCAGGCCGAGCCCGCCGCTGCCGAACTGCTGGATGTCGCCGGGGAACAGCCGGTCGTCGCGATCCGGTGTGGCGCTGGCGAGGATCGCCGTGGCGAGAGCGCCACGCGCGTCCTCCCAGCCGGCTGGCTCCGGGGCGAACCGGGGGATCGGGTGCCGGCCCGGTCCGCCCCGGGTGATCTCCTCGACCGCCTGCTGGAGGTACCCCTCGGGGACGGGGAACCATTCGGCGATCACCTCGGCCAGGTGCGCGGCCTTGGCGAGGTCGAGCATGAACAGGTTCGTGGTCGGCGTGAACAGCGCGATCTTCAGACAGGCGAGGCCGTACCGGTCGACGGCCGTGCCGCGCCGGTCGGGCGGCGCCAGGAAGCCGGGGTTGGCGAGGGTCTGCCGCCGCTGCTCGGCCACGGGCGCCGCCGCCTCGAAGTCGATCAGGGACACCGTGTCGTCGGGCGCCACCATGATGTTGAACATGTGCAGGTCGTTGAAGGCGACTCCGCGCGCGTGCACCTTCTCGATGATCCGTTCCGTGCCCGCGTAGATCTTCATCGCCCAGTCGGCGTACGCGGCGAGGTCGCCCGGGTCCGGCTCGGGGTCCAGGAGCGGGTGCCGCAGGGCGAAGAAGGTGTTCAGCGGGCGGCCCTCGACGAGTTCCTCGACGAGGAAGTGATGCTCGCCGACGACGAAGTAGTCGAGCGCGGCGGGCACCCCCTCGACGCCGGCGAGGAGCCGGAGGATGTCGTACTCCCGCCTGAGCCGCGTGACGGCGTCGGCGCCGTCGGAGGCGAGCCCGGCGTGCGGCCGGCCCTCCTTGAGCACCACCTTCCGGCCCGTACGGGTGTCCTCGGCGACGTACACACCGCCGCCGTTGGAGAAGTGCAGCGCCTCTTTGATCTCGTACGGGACGCCGGTCATGGTGACGGCGTTGCGCGCCTCCAGGTGCGGGGCGAGGCAGGCGGGCAGCGTCACCCAGGAGGGCACGGTGAAGACCGGGTTGCGACGGTCGGGGACGAGGCGTCCTTCGCCGTCCTCGATCGCGGCCACCAGCCGGCCGTCCTCGTCCTCACAATGGCGCTCGATGAACCCGCCGTATCGGACATAAAGGGGGCCTTCGCCGATCCGGAGGTCGCTGAGAATGTACGGTCCGGGCTCTCCCCGGAGAAGGTCCCCGAGCTCGGCGAGAAGGGTCGCGAACTCCGCCTCGTCGCGCGGGTAGATGGTGACGAGTTTTCCGCTGGCGCCCCGCGGCGAGTATTTCGCATTCCGCATGAGCAGCATGTTCACGCTGCGCAGGTGTTTGAAGGAGACGCCGCGGGGGACACAGTGGTCGCGGACGCGTACGAGCACGTCGGAGGCGTTCTCGTGGCCGGCGGAGACGTGGATCTTCCAGCCCTGGGCGGGAATGTCCTGCGCCGGCGGGACGTAGACGACCCATTCACCGTTCCGCACGCGCTGCCAACCCTCGGGGAGCGGGTCGTCGACGATGGCGAAAGCCGGGCTCTCCTGTCCGTCGAGGACGTCATAGAAGAGCCTGTCTTTCTGGCAATACACCTCGTACTGCTTTTCCACCGCGGCTTCCTCTGCTCGTCGAACACCGGGGGCGAACGTCGGATGCGACCGTTCGTTCCGAGATCAGAGACTCGCAGGCCCGGGGCGGTGAAACCTAGGGACAAGTGTCACTAATGGCCTGTGAACTTATCCCAGAGGGCTAAGTGAGTCACTCTAGGTAAGAGTGGTGGTCATGGCCATTCTTCCTGCATGGGGCGAGTTCAAGGGTATTTAGGACGCGCCAAATGGCGGGTCATTGGTGTGTCATGGTCATGACGCCGCTTATCGCTTATGTCGGTTACGCGGGCATCTGACACTGACTCGTGTGTCCTCGCCAGCCTCCTTGCCGGCGCCGGCCGGTGGAGGGAGGTGGCGGTGGCCGCGGTCGCCGGGTGCTGCCGTAAGCCCGCCCCGCCGGCGCGAAGTGATCTTCCGCGCGAGTTTGCCGATCATCCTTCGTCCGTCGGCGCGGCTCTAGTAGATTCGGTCCGCCCGTAGCTTTCGACGCACATACATGCGGGTATTACTCTGCGTGACTATTAGTGGGCTGCCCGCGGCAGCCCATGTGAAGTTTGAGGAGAGGGCAATGGCGGCCGATCCAGATTCGCTCATACTCGCCGAACCTTGGCGAAAAGGCTCGCGCAGTGGTGGCGGCGGCTGTGTGGAGGCCGCTCGCGTCGCGATGCCCCACCCTCGGCCGGCCGACGCGCCGATCGGCACGGAGGGCGACATCGCCCGGTGACGGCCGGCGGTCGCCGCAACCGCCTCAACCCACCGGGGCCGCGTCCTCGTCGTTCATCTGTTCGGCGGCCGTATCGCCTTTCATTTGTGCGGCGGCCGCTTTGATGAACTCGATGGTCTCGTCCTCGCGCAGCGCCAACTGGCGCAGGTGATCGAACGCCTCGAGATATTCGGCCACCTCTTCGCTGTCGGTGACCGTCACCGACCTTTGCGTATTCTCCAGGTACAGCACGCCGGGCGGGCCCATCTCGAATCCGAGCACGGTGAACTCCCCGCGCATGCCGAAATGCGCGCCCTTCTCGAAGGGGATCAGCTCGATCGTGATGTCGGGCCGGCGGGCGAGCTCGAGCAGATGGGCGAGCTGGCGCGGCATGATGCCCTGGTCGCGCTGGCCGCCGACTCTGCGCCGGATGACGGCCTCGTCCAGGACGTAGTGCTGTTGCGGGAGGTCCTCCCGGCTGAACATCTTGTCCTGGCGCTGCATGCGGACCTCGATCACCGTCTCGGCGACCGGCTGGGGCTTGTACTCGATGGTCAGCGCCCGCGCGTAGTCCTCCGTCTGCAACAGGCCGGGGACGAGCAGCGGGCTGAACGAGCGAATGAACGAGGCGCCGAGCTCGTATCCCAGGTAGGTCGAGTAGGCGTCGTCCAGATGCTCGCGGTAGAGCGTCCACCAGCCGCGTTCGCGCGCGCCGCGGGCCAGCTTGGACAGCTCCGCGATCCGCTCCTCGTCGGTCACGCCGTAGTGGCGGAGTAACGCGTGAAGGTCAGTCGTCGAGATGCGGACGTTGCCGCCCTCGATGCGGATCAGCTTCGACGCCGACCAGTCGAGTGCCCGGGCGACCTCATCCTGGGTCTTGCCGGCGTCACGCCGGAGCCGCTGGAGCTCGGCGGTGAGGCGTGCGCGCTGAACGACGGGGCCGGGGTCCAAGGCCATCTCTCCCCTCGCGGGCGACGATCGAGTGTCCGGGGGGCTACCGGACATCTCGCTCATCGCTGCCTTCCAACGCGCTTAGATTAAATCAGCGAGGTGGCAATGTGCCATACCTGTTTTGAGCGAGGTGGCAAGCGTCCACCCGGCGACCCGGAACGTCACATCAATTGATCATGACGGGATCGTTCCAATGAAATGCCGCCCCGGCCGAAAACGCGAGGCGGCGCGGACTTAACGACGGCCTCCGGGTTCCTTGTCACCGCAGGTGGATGCCGAAATCGCCTGGGGCGAAGCGATCATTTTCAGTCGCCGGAACAGGGGATTCGGCCAGTCTCGGGCCGGGGCCGGCCCGGCGGTATGCGTCTCGGCTTTTCGCCACCTGGCCACCGGCGAGACCGTGCGGTGCCGGTCGGCCCGACGCCGCCGGGCGCGGCGACAGGCGGCGGTGCGGCCACCGGCACCGCGCGGGCAGGCGGGACGCGCGGCGGCGGGACGCGGGGCGGCGGGACGCAGGGAGGCGGGACGCGGGGAGGCATCGCGGTGGGAGGCGGCCCGGCGGTACGCACGACGCGTGGACGCATTCTGGAATATGAAGAATGGCATGCTGCCGTCTTACTTCATGGCAAATAAACAGTAGGCGACCTGCGTCATTGCATTTATTAAAGCCTATTGGAAATGGTGTGATAATGCGTTAATATTACGTTCAACGGAAGAGTAGACGGGAGCTGTTCTTCCGTAAAGGAGGTGACTCTCGTGCTTATCCTGATCGTAGTGGTCGTCGCCGTGTTCATCGGAATGCGTTCCGAGCGCGCGCGTCAGGCCCACCAGATGTGGGGCAGCTACAAGGCCCGCATCGCGACCATGCGCGGACTGCGCATGAAGGAGACGATGAACGCCCTCTTCGGCATCTGCGCCCTCGTGCTGGTCGTCATCATGGTCACCGGTATCGGCGGTTGACGCGGATCAAGGGAGGCCGGCCGGCGGCGATGTACTCGACCGAGAGGACCTCGGCGATGAAGAGCACATGGTCGCCGGCCGGCACCCGCTGCCGGGTCTCGCACTCGAGCGCGGCCAGGCCGTCGTCCGCGATCAGGGCGTCGGACAGCCGCCCCCGGTGATGCGGGACGCTCGCGATGAGCAGCCGGGCGCTCGGGCGTCCGGCCGCCGCGAACCGGCCGGCGATGGCCCGCTGTTCCGCCGACAGCACGGTCACCGCCCAGCGGTCGCACCGGTCGAGCACCTCGGCGAGGTAGGACTCGTTCGCCACCGCGATCATGACCAGCGGCGGGTCGAGCGACACGGACGAGAACGCCGTCAGCGTGGTGCCGATGTCGTCCCGCCCGTCGCGTACGGTCACCACCACGACGCCGGTCGCGAAGGTCGCGAGCGCGTCGGTGAAGTCCCGCGACGGGACCTCCTCCATGGCGAATCCTCCCCTCAGATCGAGGGTTCCGCGGGGCCGTGCCCCTGAGGCGAAACGACGAAGGACCGGTGGAGGCCCGGCCCGGCGACGCTCGGGTGACCGCCGGGCAGGTGCGGCGTCGGGCCGGCGGCGCCCGCCACCGCTCCGCCGCCCTTTCGGCGACCGGACGGCGGTGCCGTCACACGATCTCCCACGTGCCCGGCAGCATCAGCGGCCCGCCGGACGGCAGCCCCACGCGGGACGCGACGGCGGTCAGCGGGCCCCAGGCGTCGAGGCGGGCGGTGGCGGCCGTGCGGTCCTCGCTCGACTCCGCCGGGCGCAGCCGGTCGACCGGCGACACGTGCGGGTACAGGCGCACCGGGGCGTCCACCGCCAGTCCCGCCTTCTTGCGGGCCAGGTCCAGTGCCTGCCCGAGACCGCCCAGTTCGTCCACCAGCCCCCGCTCGTGGGCGTCCGCGCCGGTCCAGACACGGCCGCGCGCCAGGGCGTCGACGCGTTCGCGCGGCAGGTCGCGGCCCTCGGCCACCTTGCCGACGAAGTCGTCGTAGATGCGGTCCAGGAAGGAGTTGACCCGGCCCCACTCCTCCTCGGTGAAGTCACGGGTCGGGGCGTACATCCGCGCGTGCGCGCCCTGCTCGACGCTGTCCAGGCCGATGCCGAGCCGGCCGAGCAGGTCGCCGACGACGGGCTTGCCGAACACGACGCCGATGGAGCCGGTGAGCGTGCCCGGCTGGGCGACGATCACGGTGGCGGGGGCGGCGACGAAGTATCCGCCGGACGCGGCGACGTTGCCCATCGACACGACCACCGGCTTGCCGGCCTTGCGGGCCAGCACGATCTCGCGCCAGATCGTGTCGGAGGCGACGTACGAGCCGCCGGGGGAGTCGACGCGGAACACGATCGCCTTGATCTTGTCGTCGCGCACCGCCGCGCGGATGGCCGTGGCGATCGTGTCCGATCCCATGGACGAACCCTGCCCGGGCAGGGCGCCGCGCCCGCTGCGGCCGAGCCGGATCGGTCCTTGGCCCTGGATCAGCGCGACCCCCTGCTGCCGCTGCCGCGGCAGCCGTTTGGCCAGCCCCTGGGCGCGGTTGTAGCGGGCGATGTAACGCAGCCGCGCGTCGGCGTCGCCCACGGCCGCGCGCACGTCGGCGTACACCTCGTCGCGGTAGGCCAGCTTGTCGACCAGCCCGGCGTCGAGCGCCTCGGCGCCCAGGAGCGGCGCGCGGTCGATCAGCTCGCGCACGCGCTCCGGCGAGAGCCCGCGCCCCTCGGCGACGCCCGCCACCACCTGTTCGCCGGCCGAGGCGACCAGGCGGCCGGACATCTCCTTGTGCTCGGGCGTGTAGGCCCGCTCCATGAACGTGTTGGCGGCCGTCTTGTACTCGTGGCGCTTCGCGAAGCGCGGCGTGACACCGATCTTGCCGAGCGCCTCGTTGAAGAACGGCTCCTCCAGCGCGACCCCGGTGAGCGCCAGGTCGCCGGACGGCTGGAGGTAGATCCGCTCGAACGCGGTCGCCAGGTAGTACGGCACGGTGCCACGGCCGGTCTCGCCGAACGACTCCGCCCACGCCACCGCGAGCTTGCCCGCGTCGCGGAACGCGCGGACCGCGTCGCGCAGCTCCTGGGCCATCGCCAGCCCGAGACGGTGACCGCCGATCCTGACGACGAGCGCGCGGACCCGCGGGTCCGTACGGGCGCGGCGCAGGCCTCCGAGGACGTCGCGCAGATGGGTACGGCGCATGCTGAGCAGGGCCGACACCGGGTCGGCCGGCTGTCCCTCCACGATCCCGTCGGTCAGGTCCAACTCCAGGATCAGCGAGGCGTTGCGCCGATCACGGGCATCTTTGAGCAGGTCAACGACTGATCCGGCATCCACCATGGGCTAACTCTATGTGCGCCGTGGCGAACGTGGACCGGACTCGGGCAACCGCGCCCCGCGGCCGGGGCCGCTATTCTCCGGTCGGGCGGTGACGGGGAGGCGGATCGGTGGACATCTGGCTGGTGCCGCTGTGCGCCCTCGGCGGAGCGATCGCCGGCTGGCTCGCCGCGCCGCTGGCCGAGCGCTACTTCGAACGCCCCGCGCGATGGGCGCGGCCCGGTGTCGCGCTGACCATGGCCGTGACGTTCGGGGCGCTGGCCTGGCGCTTCGCCGGGCGGGCCGAGCTGCCCGCCTTCCTCTACCTCGCCGCCGTCGGGTCGCTCCTGGCCTTCGTCGACGTCGCGGTCAAACGCCTCCCCGACCCGTACACCCTGCCGTCCTACCTCATCGGACCGGCGCTGCTGTGCGTCGCCGTGCTCACCGGCGGCCGTCCCGTACGCCTCGGGCACGCCGCGATCGGGCTGGCGGTGCTGTGGGTCCTGTACGCCGTGCAGCACCTGGTCGCGCCGGGAGCGATCGGCTGGGGCGACGTCAAGTTGTCCGGCGTTCTCGGCCTCTACCTCGGCTGGCTCGGCGCGGCGGCGTGGTGGCTCGGCGTGCTCGCCGGATTCGTGCTCGGCGGCCTGTACGCCGCGGCGCTGCTGATCACGCGCCGGGGATCGCGGAAGACCGAGATCCCGTTCGGGCCGTTCATGCTCGCCGGAGCCCTGGCGGGCATCCTGCTGACCGGATGAGTCCGCCGGTCTCCGCGGGGGAGGCGCTCCGTACGGCACCGGATTCCGCCCCGGCCGGGGCCCTGCGCTATCGTTGCGTCACTCAGAGTCATCGCGTGATCGGGGGCGTTCCATGAAAACCGCACCGGCGGCCGAACACGCCGAGGTCCTGCTGCGCGCACCGTCGCCGGGCGACTTCGGCTGGGTGGTCCAGCGACACGGAGCCCTGTACGCCGCCGAGTACGGATGGGACGAGACCTTCGAGGCGCTGGTCGCCCGCATCGTCGCCGACTACGTCGAGGGCCGCGGCCCCGGCGACGCCGCCTGGATCGCCGAGGTGAACGGCGAGCCGGTGGGGTGCGTGTTCTGCGTACGCGATACCGACCAGGTCGCCAAGCTGCGCCTGCTGCTGGTCGAGCCCACCGCGCGCGGGCGGGGAGTCGGCGCCGCCCTGGTCGGAGAGTGCGTCGAGTTCGCCCGCCGGACCGGCTACCGCGAGCTGACGCTGTGGACCAACGACGTGCTCACCGCGGCCCGCAGGATCTACGAGCGGGCCGGCTTCGAGCTGGTGAAGGAAGGGCCGCACCACAGCTTCGGCCACGATCTCGTCGAGCAGACCTGGCGCCTGGAGCTCTGAGGCCGCAGGAGCGCGGGGGAGTCGGAGCGCGCGGCAACGCGAGCGCGGAAGCTCTGCGAGCCCGGGTTCCGGCGCCGCCGAGCGTTCAGCCCGGCTTCAGACTGCCCGCACATTTCGTCGCTTCACCGGCATCCGCGCGGCGCGCATACTGATCGACCAACGGGACCCCTCGCAACGCGGCCCGGGAGTGAGTGCCGTGCTCGTCGCATTCCTGCTCGCCCTGACGACCCAGGCGGTGACCTCCGCCCTGACCGTGGTGCTGCTGCGGACGGCGACGTCACGGTGGGCGACGTCGGCGGCCCGGACGCTCCGGGAGCGCTGGGACCGGCAGCTTCGGCTCTGGGACCTTTACCTGAACGGACACCTGAAGGGCCCCTAGCGGCCGGCGAACCGCCGGAAGCGTCCGTACGCCGCCGGTCCGGGCGTCTCGGCCAAGCGTTCGCGCGCCGTCGGTCCGGGTGCGTCGGATGCGCGCCGATGTCCGGTCGTCAGGCCGGTGGCCACTCGGTGATGCGCTGGATGCGGGTCGTCCGGCCTCCATCGATCTCCAGCAGGACCGCGCCGAGGACGATCGGGCCGTCGAGCGGCGAGGGCAGCGGCGGCGCGAAGGGATCGCCCACCGTCGTGAGGCCCGCGACGAAGCCGTCGTAGGCGAACCCCTGGACGCCGCCGTCCGGGCCGGTCATTCCGACGTCGGACACCAGCGCGGTGCCGCCGGGAAGGATGTGCAGCGCGCGGGTCGCCTCGTGGGTGTGGGTGCCCAGCACCGCGGCGGCCTGACCGTCGACGGCCCGGGCGAAGATCTGCTTCTCGAGCACATGGTCGCCGTGGTAGTCGACGATGACCGTGCCGCGCCGGTCGGCCTCGCGCCACGCGGAGTAGGCCGGGCGGAACTTGCCGGCGGTCGCTCGTACGCTCTTCATCGCGCACGCGTCGGCGAGGTTCAGCACCGTCACGGTCTCCCCGGCGTGGTCCAGCCAGGCGATGCCGCGCCCGGGAACGCCGTCGCAGAGGTTGAGCGGGCGGATCACCTTCGGGTTCGCGAGCGCGTCGACCGAGTCGGGGCTGTCCCAAGAATGGTTTCCCCCGGTGATCAGGTCCACTCCCGCGTCGAGCAGTGCCTCGACCTGTTTCGTCGTCATTCCGAGCCCGGTCGGCGCGCAGTTCTCGGCGTTGACGATGACGATGTCGGCCCGATGCTGGTCGCGCATTTTCGCCAGATTGAAAATTATCTTGCCGGTTGCCACGTCTCCAACGACGTCGCCGAAGAATAGAACGTTCACGGCCGGCCTCACATTCACTCTCGGCTGAGCGGCGACCGCAATCCTCGCGTGAGCTTTCGGGGAGGGCATCGCCCCAAGCGATGAGTGCGGCTACAACTTTAGGCGCATGCCCGCTACATCATGCGGCGTTATGTGAATTGGCACTTCAACCCGCCTTCTGGATTCGTGGTGCGGTACTTATGATGCGAATCAAGCCCGCACGGAAAAGTGGAGGAAGGCATGTCAGAGAACAATTCCCGACGACCCATCATCGCGTTCATGAGCGACCTCGGGACGACCGACGACTCGGTCGCGCAGTGCAAAGGCCTCATGCTGAGCATCTGCCCCGACGTCACCATCGTGGACGTGTGCCACTCGATGACGCCGTGGGACGTGGTGGAGGGCGCGCGGTACATCGTCGACCTGCCTCGCTTCTTCCCCGAGGGGACCGTGTTCGCCACGACGACGTACCCGGCGACGGGCACCGCGACCCGGTCCGTGGCGATCCGGCTCAAGCACGCCTCTCCGGGCGGGGCGCGCGGACAGCTCGCCGGGTCCGGCAAGGGCTTCGAGCGGGCGGACGGCTCCTACATCTACATCGCGCCCAACAACGGCCTGCTCACCCGGGTGATCGAGGAGCACGGCTACCTGGAGGCCTACGAGGTCAGCTCGACCGACGTCATCCCCGAGCAGCCAGAGCCGACGTTCTACAGCCGCGAGATGGTGGCCATCCCGTCGGCGCACCTGGCCGCCGGCTACCCGCTGGAGAAGGTCGGCCGCAAGCTGTCGGACGACGAGATCGTGCGGTTCGACACCGAGCGCGCGGTGCCCGCCGGCGAGGGAGCGCTCACCGGCGTCGTGTCCGCGATCGACCACCCGTTCGGCAACGTGTGGACCAACGTGCACCGCCGGGACCTGGAGAAACTGGGCGTCTCGTACGGCACCCAGCTGAAGATCACGTTGGACGGCGTGCTGCCGTTCGACCTGCCGCTGTCGCCCACGTTCGCCGACGCCGGTGAGGTGGGCGAGCCGGTGGCCTACCTCAACAGCCGGGGCTTCCTGGCCGTCGCCCGGAACGCCGCGAGCCTGGCCTACCCCTACAACCTCAAGGAAGGGATGTCGGTCCGCGTCGTCAAGGCGTGACCGACGGTCCCGCTCCCGGCTCGCGGCACCATCGGCGCCGCGAGCCGGGCTTGTGATCGGAAGACGTCTATGTCCCTCCACCTGGTGGATGTCGCGCACATCCTGATCGCGTTAACGCTCCTCATCCTGCTGGCGCACCTTTTCGGCCACCTCTTCGGAGTTCTGCGGCAGCCGCCCGTGATCGGTGAGATCCTCGGAGGCCTGCTGCTCGGCCCGACCGTCCTCGGCGCGTTCGCTCCCGGCGTCAAGGACTCGCTGTTCCCCGAGTCCGGGCCGACCGCGTCGGTGCTGGGCGGCTTCTACCAACTCGGCCTCATCTTCTTGATGTTCCTCGCCGGAACCGAGTTGCGATCGGCCGGTTCGGCGGCGGAGAACCGGACCGTCCTCGGCATCACGGTGTTCGGGCTGGGCCTTCCGTTCGGGGCCGGCCTGCTGATCCAGCGTCTCGTGGATCCGGCGAGCCTGTCCGGCCCCAAGGGGTCGGACACGTCGTTCGCGCTGGTCTTCGGCATCGCGATCGCCGTGACGAGCATCCCGGTGATCTCCCGGATCATGCTCGACCTGGGAATCCTGGGGACGCCGTTCGCTCGCGTGGTGCTGTCCGTCGCGGTGCTGGAGGACCTCACGCTGTACGTCGTGCTGGCCGTCGTCCTCGGACTGGTCCAGGCGCACTCGGGTGACGCGTTCGGGCTCTGGGATCTGACGGGCATCGACTCGGTGTCGCTGACCTCGGTGTACTACGTCACCGTCTCGCTGGTGTTCCTGCTGCTCTTCCTGATCTTCGGCAGGCACCTCTTCCGCCTGCTGACCACGGGCCGCATGGGCGCGCTGGAGCGCCGCAACCCGACCGCGCTGCGGATCGCGTTCCTGTTCGTCGCGGTGTTGTGCTGCATCGCGCTGGGTATCAACGCCGTGTTCGGCGCGCTGATGGCGGGGGTGAGCGTTGCCGGGGCGACCGACGGCGCGGATCCGGTAGGCGACGCCGGCCCCGCGTCCGGCGATGTGTCGCAGACCGTTAAACACTTCTCCCTCGCCCTGTTCGTGCCCGTCTATTTCGCGATCGTGGGCCTTCAGCTCGACCTGCTGCACCACTTTCCGGTCGTTTTCTTCCTGTGGTTCATCGTGGTGGCGTGCGCGGTGAAACTGGTCGGCGTGTGGGTGGGGGCGCGGTTGGCGGGAGAGGACAGCCGGTCGGCGACGAACCTGGCGGTCGCGATGAACGCCCGGGGTGGTCCGGGAATCGTCCTGGCCACGGTCACGTTCACCGCCGGAATCATCAATGAGGAATTTTTCACGGTTCTGGTGCTCCTATCGATCATCACGTCCCAGGCGGCCGGAATCTGGCTCGACTTTAAACTCGTCCGGAATGCGGACGGCGGCAATGAAATGGAAGGCGAGGATGTCTGGTCTGAGGAGTCGGAGGCTGTTCGAAGGCCGTGACCGTGCCCCGACGAGAGCTTTTCTCCGGGCGATCGGTTATTCCGCCGATGATCTGCGTAAGCCGGTGGTCGGAGTAGCCCATTCCTGGGTCGAGACGATGCCCTGTAACTTCACGCATCGCCGTATCGCCGAACTGGTCAAGCAGGGCGTCCGCGAGGCCGGCGGAACGCCGATGGAGCTCAACACGATCGCGATCTCCGACGTGGTCACCATGGGCACCGAGGGGATGAAGACGTCGCTGGTCAGCCGGGAGGTGATCGCCGACTCGATCGAGCTGGTGGCGCGCGGTCACATGTTCGACGCGCTGGTCACGATCGTCGGATGCGACAAGACGATCCCCGCCGCGGCCATGGCGCACGTACGGCTCGACATCCCCGGGCTGGTGCTCTACTCCGGGTCGATCATGCCCGGCTCCTTCCAGGGACGGAGCGTCACGATCGCCAGTGTCTTCGAGGCGGTCGGCGCGAACGCCGCCGGGCGGATGAGCGACGACGACCTGCGGGAGCTCGAACGCACCGCCTGCCCGGGGGCGGGCGCGTGCGGCGGGCAGTACACCGCGAACACGATGGCGATGGCACTGGAGTTCCTGGGGCTGTCGCCGCTGGGCTCCGCCGGCCCGCCGGCGGTGAGCCGGGATCGCGAGGAGGCCGCGGTCGAGGCGGGCCGCCAGGCGATGCGGCTGCTGTCGGCCGGCCTTTCGCCCAGCGGATTCCTCACCCGCGCATCGTTCGAGAACTCCATCGCGGCCGGTGTCGCCACGGGCGGCTCGACCAACCTGGTGCTGCACCTGCTGGCGATCGCGCGTGAGGCGGGAGTCCCGCTGGACCTGGAGACGTTCCACGCCGTCAGCGAGCGGACGCCCACCATCGCCGACATGATGCCGCACGGGCGGTTCACCGCCGTCGACCTCGACCGGGCGGGCGGGAGCAGGCTCGTGGCCCGGCGGCTGCTCGAAGCGGGTCTGCTCGACGGCGGGGCGGTCACCGTGACGGGCCGATCGATCGGCGAGGAGGCGGCGGAGGCCGCCGAGACCCCCGGGCAGGAGGTCGTCGTGCCGGCCGCCGACCCGCTCTCACCGACCGGCGGCCTGGCCATACTGCGCGGCGATCTCGCTCCGGAGGGCTGCGTCGTGAAGACGGCCGGTTGCGAGCACCTGTTCCACCGCGGTCCCGCCCGCGTGTTCGACACGGAGGAGTCCGCGATGGCCGCGGCGCAGGCCGGCGACATCAAGGCCGGTGACGTCGTGGTGATCCGGTACGAGGGGCCGCGCGGCGGTCCGGGAATGCGGGAGATGCTCGGGGTCACCGCAGCGCTCGTGGGGCGCGGGCTCGGCGGCGACGTCGCGCTGCTCACCGACGGCCGTTTCTCCGGGGCCACCCGCGGGCTGATGGTGGGACACGTGGCGCCGGAGGCGGTGCTCGGCGGCCCGATCGCGCTCGTGGAGGACGGTGACGTGATCACGATCGACGTCCCGGCGCGTCGCGTGGACCTGGCGGTCGACCGCGCGACGCTCGACGCGCGGCGGTCCGCGTGGAAGGAACCGCCCGCCCGCTACACGGGTGGAGTGATGGGGAAATACGCCGGGCTCGTGGGGTCGGCGGCGCTCGGGGCGGTCACCACGCCGCCCGGTGAAGGGAGCCGGTCGTGAACTCTCTCGCGGGACTTTCCTGCCTGGTGACCGGGGCGGCCAACGGGATCGGGCGGGCCACCGCCGCGCTGTTCTGCCGTTCGGGCGCGAAGGTGACACTGGCCGACATCGACGAGGCCGGGCTCGAACGGGCGCACGCGGAGCTGACCGAGGCGGGCGGCGTCGCGAACATCGTCGTCGGCGACGTGTCACGGGCCGAGGACGCCCGCCGGATGGTCGAGTCGGCGGTCGACCGGTTCGGCGGGCTCGACGTCCTCGTGGCGAACGCGGGAATGATCCCGCTCCTGGACATCGCCGAGGCCAAACCCGAGGACTGGGACGAGGTCATGGCGGTGGACGGCCGCGGCATGTTCCTCACCTGCAAGTACGCGATCGAGCAGATGGTCGGGGACGGCGGAGGCGCGATCGTCTGCCTCTCGTCGATCTCCGGGATGGCCGGGCAGAAGAGCCAGGCGACGTACGGGCCCGCGAAGTTCGTCGCGACGGGCCTGACCATGCACCTGGCCGTCGAGTGGGCCGACAGCGGCATCCGGGTGAACGCGGTGGCGCCGGGCACCATCCGCACCGAACGCGTGCGACGGCTCCCGGACGAGCCGGGCGGGACGGAGTACCTGGCCGCGATCGAGCGGATGCATCCCATGGGCCGGCTCGGAGAGCCGGAGGAGGTCGCGGCCGCGATCGCCTTCCTGGCCTCCCCGGAGGCCTCCTTCATCACGGGCGCGATCCTGCCGGTGGACGGCGGTTATCTCGCGCAGTGACGCGGTGAGGCGGTGGGGGTGGCGGGGCCGGGGCGACGCGTCGCGTCCCGGCCCCACCAGTGGGCGCCGCGCTCAGCAGAGGTCGAAGAACCGGTCCAGGACGCGGGCTCCGAACCGCAGGCTGTCCGCCGGGACGCGTTCGTCCACCCCGTGGAAGACGCCGGGGTAGTCGAAGTCGGGCGGCAGACGAAGCGGCACGAAGCCGAAGCAGGCGATGCCCAGCCGGCTGAAGTGCTTCGCGTCCGTACCCGCGGACAGGAGGTAGGGCACGACCCGCCCGTCCGGGTCCTCCGCCTCCAGGCTTGCCCGCATCGCGTCGGTGATCGGCCCGGTGAAGTCGGTCTCGACCGCGATGTCGTAGTGCAGCTCCTCACGCCGCACACGGGGACCGAGGAGGGTGTCGAGCTCGGCGAAGAAGGTCTCCTCCGAACCCGGCAGGTAGCGACAGTCGATCTCCGCGTGCGCCTGACCCGGGATGACGTTGGTCTTCATCCCGGCCGTGAGCACGGTCGGTGTCGCCATGTCGCGGAAGGTGCCCCCGACGATGCGCTCGACCGGTCCGAGCGCCTTGAGCAGCGGGGCGGGGTTCTCCAGGTCGAGCGGTTCGCCCAGCTCGGCGGCGAGTTCCTCCATGAAGTGCCGCAACGCCGGGCGGATCCGCTGCGGGAACCGGTGTCTGCCGATCCGGGCGACGGCCTCGGCGAGCTCGATCACGCTGTTCTCGTCGTTCAGCATCGAGCCGTGCCCGGCGACCCCGCTGGCCGTCAGGCGGTACCAGGCGATGCCCTTCTGGGCGGTCTCCACCAGGTAGAGGCGGCGTCCGGTCGGCAGCGTCACCGAGTAACCGCCCACCTCGCTGATCGCCTCGGTGCATCCTTCGAACAGGTCGGGCCGGTTCTGGCAGAGCCATCCCGCCCCGTGATGGCCGCCGGTCTCCTCGTCGGCCACGAAGGCCAGGACCACGTCCCGCGCCGGTGGGCGAGACGCGCCCTGCCGCGCCCGTACGACCGCCAGGACCATGGCGAGGAGGTTCTTCATGTCGACCGCGCCGCGGCCCCACACGCATCCGTCGGCGATCTCGCCGGAGAACGGCGGGAACCGCCAGTCCGCGGCGTCGGCGGGGACGACGTCGGTGTGGCCGTGCACCAGGAGCCGTGGCCGGTCCCGATCCGCGCCGGGCCAGACGGCGACCACGTTCGTCCGGCCGGGCGTCGGCTCGATGATCTCCGGTTCGAGCCCCGCGTCCGCGAGTATGCCGGCGATGTACTCCGCCGCCGCGCGTTCCCCGGGACCGCTGCCGTCGCCGTAATTGGTGGTGTCGAAGCGCAGCAGGTCGCGGCAGATCGTGACCGCGTCGTCCATGGCGGTGCCGTCGAGGGGCGCTCCGGAGGCTTGCGAGACCATGCGTCTCCCTTCGTTGTCGGGGTTTCAGCCGGCGGGTTCGGATGAGGGGCGTGGTTCGAGCCTCTCGGCGCCGTCGGGCCGGTCGGCGGCCTCCAGGGCCCGCCCCGTGGTCCGTGGCCCGAGGAGGAGCACGTCGACGATGAGGAGGCCGAGGGCGACGGCGACCACCGTGAAGACCGCGGAACCGCCCGAGTGGTCGAGGACCGGGATCAGGATGTACGGCAGTGCCGCGGTGACGATCCGGCTGACCGAGTACGCCGCTCCGGCCGCGGTGGCGCGTACCGCCGTCGGGTAGATCTCACCGAGGTAGACGTGGAAGGCGTTGGAGAAGGTGTTACTGATCACCGTGAAGAGGAAGCCCCAGAGCACGATCCAGAAGGGCGAGGGGGCGTAGCCGAACAGCAGTCCGGTGATCGCCATGCCCGCGGCACCGGCCGCGATCAGGACCTTGCGCTCCATCCGCTCGATGATCGGCAGCGACAGCGCGGAGCCGATGGGGTAGCCGATGTAGACGAACGCGAGGAAGCTCAGCGAACTGACCACCGAGTACCCCTTGGCCAGGAGCACCAGAGGCGCCAGAGTGCCGAAGCCGTAGTAGCCGAACACCTCCAGGCCGTTGATCGTCCACTGCATGAAGGTCCGGCGGGCGTACTCGCGGGTGAACAGGACGCGTACGGGCAGCCGGTCCTGTGACACGGGCGCCTCGTCCGGCTGCGGCGGGGGAAGCTGGGCGCCCGAGCGACGCGCGTCCTCCTCCCAGGAGGTGACGATCCGGTCGGCCTCCCGGGACCGGCCCACCGACTCCAGCCAGCGCGGTGACTCGGGGAGCGCACGCCGCAGCACCCAGACGAGGATGGCGCCGAGCGCGCCGATGAAGAACATCCACCGCCAGCCGGAGACGCCGAGCGGCTTGAGCGGAACGAGCCACCGGGCCAGGAAGCCCGCGGCGGGAATGCCGAGGAACGCGGTCGTGTACGCCCACGCGATGTAGCGGCCGCGGACCTTGGGCGGCAGCACGTCGGACAGGTAGGCGTCGGCGAGGGCGAGTTCGGCGCCGAGCCCGAGACCCGCGATGAAGCGGGCGAGGACGAGGATCGTCGCGTTCGGCGACAGGCCCCCGATCAGCGAGAACACCGAGTAGATCGCCAGGTTGAGCAAGAACGCCTGCCGGCGGCCGAGCTTGTCGGCGAGCCGCCCGAAGAAGATCGCGCCGAGGAACTGGCCGACGAAGGCGCTGGCCAGCACTGCCTTGAGCGTGTCGGGGGACAGCCCGAACTGCGTCTTCAGGACCGCCGAGAGCGTCCCGGCGAGGAAGACCTCGTAAGTGTCGAAGAAGAGCCCGAGGCCGACGAAGATGACCGCGAGCCGGTGGACGCGGCCTATCGGCAGCCGGTTGAGGCGGGCCGCGATGCTGCCGCGCTCCTTCGACTCCTCGTCGGGAATCGCCGGCGGATATTCGTCTGGCATGTGCGAACTCCCGTCCATTCCAACTGGGACCTAATCGTTACGGACCGGACTCGGTGCCCCGAGCCGATGGGGATTCGGCCGGAAGTGCGTTCCGGCAAGGAACGCATGTCAGTCATAGTGCGGTGCCGGCGTCTTCCCCTTCCCCCGAGAAAAGGACCGATGCCATAATGCTGTAACAACTGCCTGATTCCGCGACATTGCAGTTATCCGACTACGGTGGGGCTATCTGTGCACGAAACCGGCAACGCACTTCGAGAGCTCGATCTCGCCCTGATCAACGCCCTGCAGATCGCGCCGCGCGCACCGTGGCGGCTGATCGGCGAGGTGCTCGAGGTCAACCCGGTCACCGCCGCGCGGCACTGGGAGCGCCTGAGCACGGAGGGGCTCGCCTGGGTCACCGCGTACGGGGCTCCGTCGCTCATGCGGAGCATGTCGTTCGCCCTCGTCGCGGTGCACTGCACCGCCGATCGGGTCCACGACGTGGCGGCGGCGCTCGCCGACGACCCGCAGGCCGTGACCATCGCCCACACCGTGGGGACCTGCGATCTGCTCGTCACCGTCTGGACCCCGGACCTGCCCACGCTCTCGCACTACCTGCTGCGCCGGCTCAACACGCTGCCCGGTGTGGTGTCCAGCCGCACGTCGGTCGCCAACGAGATGTTCGTCGAGGGCAGCCACTGGCGATTAGGCTCGCTTTCCCCCGCGCAGCGGCGCCGTCTCCAGGGTGGGTCGCCGAGCCGGACCCGCGTGGCCGAACTCCGCCCCGAGGACCGCCGGCTGGCGGTGGCGCTCAGCCGCGACGGCCGCGCGTCGTACGAGGAACTGGCCACGGCCACCGGCGCGAGCCCGAGCACCGTGCGCCGCCGGCTGTACCGCCTGCTCGACAGCGGTGCGCTGACGCTGAGGTGCGAGGTCTCCCGGTCGTTCTCCGGCCGCCCGGTGTCGGCGACCCTGTGGATCGACGTGCCGCACCACGCCCTGGCCGACGCCGCGGCGCACCTCGCCGGTCTGCCGCAGACCCGGATGTGCGCGGCGGTCGTGGGCCACAGCGACCTGGCACTGACGGTGTGGCTGCGGTCGGTCGAGGAGCTCCAGCCTCTGGAGATGGAGATCGCGGCGGCCGTGCCGAACCTCGTCGTCGCCGAACGCACCCTGACGTTACGGCACGTGAAGCTGATGGGCCGGGTGCTGCGCGACGACGGACGTGCCGCCCGAGCCGTGCCACTCGACATCTGGCGCCACCCCGTGCCGCCGACTCTGGAATCTCGGCTCACGCTCCACCAGCGGTGAGCCGCTCGCCGCTCACCGCCGGGGGACAGGCCCCTTCGGCGAGCCGGAGCAGGCGCTCCCGTACCAGCTGGGCGTCCACGCCGCAGGCGACGAGCTGGATTCCCGCCTCCCACCACGTACGGGCGTGGGCCTCGTCGGGGGCGAACACCGCCGTGGCCATGTTCCGGGCGGACGCGGCGGCGGCCGCCTCCTCCAGGGCGGCACGGACACTCGGGTGATCGATATGGCCCGGCACGCCGAGGGAGTGGGACATGTCCACCGGCCCGAGGAAGACGCCGTCGAGGCCGGGGACCTGGAGGATCTCGGGCAACGCCGCGATCCCCGCCGTTCCTTCGATCATCACCATCACCGCGACGTCCCGGTTCGCGGCGGCGAACCAGTCCGCCGTGGCGCCGTAGCGGGCGGCGCGCACATAGGGGTTGGCGCCGCGCGCCCCCTCCGGCGCGAACCTGGCCGCCTCGACCACGGCCCGCGCGGCGTCGGCCGACCCGACCTGCGGCACCAGTACGCCGTCCGCGCCGACGTCCAGCGCCGCCCCGACCAGCGCCGCCTCCGCCGTCCTCACCCGGACCACCACTCGCAGGCCGTGCGCCCGCGCGGCCATCAGCCCGGCGCGCACCGTCTCCGGCCCGAACGGCCCGTGCTCCATGTCGATGATCACGAAGTCCAGGCCGCTCAGCGCGATGATCTCGATGAGGTCGGCCGACGGGATGATGCTGAACGTGCCGAGGAGCCGCCGTCCCTCCGCCAGGAGGGACCGCAGCGACCGCGACGCGCTCACCGGACCGCACCGGTCTCGCGCACGGCCGCCCGGAGGAGCGGCCCGACCGCATCGGCGCTGCCCGCGCCGTACGCCGAGGTCAGCATGGTGGTGAACCGGCCGGGATCGAGCCGGTACCCCTGAGGCCCGGTCACCTCCAGCACCAGCGTGGCGAGGGCGCATCCGATCTCGGCCGCCCGCTCCGGCCCCAGGTCCCACGCGACGCCGCACACGAAACCGGCCCGGAAGCCGTCCCCGACGCCGGTCGGATCCACCTCGTTCTCGGTCAGGACGGCCGGCACGCCGATCCGCGGCCGGTCCACGGCCTCGACCACGACGCCGTCCCGTCCCCGGGTGGTGATCCACTGCCCGACGCGTCCCAGCACGTCCTGCTCGGACCAGCCGGTCTTCTGGCACAGCAGCTCCCGTTCGTACGCGTTGGTGAACAGGTACCGGGCGCCGTCGACGAGCCGCCGGATGGCGGGGCCGTCCATCCGCGCCAGTTGCTGGGACGGATCGGCGGCGAAGGGATATCCGTACCTGCGGCACTCGTCGGTGTGCCGCAGCATCGCGTCCGGGTCGTCCGGAGCGATGAGCACCAGATCGACGCCGCCGAGCCGGTCGGCCACCGGCCGCAGGTAGACCTCGCGCGCCTCGCTCATCGCCCCGGGGTAGAAGGTCGCGATCTGGTTTCCGACGGCGTCCGTCGTGCAGACGAAGCGCGCCGTGTACTGCTCCGCCGAGACCCGGACGAACGCGTTGTCCACCCCTTCGTCCTCGAGGTCGGCGCGGTAGTCGGCGAAGTCCGGACCGGCCGCGCCGACGAGGACGGGCCGGTGCCCGAGCCGGGCCAGCCCGAGCGCGATGTTCGCCCCGGTACCGCCGCGGCGGACCGTCAGCCCGTCCGCGAGAAAGGACAACGAGACCTCATCCAGGTGGTCGGCGATCAGGTGCTCCGCGAACCGTCCCGGAAAGGTCATCAGATGGTCGAGCGCGATGGAACCTGTGATAACGACTCGCACGAATCTCGCTCCTTGGGTACCGGCGTCCCAGAAAGGATGACCGGGCGCCCGGCGGGCGGACAATCACGCAATGGTGGAACCCGGATTTACGCCTTTGCGGGTACGCGTCATACGTCTTTGTGGGATTCCTGACGTGAGAGGCGCCGAATAGGCTGTGGCTGTTCGTTATTCTCCAAGGAAAGGGCATTGAACAGCGATGACGGCTGACACTGAGCGGCGCGCCGAAGCCGGCCGCCGAGCGTTCGACCTTTTCGAGGGATATGCGGTGAGCAGCGTGCTGGCCGCGTTCGAGATGGCGGACCTGCTCCCCGATCTGGAGAATGGCACGCTGACGCGGGCGGCGGTCAAGGGCCGTGGCCGGGACGAGGCCGCGCTGCTCGGCGCCTCGCTTCGCTATCTCACCCAGCGCGGCCTCGTCGAGGAGAGCGGCGACGCGTTCGCCCTCACGGCGTACGGGCGCGACGTCTGCCAGGACAAGGGCTACCTGGTCTGGCTCGTCGGCGGGTACGGCGAGCCGCTGCGGCGGATGGACGCCTTCCTGAGCGGCGACAAACGGTACGGCGCCGACTATCCGCGCGACGGACGCTGGGTGGCGGACGGCGCGGCGATGCTCGGCCGCAAAGACGTCGTCCCGCACGCCCTGCGCCTGCTCGACGGTGTGGAGTTCGGCCACGCGCTGGACCTGGGCTGCGGAAACGCGAAATTCCTGCTGACCGTGTGCTCGCGCTTCGGCGCGAGCGGCACCGGCGTGGACATCAGCCCCGAAGCCTGCGCCGAGGCCGACAAGGCGGTGCGCGAGGCCGGGCTCGCCGACCGCGTGCGGGTCGTCCGCGGTGACGCCGGCGACCTTTCCGCCATCCCGTCACTGGGCGACACCCAGCTGGTGATCACGTTCTTCCTGCTGCACGAGATCCTGGCCCAGGGACGGGACGCGCTGGTGGCGTACCTGTCCGACCTGGCCGGCCGGCTGCCGGAGGGGGCCCGGCTGCTCATCGCCGAGGTGCAGCCGCCCGCCGCCGGTGAGGATCGTCCGCGGTTCACCCCGGAGTTCACCCTCGTGCACGCCCTGATGCGCCAGACGCTCCTGGACTCCAAGGGCTGGAGCGAGGCCCTGGCCGACGGCGGTTTCACCGTACGCGAGGTGCTCGAAGACGACATGCCGGGCGGCATCCTCATCCTCGCCGAGAGGACACGATGATGGCCGGCACCCCGACCGGCGACGTCAAGACCGTCGACGTCGAGGCGATCGTCGCCACCCTCGATCGCGCCTGGGAGGAGCGGCACACCGTCCGGCCGCTCAGCGAGACGACCGGCCTCGACTCGCCGGCCGTCGCCTACCACATCCAGACCCGCTGGTCGGAGCTGCGGGCCGGGCGCGGTGAGCGCGTTCTGGGCCACAAGATCGGGCTGACCAGCCAGGCGATGCGGGACCAGATCGGGGTGAACGAGCCCGACTACGGGCGGCTCTGGGAGTCGCGCTTCTTCGCCGCCCGCGAGGGCCGGTCGAGCGTTCCGGCCGAGGTCTTCCTGCAGCCGCGGGTCGAGGGCGAGCTGGCCTTTCTGATCGGCAAGCCCCTCGACCGCGACGACTGCACCGCCGAAGAGGTGCTGGCCGCGACGGACGCCGTCGCGGCGGCCGTCGAGGTGATCGACAGCCGGATCACCGACTGGCGGATCAAACTCGTCGACACCATCGCGGACAACGCGTCCTACGGCGCCTTCACCCTCGGTCCCTGGAGCCCGGCGTTGCGGGACGCCGACCTGCGCACGATCGGCATGCTCGTCCAGCAGAACGGCAGGACGGAGGTCGAGGCGCTGGGCAGCGCGGTGCTCGGTCACCCGGCCGAATCGGTCGCCTGGCTGGCCCGCACGCTGAACCGCCTGGGCACCAGCCTGCTCCCCGGCGACGTCGTGCTGTCGGGCGCGCTCGGCCGGTCGCTGCCCGCGACGCGTGGCGATGAGTTCGTGATCGAGACGCATGGTCTGCCCTCGCTGACCGTCGTGTTCGAGTGACCTGGAGGGACGCGATGGACGACGCACGGCTCCGGGCGATGTTCGCCACCATCGACGCGATGGACTGGGACGCGCTGCCGGAGTTCTTCCACCCGCAGATCGTCTACGAACGGCCGGGATTCCCAGCGCTCGACGGCCTCGACCGCGTCCTGCGCTTCTACCACGACGAGCGGAAGATCCTCTCCAGCGTGCACGACGTCGAGCACACGGTCGTCCAGGACGGGAGGGCCGCCGCCTGGGGACGCGTGAGCTGCGTGCTGCCCGGCGGCACCCGCACCGAGGTGGGGTTCGCCGACATCTATGAGTTCGACGGCGGGCTGATCCGGCTGCGGCGGACGCATTTCTTCGTCCCGAGCGTCTGACGCACCGCCCGGAACCCTCCCGGCGAGGGTTCCGGGCGGCCCTTCGTCACACGCCGGACAGCCGCAGGTCCAGGGTGATGTCGCCGTCCGCCAGCGAGACCCGCTCGGCGCCGTCGCCGGCGGGACCTCGCCGGATCTCGTCCGCGAGGACGTTCTGCCCGATGACGGCGGTGTGCGCGGAGAGCATGTCGGCGATCTCTCCGCGCGGGTCGGCGCCGACGTCGACCGTCAGCGTGACGCGGTCGGCGAAGCCGAGGCCACGACGCTTGCGCAGGTCGTTGGTGAGCCGGACCAGCTCACGGGCGAGACCTTCCAGCCGCAGCTCACGGTCGATCGACACGTCGAGCGCGACGCTGTGCCCGCCGTCGCGGCACACCTGCCAGCCGACGACCGGGATCTCGGCGATCTCCACGTGCTCGGCGTCGAGTGTGATCGGCTCGCCGTCCACCTGGACCGTGAACCGCCCCTCCTCGCGGACGGCGGTGGCGACGGCCTCCGGGTCGGCCTCGCGGACGGCGGCGGCGACCACCTGGGTCCGCTTGCCGAACGTCGCGCCGAGCGCGCGGAACACCGGTTTGATCGCGTGCGACACCGGCTCGGCCCGGCCACCCCCGGTCAGCTCGAGCTCCTTGACGTTGAGCTCGGCCGCGATGACGCCGCGAACGTCGCCGAAGCGGTCGTGCAGTCCGGCCGGCAGCGTGACGACCGCGCGCCGCAGCGGCTGGCGGACGCCGATGCCGGAGTTGCTGCGCGCCTCCCGGCCCAGCGTGACGAGCCGGCGCGCGGTGGCCATGGCCTCCCGCAGCCCGTCGTCCCGCACTGTGGTGTCCGGCTCGGGGAAGTCGGTCAGGTGCACCGACTCCGGAGCGTCCGGATCGACGCCGAGCACCAGGTTCCGGTAGAGGACCTCGGCCAGGAACGGCGTGATCGGGGCGAGCAGCCGGCTGAGGGTGGACAGACACGTGTGCAGCGTCGCGAAGGCCGCGGCGGAGTCCGTGGCCGGCGCCGCCGGGTCGGTGTTCCAGAACCGGTCCCGGCTGCAGCGCACGTACCAGTTCGACAGGTCGGTGACGAAACCGGCGAGCCGCCGGCCGGCGGACGTCACGTCGAACCCGGCCATGGCCGCGTCCACCTCGGCGGTCACGTCGGCCAGCTCGGCGAGGATGTAGCGGTCGAGCACCGGGCGCCGCTCGACCGGAGGCACGTCCTGGCCGGGGCGCCACTCCGCGAGCCGGGCGTAGGTGACGAAGAAGTAGTAGGTGTTCCAGATCGTCAGCAGGACCCGGCGGATCGCCTCCTCCAGGGCCCGCTCGCCGACCCTCCGCGACTGCCAGGGGTTCCCCTCGACGAGGAGAACCCAGCGCAGGGCGTCCGCACCGTAGGCGTCGACCAGCGCGAACGGGTCCAGGACGTTGCCCGCCGACTTGGACATCTTGCGTCCCTCGTCGTCCACGATGTGGCCGAGGCACAGCGACCGCCGGTAGGCGTTCTGGCCGAACAGCAGGGTGCCGACCGCCTGCAGCGAGTAGAACCATCCGCGGGTCTGGTCGATGGCCTCGCAGATGTAGTCGGCGGGGTAGGCCGCCTTGAACCGCTCCTCGCTGCCGGGCACGTGCGGGTACCCGAACTGCGCGAACGGCATGGAGCCCGAGTCGTACCAGGCGTCGATGACCTCCGGGACCCGGGTCATGGTGCCGTCGCAGGACGCGCAGCCGAAGGTGATCTCGTCCACGTACGGGCGGTGCGGGTCGAGCCCGGACAGGTCACGTCCGGCCAGCTCACCGAGCTCGGCGCGGGATCCGACGGCCACCGTGCGGTCGCACCCCGAGCAGCGCCACAGCGGCAGCGGGGTGCCCCAGTAGCGTTCGCGGGACAGCGCCCAGTCGACGTTGTTGGCCAGCCAGTCGCCGTACCGGCCGTCGCGGATGTGCGGTGGCCGCCAGTCGACCTCGGCGTTGCCGGCCAGCAGGTCGTCCCGGATCCGGGTGGTCGCGATGAACCAGGACGGCTTGGCGTAGTACAGCAGAGGCGAGGAGCACCGCCAGCAGAAGGGGAACGAGTGCCGGTGCGTGCCCTCCTGCACCAGCAGGTCGTTCTCGCGGAGGAAGTCGATGATCGGGGCGTCCGCGTCGCGGATGAACATGCCGGCGTACGGGCCGACCCGGTCGTCGAACCGCCCCTCGGCGTCGACCGGCTTCACGACGGGCATGCCGTTGGCGCGGGCGACGCGCATGTCGTCCTCGCCGAACGCCGCGCCGGTGTGCACGATCCCGGTGCCCTGGTCGATCTCGACGAAGTCGTCGATCACGACGAAGCGCCAGGAGGCCGGGTCGCCGTCGGGGTCGGCCGGCGAGCCGGGGCCGACGAAGTCGAAGGGCGGCCGGTAGCGCGCACCCGCCAGCTCGTCGATCGCCACGTCGCGGATGATCTCCGCCGACTCGCCCAGGGCGACCTTGACACGCTCGGCGGCGAGGACCACGTAGTGGTCGCCGGCGCGCCCGCCGCGGGCCAGGACGTACCGGATCTTGTCGCTGACGACCGCGGCCGTGGCGGGCACGAGCGTCCACGGCATCGTGGTCCACACCAGGAGCGACACCTCGGCGCCCGGCTCGGGCAGGTTCGCGCCGCCGGGGCCCAGCGGGCCGGTCAGCACCGGGAAGCGCACGTAGATGCTCGGGTCGTCGGTCTCGCGGTAACCCTGGGCGACCTCGTGGTCGGACAGCGCGGTGCCGCAGCGCGGGCAGTACGGCACGACCCGCTGGTCCTGGTAGATCAGCCCGCGCTCGTACAGGGTCTTGAGGGACCACCAGACGCTCTCGACGTACGTCTCGCTCAGCGTCCAGTAGGCGTCGTCGGTGTCCACCCAGAAGCCGGTGCGCTCGGTGAGCCGCTCGAACTCGCCGACGTAGCGCATCACCGACTCCCGGCAGCGGGCGTTGAACTCCGCGACGCCGTACTCCTCGATCTGCGTCTTGCGCGTCAGCCCGAGCTCGCGCTCCACCTCCAGCTCGACCGGGATTCCGTGGCAGTCCCAGCCGGCCTTGCGGGGCACGGCCTGGCCCTTCATCGTCCGGTAGCGGGGGAAGACGTCCTTGAACACCCGGGCCTCGACGTGGTGCACGCCGGGCCGCCCGTTGGCGGTCGGCGGACCGTCGTAGAACCGGAACAGCGTGCCCCCGGCGGTCCGGTCCAGGGATTTGCGGAACACTCCTTCGTCATTCCAGCGCCGCAGTACTTCTTCCTCCAGCTTCGGCAGCTCGGGTCGCTGGGGGACCGGGTCGAACGTCACAAGTCTCCTCCGTGTCTGGGATCGGTGCGATGGCCGGTGGATCAGCGGGTGAAGGCCGATCGGCCGGTGATACTGCGGCCCAGTATGAGCTTCTGGATGTCCTGGGTTCCCTCGTATGTGTAAAGGGCCTCGATGTCGGCGTGGTGGCGGGCCACGTGCCGGTCGATCAGGAGCCCGTCGCCGCCGAGGATGTCGCGCGCGTCCAGGACGATCTGGCGGGCGGCGGCGGCCGTGTGCAACTTGGCGGCCGACGCCTGCGCGAGGGTCGCCCGGCCCTCCTCTTCCAGGCGGGTCAGCCGCCAGCACATCAGCCGCATGCTCGTGAGGTCGGCGAGCATGCGCGCCAGCTTGGCCTGCACGAGCTGGAAGTCGGCCAGCGGATGGCCGAACTGCCGCCGGTTCACCGCGTGGGCGGCGGCGACCTCGTACGCCGCGACGGCGTGGCCGAGCGCCTCCCAGCAGACGTCCTGGCGGGCCTTGAGCATCAGCGGCGTGATCGCGCGCCACGACGTCGCCTCGGTCAGGCGGTTCTCGGCGGGCACCCGCACGCCGGTCAGCGAGATCTCGGCGTGGACCGCCACGCGGCAGGCGGTCTTGCCGCGCATGGCCGTCGCGGAGTACCCCTCCGCCGGAGTCTCCACGACGAAGCCGCCGACCTCACCGTCGTCGTCGCGGGCCCAGACCACGACGACGTCCGCGAAGGTGCCGTTGCCGATCCAGCGCTTGGCGCCGTCCAGGACGTACGCCGCGCCGTCGCGCCGCGCCCGCGTCTCCAGCGAGGAGACGTCCGACCCGTGCGCCGGCTCGGTCATCGCGAACGCGCCGATCGTCTCCATCGCGGCCAGCTTCGGCAGCCAGCGGGACCGCTGCTCGGCCGAGCCCAGCAGGCCGACGGCCATCATGGCCAGGCCGTGGCCGACGCAGAAGACCCGCAGGCCGCCGTCGGCGCGGGCGAGCTCGGCGGCGACGAGGCCTTCGGCGACCGGGCTCATCCCGGGGCAGCCGTCGCCCCGCAGCGCCCCTCCGGCGATCCGCAGGCCGCCCAGCCCGGGGACGAGCGGGAACGGGAACTCGGCGCGCTCCCAGTAGTCGTTGATGACCGGCAGCACCTCCGCGTCGACGAAGCGCCGGACCCGGTCGCGGATGTCGCGTTCCTCCGGCGTGAGCAGTTCGTCGACGAGGAACAGATCTGTCCGCGTGATGTCGTCACCGGCCGCCATGCCCCGACTCCCTCGGTCGTGTTCTGGTCTTTCCCCACGGGTATCGCCGCGCTCAGCCCACCCGCCCGGCGCGGTCGGTGCGCTGTGTGTACAAGTAACCGATGTAGAGCACGACGCCGACGAGGAGCCACGCCGAGCCGATGGTCACTCCGGTGACGCCGCTGGCGATGAGCAGACCCGCGCTGCACGCGAAGGCGAGGGGCACGACGATCCGCGGTGCCGGCGTCGAGAACGCGGGGCGCTCGCCGGCGTTGTCGCGGCGCAGCCGGACCAGGGCGAGCAGGGGAGGGACGAAGTGCAGGACGTACAGGAAACCGCCGGTCGAGGAGGACATCGAGACGGTGCCGACCACCGCCACCCCCTCGATCAGGAGACCGTTGATCACCACGGCGACCCACGGGGACCCGGTGCGGGCGCTCACCGCGGCGAACGGCGCCGGAAGCATCCGGTCGCGTGACATCGCGAAGACGGTGCGGGACGTCACCACCACGATGGCGTTCGCCGTCGCCGCAGTGGTCAGCAGGGCGCAGAACACGATGAGGTGCCGCGCGACGTCGCCGCCGAAAACGCCGGCGGCGTCGGCCAGCGGCGAGGTGGAAGACCCGAGATGGGCGGAGGAAACCGTGCCCACCGCGACGAACGCCACGATGAGATAAAGGAAGAGCACGCCGGCAAGCGTCAGCAGAATCGCGCGCGGCAGGTTGCGTTCGGGGCGTTTTATCTCTTCTCCGGCGGCAGCCACCATGTCGAATCCGCCGAACGAAAGAAATGCCACGAGTGCGGCCAGGAATATTCCGTTGATTCCGTGCGGCGCGAACGGGGTCAGATGGTCGAGGCTGACATGGGGCAGGCCCCAGAAAGAGAATCCGGCCAGGCCGATGATCGCCGCGGCGATCACCGCGGTCTGGACGCCTCCGGACACCTTGACGCCCAGGAGGTTCACGGCGATGCAGGCGGCCACCAGGATCGCCGCGCCCGCCGTGGTGGGGAACCCGGTGGCGGCGTGGAGGTAGCCGCCGAAGCCGATCGTCACGTAGCCGGACAGGAAGACGTAGGCGCCCCAGTAGATCCAGCCCATCAGGAATCCCCAGTGCGGGCCGAGGACCTGCCGGGCGAAGGCGTACCCGCCGCCCGCCATCGGCAGCCGGCACGCGAGTTCGGCATAGGGGAGCGCGATGAAAAGAGAGGCGACAAAGGCTAATGAGAACGCGATAAGGGCCGCGGGCCCGGCTTTCCCTCCGGCGACGCCCACGAGAACGAAGATGCCACCGCCGACGGTGCCTCCGATCCCGATCGCGACCGCTTCCTTGAGCCCCAGCTCACGCCGCAACTCTGCCGTCGTCCGGCGCTGGGGCCGCCGATCCGCGTCTACTTCGGCCATGAATACTTCCTATCGTGGCCAGAGGGGAGTTTTGTCCGGCTCGGAGTTTTCTGCAGGCAACTTTTCCTGCAAGCTCCTGTTAGAGTGCTTAAATGCTTGATGTGCGCCGCCTGTGGATCCTTCGCGAGGTCTCCAGACGGGGCTCGTTCACCGCCGCGGCCCAGGCGCTGGCCTACACCCCGTCCGCGATCTCCCAGCAGATCGCGGCGTTCGAGAGAGAGCTCGGCACCCGCCTGGTGGAGCGTGGCGCACGCGGCGTCTCGCTCACCGAGCCGGGGCGGCTGCTCGTCAGCCAGGCGGAGTCGGTCTTCCATCAGCTCGACTCGATCGAGAAGGAGCTGCGGGCGTTCGCCGGGCTGGAGTCCGGGCTGCTGCGGCTCGGCTGGTTCGCCACCGCGGGATCAACACTGGTGGCACGGTCGATCGCCGCCTTCCGCGTTCGCTACCCCGGCATCGAGCTCGACCTGTTCCAGGGCGATCCGGACGAGTGCGTGGCCGGCCTGCGCGCGGGCGAGATCAACCTCGCCCTCGTCTACCAGTTCGAGATGGAGCCTCCGCTCCCCGACGACATCGAACAGCTGGACCTGGTGGACGACCCCCTTCACATCGGGCTTCCCCTCGGGCACCCGCTCGCCGACCGGGACAGCATCGGGCTCGCGGACCTGGCCGACGAGCACTGGATCCAGGGAGTCCGGCACGGTCCGACCCTGGAGGTCCTGCCCGAGGCCTGCCGCGAGGTGGGCTTCGAACCGGTGGTCGCGCTGCGCACCGACGACCGGACCGTGGTCGAGGGGCTCGTCGCCGCGGCTGCGGGGGTGGCCCTGATCCCGCAGCTCACCGTGCCCACGGTCCGGACGGACGTCGTCGTACGGCCGCTGGACACCAAGGCGCTCTCGCGGAAGATCCGGGTCGCCCTGGCGCCCGCGTCCTACCGTTCGCCGGCCGCGCTGGCGATGCTGAGCGTGCTCAAGAGCGTCTGCGCCGAACTGAAGGACGAGGCGGCCCGCCGGCTCACGAGCGGACGAGGACGGACGGAGTAAGCCGCCAAGAGCCCGCGCGGACTCCGCGAACGGCGGCCGCAGGCGTGTCATCCCGCCGGCAGCCAGGCCACGGCCCGGCCGGGCGCGCCGGTGGCGTGTTCGACGTTCAGCGGCAGGAAGCAGAAGAACGCGCCGCGCTCCGGAAGCCGGTCCAGCCCGGTCAGGCACTCCACGTAGACGGCTCCCTCGCTCAGCCCTCGCACGTGTACGGCCTGCCCGCGGTCCCCGTGCGCCGGCCCCATGGTGGGCGCGTCGCTGCCCACGCAGCGGACGCCGCGCTCCAGGAGCAGTCCGATGGTGTCCACCTCGGGCGCCGGCCAGGCGGGACGCCGCCCGGTCACGACGATGTCGTGCAGGTACGCCGAACCGGCCTCGCCGCGCCGGTAGTGGACGTCCCAGCCGGTGCGGAACAGGCACACGTCGCCGGGCCGGAACCGGCCGTGCTCCTCCTCCCACTCCGTGATGACGCGGGGATCGATGATCGGGCTACGGCCCGGCTCATCGACGGTCCCCACGAGCGCGGACACGTCGACGACTCCGGCCGGCCCCATGGGGCGCTCCAGCGGCACCCGGTCGATCGACACGGCCCCGGCCGGCCCCGCGTACGGCAGCCCCGACCCCTCGGGCGGAATGAAGTGACTGGGGGCGTCGAGGTGGGTCCCCGTGTGCTCGTCGATCGCCATCCACCGGGTCGCGTACGGCCCGGAACGGTTGACGACACAGCCGCTGGGATCGCTCCTGCTCTCGAACCAGTTCCACGTCTTGTGCTGGAACGGCTGGTGGGTCGACCAGTAGCAGGGCAGGTCCTCGGCGATCAGTACGGACAGGTCGACGAGGACGTGATCTCCCGTCAGCATCGGGGGCGCTGCCGCGGTCGAGCTCTCGGTCATCGGTTTCTCCCTCCGGATCGACGCTGGATCAGTAGTGCTTCGGGTGCCGGAAGCCCCGGGGTTTGATGAGCCCCATCTCGATCGCCTTGTTGATGGCGTTCATCCGGGTCGTCACGTCGAGCTTCACGTACACGTTCGTCAGGTGCCGCTTCACCGTGCCCTCGGTGATGAACAGCCGGGCGGCGATCTGCGCGTTGCTGAGTCCGGCCGAAACCGCCGTCAGCACCTCGAGCTCGCGTGGTGAGAGCGGGGATTCCGGTGGTTCTCTTAACCTGATCACCGTCTCGCGGGACACCGAAACGACCACGTGCTGGTCGTCGTGCCGGGCACCCCGGATCGCGGCCAGCAACGCCTCGCGGGTGGCGCCCTTGATGACGTACGCCCGGGCTCCGGCGGCGAGCATCTTCTCGACCAGTCCCGGGTCGTCGTGCATGGTCAGGATGATCACGCGCGTGTCGGGAAGCTCGCTGACGATCTCCCGTACGGTCGCCTCCGCTCCCGGCCCGGGCATCTCGACGTCGAGCATGATCGCATCGGGATGTATCTTGCGGGCGATCGCCAGCAGTCCGCGGCCCGAATCGGCCTCGCCGACGACCTCCAGATCCTTCTCCCGGGACAGGATCTCCGCGATCCCCTCGCGGAACAGCGTGTGGTCGTCCGCGATGAGCACCCGGATCCGCCTATCCCCCGTGCTCACGCAAGGCTCCCCGTAGTGGCATCCCAATGGTGACGCGAGTGCCACAGCAGGGACAGGAGGCGATGTCGAGCCGGCCGCCGACGCGGACGGTGCGTTCGCGCATCGAGACCAGCCCGACGCTCTTCGCGGGTGGTAGCCGATGGGGTTCGAAGCCGCTTCCGTCATCTTCCACGACCGCGTCGATCCAGTCCCCGTTCGCCCGCACGTCGACCGCGACGCATTTGGCGCGCGCGTGGGTGACCGCGTTGAACACCGCCTCCCGTACGACCAGGAACAGCTCGTCGTGCACCTCGCGCGCGTCGCCCGGCGACGTCCGGGCCGGACCGGCGGGCTCGGCCGGGACCTTGCAGACGCGGTCGGCCCTGCGGTGTGCATCGTTCCAAGGCTCGGCCCTGCGCGGTGCATCGTTCCAAGGATGGGTGACGCGTTCGGCCATGGCGCGAAGGCGGGCGGAAAGCCGCCGGATCTCCTCAAGCGTCTCCGCGGTGGATCGCTTCGCCTGTGCGAGGCGAGATCGCGCCGCGGGTTCGGTCGCCTCCCGTTCCAGGTCCACCAATTCGAGGCTGTTCAGGACGGTGAGGACCGAATGGGCGATTCGATCATGGACATCCCGGCTTAACTCACGGAGTTCCTCCGTGCGTTCCTCCGTGCCCGCGAGTCGATCATCAACGACTTCAATGGTGGGCTCGGTCGTGCTGCTGGCGTGTGCGTTCATTCGTTCTCCAATGTGCAGAGAATTTCCCGGGCGTTCACGGACGTCGGCAGAATTCGCAAAGATGCCGCGTCCGGCTCGGCGGAGTGGACCAGAATAGGCCACGTCCGGTATGGGCGCGGAGCCACTAACTTGATCTTGCTGCTGTCGGCCTCATTGGCCTGCCGGTACGCTCGGGCGGCGGTGAAGATCGTGCTCGGACCGTGCATGAACGCATCGCCTCATTGACGAATCTGTTGATTTCCGCTGACGGAGACCTGCTAATGCGAAATATTTCGTCTGACCACGAAGTGGGCAGGGGGGCTTGCTCCGTGGTCAGATGGACGGTTCCATATCAACCTTTAGGTGTCAAGTCGATGACGCTGCCGGTAAATTTGTAACCGATGTTGTTGGTGTTAGAGCAGACACATCATGGAACGAGTTTTGACCTCAATTCCCGGTCGGCAGGACCGAAAACACCTTTTCCGCGCCGAGTCGGCGTTCACCGCCGAGCCCGGGAATGGTGACCACGACGGCACACCCGGCGACGGCCGCCCCGCTGCGGCGGACCAGTTCGCCGGCGGCCGCCATCGTGCCGCCGGTCGCCAGCACGTCGTCGACGACGATCACCCGCTCGCCGGGACGCAGGGCGTCTCGCTGGATCTGCAGTTCGGCGCTGCCGTACTCGAGGTCATAGCGCACCGACTCGACCGGTCCGGGCAGCTTGCCGCTCTTGCGGGCCAGGACCAGCGGCCGGCCTGCGTGGCGGGCCACCGCCGTTCCGACCACGAATCCCCGCGCCTCCACCGCCAGCACCCGGTCGAAGGCGCCGGAGAAGGCGTCGCTCATGGCGCCGGCGAGTGCCGCGAGCAGGTCCGGTTGCGAGAAGACGGGACACAGGTCGAGGAAGGCGATGCCGGGCCGGGGAAAGTCTGGCACGGTCCGGATGCTGTCGCGGATCCGTTCGGCGAGCCGCCGCCGGTCGGTCAGGGCGTCGAAATTCATGTTCAGATCCCCGTCACGTCGCGCAGCGCCGCGACCCGGTCACAGCGTTCCCAGGTCATTTCCGGTTCCTCCCGGCCGAAGTGCCCGTACACCGCGGTCTGGGCGTACTTGGGGCGCCGCAGGTCCAGATCCGCGATGATGGCCGCCGGCCGCAGGTCGAAGACCTCGTTGATGGCGTCCTGGATCTGCTCGGTGGGGATCTTCTCGGTGCCGAAGCACTCGACGAACAGGCCGACCGGCCGCGCCTTGCCGATCGCGTACGCCACCTGCACCTCGCACCGCCCGGCCAGCCCCGCCGCGACGACGTTCTTGGCCACCCAGCGCATGGCGTACGCCGCCGAGCGGTCGACCTTGGAGGGGTCCTTGCCCGAGAACGCGCCTCCGCCGTGCCGGGCCATGCCGCCGTACGTGTCGACGATGATCTTCCGGCCGGTCAGTCCCGCGTCGCCCATGGGCCCCCCGACCTCGAACCGTCCCGTCGGATTCACGAGGAGCCGGTAGTCGTCGGTCGCCAGGTCGAGCGAGGCGACCTCCGGAGTGATCACGTGCTCGATGATGTCCGGAATGAGAAGCCCCTCCAGGGACACGTCCGGGGCGTGCTGAGTGGAGACCACGACGGTGTCGAGACGGACCGGAAGGTCGCCCTGGTAAGCCAGGGTGACCTGGGTCTTGCCGTCCGGTCGCAGGTACGGCACCGTGCCGTCGCGCCGCACGGCCGCGAGACGGCGCGCGAGCCGGTGGGCCAGGGTCAGCGGGAACGGCATCAGCTCGGGGGTCTCCGAACACGCGTAGCCGAACATCAGGCCCTGGTCGCCCGCGCCCTGACGGTCGAACTCGTCGGCGCTCTCCGTACGGGCCTCGTAGGAGCGCTCGACGCCCTGCGCGATGTCCGCGGACTGCGCGCCGATCGACACCGCGACGCCGCAGGAGGCACCGTCGAACCCCTTGGCCGACGAGTCGTACCCGATGTCCAGGATCTTCTTCCGTACGAGCGCCTCGACGTCGGGGAGCGCCCCGGAGACCTCACCGGTGACATGGACGAAACCGGTGCTGATCAACGTCTCGATCGCGGCGCGGCTGTACGGATCGGCCTCCAGCATCGCGTCGACGACCGTGTCACTGATCTGATCCGCGATCTTGTCGGGATGGCCTTCGGCGACGGATTCCGAGGTGAACAGCCGATAGCTCATGAGAGTCCTCCGTTCCGGATGGTGTGTTCGTGGTCGATCAGCCGGTGAGATATCTGCCGATGAGGAGGTCCAGCCGCTCGCGCACAATGGGCGGTACGGCGGCCCGGTCGGTGATGATCGCGTGGGCCAGTGCCGTCTGACATTCGCACTCGGAGTCGGCCGGAAGTTTCTCGATGAGGCGGACGATCGTCCTCTTCGCGGCGTCGGCGTTGCGTGCCATGACCGCGGTGACCAGATCGGCGTCGACGGCCTCTTCGCCCGAACGCCAGCAGTCGTAGTCGGTCACCAGCGCCAGCGCCGAATAACACAGCTCCGCCTCTCGCGCGAGCTTGGCCTCCGGAACGGCGGTCATGCCGATGATGTCCAGTTTCAAAAGCCGGTAGAGCTCCGACTCGGCGCGCGTGGAGAATTGCGGTCCCTCGATGCAGATGTAGGTGCCGCTGTCGTGCACCGTGGCATCGGTCGCGCTGTACGCCGCCGCCATGAGTTCTTCGCGCAGCCGGCCGCAGTACGGGTCGGCGACCGAGGCGTGCACGACGATCCCGTCACCGAAGAACGATTTCGGCCGGCCGCTCTTCGTCCAGTCCACGATCTGGTCCGGCACCACCAGGCTTCCCGGGCCGTATTCCTCGCGCAGGCTGCCGACGGCGCTGATGCTGATGATCTGGCGGGCGCCCAGTGCCTTCAGCGCGTAGATGTTGGCCTGGACCGGGATTTCGGTGGGGGAGAGGCGGTGACCCCTGCCGTGCCGCGGTACGAATGCCACCGGCCGTCCGCAGATCCGGCCGACGACCAGGTCGTCACTGGGCGACCCGAAAGGTGTCTCGACGCGGACCGTCTCGGCGTTCTCCAGCTCCGCCAATTCGTACAGACCGCTGCCGCCGATTATCCCGACTTCTGCGCGTGCTTCGTTCATTTTGATATCGACCGCCTTTGCCTTCCGCCGGCTGTAATGGTTAGGTCCAGATGCACCGCTGCGCCGAAGATAACCCGATGCCTCAGTGGATGAATCCGCTGTAGGGAGAACACGTGTGCGACTTTGGTCGCAGCGTGATTACACCAATGGTGGTTATGCGAAAGATTGCCGCTCTACCTATTCTCGGGCCTCAAGGCGCGTAGAGACGTCCCATCGCCCAAGCGAATGGAGAGCGGGTTGAGAAATTACGAGTACAAGGTCGCCGATCTGTCGCTGGCGGCGTTCGGCCGCAGGGAGATCCGGCTCGCCGAGCACGAGATGCCGGGCCTGATGGCCGTCCGCAGGGAGTACGCCGAGTCCAAGCCGCTGCGCGGTGCGAAGATCATGGGCTCGCTGCACATGACGATCCAGACCGCCGTGCTGATCGAGACCCTGGTCGAGCTGGGCGCCGATGTCCGGTGGGCGAGTTGCAACATCTTCTCCACCCAGGACCACGCCGCCGCGGCGATCGTGGTCGGTCCGGACGGCAGCCCCGATGACCTGCGGGGTGTGCCGGTGTTCGCCTGGAAGGGGGAGACGCTGGAGGAGTACTGGTGGTGCACCGACCAGGCTCTGTCCTGGCCCGGCGGTGAGGGTCCGAACATGATCCTGGACGACGGCGGTGACGCGACGCTGCTGGTCCACAAGGGCGCGGAGTACGAGAAGGCCGGTGCGGTGCCGTCGGCGTCGGAGGACGACCCGGAGGAGTGGAAGGTCATCCTCGGCCTGCTGCGCCGTACGGTCGACGGCTCCGGCCGCTGGACCAAGACCGCCGAGCGGATCAAGGGCGTGACCGAGGAGACCACCACCGGCGTCCACCGGCTGTACGAGATGGCCAAGGCGGGCACGCTGGCGTTCCCGGCGATCAACGTCAATGACTCGGTGACCAAGTCCAAGTTCGACAACAAGTACGGCTGCCGGCACAGCGTGATCGACGGCCTGAACCGCGCCACCGACGTGCTGATCGGCGGCAAGGTGGCGGTCGTGTGCGGCTACGGCGACGTCGGCAAGGGTTGTTCGGACGCGCTGCGCGGCCAGGGCGCCCGCGTCATCGTCACCGAGGTCGACCCGATCTGCGCGCTGCAGGCCGCGATGGACGGCTTCCAGGTCACGACGCTGGACGACGTGGTGGAGATCGCCGACATCTTCGTGACGTGCACCGGGAACACCCGGATCATCAGCGCCGACCACATGGCGCGGATGAAGCACCAGGCGATCGTCAGCAACATCGGCCACTTCGACAACGAGATCGACATGGCCGGGCTGGCGAAGATCCCCGGGATCAAGAAGGAGGAGGTCAAGCCGCAGGTCCACACGTGGACCTTCGAGGACGGCCACTCCATCATCGTGCTGGCCGAGGGCCGCCTGATGAACCTGGGCTGCGCCACCGGCCACCCGTCGTTCGTGATGTCGAACTCCTTCACCAACCAGGTGATCGCCCAGATCGAGTTGTTCAACCACACCGAGAACTACCCGGTCGGCGTCTACACCCTGCCCAAGCACCTGGACGAGAAGGTCGCCCGTCTGCACCTCGACGCGCTCGGCGTCAAGCTGACCACGCTCACCAAGGAGCAGGCCGCCTACATCGGCGTCGACGTGGACGGCCCCTACAAGGCGGATCACTACCGGTACTAGTCAAGCCGGGAATCTCGATGAACGAGCAGAACGAGGTAGCGCGGGGCGGCCTGCCCGAGCCGCCCGAGCGCACCGGCCTGACAACGGGCCACGACGAGACCGACGACGTGCGGGCAAAGGCCGCCGGCGCCCTGCAGATCGCCCTGGACCGGCGAGACAACGGCGGGCCGCGAAACGATCCACCGGGAGGTCCCGGCAGCCCGGAGTGACGGCGATCTACGATGCTCCGGGCCTCAGAGTGTGCGGGCCGGTCCGCCGGGCGACGGCACGGTCACACGGCGCCCCTGGGACGAGTCGACGGAGGTTCGTCCCAGCGGCCGCCGGTTCCAGCGGTCACCGGCCGGGTCGTCGCCGCCGGGGTAGGGCCAGAGGTGATGGGCGGACCAGTCGTGTCCGTCGCGGCTGTCCGTCCCGAGCCAGGGGGCGAGCAGAGCAAGAACTGCGAGTGCCGCAAGAAGCATCCATGCCATGTGATTTCACCTCACTGGCATTGCCGGATCGAGACGTTGACTCCCTTCAACTATTGATTATGATGGCTTATCATGCCACCGACATCTACTTAAAGCTCGATTAAGTAGAACTAATGTCTTCGATATTCGTTTTGATTCATCGGTCGCGCGTTATTATCGGGTGACCCGGAAGAGGTGGCCCGCGGGTGCCGCCGATATCGGAGGAAGCGATGATCGCCAGGAGCTGGAGCGCTTCTGCGACCCCCGACGGGGCGGCCGCCTACCAGCGACATTTCGAAAGTCACGTGCTCTCCGAGCTGACCGAGGTGCCGGGATACCTGGACGCTTTCCTCTTATGCCGAGAGGAGTCGGGCCGCGTCGAGCTGACGGTGCTCAGCCTCTGGGATTCCACCGACGCGATTCGCCGCTTCGCCGGCCCGGAGTACGAGACGGCGGTGATCCACGATGACGCCAAGGCCGTCCTCGACCACTACGACACGGTCGTCCGGCACTACTCCGTGGCGGTGGCCGCCTCGCGGGCGGGTGGCACGGAGTGACGCGACGCGATCCGGAGCGGAGGCCGGTTCCGCCGGTTCGGGTCGCGCGACTGATGATCCTTGTGAGCGAACGCGCCCGGCGGAACCGCCGGCCCGTGCATACCGAGATCGTGAGCCGTGCCCGCGAGGCCGGGCTGGCGGACGTCGCCGTGTTACGCGGCCTCGACGGGCACATCGGCACCTCCCGGCGGTCGAGCAGAGGTCTCCTGCGCCGCCCCGACAACGTCCCGGTCGCCGTGCTCATCTTCGACCAGGAAGAACGCCTCCGGAAGTTCCTCGCGAGCCTGACCGGCATCACGGAGGACTGCATCGTGACGCTCGACATCGCCGAGGCCTATCGGTACGGGAGTGCCGGCTCGGACACCCGGAGCCGTGACCGCCGTGACACCGGCTGAGCGTGTGGATCAGTGGCCGGCGGCGCCCACCTGGCCATCACCGCGCCCGCCGGTGCGCGCCGCGAGCCGATCCGTGAACCGCGCCACGTCGATGACCGCACGCTGGTGGGTGCCCCGGCAGACCACGCCGGCGTCGTCGGACGCCCGTACGGAGAAGGTGAGCCGGCGCCCCTCGACGGAGACCAACTCCACCTCCACCGTGAGGTCGGCACCAGGAGGCGTGGGCGCCTCGTGGCTGAGATCGACATGGATGCCAAGGGTGCGTTCGGCGTCATTGAGCCGATCGGTGAGCGCGCGGATGCACGTCCACTCGACGATTCCGACGAGATAACCGGTGGCCAAGACGTCCGGAAGTGCCGCGAATTCGGCCGATTCGGGCAACAGATGCGGGACTGTCCTCTCGGGCGGGACGGTATACGTCATCGTCGCCGTCAGGCCGGGCCGCAGACCGTCGCGCATTCGCATCGTCCCATCTCGGTCACCGCCATCGCCGAGGGTAGCCCCGCATCGTGACGAGGGCCTACGTTATCCGGTCGAGGCGCTCCGACCGGGCACCCGCACCTCGTGAAGTCAACATCACTAAAACAGAGCTGTCAGCGCGGAGCAAGGGAGAGCGAAAATGCCGATGACTCCGGCCGTCCCGGGCGAACTCCTTCCCCGGCTGCGGGAGCTGGTCGCGCGGGAAATCCGTCCGCGCGCCGACGAGGACGAGGCCCACAGCCGCTTTCCGCGCGACCTGTGCCGCAGCCTCGGGAGCCTAGGCGTGCTCGGCCTGCCCTACCCACAGGAGTTCGGCGGGAGCGGATGGTGCTTCGAGGACTACCTGCGAGCGATCGAACTCCTGGCCGGCGGCTGGCTCACCATCGCCGAGACGGTCGCGGTGCACACCCTCGCGTGCTTTCCCGTCGCGACGTACGGCGACAGCGCTCAGCGTAAGGAGCTGCTGCCGGCCATGCTCGGCGGTGACCTGCTCGGCTCCTACTGCCTGTCCGAACCGGGGGCCGGCTCCGACGCGGCGTCGCTGACCACAAGAGCGGTGCTCGACAGCGAGCACTTCGTCGTCGACGGGACCAAGGCGTGGATCACCCATGCCGGGCACGCGGACTTCTACAACCTGTTCGTCCGGACCGGAGCGGAGGGTCCCGGTGGGATCAGCTGCCTGCTGGCGGACAAGGACACTCCCGGGCTGTCCCCGGACCGCCCCGAGAAGAAGATGGGGCTGACCGGGTCGCCCGTCGCGCAGGTGCACCTGAGCGAGGCGAGAGTCCCGCGGGCGCGGCTCGTCGGTGAGCTCGGAAAGGGGTTCTCGATCGCCATGTCCGCCCTCGACCGGGGCCGGCTGGGGATCGCCGCGTGCGCCGTCGGGCTGTCCCAGGCCGCACTGGACGTCGCGACCGACTACGCGATGACCCGGCGCCAGTTCGGCCGCCCCGTGGGCGAGTTCCAGGGTGTCGCCTTCATGCTCGCCGACATGGCCACCGCGATCGAGGCGGGGCGTGCGCTCTACCGCTCCGCCGCGCGCCGGCTCGACGCGGGTGAGGACATCACCAAGGAGGCGGCGATGGCGAAACTCTTCTGCACCGACACCGCGATGCGGGTCACCACCGACGCCGTGCAGATCCTCGGCGCGGTCGGTTACACCGACCGCTACCCGGTCGAGCGCTACATGCGGGAGGCGAAGGTTCTGCAGATATTCGAGGGGACCAACCAGATCCAGCGCCTGGTGATCAGCCGGCGCCTGGCCGCGCAGCGCCGGGACGCCGCCGCGGACGAGAACCGCTGAGCCGAGGAGCGGCCCCCCGGGGGGAGCCGCTCCTCGCTCCGTCACTTCAGGCCGCTGTCCAGGGCGGACATCAGGGTGCCGGTGTCACCGGACATCTCCCAGATCATCGCGCCGCCGAGGTTGTTGGCCTTGATGTAGTCGGTCTTCTTGCCGATGGACCACGGGTCGTCGAAGGTCCACCACTGGCCGTTCGCGCCCGTGTAGCAGTACGTCGCGACGGACTGCTCGTTGTGGTGGACGGTGCAGCCGGGGACGTTCGCGGCGATGTTCTTGTAGCCGCGCGTACCGGCCTCCTCGGGGAAGTCGCCCGGCGCCGCGCCGTTCGCCTGCTGCCACTCGCCGTTCGCGCCGCCGTCGGCCACCTGCTGCCAGCCGCGGCCGTAGAACGGGATCCCGACGAGGACCTTGCGTGGGTCCACGCCGGCACCGGTGTAGAGCTTGACGGCCGAGTCGACGCTGAAGTGGGTCGGGTACGGGTCGTTCGGGTCGACGTACAGGTTGGCCTGGTCGCCGGTGCGGTTCGGCTCCCAGGAGTTGTCGCTGCCGGAGCCGTGGAAGTCATACCCCTGCATGTTGGCGTAGTCGAGAGAGGAGAAGACCTTCGGCAGGTCCCAGCCGGCGTCGATCTTCGCCTGGTCGGCGGGGGTGAACGCGGTGAGCAGGTAGCCGGAGCCCAGCGCGTTCAGCTCGGTACGGAACTCGGCGAGCAGCGCGGCGAAGTCGGCCTTGTCGTCGGCCGAGTAGTGGTTGCCGGGATGTCCGTCGGGGCTGCCCGGCCACTCCCAGTCGATGTCGAACCCGTCGAACACGCCCGCGCCGGTGCCCGGTCCGCCCGTGCCGTCGGAGGAGGCGGGCAGGTTGCCCCTGATGAACATGTCGATGCAGGAGCCGACGAACTTCTTGCGCGACGCGTCGGTCTTGGCCACGTCGGAGAAGAACTTGGAGTACGTCCAGCCGCCGAGCGAGACGAGCACCTTGAGGTTCGGGTGCTTGGCCTTGAGCTTCTTGATCTGGTTGAAGTTGCCCTTGAGTTTCTGGTCCCAGGTGTCGGCGACGCCGTCGACGCTGTGGTCGGCGCTCACGGACGCGCCGTAGTCGGCGTACGCGTCGCCGGCGCCGGTGCCCTGGTCCGGGTCCTCCGGGTTGGTGGTGGTCGCCTTGGTCGTCTCGAAGCAGGTGAGGTTGTTCGGGTCGATGTTCTCGAAGGCGTAGTTGAGCACGGTCAGCTTGCCCGCCGCGCCGTTCGCGTCCAGGTCCTTCATCCAGAAGTTGCGGCCGTAGATGCCCCACTGCGGGTAGTAGCCGATCTTCTGGTAAGTGCCGCCGGTGCCGCCGCCTCCGCTCGCCTGGGTCGTGCCGGTGACGGACGCGCTCTTGGCCGACTCGTTGCCGGCGGCGTCGAGGGCGGTGACGGTGTAGGTGTGACTGGAGCTCGCGGCCAGCCCGCTCACGGTCGCGCTCGCGCCGCTCACGGTCGCGACGACCGTGGACCCCTCGTACACCTTGTAGCCGGTGACGCCGACGTTGTCGGTGGAGGCGGTCCAGGCGAGCGCGATCGAGGAGGAGGTCGTGCCGGTCACGTGGAGACCGCCGGGAACGGACGGCGCGGAGGTGTCGGTGCCGCCGCCCCCGCCGCCCGCGCAGGGCGAGCCGTTGAGCGTGCAGTTGGTCGGCGTGGCCGACTCCGGGGCGCCGTTGAACCCGAAGCTCACCGAGGCGCCGGGGGCCAGCGTCCCGTTGTAGGAGGCGTTCGTGAACGTGTAGTGGTCGCCGCTGTGGGTCAGCACGGCGTCCCACGCGGAACTGATCGATCCGCCGGCGGGCACGTCAACCTCGACCTTCCAGCCGTTCAGCGTGGTCGAGCCGCCGTTGGTGATCGTGTACTTGCCCTGGTAGCCGGTGCCCCAGCCGGAGTCCTTGGAGAATGTCGCGGTCGGCGTGCCGGCCGCCTGGGCGAGGTGGGGGAGCGTGAGGAGCGCCGTCGCGGAGAACGCGACGACGAGTCGGAGGACCGTTCGTTTCACTTGTTGCTCCTCGGTCTGGCGGGAAAGAGGAGCGCGACGCCGCACTAACAAAAAGGAAACTTTCCTGTAAGTCCGGACCGTAGCCTGACGGAAGCCGTGCGTCAATGCCCTCGGCCGGGCCGTCCCGCGGACCAGGCCGGCAAGGCCTAAGCTCCAGCCATGGGCGACGGCGACGGCTGGGCGAACTGCGAGGCGGGACATCGGCACTGGGGACGGTACGGAGCGGCGGGAGTGCTGGCGTACTGCATGGACCCCGACCCGTACATCCTGCTGCAGAAGCGGTCGCGGCTGTCGATCGGCGGTGGCACGTGGGGCCTGCTCGGCGGCGCCCGGCACAGTCACGAGAACCCGGTCGAGGCGGCCCTGCGCGAGGCGTCCGAGGAGAGCACGCTGGATCCGGCGACCGTCCACGTGCAGTGGCTGTCGCGCGAGGACCACGGCGGCTGGTCGTACGACACGGTGATCGGCCGGTTGCCCTCCCGGGCCGACATACGCCCGCAGTCGTTCGAGAGCGCCGCGGTCGCGTGGGTGCCGGCCGGCGAGGTCGCGAGCCAGAAGCTGTTCCCGGCCTTCGCCGAGGCGTGGACGCGGCTGTACCGGTCGCTGTACCAGATGGTCCTCGTGGTCGACGTGGCGAACGTCATGGGCTCACGGGCCGACGGCTGGTGGCGCGACCGCCGGGGTGCGGCCGAGCGTCTGCGCGACGAGATCGTCGCCATCGACGGCTTCGAAGACGTCCCGGGGGCGGTCGCCGACCTGTGCTATCCGGAGATCGTGCTGGTCGTCGAGGGGGCGGCGCGCGGCGTGGGCGATGTGGAGGGCGCCGAAGTCGTGGCCGCCCCGGGCAGCGGAGACGACACGATCGCCGAGCTGGCCGCGCCGCGGACACCGGACGAGCAACGTCTCGTCGTCACCGCCGACCGCGAGCTCCGCGCCCGCTGCGAGACCGCGGGCGCGACGGTCGTGGGCCCGCGCTGGCTCCTGGAGGCGATCCGCCGCTCCTGTTCCACCTGAGCGCCGGTCCGGTTCCGGTCGTCAGAACACGTCGCCAAGAAGGGTCGGAAATTGGGATACGCGGTTCATCCGGCGAGTCTCACGCGGTATCACGATCACGCACTCGCCCCCCACGTCCAGGCGCTGCGGGACCTGGAGAGGAGCCACGCCGACCAGGCACTGCCGGCCTTCCCCCAGGGGCTCGCGGCCAACGGCACCGCCGACCTGTTCAAGACGGTCAACGACCGGCTCGGTCGCGTACTCGGCGACGCGGTTCAGCACGCGGCGTCCAGCCAGACCAGGCTGGCCGAGACGACGCGGCGCTACAGCGGGGCGGAGGCCGTGAACCTGTCCTACTTCACCGGCGGCGCTCCGGACTCGGGAACGGTCGCCACGCCGCCTCTGCCGGCGCTCGACGGCCCTTCGTCACCGTCCTCCACGACTGAGGACCCGCAGGATCTGCTGGCGCTGCTTCGTGCCGGTATCGAGAGGCTGACCTCCACGGTCGCACCGCTGGGCGGGCTCTCACTGGTCCGGCCGGTCATCGACCAGCTCCGGGCGAACGCCGTCGACCCGCGGCACTATGACACGGCGGCGAGCGCGCACGCCGCACACGCGCGGCACATCTCGGCGTTGAAGTCCCGGCTCGACGAGTCGGCCAAGGCGACCGTGTCCTGGAACGGTGCGGCGCGGGACGGATTCGAGACGGACCGGAGACGCCACCTCGCCATCCTGGATGACGCGGAGGCGCACTCTCGTACGCTGTCCGCCGCGTACGGCGAGATGGCCACCACGATGCGCCGGTTCCTCTCGCACGCGGCACTGGCGATCGCCGCCTTCCTGTCCGCGTTCGCTGTGACGTTGTTCATCTCGCACTTCTTCGAGTCGGCCTTGTTCGTCTGCCTGGCGGAGATCGCCGCGTTCGTGCTCTACCTGGCCGGCTGGCTCGTGGTACGCCTCGTCGACATGGCCCAGACGGTCCGGAAGACACTCGCCGCCTAGTGCGACGGTCCAAGACCGGCCCGCCGGCCGGCGCGTAGCGTCAGCGCGCGCGGAACATCGCGGCGACCAGCGCGCTCACCACGCCCTGTAGAGCGGACGTCTCGGTGGTCACGGCGCGAGGCCCTATGGGCGCGACGCGGTCCCCGGCCGGTGTCGTGACGGCATCGGTACCCGAACGAGATCGCGCGCCATGACGATGTCGCCCGCGTACGCCGCGGCGGCCTCCTCGGCGAACCTCGGCTCGTCCTCCGCGCCGTACCGCTCGGAGAAGTGGGTCAGAACCAGGCGCCGTACGCCGGCGTCGGCGGCGACCCGTCCGGCCTGACGCGCGGTCAGGTGCCCGTACTCCTCGGCCAGCGCGGCGTCGGCGTCGAGAAACGTCGACTCGATCACGAGCAGGTCGGCCCCGCCGGCGAGCGGCTTGATCGCCTCGCAGAGCCGGGTGTCCATGACGAACGCGACCTTCTGGCCGGGCCGGGGCACGCTGCACTCCTCGAGCGTGACCGTACGGCCCCCGGGCGCGGTGACCCGCCCCTCGCGCTGAAGCCGCCCGACGAGCGGACCCGCGAGGCCGTACGCGGCGAGCCGGTCGGGAAGCATCGTGACGCCGCCGGGCTCCTCGATCCGGTAGCCGTAGGACTCGACGCTGTGGCAGAGCCGCCGCGCGGTGACCGTGAACGGCGCACCGTCCACCGCGACCTCCTGCACGTCCCCGCCGACGGGCCGCTCGACGATCACCCGCGTGTCGTTGAAGAGCGTGGCGTGGCGCAGCCGCCGCCAGTACTCGGCGCCGCTGCGGGGAAAGACCGCGCTGACCGCGTGCTCGACGCGGTCCCGCGCGATCCGCTGCACGACCCCGGGCACGCCGAGACAGTGGTCGCCGTGGAAGTGCGTGAGGCAGATCGCGTTGACGTCATGGGCGCTGACCCCGGCGCGGACCATCTGCCGCTGCGTGCCCTCCCCGGGGTCGAACAGGACGCCGAACCCGTCCCAGCGCAGCAGGTACCCGTTGTGGTTCCGGCTCCTGGTCGGCACCGCACTGGAGGTTCCCAGGACCACGAGTTCCCGTGAGGACATGCCCTCATGATGCCGGGCGCAGGGCGGGGCCGGCCGGATGGCCGGGCTCCCGATGGCCGGCGATGTTTTATCCGGCGTTGATTATTCCGGAGAAAAACGACCCGGAGCGAGATCCGGACGTTTCACCGCCACGATGCGCGCCTGTTCGCACCTTCGCGGGTGCGACCATCGAGTATCTGTTCCGCGCCACTCGCCGAGAGACGGATATGAGATATCAACGATGTACGTTGAGCCGCCGGATAGTGCTTTCCGAGGAGGCTGACATGCGGGATCCGTTCTAGAAGAAAACGCCCGATGCGCCCTTTGCCACGCTTGTGCGGATCGCCGGAACGTACTGTCGGCCGGAGGCCGACGAAGACGCGTACGACGACCTCAAGACGCTCGCTCGGCGTGGCGACCGTCAGGAGATGGCCGATTTCAAGATCGATTTACGAAAGGCGATCGTCGATCCTTCCGAGCTTCCGGAGTGGGAGCTCTACCGAGAAGTCCAGTTCGACGATGGGAGCACGGAGAAGTTCCTCCGCCGGCTGTGGCGCGACCTGTATCCGGACGAGCCCGTACCGGAACAGAGGTGAGGACGGGCCCGGCCGCGACCTGACCGCTCGCGCCGTCGAACGCGAAGCCGGTCACGCACCTCGGGGTGGGTCGGTGTCCCGGGGCCGAGACCAGCCCTCTGGCAGGTCGTCTCGAGGCTGGTCGGTGTTGATCACGCGGGGCCGGCGACCATGCCACCATCGGAACTCGAGGTCATCCGGGTCGGATGACGGCCGACCGGAGATCGGGGACGGTCACCCGGCGGTAGCGGTCGTCCAGGGCCTGAAGCTCCGGCAAGATTAGTCGGCGTGGCAGACTTTGACGTGAGTAAGCCGAGTACCGCCCGGGTCTACGACTACTGGCTCAAGGGCAAAGACAATTTCGCGGCCGACCGGGAGGTCGGGGATCGGCTGATGAAGATCGCCCCGGAGCTGCCGGTCATGGTCCGGGAGAACAAGGAATTACTTACCAGGGCCGTCGACTGGTCGGCGAGACAAGGAATCCGCCAGTTCATCGATCTCGGGTGCGGTCTGCCGACCAAGCCGAGCACGCATCAGACCGCGCGACTGGTCGCGCCGGAGGCCATGACCGCTTATGTCGACAACGACCCGGTCGTGATCAGCCATCTGGCCGTGCTGCGGGCCAAAGACCCGATGGTCACCGTGATCGACAACGACGTGGACGACTCGGGGACCGTTCTCGCCGCGGCGGGCGAGCGCATTGACCTGTCCCGGCCCGCCTGCCTTCTGCTGGGTGCCCTGGTGCACTTCTACCGGCCCGACGCGGCGCGTGATCTCATCGCCAAGTACGTGCCGGCGCTCGCCCCGGGAAGTCATGTCGTGCTGACCGCGGGCTACATGCCGCCCGGACCGGATGCGGAGCGGTTCGTGACGGTCTACAGCGCGGGCCCGCGCCCGTTGTACGTCCACTCGGCGGAGGATCTCCTCTCGTTCCTCGACGGCCTGGAGGTGCTGCCTCCCGGCGTCGCCGACGCACGGGTATGGCGCCCGGGCCGTACCGCGGTACCTGCCCCTGAGCGGCGCGCCATCTGGATGAACGGTGTGATGGCCCAGGTTCCCGCGCGGAACGACTGATCGCAACGGGCCCGGGACCTGTGTCCCGGGCCCGTTGTCGTCAGGCGGTCAGTGGAAGAAGCGAGGCTGGCGGGGGAGGACCACGTGCGTCGGGCCGCGCCAGGCCTGTTCCGTCGAGAACGTCCGGTCCTTCGACGGTGTGCCGGCGCTCACCACGACCGGCAGGCTGACCCGGCTGCCGCCCAGGTCCACCTTCACCGTCGCGCCCGTGGCCTGCTCGTCGTACTGCACGTCGCCGTCGACGCCGAACAGGATCAGCGCCAGCCGGTGGCCCGCCTTGAACCGGTAGTCCTGCGGCAGGGTCTGCCAGTGCACCGAGTACGTCCTACCCGGCGTCAGCGGCGACGTCCTGCTCAGCGACGTGCGGTTCTGGGCGTCCAGGAAGCCGCGCGTCACCACGTTGACGTCCGAGGTCACCGTGTCGGTCACCACCTGCCGGTAGCAGGCGTCGTCCGTCGCGGTGCTCTCGCCGTGGCAGTCCTCCGTCGTCAGGGTCTTCACGCCCGAGCCCGCGCCGAGGTAGTTCACTCGCGTGTCGGTGCCGTAGTCGACCAGCAGCGCGCCCAGGTCCGTCGCGGGACGGTCGGTCGTGAACTTCAGCGACACCGTCGGCGTGCCCGACAGCCGTACGTCCTGCTTGAGCGGGGCCGTGGTGTACGCCAGCCGGTACGGCTGCGCCGTCGTCGGATCGCTCACCAGGGAGCCCTCGTCCTCCTTGGTGTCGGTGAACGTCGCGCTGCCCGAGGCGGCGGACAGACCCAGCGTGCCGTCGGCCTGGGGACGCAGGGACAGGCTCCGTGCGTCCGGCGCCGGCCAGTCGGACTCGGTCGCCCACCGGTCCGGGCCGACCTCGATGTCGGCGCGCGGCTGCTTCATCACGCCGTTGTGCACGTGCCAGAGCCAGTAGTCGAACCACTGGTGCAGGGTGTCCACCCACGCGTCGCGGCGGAAGTCGAACGGGTCCACGTGCCCGTACTGCGACAGCCACACCTTGCGCGGCACGCCCCGCGCCGCGAGGCCGGCCCACCACGTGGAGAACTGGCTCGGCTTGACGTTCAGGTCGTTCGTGCCGTGGACGGCGAACACGCTCGCGTGCACCCGGCTCACGTCCGGCACGGGCGCGGACCGGTAGTCGCGGGAGCTCCAGAACGCGTTGTAGTTCCCGGTCGCGTCGTCCTGGCCGGTCGCCATGGCCTGGTTGACGGCGGCGCACTTGGCCGGCGGGTCGGTGTCGACCGTGTCGGCCAGGCCGTCCTCCTCACCCGTCCACCACAGCGTGCCGTTCATCCGGCTGTAGTCGTACCAGGAGCTGATCGCCGAGATCGGCACGATCGTGTCCAGGCCCTCCACGCCGGTCGCCGCCACGCCGTTGGCGAGCGTGCCGTCGTAGGACTTGCCGATCATCCCCGTACGGCCGTTGGTCCAGGTCGCCTTGACCTTCTTGCCCTGAGCGTCGTACGCGGTCGCGCGGCCGTTCAGCCAGTCGATGACCGCCTTGCCGCCGAGGACGTCGGACAGGCCGCCGGAGGTGGGGCAGCCGTCGGACTTCGTCGTGCCGTCCATGTCGACGTCGAGCACCGCGTAGCCGCGCGGTACGAAGTAGTTGTCGTAGAAGAGCGGGAACTTCACCGGGTTGCCGGCCGCGTCGTAGGTCTTGCGCTCGCCCTCGTTCCCGCGGCCGAGGTTGTCGTAGTACGGGCTCTCATCCATGATCACCGGCACCTTGAAGTCCGGCCCGCTCTGCTTCGGGCGGATGATGTCCACCCGGATGAGGTCCTTCTTGCCGTCGTGGTCGGCGTCGACCGACGACTCGACGTTGACGTACTCCCGTATGGCGTCCTGGTAGGAGAAGACCGGCTGGGTCACTCCGCCGGACACCTTGATCGATGGTCTGCCGGCCGCGTGGGCCGCCGGTGCCCCCGTGGCCGTGAGTGCGGCCACGATGGCGATCGCGGAGCCGAGGATGCCCCGCCGCGATGAGATCGGCACGCGATACCTCCTGTGGTGTGCGCGCATATCCTTCGCGCGGCAGGGTGCCGGTACAAGATCTCTAGCCACATCTGGCCCTGACCATCGGGTCCGGCCTGGCCGGTAGTGGCCGAAGTCGTACGTCCGGTCCGCGCGCCGGCCGAGGAGGCAGGCGCCAGGCGGCGCGGGTCATCCCGGGGCCCTGCCTCGGAGCGCCGGCGTCCGCGGCCTGAACGCGTGTGCGGCGGCGCCGCGGAGCACGCCCCCCGAAGCGGGATGACCCCTGTCAGATCAGGCGCCCTGCGTACGGGGTGATTTCCGCGGCGATCGCATTCGGTGTTGTCAGGAGAATCGACCGGGCATGAAAAAGCCTGAAACCGCATCATCGGCAAGTCCCGAACAAAGATGGGGTCATACATTGCCGGGAACGAGCCCGAGATCCGGTGTCCCAATTGAGTGGCATTTTCATCACGTACGGTGACCGTGGCGTCGCGATCGTCGGCCGGATTCTTCGTATTGGGACCACTTGACTTGCCTTGAGGGGTCGGTATATCTCTCGAATATCGTCGTCTAAACGCGCCTCAATGAGAGGAGGTGGGCAATGGCCAAGGCTATTTTCCACTACGCGCGGCACGCGGTCGTCGCGCTCAGCGGCGCCATGTTCGCGCACCAGATGTGATCATTTCCCCTTGACGCTCGGGTCGGGCGTTCCCGCTCGACCCGGGCACCCTTTCACTCACTGGATGAGGGTGGCGCATTGCTGGGAGCGGCATTCAGCCAGCTTAGGTATGGCTACTCGATCCTGCGCGGAACACACCTTTCCCCGCAGGATCTCGAACGAATCTGCGACGAAATGCTCGCCACGATTCGTGAGTACGGGGATATGGATGCCGATGGTCAACAGGTTCTCGGGGGGCAAAGACACACGCCACCCGATGTTCAGGAGACGATGACGAATCGTGCGCTGCGAGTCACGGCACGGGCCGCCGCGACCGACACCGCCTATTACGGTGAACTTTTCTCCCGCGCCGGCCTGGACCCCGGCGACCTCACGGTGGAAAGCCTGAAACGCCTCCCGGTCACCACGAAGCCGACTCTCCGGGGGAGGCTGGGGGCGTTCGTGTCGAGCAAGGCGCACCCGGCCCTCCTGGCGACCACCACGGGGACGACGGGGATGCCGACCTCGGTGTGGTTCTCCCACCGCGAACTGCGGATCTTCTCGGCCCTGAGCACGATCGCGGCGGTCACGACACTCGGGCTGCGCGGCAGGCATGTTCTGGCCTACGCCGGATGCTCACGGGCCACCCTCGCGCTCACCATCAGCAAGGAGTCGGTCACCCGGTCGGGGGCGTCGTTCGTGCAGCTGGGGATGATCGACCCGGACATCTGCCTGGAGCGTCTGGCGGCTCCGCTCGGCCTGCGCGGCAAGCGTCCCCAGATCAGCCATGTCACGGCGCCGACGTCGTATCTCGCCGCCCTCGTCCACGCGGCCGAGACCAACGGCTGGCAAGGCGGCGACTTCGGCCTTGAGCACATCGAGGTCGCCGGGGAGATCCTGACGGACGCGCTCAAGGCACGGGCCCGGGCCACGCTCGGCGCGGAGGTCACCGACGGGTACCTCGGCACGGAGACGGCGCCGGCGGGCGCCGCCTACTGCGAGGAGGGGCACCTGCACTTCGGGCGGGAGTTCGCTCATTTCGAGGTGGTCGATCCGTTCACCTTCGCGGAGACCGCGTCGGGGGAGATCGGCATGCTGGTGGCCACGCCCTATGTGCCCTACCGCGACTGCACCATTCTCCTGCGCTACGCGACCGGAGATCTCGTCCGCAGGCTTGGGCCGGCCCTTTCCTGTGCGCAGGGCCACCTCCCGGCGACGTCCCCGATACTCGGCCGGTTCTCCGGACCGCTCAGCCTGAGAGTCCATTCCCGGCAGGTGCTGGAACTCCTCGAGTCCGAACCCGACGTGCCGCTCCCGGCGAGATACAGCGTCACCGGCGACGCCGACCGTGCGGTCCTGCACGTACTCGTGAAGAAGGACACCGCGTTGACCCTTTCGCGACTTGAGGAGAGAGCTCAGAAGCTGGGCCTTCCCGTGTCGCGAATACGCCTCTACGGCGACCGCGATGACATGCCCCCTACGGTTCCCGTCCGCGCTGATCTTCGCGAAGAGACTTTCGAGATGAAGGGGTGCTGAGCCGAGAGATGTCGAGCGAGTCGGCGTACTTGTTCTCCTACGTGCTGCTGGGCTGTGAGTCCCTGCTGGTCGCGATCGCCCTCGTGTATCACGCGAAAGTGCGCATGCCGCGCCCGGCGATCGGGGTGTACAACCGGGCAGACATCCTGATCATGTCGCTCTTGGTGGTCGTCATGCCGGTCATCTACGTCGCCATTTCGGGGGCGATCGTCTCGGCGTTCTTCTGCCTGATCTGTTATGCGGCGCTCCAGGTCACGATCGCGCCCCTGGCTCGTGGAAGAGCGAGCTGGCTGATCGCGGCGGGCCTTTGCGCCGCGGATCTGGTCGCCACCGAGTGGGGAGGTCCTCACCAGGCTTTGCTCGTCAACGATGTCGTCATCGGGATCGCGGTCGTCGGCGCCGCCAACCTGTGGGTCCAGTCCGGCATGCGCTCCGCGCACATAGCGTGGTTCGCCGGCTTCCTGGCCGTCTACGATTTCGTCGCCACCTCCGTGACGTCCTCGACCGACGACTTCATCGCGCGCGTGAGCGGCATTCCGTTCTCACCGGAGTGGGTCTTCACCCTCGGCCCGAACCCGGTCGCGATCGGACTGGGCGATCTGCTGCTGCTCTCCGTCTTTCCCCTGGCCGCCCACCGATCGTTCGGCGCGGTCGCCGGGATCGTCGCCATGGCGATCGGTACGGCCGTGGTGGCCGCGGACACGGTCGCCTACCACTATGGCGTTCTGCACGGTGCCGCGCCCGTTCTCACCGTGCTCGGCCCGCTGGTCGTCGTCCAGCATCACCTCTGGCGCCGCGCGCGCGGCAGGGAGCGTACGACCGGAGAATGGCGCCGGAACGCGGTACCGGTCGCGGCCGGCGCCGTGCTCGCGGACCACGACATCCGGAGCACGGATGCCGTCCCTCTTCCGGACGGCCCCACCGGGTTCTGGGTCGCCATCGACGGGACACGGGTCGTCGGGGTGGCACCGACACCGGGGGCGGCCCGGCGCAAGGCCCGGGAGAACGGCTGCACGGCCGTTCCCCAGGTCCGGGAGATCACAGCGACGTGAGCCCGCGTGGTCACTCGGGGGCGAGCCAGAGCGCACCGAGCGGGGGCACGCGCAGCAGCGCGGACGCGGGCTGGCCGTGGCACGGCTCCGCGCCGGCCTCCACCGCGCCCAGGTTGCCGACGCCGCTGCCGCCGTACTCGAACGCGTCCGTGTTCACCACCTCGCGCCAGCGGCCCGTACGCGGCAGGCCCAGGCGGTAGTCCTCGTGCGGGATGCCGGCGAAGTTGACCACGCAGGCCAGCGGCGTGCCGTCCGGAGCGAACCGCAGGAACGAGATCACGTTGCCGGCGACGTCGTCCGCGTCGATCCAGCTGAAGCCCTCCGGCCGGGTGTCCTGGGTCCACAGCGCCTCCGACGAGCCGTAGGCGCGGTTGAGGTCGCGGACCAGCCGTCGCAGACCCGCGTGGAAGTTGTCCTCCGCCTTGTCGAGCAGCCACCAGTCGAGCGGCCGCGACTCGGCCCACTCGGCGCCCTGGCCGAACTCCTGTCCCATGAACAGCAGCTGTTTGCCCGGGTGCGCCCACATGTACCCCAGCAGGGAGCGCAGCCCGGCGAACCGCTGCCACTCGTCGCCCGGCATCTTGCCCAGCAGCGAGCCCTTGCCGTGCACGACCTCGTCGTGGGACAGCGGCAGCACGTAGTTCTCCGAGTAGGCGTACACCATCGAGAAGGTGATCTCGTGGTGGTGGTAACCGCGGAAGATCGGCTCGTGCTTGAGGTAGCCGAGCGTGTCGTGCATCCAGCCCATGTTCCACTTGAGGCCGAACCCCAGCCCGCCCAGATGGGTCGGCCGGGTCACCCCGGGCCACGCGGTGGACTCCTCGGCGATCGTCATGATGCCGGGGGAGCGCTTGTAGCAGGTGGCGTTCATCTCCTTGAGGAAGTCGATCGCCTCCAGGTTCTCGCGCCCGCCGTAGATGTTCGGCGTCCACTCGCCCTCGCCGCGCGAGTAGTCCAGGTAGATCATCGAGGCGACGGCGTCCACCCGCAGGCCGTCGACGTGGAACTCCTCCAGCCAGTAGCAGGCGTTCGCGACGAGGAAGTTGCGCACCTCCGAGCGGCCGAAGTCGAAGACGAACGTGCCCCAGTCCTTCTGCTCGCCCCGGCGCGGGTCGCCGTGCTCGTACAGCGGCGTGCCGTCGAACCGTGCGAGTGCCCACTCGTCCTTGGGGAAGTGGCCCGGCACCCAGTCGACGATCACACCGATGCCGGCCTGGTGCAGCCGGTCCACCAGGTGGCGGAACTCGTCCGGGTCGCCGAACCGGGCGGTCGGCGCGTAGTAGGAGGTCACCTGGTAGCCCCACGAGCCGCCGAACGGGTGCTCGGAGACCGGCAGGAACTCCACGTGCGTGAAGCCCATGTCGGCGACGTAGTCGACCAACTCGGTGGCGAGCTCCCGGTAGCCCAGCTCCGACCGCCACGAGCCGAGGTGCACCTCGTACACGCTCATCGGCGAGCGCAGCGGGTCGTAGGACTTGCGCCGCGTCATCCACTCGTCGTCCTCCCACGTGTAGCGGGAGGTGAAGACCTTCGAGGCGGTGGCGGGCGGCCGCTCGGCGTACCGCGCCATCGGGTCGGCCTTGCGCCGCCACATATGGTCGGCGCCGAGGATCTCGAACTTGTAGTTCGTGCCGTCGCCGACGCCGGGTACGAACAGCTCCCACACCCCGGAGGCGCCGAGCGAGCGCATCGGGTGCGCGCGGCCGTCCCAGTGGTTGAAGTCGCCGATCACCCGGACGCCGCGGGCGTTCGGCGCCCACACCGCGAACGACGTGCCCTCGACCGGCCCGAACACCGACCGGTACGTGCGGGTGTGCGCGCCGAGGGCCTTCCACAGCTCCTCGTGCCGGCCCTCGCCGATCAGGTGCAGGTCCAGCTCGCCGAGCGTCGGCGCGTGCCGGTACGGATCATCCTGGACGATCTCGGGCCCGTCGCCGTACGCGACCGCGAGGCGGTAGTCGGGCACCGCCATCGGCTCGTCGCCGGACAGCGGACTGCCGGGCGCCAGGGTGGTGGCGAAGACGCCCTCGTGGACGTGGCGCATCGGGCGGCGCTCGCCGTCGGGGAGGACGACCTCGACCCTGCTCGCCAGCGGCCGTAGCGCACGGATCGTCACGCCGTCGTGTCCCGGGTGCGCGCCCAGGATCCCGTGGGGGTCGTGATGGTCCCCGCCGATCAGCCGGTCGATCTCGTCGTGGGTGACCCGCGCCATGACGCTCCTCGAACTGTCGCTGCCAACTCGTACCTTCACCCTGCCCGATGAGGGGAGCGTAATCCTCTTCGATCACGAGATCCGTGCCGCCACGGCCGGGCGGCACCTGGGCCTGCCGCCGCCCGCGCGGACAGGTCGATCACGTGATCTCCCCGCGAAGCGCCTGCTTCGCCATCAGGAGTCCTTCCACTCCTCGCTCTCGTACTGGACGAGGCGGGGGTGCACGAGTGTGTTGACCTGCACGTCGCGGGACCGGCGGTCCTTGGGGAAGACGGACGCGGCCTGCAGCACGGACGCGTCCAGGAACCGCAGCGGCGGAACGTCCGGCGGCAGTGCCAGCGCGGGCGGCTTCGTGGTGGGCGCGGCGAGGACGAACCCCCAGTCGCCGAAGCTCGGCACGTCCACGTGGTAGGGGGTGGTCGTGAGGCCCGCGGCGGCGATGGACTTCTCGATGCTGTAGAACGACTTTGGCGCGAAGTAGGGCGAGCCGGACTGGACGACCATCCGGCCGCCGGGTGCGAGGACCCGTTTCACCAAGCCGTAGAACTCGACCGAGTACAGCTTCGCGGTGGGGACGTCGTCCGGGTCCGGCATGTCCACGATGACCGCGTCGAACCGCCGACTCTGGCCGCGCAGCCAGGTGAACGCGTCCGCCCTGACCGCGGTGGCGCGTGGGTCCTCGAACGAGCGGTGGTTGAGCGACACCAGTGGCTGGTAGGTGCGGGCGAGACGCAGCATCTCCGGGTCGAGCTCGATCAGGGTCGCGCTGCGGACGTCCGGGTAGCGCAGCACCTCGCGCAGCGCCAGGCCGTCGCCGCCACCGAGGATCAGCACGTTCCGGTGCGGGCCGGACATCAGCGGGTGGACGAGCGACTCGTGGTACCGGTACTCGTCCGCCGAGGAGAACTGAAGGTCCCCGTTCAGGTACAGGCGCAGGTCCGTGGAGCCCGCGAGCGTGATCTTCTTGGTGATCACGATCTCCTGGTACGGGGTGTCCTTCGCCAGCACGATCGGGTCCTGGAACAGTGCCTGCCGCGCGGTCACCTCGATCCGGTCGGCGAGCGCGTAGGTCGTCCCGAGGACGGCCAGGACCGCCACCATGCCGATCCCCAGCGCGACCCGGGCGACACGGCTGAGCTGCCGCCGGAACAGCCACAGCACGACCGCGACCCCGGCGACCGCGTTCACCACGCCGACCAGCAGCGCGCCCTTGATGTGTCCGAACGTCGGCAGCAGGAGGAACGGGAACGCGAGCCCGCCGACGAGTGCCCCCACGTAGTCGGCGGCGAACAGGTCGGCGACGGCGCTGCCCGCGTCCTGCTTGCGGATCTTCTGGAGCAGCGTCATCAGCAGTGGGATCTCCGCGCCGATCAGCGCGCCGACCGCGGACGCCACCGCCACGAGCGCCGGGACGTACAGGTCCAGCCAGGAGAACGCGGCGTACAGCGCGAGCACCGACAGGCCGCCGACCAGCGCGAGCACGCCTTCGACCAGCGCGAACGCGGCCGCCGCGTGCCGCTGCAGCGGTTTGGCCAGCAGCGACCCGACGCCCATCGCGAAGACCATGACCGACAGCACGATCGACGCCTGCGTGACGGAGTCGCCCACCAGGTAGCTGCCGAGCGCCACCAGCGCCAGCTCGTACACCAGCCCGCACGCCGCGCAGGCGAAGACCGCGGCCAGCACGAGCGCCCGCGCCACCCGGGCCGGGGCCCCCAGTTTCCCGGCCGGCGGCGCGTCCGGCGCGTCGGGGACGGCAGGGTCCGCCTCCGGCGCGGACGGCGGCGGGGCGGACCGGCCGAGGTCGCGGGCGGTCAGGAGACCGCCCCGGACACGATCGCGGCGACGGCGATGTCAGTGGCGGCGACCACCCAGCCCGCCGGATGGATGGCGGCGCCGTTCACCAGCGTCGCGCCGAGCTTGCCGGGCGTGATCAGGGCGAGGAAGTAGAACGCCACGACCATCAGCACGATGCCGATCCCGCCGTAGACCGCGGTGTCGACCAATCCCTGGCTCAGGTCGTTGTCGCTGGTGACGATCGCGGTGGTGACGATCGCGCCGATGCCGAGCAGCTTGACGCCGAGGAGCAGCGCGGCGCCCTTGTTGGCCTCGGTCCAGATCTGGCGGCTGAGCCGGCCGGGCGTCGTCACCTCCACCACCAGGTAGCCGAGCGCCATCAGCACGATCCCGACCGCGCCGTAGGCGAAGGTCGCGCCGATGTCGTGGAGGGTGTCGTTCATCGGTTGCTCCTTACTTGCCCGACCCTGGACCGCCACCGCGGAAGGATGGGATGCCGTGGCTGTTCCAGCCGTTGCTGCCCGGGGCACTCCAGCGTCTGCCGACGTGGGAGTAGTACCGGTTGTAGCCGCCGGACGGCTTGTCGACGGTGATCCTGCTGCCCGGCCCGTACGGCGTCACGCCGACGACGAGCTTCGGGTAGCGCAGGAAGACGCCGCCCTGCGAGCCGAGCGTCGCCAGGTCGTCGACCTGGTCGATCGCCTTGAACTTGCGGTTGATCGCCGCCGCCACGGCCTGCGGTGGCAGGGACGCCTGGTAGGTGTTCGTCCCGACCCGGTGGTACTTCTTCGCGATCCATGACGACGGCGAGGGGCCGCAGCCGGTGAGGGTCACGGCCAGCAGCGCGGCGGCGAGCACGCCGACCACGGCCCGGTGCGTCCTGTTCATGCCCCGGGTCCTGTTCATGCAGGTCTCACCAGCCGGCTCCGCGTCATCACGATCTCCCGGGTCTGGGGATAGGCGTGCCAGGTCCGCCAGCCGATCCCGGACTGCTGTGCGGTGGCATGCGCCGCCGCCTCGAGGGCGATGGCGGTGACGGCGTGCGGGGAGCCGGGGAACGCGCCGGTCAGCGCGTCGCCGCGGTCCGCGAGCTGCGCGCACACCGTCTCGACGGCTCGTCCGAACGCCGCCTCGTCGTCGTGCGCGGCGGTCTCCGCGGTGAACGCGTACGTCCAGCCGGGCAGGGCGGTGGCCGCGCTGCCGGGCAGCGGCGATGCGGCGCCCGGCAGGCACGCGACCGTCTCGCTGAGCGGCCCGGCCAGCACCTGGTGGGACGCGCCGAGCAGCCGGAGTTCGACGGTCACCCCGGCGCGCTCGACCGGCAGGACGGCGAGCGCGTCCAGCGGCGGCAGGCCGAGCGCGAACGAGAGACCGTCGGCGCGCGCGTCCTGGTAGGGGGTGTCGAGGACGGCCAGCATTCAGGCGCCGCTCGGGTAGATCGTCATCGTGCCGGCGGGGACCCGCTCGCCGAGCCCGGCCTCCCACTGGCCGCCGCCGTACTGCTCGAACGACAGGTAACGCCCGCCCGGGCCCTCGTAGTCGACGTACTCGACGCGGCCCTGGGCCCCGACGCCGGTCGTCCCCTCACTGGTGTAGCCCGCGGTGCCGTGCTCGTCGCGGCGGTACTCCACGCCGTCGACGGTGACCGTCTTCGCGCCCGGGCGCAGGTCGCCGATCTCGTATTCGGTCCAGAAGACGACCTCGAGGTCGGGGTCCTCTTCGACCGACAGCCACACCTTCTGCCCCTCGATCGTGTCGGCGTCCAGGAGATGCTCGCTCCAGGTGAAGCCGCCCTCGCGCAGCCGCAGCGAGCCCCGCACGAAGTAGCGCGTGCCAAGGTACTCGACCAGGTCGCCCGCCTTGAGCGTGCGAGGGTCGCCGGCGACGCTGTCCTCGGCGGCGAACGGGTCGCGGGGCGCCGCGGGCGCGGGCGGCGGCGCCGGGCGCCGCCGGGTGAGCACCACGATGAGCAGGATCGCGAGCGCCACGACGAGGACGATCAGTGCCAGCACGAGCACCAACACGATCCCACTCACCGACATACCTCCATCGATTCGCCTATGTCCGGAAGGGCGGAAGATGGCGGATCATACCGACTGTGGCCACTTACGCCCATGCCGCGATCAGACGCTAAGAGGAAACATCCGGTTCCATGCGGAAAATCTTGCTCCGTGGTGGCGGTTCCGGATTTTCGGCGTACGCGGAATCTGGGACGGACACCGTCGGCTGACGGCACAGAGCCTCTGGGCCGTGCCCGCGCGCCTCTCGCCGCGACCGGAACCCCGGTTGCCGGAGAGGCGCACCTGCGGTCACCGGGCCGACGACGGCATCGACGCAGGGGCGTGTGGTGTCGCGTCGGCCGCGGGGCTTTCGGTGAGGCCCCCGATGGACACGCGTCAGCGGGTGGGCGAACCCGGGGCGGGTGAGGCGCTCAGCGCGGCGATGGAGCCGAGCGGGATGTGCAGCCATGACGGCCGGTTCCGCGCCTCGTACATGACCTCGTAGACGGCCTTGTCGAACTCGAAGGCGCGGATGATCTCCTCGTGCGCCGCCGGATCGACGCCGCCCGCCTCGGCGTAGCCGCGGCAGAACGCCGTGCGGTTGCGCTCGGCCCACTCGTGCGCGCGGTCCTCCAGCCGTTCGGGGTTGCCCGAGACCGCCTTGCCGTTCACCAGCAGGTGCCGGGCCGCGTAGTCATAGGAGCGGAGCATGCCCGCGACGTCGCGCAGCGGGTGCGCCGGCCGCCGGCGCTCCTCCAGCGGCTTGGCCGGCTCGCCCTCGAAGTCGAGCAGCATCCAGCCCGTCTCGGTCCGCATGACCTGGCCGAGGTGGAAGTCGCCGTGGACACGCTGGACCATCAGGGGTTCGTCGATCTTGGCGAAGGCGTCGAAGGCCTCGCTGAGCCCGCCGGCGTACGCGACGAGCTGGGGAACGGTGGCGCAGGCCTCGCTCAGCCGGGTGTGCATCTGCCGGGCCAGCTCCCGTACGTCACGGGCGGACATCACGCCGGTGCCGAACGCCGTCGCCAGGTCGCGATGGACCTCGGCCGTGGCGGCGCCCAGGCGTTCGGACTCGGCCGCGAAGTCACCGCCGACCTCGTCGGCATGCAGGTCGGCCTCGGCGTACAGGTCGCGCACGCTCGTGCCGGCGAGCTGCCAGCCGTCGGTGCCGGTCCGCAGGAACTCCGACAGCATCGCGAGCGTGGAGACGGTGCCGTCCAGCTCGCAGGAGATCCATCCGTGCAGCGCGGGCACGTGCTTGCTGCCCGCGCCCATGAGGCCGCGGCTGAGTTCGAGGTCGGGGTTGATGCCGGGGGTCAGCCGCCGGAACAGCTTGCAGATGTAGACGTCGCCGTAGATGAGCGAGGTGTTGCTCTGCTCGGCGGGGCTGGCGAGGCTGTCGAGGTCGGTCTCCAGGCCGGAGATCGACCGGAAGGCCAGCGGCCCCACGTCGGCGCAGTCGGCCATCTTCTCCAGCAGCACGCGGGTCAGGTCGGGGTCGTGTACGGCGTCGTAGACGTGCACGCCGTCGACGCGCCCGATCTCGGCGTACTCCAGCCGGCCGGGCAGCTCACGGCGGAGGCCGACCGGTACCTGGTAACGGTCGACCTGCTCACCCTGGCGTACGGCGATCACTACGTGGCGTAGCGACGGATCGCCGGAGACCAGCTCCGTTTCGGTCACGACCGAGACGTCGTCGATCCCTCGGTCCTTGCCCGCGAACCACCGCTGGCGCGGGAGCCAGTCCGCGATCAGATCGTCGAGTCGTTCGGTCAGCCGCACTGGCTACGTCACCTCGCCTGTTCCTCCTGCCCGGCCCACATGGCTATTCGCCACCACCTCCGTGGTTCGCCGGTAGGAGGAACCAGTAGAAACCGTGTCCTGGAAGTGTCAGGAGATATGGCAATTCCCCGATTGGGGGGAATTGAACACCACCCATGCACTCGACCGGATTGACGCCCTCGAAGCGCCGCAGGTCGAGCTCCACGGGTTGGGGGAACCGTGACAGGTTGTTCACACAAAGTACGCGATCCGCGCCGAACTCCCTAACGAAGGCCAGGACGCTCGGGTTGGACGCGGACAGCTCCGTGTAGTCACCGACCCCGAAGACGGGGTGGCGCTTGCGGATTTCGATCATCTTGCGCGTCCAGTGCAGCAGCGAGCCCGGGTTGTTCTGCTGTGACTCGACGTTGATCGCCTGGTACCCGTAGATCGGGTCCATGATCGTCGGGAGGTAGAGGCGGCCCGGGTCGCACTTGGAGAAGCCCGCGTTGCGGTCCGGGGTCCACTGCATCGGGGTACGGACCGCGTCGCGGTCGCCGAGCCAGATGTTGTCGCCCATCCCGATCTCGTCGCCGTAGTACAGCACCGGCGATCCGGGCAGCGACAGCAGCAGCGCGGTGAACAGCTCCAGCTGGTTGCGGTCGTTGTCGAGGAGCGGGGCCAGCCGCCGGCGGATGCCGATGTTGGCCTTCATCCGCGGGTCCTTGGCGTACTCCGAGTACATGTAGTCGCGCTCTTCGTCCGTCACCATCTCGAGCGTCAGCTCGTCGTGGTTGCGGAGGAAGATGCCCCACTGGGCGTTCTCGGGGATCTTCGGCGTCTGGGCCATGATCTCCGAGATCGGGTAGCGCTGCTCCCGGCGCACGGCCATGAAGATCCGCGGCATGACCGGGAAGTGGAACGCCATGTGGCATTCGTCACCTCCCGTGGCGGGGTCGCCGAAGTACTCCACGACGTCCGCCGGCCACTGGTTGGCCTCGGCCAGCATCACCCGGTCGGGGTAAAGCCGGTCGATCTCCTTGCGGACCGTCTTGAGGTAGTCGTGCGTCTCCTTGAGGTTCTCGCAGTTGGTGCCCTCACGCTCGAAGAGGTACGGCACCGCGTCGAGGCGGAACCCGTCGATGCCGAGGTCCAGCCAGAACCGCAGGACCTCCAGCATCGCCTCCTGCACGGCCGGGTTGTCGAAGTTGAGGTCCGGCTGGTGGCTGAAGAAGCGGTGCCAGTAGTACTGCTCCCGCACCGGGTCCCAGGTCCAGTTGGAGGTCTCGGTGTCGACGAAGATGATCCGCGCGTCGGCGTACCCGGTGTTGCTGTCGGACCAGACGTAGAAGTCGCCGAACGGCCCGTCCGGGTCCTCCTGGGAGGCCTTGAACCACGGGTGCTGGTCGCTGGTGTGGTTCATGACCAGGTCGGCGATGACCCGGATGCCGCGCTTGTGCGCCTCGTCGACCAGCTCCACGAAGTCACCGAGGTCGCCGAACTCCGGCAGGATCTTCATGAAGTCGCTGATGTCGTAACCACCGTCACGCAGCGGCGACTCATAGATCGGCAGCAGCCAGATGCAGTCGATGCCGAGCCAGACGAGATAGTCGAGCTTCTCGGTGAGGCCCTTGATGTCGCCGGTGCCATCGCCCGTCGAATCGTAGAAGCCGCGGATCAGCACCTCATAGAAGACCGCGTTCTTGTACCAGTGCGGCTCGTTCGGCGTCTCGCGCGTGAACGTGTCCGGAACCGGCTCTACGGCGCCGCCTCCGAGCAGGGGATCGATCTGGGTCAACTCTGGCCTCTCGAAACCGTGAAGATGTGTGCAGACTGGGTGTGCGGGTCAAGGCGCACGTAGTTCGATTGCCGCCAGGTATAGGACGCCGCGGATAGTTCGTCTCTGACGACGAACTCGTCCGGCCAGTCCAGACCGAGCGCGGGCATGTCGAGGTGGACGGTCGCCTCGCGAACCTGATGTGGATTGAGGTTGACGACGACCAACACGACGTCCCCGAGGTCCGCGGCGTTCCCGTCGGTCGGAGGCACGCGTTTGGAGAAACAGATCAGCTCAGGCTGGTCGACGTTATGGAAGCGTAGATTACGCAGCCTGCGCAGGGCGGGGTGTGCTCTTCGCAAAGAGTTGAGGGTCGAGATGAACGGCGCGAGGCTCCGGCCCTCGCGCTCGGCCGCCTCCCAGTCACGCGGCCGGAATTGATACTTCTCCGAATCGCGATACTCCTCGCTGCCCGGTCGCACCGGGGTGTTCTCGAACAGCTCGTAGCCGGAGTAGACGCCCCACGTCGGCGACAGCGTCGAGGCCAGCACGGCCCGCACCGCGAACGCCGGCGGCCCGCCGTGCTGGAGGTACTCGTGCAGGATGTCGGGCGTGTTGACGAAGAAGTTCGGCCGCATGTACGCGGCCGCGGGGCCGGACAGCTCGTGGAGGTACTCCTCGAGCTCCTGCCTGCTGTTGCGCCAGGTGAAGTACGTGTAGGACTGGTGGAAGCCGATCTTGGCGAGCGTGTGCATCATCGCCGGCCGGGTGAACGCCTCGGCCAGGAAGAGCACGTCGGGGTCGGTCTCGGCGATGCTCGCGAGGAGCCGCTCCCAGAACGCCACCGGCTTGGTGTGCGGGTTGTCCACCCGGAAGATCCGCACGCCGTGGTCCATCCACAGCCGTACGACCCGCTCGACCTCGGCGTAGATGCCCTCGGGGTCGTTGTCGAAGTTGAGCGGATAGATGTCCTGGTACTTCTTCGGGGGGTTCTCGGCGTAGGCGATCGAGCCGTCGGCGCGCGTGGTGAACCACTCGGGGTGCTCCTTGACCCACGGGTGGTCCGGCGAGCACTGCAGCGCCAGGTCGAGCGCGACCTCCATGCCGAGGTTCTTGGCGTAGTCGACGAACGCGTCGAAGTCGGCGAACCCGCCCAGCTGCGGGTGGATCGCGTCGTGCCCGCCGTCCGCGGACCCGATCGCCCACGGCGACCCGGGGTCGTGCGCCTCGGCGTGCAGCGTGTTGTTCGGGCCCTTGCGGAACTGCGAGCCGATCGGGTGGATCGGCGGCAGGTAGACCACGTCGAAGCCCATCTCGGCGACCGCCGGGAGCCGCTTCATCGCGCTTCGGAACGTTCCCGACTGCGGTGCGCGGCGGCCCATCGGGTCGTACGAGGCCCCCTCCGAGCGGGGGAACATCTCGTACCAGGAGCCGTACAGGGCGCGCTCACGCTGGACGAGCAGCGGGTGCCAGTCGGTCACCGTCACGTGCTCGCGCAGCGGGTGCCGCTCCACCAGCGCGTGGATCTCCGGCGCGTCGGCCGCCTCGAAGCGCATGAGCGGCGGGATCGCGGTCTCGCGCAGCGCGCGGACCACGCCCGCGACCGCCGCGCGCTCGGACTTGGGCACCTCCTCGGCGAGGCGCTCGAACAGGCGGGCGCCCTCCTCGAGCATCAGCTCGGTGTCCTGGCCGCGGGGGATCTTGATGCCCGCGTCGTGCCACCAGTGCGCGATCGGATCGCCCCACGCCTCGACCCGGAAGTGCCACATCCCGGTCGAGGAGGGCGTGACCTCCGCGGCGTACCGGTCGGTGCCCGGGGTGACCTCGTGCATGCGGGCCGGCGGGCCGGTGTGGCCCTCGGGATCGCGCAGCACGACACCCGCGCCCAGCATCTCGTGCCCCTCGCGGAACACCGTGGCACCGACCGTGAAGGTCTCGTGGGGGACGGCCTTGGCCGGCCAGCGACCGCAGTCGACCACGGGCTGGACGTCGAGAATGGGAATTCGTCCGATCATCGCAGGCGAGCGTACCGACGTGGAGGCGGGATCAACCGCGTCTTCCGAAATAAATGATCTTTCTTGACCACCGGTGGCGCCACGCGCTTGGGGGGTGCTCGGCGAGGGCTCGCGCATATGGACTCCGTTGCCAATCTCCCGCATGCGAAACGGGAGAATTGTCGGTTTTCATGATCGGGAGGATCTCGGCACGTCGGCGGTACCGGGAGGGGGATCCCGGGGGAGGTCCTGCGCGGCCAGATCCGGTGTTCGTGCCTGTATCGATGGTACGGCGAGAGCGTGACCGGCCCGTACGCGGCGGCGTCGTTCGGCGCGTACGGCGCGGGCGTGACGACCGGGGTGTGCCGCGCACGCGTCGGCTCGCCGGGGATCGGCCCGGCGGTCCTCGGCCAATGGTGTCATCACCTGGCGAGCTTCGCACTTCGCCGGTCTCCGCCGTACGGAGGCGGCAAACATAGATCCAAGGATGTGGGCGGCTGTGCGGGTTTGGGTCGCGAGCATGGCCCGCTACCGATTAGTGTCGCGCCACGTGAAGGCCATCCGGAGATTCACCGTACGCACGGTCCTGCCCGAGCCGCTCCAGCCGCTCGAGGAGCTCGTCCTCAATCTGCGCTGGTCGTGGCATCCAGAGACGCTCGAGCTCTTCCAGTCGGTCGATCCGGAGCTCTGGGAGAAGACCCGCCATGATCCGATGCGGTTGCTGGGGGAGGTCTCGGCCGAGCGCCTGGACGCTCTCACCGGTGACCGGCGTTTCCTGCGCGCCCTCGGCGACGCCGTCGAGGACCTGCGCGAATACGTCACCGCCCCGCGCTGGTACCAGGGGCTGTCCGACGTTCCGGCGGCCATCGCGTACTTCTCTCCGGAGTACGGCATCGCCTCGGCGCTGCCGCAGTACTCCGGCGGTCTCGGCATCCTCGCCGGCGACCATCTGAAGACCGCGAGCGACCTCGGCGTGCCGATCATCGGGGTCGGCCTGCTGTACCGCCACGGGTACTTCTCCCAGTCGCTTTCCGCCGAGGGCTGGCAGCAGGAGCACTACCCGCCGATCGACCCCGACGGCCTGCCGCTGACGCTGCTGCGCGAGCAGGACGGGACGACCGTGCGCGTCTCCGTCGGCCTGCCGGACGGCGACCGGCTGAACGCCCAGGTCTGGGTCGCCAGTGTCGGCCGGGTCCCGCTGCTCCTGCTCGACTCCAACGTCGAGGAGAACTCCCCCGCGTCCCGCGACGTCACCGACCGGCTGTACGGCGGTGGAACGGACCATCGCCTGTTGCAGGAGATGCTCCTGGGCATCGGCGGCGTCCGCGCGATCCGCCAGTTCTGCCGCGTCACCGGGCACGCCGCCCCCGAGGTGTTCCACACCAACGAGGGGCACGCCGGCTTCCTCGGCCTCGAGCGCATCCGGGAGTACATCGACGAGCAGGGCCTCACCTTCGACGAGGCCCTGGAGGCCGCCCGCGGCGGCACGGTGTTCACCACCCACACGCCCGTCCCGGCCGGCATCGACCGGTTCCCCCGCGAGCTGATCAAGAAGTACTTCGGCACCGACAACGAGGCGTCCTCCGTCTCCAGCGAGCGCATCCTCGCCCTGGGCGCGGAGACCTACGATGAGGGCGACCCCGACGTCTTCAACATGGCGGTCATGGGCATGCGCCTCGCGCAGCGCGTGAACGGTGTCTCGGTGTTGCACGGCGCCGTCAGCCGGGAGATGTTCGGCGGCCTGTGGCCGGGCTTCGACACCGACGAGGTGCCGATCGGCTCCATCACCAACGGCGTGCACGCCGAGACCTGGGTCGCGCCGGAGATGGTCGACCTCGCCCGGCGGCAGCTGACCGGCGCCGTCGAGGAGGGCGAGGGCTGGGACGCCGTCGCCCGCGTGCCCGAGCCGGAGATCTGGCGCATCCGCCGGACGCTCCGGGAGCGCCTCGTGTTCGACGCCCGGCGGCGGCTGCGCGAGTCGTGGCGCCAGCGCGGCGCGAGCGACGCCGAGCTCACCTGGATCGACGACGTCCTCGACCCCGACGTGCTGACCTTCGGGTTCGCCCGCCGCGTCCCCTCCTACAAGCGGCTGACCCTGATGCTGCGCGACCCGGAGCGGCTCAAGTCGATCCTGCTCGACCCCGAGCGTCCGGTGCAGATCATCATCGCGGGCAAGGCGCACCCCGCCGACGAGGGCGGCAAGCGGCTCATCCAGGACATCGTCCGGTTCACCGACGACCCGGCCGTACGCCACCGCATCGTGTTCCTGCCCGACTACGACATGGCGCTCGGCCAGTCCCTGGTCCAGGGCTGCGACGTGTGGATGAACAACCCGCTGCGGCCCCTGGAGGCCTGCGGCACGTCGGGCATGAAGGCGGCGCTGAACGGCGGGCTCAACCTGTCGATCCGCGACGGCTGGTGGGACGAGTGGTTCGACGGCAACAACGGCTGGGCCATCCCCTCGGCCGACCGCGCCGCCGACCCCGACCGCCGCGACGACGTCGAGGCGAACGCCCTGTACGAGCTGATCGAGGACCACGTCAGGGCGCTGTTCTACGACCGGGCCACCAACGGTCTCCCGCGCCGCTGGCTGGAGATGGTCAAGCACACGCTGACCACGCTCGGCCCGAAGGTCCTCGCCGGGCGCATGCTCCGCGACTACGTCCGCGACCTGTACGCTCCGGCCGCCGCCTCGGGCCGGCTGCTGGCCGCCGACGAGCACGTGGCGGCCAAGGCCCTGGCCGCCTGGAAGCTGCGGGTGGCCAAGCTCTGGCCGGGCGTCACGGTCGAGCACGTGGAGTCCAGCGGCGCCGCGCAGAGCCCGCAGCTGGGCGGCACGCTCACCGTCCGCGCGACGGTGGAGCTCGGCGGCCTGGAGCCGTCGGACGTCGCGGTGGAGGTCGTGTACGGCCGCGTCGGCGAGACCGACACGCTCGTGGACCCGTCGTACGTCGAGCTGACCCAGGTGGAGAACATTGAGGGCGGCCGGCTCCGTTACGCCGGCGAGGTCACCCTCGACCGGGCCGGCGCGTTCGGCTACAGCGTGCGGGTGGTGCCCAAGCACGAGCTGTTCGCCTCCCGCGCCGAGATGGGCGTGGTGGCCCTGCCGCCGGCCCCGACCGGAATGACCAACGGCGACCTGCGCTGACGGTTCGCCCGGAACCCTCGCCCGGCATCCCCGGGCGAGGGTTTTCTGCTGTCGCGACCCGGGTCAGCGGCCGCGGAAGGCGCCGCCGTTGACGTGGATCACCTGGGCGGTGATGTTGCCGGCCTCGGGGGAGGCCAGGAACGCCACCGTGTCGGCGACGTCCTCCGGGCGGCCGGCACGGCCGTTCGCCGTCTGGTCGATCAGCCAGGACCGGCGTTCGTCCCCCGGACCGCCGGAGCCGAAGAACTCGGTGTCCTCGATGTAGCCCGGGGCGATGGCGTTCACCGTGACGCCGTGGCCGCCGAGCTCGAAGGCCAGGTCGCCGGTCCAGGCGTGGAGCGCGGCCTTGGCCGCCCCGTACGAGCCGCCGGCGCCGCTGCCGCGCGAGCCCGCGATCGAGCCGATGGAGATGACGCGGCCGCCGCGGGCCAGCCGCGGTGTCAGCGCGCTCGTCACCAGCACCGCGCTGATCAGGTTGGCCTCCAGCTGCGCCTCCCACAGGTCGCGCAGCCCGGCCAGGTCGCCTTCCTCGGGGGCGGTCCGGTGCCGGGTGACGTTGCCGCCCGCGTTGTTGACCAGGACGTCCACCTGGCCGGGCAGGGCGGGCAGGGCGGCCTCGACCGCCGCGACGTCGGAGGCGTCGAAGGCGACCGCGCGGACGCCCAGCTCCTCGGCGGTCTCCTCGAGCACCTGCTTGCGCCGCCCGGTGATCACAACGTCCAGGCCGTCGGCGGCGAGCCGCCGCGCGACCGCGCGGCCGATGCCCGTACCGCCGCCGGTGACGATTGCCGTGCGTGGCATTGACCCTCCTTGTTTAGGCCTAAACAGCGTGCCCTACGCTAGGCGGGCATGACGCCACCACGCAAACCGGACGGAGCGGAGCGGATCCAGCTCGCCTGGACGCGCGAGCGCCCCGGCACGCCGGTCGAGTCGATCGGCGTGATCACCCGCATCTGGCATGCCGGCAAGCTGCTGGCCGACGAGCGCCGCCGTACGCTCGCCCGGCTCGGCATCGACGCCGCCACGCTGGACCTGCTGTCCACGCTGCGCCGCCACGGCGCGCCGTACCGGATGACGCCCGCGGCGCTGAAGGAGGCCAGCCTGGTCAGCGCGGGAGCGATCAGCCAGCGCGTCACCCGCGCCGAGGCCGCCGGCCTCGTACGGGCCCACCGCAGCAGCGGAGGACGGACCGGCGCGGTCGAACTGACCGCGGAGGGCCACGCGCTGATCGAGGGCAGCGTCGACGAACTGCTCCGCCACGAGCAGAGCCTGGTCGAACACCTGACGCTCGCCCAGCGCGAGCAACTCGCCGAACTGCTCCGCGCCCTCCTCGACGGCCTGGTCGCGCGGCTCGCCGAGCCGGGGACGGCGGAGCGTCCGCCGTCCCCGGAATCCGGCTGACGAGACGTGAGCGGCGTCTGCCGCGGCCGAAGACCGCTACCCGTCGGTGTGGGCGAGGTTGGCGCGGTCGATCTCGGCCATGTGCTCCTCGGCCCAGGCCCGGACGGTGGCGAGCGCGCCCTCCAGCGACAGGCCCAGGTCGGTGAGCCGGTAGTGCACCCGTGGCGGCACGGTCGGCTCCACCCGGCGGGAGACCAGGCCGTCGCGGGTCAGGCTCTGCAACGTCGCGGACAGCATCTTCTGCGAGACGCCGGGCATCCGCCGCCGGAGCTCGGCGAAGCGCACCTCGTGCGGGGAGGCCTCGGCGAGGACCTTGACGGCCATGGACGTCCACTTCGTGCCGATGCGATCCAGCAGCCGGCGGGTCGGGCACGCGGGGTCGAAAAGGTCGCCCCGCGCCCCCTTCGCCGTACGGGGCCGGGAGGAGGTCACCTGCGGCTCACCACCTGTCGCGAAAGTGCGGTCTTGGCCACGCGGTAGAGGTTACCTAACCTTTCCTGGTCACCATCGGTTACCAGCAAGGAGACCTCATGCCCAGCGCGGCTCCTCCGCCTACCTCCGGCCACGCCGAGGCCGGGACGTCCCTGCACCGGGTGGCGGCCAACGGCATCGAGATCAACGTCGCGGTCGTCGGGAAGGGGCCCGCCGTCCTGCTGCTCCACGGCTTCCCGCACACCTGGCGGCTGTGGGCGAAGGTCATCCCCGGCCTCGCCCGGCATCACCGCGTCATCGCCCCGGACCTGCGCGGACTCGGCGCGACCACGAGAGCCGCGGACGGCTACGACGCCGCGACCCTCGCCACCGACGCCGAGGAACTCCTCACCGCGCTCGGCGAACCGTCGGCGGCAGTGGTCGGTATCGACGCCGGCGCCCCGCCCGCGTTCCTGCTCGCCCTGCGGCGCCCCGGACGCGTACGACGGTTGGTGCTCATGGAGTCGTCGCTGGGCCCGTTGCCCGGTGCCGAGGACTTTTTCGCCGGCGGGCCGCCGTGGTGGTTCGGCTTCCACGCCGTGCCCGGCCTCGCCGAGACGGTGCTGACCGGGCACGAGGCGGAGTACGTCGACTGGTTCCTCGCCGCCGGCACCCGTGGCCGCGGGGTGCCGCGCGAGATCCGGGACGCCTTCGCCGGCGCGTACACCGGAACCGAGGCCCTGCGCTGCGCCTTCTCCTACTATCGGGCCGCTCCCGCGAACGCACGCCAGATCCAGGACGCCACGGGGTCCCACCGGCTCACCGTGCCCACGATGGCGATCGGAGCCCACCCCGTCGGCACCGCCCTCGAACGGCAGCTGCGGCCCCTCACCGACGACCTCACCGGCCATCTCGTCGAGGACTGCGGCCACATCATCCCGCTGGACCGCCCCGACGCCCTGCTGCCACTGCTGACGTCGTTCCTGGGTGCGGACCGGCAGTGACCGTCCGTCCCCGGACGGTGCGGGTGAGCCCCGTCAGTGCTGGGTGAGCACCGTCATGACGCCGTCCGCCGGCCCCGTCACGGTCAGGCGTATGCGGGTCCGGCCGGTCAGTCCGTCGCTGATCCGGGGGAACCTGGCCTCCATCTCGGCGGTGGGCGCGGCCTGCTCGGCGTGGGTCGTCGGATGGTCGAGACCGTGCACCGCGTCCAGTACGGCGTCCACGACCTGGTGGACCCCGGCGGCCCGGCAGGTGAACGCCAGCGGCCGCGCGTCTCGTACGTGGGCCAGGTGGAGCTCGATCGCCTCGTCCCGGTACGCGCCCGTGAGGAACTCCTGTACGTCGCCGTGTGCCAGGGTCAGCGGGGTCTCGAAGATCAGCTCGTGCTCGGGCAGCTCCAGCACCGCTCGCACCATCGCGTACCGGCCGAGGCGGTGGCCCTGGAGGAACAGATCGGCGCCCTTGCGCCGGATCAGGTCGTCGAGGCCGTCGAGGTCGGTGCGCATCCGGCCGGACAGGCACAGCAGGATCGCGGGCCGGCCGCTCACCCCCACGTAGAGCGGTGCGTCGTACCGGTCCCGCAGCAGCTCGACGTAGGAGAAGACCTGCGTGTGCGACCAGTGCTCGTCCGCCGGGCGATCGAGGCGCCCACTCTCGGTGTACTGCTCCGTCTTACTGGGCTCGGTGACCGGCGGCATCCGTGCCCCGAGATCGGAACCGGCGGCGCTCGCGGACCTCTTCCTGCCGAACCATGCCATGGGCGGCAGACTACGCCGACGGCTCGGGACCCCTCCCGGACGGATCCGGCCGCCGGGGCTATTCGTCCTCGCTCAGGCCGGACAGGGCCTCGTACGCGGGGCGGAGCACGTCGGTGAGCTCCTTGCGGCGCACCTTGACCTTCGGCGGGTCGAGGAGCTTCAGCAGCAGGCCCGGCGGCATCGGGGGAGCGGGCGGGCGGTCGCGGACCGCGGCCGGGGTCCAGAAGTCGTCCAGGCGCTCGGCGATCGGCGTCTCCTCGACCTCCAGCGGGTCGGCCTCGGCCGCCGCGTCGGCCGAGTCGAGGCGGCGCAGGCTCGCCAGCAGGTGTTCTTTGGTGCGGCCGTTCCACGCGAGGATCAGGAAGGGATCGTCGTCGAACGCCTCGGCCAGGAGGTAGAGGACGGCGGCGGCGTGCTTGCAGGGCTCGCCCCAGTCGGGGCAGCTGCACATGATGTGCATGTCGCCCGAGGCTCCGGGGAACAGCGGGATGCCGAACGCACCGAAGACGTCCTCGATCTCCGGCGGCATCTCGCCCGCCAGCAGCCGCGCGCGGAAGACCGCCTGCGAGGCCAGCGCCTCCTCGATCGCCGCCCAGGTCGGCTCGTCGATCGCGTCGATGCCGATCGCCACGTCGTACGGATCGGCCTCCGAGCCCTGCACCCGGGCGGTGACCTCGTACGCGTCCACCTTCAGGTCGATCACCTGGCCCTTGCGGGCGTACGCGCGTCCCCGGCTCAGGCGGCCCTTGTCGGCGAAGGACTCCAGCACGTCGATGAAGCGGCGCGACCACCACTCCTCGCCGATCGTGCCGCGCTCGCTGCGGGCGCGCAGCCCGCCCTCGACCGGGCGCGGGGGACCGTACATCGGCATCAGGCGCTCACCGCCTCGGACCCGAGGCGTACGACGTCGCGCAGCTCGGCGACGGACAGTTCGGTGAGCCAGCCCTCGCCGGTGCCGACGATGCGCTCGGCAAGGGCCTTCTTGCGCTCGATCATCTCGTCGACCCGCTCCTCCATGGTGCCCACGCAGATGAACTTGCGGACCTGGACGTTCCTGGTCTGGCCGATGCGGAACGCCCGGTCGGTGGCCTGGTCCTCGACGGCGGGGTTCCACCAGCGGTCGACGTGGATCACGTGGTTGGCGGCGGTGAGGTTCAGCCCGGTGCCGGCGGCCTTCAGCGACAGCAGGAAGACCGACGGCTCGGCGTCCTGCTGGAACCGGCGGATCAGCTCGTCACGGCGTTTCTTGGTGGTGCCGCCGTGCAGCCACAGCACCGGCCGGTCGAGCCGCGCCTCCAGGTGGGGCTGGAGCATCGCGCCGAACTCCGAGTACTGGGTGAAGACGAGGGCCTTCTCGCCCTGCTCCACGACCTCGGCGCAGATCTCCTCCAGGCGCTCCAGCTTTCCCGAGCGGCCGGGCAGCCGTGAGCCGTCCTTCAGCAGGTGGGCGGGGTGGTTGCAGACCTGTTTGAGCTTGGCCATGGTGGCCAGGACGAGGCCGCGCCGCTCCATGCCCTCGCTGTTCGCGATCCGGTCGAGCATGTCCTCGACCGTCGCCTGGTAGAGCGAGGCCTGCTCGGGCGTGAGGTTGCACCAGACCTTGATCTCCTGCTTCTCCGGCAGGTCGGTGATGATCGACTTGTCGGTCTTCAGGCGCCGCAGGATGAACGGCCCGGTGGCCCGGGCGAGCGCCGCCGCGGCCTCCTGGTCGCCGTGCGCCTCGATCGGCGCGGCGAACCGCTCGCGGAACGCCTGCCGCGGCCCGAGCAGACCCGGGTTGGCGAACTCCATGATCGACCACAGCTCGGTCAGGTGGTTCTCGACGGGCGTGCCGGTGAGCGCGAGCCGGCCGCGCGCGGGAATGCTCCGCACCGCCTGCGCCTGCCGGGTGCCGCTGTTCTTCAGCGCCTGCGCCTCGTCGCAGACCACGCGGTCCCACTCGATCGCGGCCAGCGCCTCACGGTCGCGGGCGGCCGTGCCGTAGGTGGTGAGAACGAGGTCGGCGTCGCGCACGGCCCGCTCCAGATCCTCCCCACGATGCCGCCCACCGCCGTGGTGGACGTACACACGCAGCTTGGGCGTGAACCGCGCCGCCTCCCGCTGCCAGTTGCCGATGAGCGACATCGGCCCGATGAGCAGCGTCGGTCCTCCGGCGGGCGACGTGCGGCCGCGCTCCAGCAACGCCAGCGTCTGGGCGGTGTTGTGGCAGAACATCCCCGCCGCGACGTAGTTGTGGTGCTCGGGAACCTCGAAGTCGTAGACCCAGCCCTCGTAGTCGACGTCGTCCACTGACACGACGGTCGTGTAGAACACCTGCCGGTCCACTCGGTCGTTCAACGTCTCGCGGATGGCGATCAACTTGTCGCGGTCGAGCCGCGCGTACGCGGTGAGTGTCGCGGCGGTCCACTTGCTCTTGGGGCGGGCGGAGTACTCGGCCAGAGCCCGGCCGTCGAGGACGCGGTCCATCGCCGCGACAACAGCCTTCGCCGAGTTCTTGGAGAGTTGCTGGCTGCCGTCGAAGTACACGGGCTTCACGCCGAAATGCCGCATCGGTAGCCCGGTGAGAGTGCGTGCCGCCGACAGCAGATCACTGCCGGGTATGCCCTCGACATTGGTGTTCGCAGGGAGTTCGCAGACCCTGTCGAGCTTTTCCTGTTTTTCTGGGTCGGCGATGCCGATGTGCTCGCGGAAGAGCCGAGCGCTCGACCCGCCGATCAGCCCTACGGTGTACGGCCGTTCGATCCGGGTTCCATTAGTGGCGTGCTTCATTTTTGTGGACAGCCGAAGCCAGATGCCGAACCGTCGAAGCATCGTGGAGAGCTGCTGCATCAAGAACGATGACGCAGAAGAGATCTCGATCGTGCGCGTCCTGGCATTCACCGAGGCTTCGGCGGCGAAGTAGTGGCGAAGGAAGAGGCGCACGGTGTGGTCGTCCGCCGTGACGATGAAGTCGGGGATCTTCTTGCGGGCGGATACGCGACCCCAGCGATATCCGCGTTCCTCGAGGAAGCGCGCGTATGCCTCGCTGCAGAGCCGCAGTGTCGAGCAGGAGCGGGGTGGAGTCGGCGCGAGTACGGCCGGCTTGTTGAGCCTGAGAGCGAATCGAGTCCCTATCCCCAGCAGGCGCCGGTGAAGATCTTCAAGGACCTCGACCTTCTCCTGTGTGATCCTGAGGCGCCGGTTCTCGTCTTCGTGTCCTTCGCTGATCTGCCAGGCGAGGAGGACCGTCAGATCGGGATCGACCGGCCGGCCGGTCTGAAGCAGCCGTGCGGGTACGCAGAGCCGGTCGCCGGGGCTGATGTCGTTCGTCCACCCGTTGGGGCCGAGGAAGCGATGACGGCGGGTCACCGTGATCGAACTGCCATCGGAAAGAGTGAGGCGGCGTAGCGGCTCGCGGACGTGCTGTCGATACAGGCGCGATATCTCGGTCGTGACGACGCGGCCGCTCTGGTCCAGTGAGTTGGTCATCAGGGGCTCGGTGGGACGTGCCCATTCGCCTTCGCCGTCGGATTCCGCGGGGCCGGCGAAGCGGGCCCATACGTCCTTGGCTTTGGCCGGCGCACCATCGACGAAAATGGGAGTTTCGGGTGAAACGCACTTTCCCAATCCCATATCGTCTGCAAGTACTGCACCTAGCCCCAAACTGTCCAAAAAGGACAGCCAGGCCAGGCCGCGTTCCTGGTACGGGCGCAGGGTGCCCTCGAAGCCGTCCGGGGTCGGGATGGGCTCCAGGCGGCGGTCGGCCTCGCCGGACAGCAGGTCGCCCAGAGCGCCGTCGGCGTCGATCTGGAGCAGCGGCAGTGTGTCGTCGCCCGCGTGGATGGCGGCGCGGACCGCCTGGGCCGCGCTCATCTCTCCCGCGCGGCCCCGGCTGAGGAAGTCCAGCGCCGCCTTGAGCTGTGCGTCGTCCAGCTCGACCCAGCGGCCGCGCAGCCGGACCAGCGGCGCCTTCAGCCGGGCCAGCTCGGCCAGCTCCTCCTCGGTGATGTCCTCGCCCTCGATCGCCAGGTCCCAGCGGAAGTCGACGAGGTCGCCGAGGCCGAACCCGGAGGAGGCGGTGGCGCCGGAGGACTCGGTCTTGGTGCGCGTCGTCAGCTTCATGCCGAGCCGCGCCCGTCCGGCCCACTGGGGCAGCTGCACGCCGAACCCGGCCGCCGACAGCAGCGGCGCCACCTCGCGCAGGAACGCGAACGCGCCCGCGGCGTCCGTGGTGACGCTCGTCGGCGTGGCCACCCGCAGGGCCTCGGCGATCGACGGATAGAGCCGCAGCGCCCGGCCCAGGCCGGCGAGGAGCGTCTCCTCGGCGTCGGCGACCGAGGTGACCTCGCCGGTCCAGATCGCGGCGGCCGGTACGTAGAGGCTCGGGTCGTCGGTGCCCTGCAGCGCGAACTGCACCGACCACGGCCCGCCGGGATCGTCCTCGGGCGGCTCGGCGAGCCGGAAGCAGACGCGCAGCGGGCCCGACGGACGGCTCGCGGCCGCCGCCCAGTCGTCGAGGGCGTCGGCGAGGGCGGCCGGATCGTCGCCCGGCTCGCGTGCCACGGCCGGATCCGGGCCGGTCAGCGCCGCCGCCCAGCGTTCGGCGAGCGGCAGCCGGTCGGGCACCCGGCCGGTGCGCTCGGGCAGCAGCGGGTGCGGGACGATGCCGCGCACCGCCGCGTCGGTCAGGCCGGTCAGCGCCTCCAGCAGCAGCTCCGCCGCGGGACGCCCGCCGTCGGCGGCGCGGCAGGCGGGCGGCATCGCGTGGGCCAGCTCGCGGAACCGCTCGGCGTCCGCGCCGGTGATCACCGGCCGCCAGCGGGCGGTCAGGTCGCCGTCCTCGCGTACGAGCGCGGGCAGCACCCGGCCGCGCCCGGCGAGGTGCATCGCCTCGTCGGCGACGAGCGCGAAGAACCGCAGGTCGGCGCCGCGTACGACGTCGTCGGCGGTGTCGCCGGAGGGCGAGAGCAGGGCCATCGCGGCGAACGGGTCGAGGGCCAGCGCCGGCACGCGCCACAGATGGGCGGCGGGACGCTTGGCGGACGGCTCGCGGGCCAGCTCCGGTGAGGGCAGCGGGCCGCCGGCCGAGCCGGGCAGGAGCAGCGGCAACGTGACCCGCATGGCCCCGGCCGTGAGCCCGGCGTAGGAGGTGCCGGCGAAGTCGGCCGCGGCGAACGGGTGCGGCCGTGGAGTGACGCGGACACGCGTGGTCGCCGGCAGCGCGGGGTCCTCCGCCCACAGGCACAGCGCACCGCCGTGCCAGGCGGCGTGCGCGACCAGCATCCCCCGTGCCTCCCAACGTGACGGACCCCGGCGAAGCTACCAGCCGCCTCCGACTCCCGCGGCCCGTGACGGCGTACCGGTCAGGTTCCGGACGAGCGGTAGCACTTCTCGTCGCCCGTCACCGGCCGGGACTGGTCGTACGGGTCCCGTACCGATCCGGTCCTGGGCGACCGCTCCGGCGCCGAGTCGTGGTAGCTCGGATGGATGAACCCGTCGCGTACGTCGCACCGGGCCGGGTCGGAGAAGACCTCCCAACGGGAGGTGTGGCCGTGCAGGGTGCCGCCGCGTGAGTAGAAGACGAGTTCGCCGCTGAGCCGCACCACGAGCCGCTCCAGCGTGGCGGGGGCGCCGGGCCGTTGGATCGGATAGACGAACAGGTAGTCGAACCGCACACCCGCGCCGCGCACGCCGGAGACGGTCGACGGGTGCGCCGACATGGTGCCGTGCACCTTGATGACCGGGCCGGAGAGGGCGGCGGTGTTCGGCGCGAACGTCACGGCCCACGAGCGGGTGCGCTTGTCGAGGTCGGGATTGTTGAGGTTGTTGACGAAGTAGGACCGCTCGTCCGGGCCCACCGCCCGGGCGAGGGCGTCGGGGCTGCCGCCGAGCAGTGTCCGCCGGTCCAGCCCCGCCGCGACGAGGCGCTTCCTGGTCCTCGCGTACGCCGCCTCGACGTTGCGCGCGGACAGGCCGCCCGTCGCGGTCGCGGGCGGCGGCGTGATGCCGGCGGCGCCGTCGGCGTACGACGCGGCGGGCGAGCCCTCGAACGGATCGGTGGCGCTCAGCGTCGGAACCGCGCCCCTCCGAACCGGCGTCGTCTCCGGGGACAGGCCCCGGCCACCGCGGACCTTCCAGCCGAGCGCGCCGACCGCGGCGCACGCGACGAGGACCACGAGCACCGTGACGGTCGTTTTCGCCCGCGAGCCGGTGCCGGGCCGCTGCCGCCCCGCCGCCCGGCGTCGCCGTCGTTCCGCGCGGGCGAGCCGCCGGCGCTTCCGCCATCCGGGGCGCCTGCCGCGCTCCCGTGCCGATGGTTCGGTGAACGCTGCGCTGTTGACGAAGTCCTCGTCGAAGGAAAGGTGGTCGGGCTCGCCCGGCATGGCGGTGTTCCATTCAATGATCAAAGATGAGCGGCTGAACAGTAGCGATCCCGGGCCTCCTGACGGAAGAGGTGACTGCGCCGGGTTGACCTGCCGTTACGCCAGGAGCGCGTCGCGCGTTAGGCTCGCGGACGCAGCGCAGTCGATCATTTGGGAGGGGCAGTGGGGGAGTTCGTGCGTCTCGAGGTCTCCGGCGCGGTGGCGACGATCCGGCTGGACCGGCCCAAGATGAACGCCATCAACGCGCGGTTGCGCGACGAGCTGGCCGAGGCGGCACGTGCCGCCGACGCCGACCCGGCCGTGCGCGCGGTGGTCCTTTACGGCGGCGAGCGCGTCTTCGCGGCCGGCGCGGACATCAAGGAGATGGCCGAGCTGTCCTACGTCGAGGCGGCCGAGCACTGCCGCGCCCTCCAGAGGGGGCTGGACGCCGTCGCCGCGATCGGCGCGCCGGTCGTGGCCGCGATCACCGGGTACGCGCTCGGCGGCGGCCTGGAGCTCGCGCTGTGCGCCGACTTCCGCGTCGCCGGCGAGTCGGCGAAGGTGGGGCAGCCGGAGATCCTGCTCGGCGTCATCCCCGGCGCCGGAGGCACGCAGCGGCTGCCGCGGCTGATCGGCCCGTCCCGTGCCAAGGACCTGATCTTCACGGGCCGCCACGTCCCGGCGGACGAGGCCCTCGCGCTCGGGCTCGTCGACAAGGTCGTGCCGGACGCCGAGGTGTACGAGGCGGCCAGGGAGATGGCCGCGCGGTACGCCGGCGGTCCCGCGGCGGCGCTGCGCGCCGCCAAGCAGGCCGTCGACGCGGGCCTGGAGGCCGACCTCGCCACCGGTCTGGAGATCGAGCGGCTGCACTTCTCCGGCCTGTTCGCCACCGATGACCAGAAGATCGGGATGCGCAGCTTCGTCGAGGAGGGACCGGGAAAGGCCAAGTTCACCGGCCGCTGAGCGGAACCTGCCTCCCGTCCCGTACGTCACAGCTCGTGGACCCGTACCGAAGACCAGGAGGTGAGCGTGGTCCAGCCGCAGTTGCCGCCGGTCGCCATGGCCCGGCTCGGCCAGGCACGGCAGGCCGGCACGTGGACCTCCAGCCTGAGCGTCGGTGAGTTCGCCGGCCTGCGCTCCATCGGGTTCGAACCGGTCGGCCAGGTGATGGGCAGCACGGTCCACAACCTCGGCTGGTGGTACCGCGCGCGGGCCGACTGCGGCTACCGCGGCGGGCTCTTCGGGTCGGGCACCGCCGTGACCATCACCTCGGGCATGCAGGGGGCCTGGAGCGGGTACGGCGCGTACGTCGACACGCTCTACCGCGCCCGGCACGCCGCGATGAGCCGCATGGCCGCGGAGTGCGCGGCGCTCGGCGGCGACGGCGTCGTCGCGGTCGAGCTCACGATCGCGCCGTTCCAGGGGGCCTCACACCACCTGGAGTTCCAGGCGGTCGGCACGGCCGTGCGCGCGGCCGGTCCCGTACGGCCCGGCCGGGTCTTCATGTCGCATCTGAGCGGCCAGGACTTCGCCAAGCTCATCCAGGCCGGCTGGGTGCCGGTCGACCTGGTGATGGGCGCCTCGGTGGGCGTACGCCACGACGACTGGCGCACCGGCTGGTCGACCGGGACGTTCGCCCCCGCCCAGGAGGTGATGGGCTGGACCGAGCTGGTCTCGGTCACCCGGCACGAGGCACGCGCGCACTTCATGTCCGACACCGCGCGGACCGGCGCCGACGGCGTCGTGGTGTCCGGCATCGACCTGCGCGTGAGCGGGCGCGAATGCTCCTACAACGACAAGCAGCACGACCACGTCGTCGAGACGACGGTCATCGGCACCGCCGTCGCCGAGTTCCGTACGTCCCACCACCCGCCCTCCTCGCTGACGATCATGAGGTTGTAGCCACATGACCGAGCGAAGCGAGGGAATCGGCAAGCACAGCACCGTTGGTCATGAGGCCGACGAAGGAGGTCTTATGACCGATCCGGTTTCCCAGGGAGTCCCCGCCGACGCGATGGCACGCCTCGCCGAGCTACGGCCGGGCGCCCCCGGGGCACTGTTCACCAGCGACCTGTCCGTCAACGAGTTCCTGCTGGTCCGCGAGGCGGGCTTCCGGCCGCTCGGCCTGGTGCTGGGCAGCTCGATCTACCACGTCGGCATCCAGGTCGGCCGGTGGAGCAAGAACATGGAGCTCGACCAGCTGTCCGGCGCGATGTACCACGCGCGTGAGTTGGCGATGACCCGCATGGAGGCCGAGGCCGACCAGCTCGGCGCGGACGGAATCGTCGGGGTGCGCCTGCGCGTGGAGTTCCGCGACTTCGGCAGCGACATCGCCGAGTTCATCGCCATCGGCACCGCGGTCAAGGCCGACGACACCTCCCAGAACTGGCGCAACAACAAGAACCAGCCGTTCACCTCCGACCTGAACGGCCAGGACTTCTGGACCCTCATCCAGGCGGGCTACGCCCCGCTGGGCATGGTGATGGGCACGTGTGTGTACCACGTCGCCCACCGGCGGCTCGGGTCGGTGCTCGGCAGCATGGGGCAGAACGTCGAGATCCCGGAGTTCACCCAGGCCCTGTACGACGCGCGGGAGCTGGCGATGAGCCGCATGCAGGCCGAGGGCCAGGCGCTGCACGCCGAGGGCATCGTCGGGGTGTACCTGGACCAGTTCCACCACCAGTGGGGCGGCCACACGATGGAGTTCTTCGCCATCGGCACCGCCGTACGCCCGCTGCGCGCCGATCACGTGATCGCCAAGCCGCAGATGGTGCTCGGCCTCGACCGCTGATTCACTGGTGGTCATGGAATTCGACATGGTGGCCGCCGCGCTGCGGCAGGACGCGGCGGACGTCGCCACCTACGCGCGTGTGCTCACGGTGACCCTGGCCGACGCCCTCCCGCCGGGCAGCGTGACGGTCGAGTACGAGCGGAGCCTCGGCGACCGTCTCAAGGGCCGCCAGGGCCACCCCAGCCGGATCGTGGTCCGGCTGGGCGAGCGCACCCTCTCGCTGACGGGCGGTCACCGGCCGGTCGCCGAGGTCCATCACGAGGTACGCGGCGTGGTGCTGTCCCGCGACCAGGTGAGCCTGGACGCGTGGGTCCAGACGCTGGCCCGCGAGCTGGTCGCCCAGGCCGAGGCGGACGCCCGCGCCGCCGAGGCCCTGCGCCGCCTGGTCACCGGCGCCTGACCCGCCCGTCTCACGGCCGTCGCGCGTCCACCTCGATCTCGATCTTCATGCGGGGGTCGGCGAGACCGCACACGAGCATCGTGGCGGCCGGCCGTACGTCGCCGAAGCGGCGGCGCAGCACCGGCCAGCAGGGCTCGAAGTCGGCCCGGTCGGGCAGCAGATAGCGCACCCGCACCACGTCGGCGAAGGTGCACTTCGCCTCGGCCAGCGCGGCCTCGATGTTGCGCAGGCACTGCTCGGCCTGCTCCACCACGTCATCGGAGATCGTCATGGTGGTGTAGTCGAACCCGGTCGTCCCGGACACATGGACCCGATCGCCGTCGACCACGGCGCGGGCATAGCCGATCTGCTCCTCGAAGGTCGAGCCGCTGAGGATCGCGCGTCGCTCTGTCATGCGCCGAACGCTAAGGGGACCAGCACGGATACGTCTAATACGGCCTAGGAACGTCACGCTCACCCCGGCGGGCCGCGAACTTCTCCCGGCCGCCCGGCGGGCCTTCGCCGACCTCGCGGCCGGTCTGGCCACGGCCCGGGCCGTGGGCAGCGGCGAGGCGGGCCGCCTTGCGGATCGGCTTCGCCGCCTCCCTCGCCCTGACGGTCCTGCCGGCCTGCTGCGCGCCTTCCGGCAGCGGTTTCCCGCGCCGATGACCTCGGGGCCCACGGCGGGGCCGGTCCGGCAAGGGGACTGACCACGGGCGGTCATCCGTTCGTAGGAAACTTGCCGATCAAGAGTCGCCTCCCGTAAAGAAATTGCTGCTGTGGTTTGTGTGCCATATCGCGGCTTTTGAGAACTTCATGGGAGGCGCCGTGCTCGCGGCGAACCGTCTCGGCAGGATCACCCTGGCCGCCGTACTCTCGGCGGCTCTGACGGCCCTCGGGCCACCCGGGCAGGCTCACGCGGCGACGGACGCCGCCGGCTGGCTGCCGAAGACCCCGGACTTCTGGCCGGTCGTGGTCGACCAGAGCCACACCTCGCGAACGCCGGTCACCCACGGCGTCGACGTCTACTCCGAGACCTACGACGCGGTCGGCGGGCGCCAGCACTCGCAGGTGCTCGACGTCGACCTGGGCGACCAAAACGTACGCGTCGGCGCGGTGGAGGCGGGGAACCAGATCACCTACCCCGCCGATGAGACCGTCACCTCGATGGCGAACCGTACGGGCGCCGTCGCCGGGATCAACGGCGACTACTTCGACATCAACGCCACCGGACGCCCGACCGGCGGCGTCATCGCCGGCGGGCGGCTGCTCAAGAGCCCTCAGCCCGGCTTCAACGCCCAGCTCGGCGTACGGCCGGACGGCAGCATGGTCATCGGCCCGCAGTCCTACACGGGCACCGTCGCCGACGGCGCGGCCACGCACGCCATAACCTCGGTGAACACCGTCACCGACATCGGCAAGGGCGGCGTCGGCAAGGTCACCCCGGACCTCGGCGGACCCACCGCCGTGGCGGCGTCGACGTTCGTGCTCGGCCACGCGGACGGCGACACCCTCACCGTCGACAGCGTCACGCCCGGGGCCACATCGATCCCGCGGCTCACGGCCGGGCAGGAGGGCCTGGCCGGCGCCGGCGCGGGCGGCCAGTGGCTGTCCGCGAACGTGCACCCCGGCGACACGCTGAAGCTCAGCGAGAAGACGCCGGACCTGAAAGAGATGATCAGCGGCGCGACCGTCCTGATCAAGGACGGCAAGGCGTACAAGGACCCGGCCGGCACGCCGCCCGGGGGCGCCAACCCCGGCCGCAACCCCGAGACCGCCATCGGCCTGAGCAAGGACGGCCGGCACGCGACGTTCGTGGTGCTCGATGGGCGCGCCGGGGAGTCGGTCGCCTCGGGCGTCACGCCCGACGAGGCGACCGGATACCTGCTCGCCCACGGCGCCGACAGCGCGATCCTGTTCGACGGGGGAGGCTCCAGCGAACTCGTCGCCCGCAAGCCGGGCGACACGAAGCCGTCCGTGATGAACGCGCCCTCGGACGGCCACGAGCGGCCCGTCGCCAACGGCCTGTTCGTCTACTCGACCGCCAAGGCCGCGGGCGCGGCCCGCAAGGTGGTGATCAACGACGGCACGCCGGTCACGACCGTGCCGGGCGCGACGGCGGACGTCCCCGTCTACGCCACCGACGCCGCGTGGAACCCGGCGACCGGCACGCCCGAGGTACGGGTCGAGCCGTCCTCCCTGGCCACCTGGCAGAACGGCACGCTGACCGCCCGGCGCGCCGGCGACGGCGTCATCATCGCCCGCGACGGCCACGTGACGACCACCGAGCCGCTGCACGTGCTGTCGAAGCTGGACTCCCTCGCGATCGGCCCGGACGAGCCCGACACCGTCAACGGGGCCACCCAGCAGTTCACCCTGACCGGCAACGGCTCGGTCCCGATCCCGGCCGAGACGGCGCACTGGACGGTCACCCCGGCCAACCTGGGCACGGTCGACGCGCACGGGCTGTTCACCGCGGCCGCCGGCGGATCCGGCCTCGCCACCGTGACCGCGACGGCGGGCGGCGCCTCGGCGAGCACCACGGTCGCGGTCGGCAGCGTGTCGGCGCCCATCGACGAGATGAGCGACCCCGCCGGCTGGAACCTGCGCAACACCACCGGGCAGCCCGCCGACCTGAGCCTCGCGAGCGGCGTCGTACCGCCCGGGTCCACGGCGTCCGGCTCGCTGCGACTCACCTACACGGTGCCCGGCGGCTCCGGCGTCAAGCAACTCGTCCTCTCGTCGAAGACGACGCTCCAGGCCGAGACCGACTCCGAGGGCAGGAATCCGACCGGCATCGGCCTGTGGGTCAAGGGCGACGGCAGCGGCATCAACCTGGCCGAGTCCTACATCGGTGCCGACGGCCTCACCACGACCCTCTACCCGACGACCGTGACCTGGAAGGACTGGCGGCTCGTCGTCGCCCAGCTCCCGCCCGGCCTGAAGTTCCCGCTGAAGATCAGCTTCATCGACTTCCTGGGCATCAACGCGCCGACGACCATGAGCGGCACCCTCAACGTCAGCGGCCTGCAGGCGCTCTACTCGCCGCGCCCGGTCACCGCGCCGCCGTACACACCGATCCCGAAGAACCCCTCCTGGCTGTCGTACGAGGAGAGCGCGAAGGACTTCGGGCGGGGCGGCACCACGCTGCTGACCGGCGACGACGCCCACATGGTCGCCTCGGACCCCGGCTCGGCCGCCGGTCACGTCATGGCCGCGATCGCCGAGCGCGCGCCGGGGCTGAACGTGGACCGCGCGCAGTTCCTCGGTGACATGTCCGACGACGGGCAACCCGCCGACCTGGCGTACGCCGACCAGAAGATGAAGGCTCTCGGCGTGCCGTGCCGCGACGTGGTCGGCAACCACGAGATCAGCCAGGGCGTCCTGCCGGAGAACGCGAACTTCGCGCAGGTCTTCGGCGACACGCACTACGCCTACACCGCGGGCGCCGCGAACGTCATCGTCACCGACAACGCCCACGGCGGCCTGCTGTCCTCCGACGCGTACCAGCGGCCGGCCGAGGCGCAGTACCCGTGGCTCGTGAAACAGCTCACCGCGAACCGGTCGAAGGCGCTCATGGTCATCACGCACGAGCCGGCGTACGACCCGCACCCGGAGGCCAACAGCCAGTTCGGCGACCGCTGGGAGGCCCGGATGTACCTGCGGCTCATCCAGCGGTACCAGCAGAGGCACCGCGGCACCCACGTGATCATGCTGTACGGGCACGCGCGCGGCTTCGCCGAGCAGGTGCTGGACCCGCTCGGGCAGCCGTCGGCCGACGGTGTGCCGCAGCTCACCTTCGCCGACCTCGGCATGCCCGCGTACGCCTCGGCGGACAGGGGCGGCTTCTACCACTTCGGCCTGATCCACGTCACGCCGTCGGGCACGTTCCGCTTCACCGTCGAGCCGGTGCTCGCCTCGATCGCGGTGACCGGGCCGTCGTCGCTCGCGGCGGGGGCGAAGGCGACGCTCACCGCGACCGGCACGGCCGTCGGCGGTGACAACCTGCCCTCGCTCACCCTGCCGATCGCCGACCCCGCGTCGCACGTGTGGAGCTCCAGCGACCCACGTGTGGTCTCGGTCGACCGGTCCACCGGCGCGCTGACCGCGCATCGGCCGGGCACGGCGACGGTTTCGGTCACCAGCGGAGGCGTGACCGGAACGCGCACCCTGACCGTGACCGGGTGAACCATCCACCCTCCTCGCGGTACGGTCGTGGTTGCCGTATCGCGAGGGGGGTTCTCCACATGAGGGTTTTCGTGTCGGTCGACATGGAGGGCGTCTCCGGGCTCACCGATCCGGACGAGATGCGCGCCGGGGGCCGCGGGTACGAACGCGGCTGCGAGCTGATGACCGCGGACGCGAACGCCGCGGTCGCCGGGGCGTACGAGGCCGGCGCGGGTGACGTCGTCGTCACCGACGCGCACGGCAGCACCAAGAACATCCGCGCCGACCTCATCGACGAGCGGTGCACGCTGATCCGCGGGCCGTACCGCCCGCTGCGGATGGGCCAGGGCATCGGCCCGTCGCACGACGCGGCCATGTTCGTCGGCTACCACGCCCGCGCCGGCGTGCCGCACGGCGTGCTCAACCACACGTGGATGGGCTATGAGATCCAGAACCTCTACCTCAACGGCGAGGTCTGCGGCGAGATCGGGCTGATCGCCGGCCTGGCCGGCTCGATGGGCGTGCCCGTGGTGCTGGTCACCGGCGACGAGGCGGCCTGCGCCGAGGCCCGTGTGCTGCTCGGCGACGTGGAGACGGTCGAGGTGAAGAAGGGCATCGACCGCTACTCCGCCGAGGTGCTGCCGCCCGCGCGGGCCCAGTCGCTGATCCGCGCCGCGGCCGCCCGCGCGCTGCGCGACCTCGACCGGTTCCGCCCCTACGTGGTCGAGGCGCCGTACACGCTCGGCATCGACTGGGCGTCGACGTCGATGGCCGAGTCGTGCGAGATGATCCCCGGCGTCAAGCGCGCGGGCACCCGCTCGGTGGAGTTCACCAGCGACGACTACGGTCAGATCATGTCGGTGCTCGGCATCCTGGCGACCATCGGCGGCAGCGTCGGCTGCACCGGCCAGCACTACGGCTGACGAGACGGAGACATCGCGTGACCGCGTCCAGACAGCGTTTCCTCGACGCCGCCTCGGCGGCGGCGGCCCTGCTGGCCGCCCCGGAGGTGGCCGCCGCGTGGGAGGAGCCGAGCGCCCTGGCCGAGTTCAGCGTACGGGGCCTGGCCGGGCACCTGGCGGCGCAGATCTTCTTCGTCCGCGACGCCCTCGAGGGCCCGGAGGCGGCCGAGGAGATCGTCTCGATCCACGACTACTACGCGCGGGCGAGCTGGATCGGCTCGGACCTGGACGACGCGTTCAACGAGGGCATCCGCGCCAAGGGGGAGAAGGACGCCTCCGACGGCCCGCGGGCGCTCGCCGAGCGGGCCGCGGCGGCCGTCGCGGAGCTGCGCGTCGCGCTGCCGGCCGCGCCGTCGCGGCGGGTACGCCGCTCGGGCTGGGCGGTCTCCCTCACGCTGGACGACTTCGTCACGAGCCGGCTGCTGGAGGTCGTGGTGCACAGTGACGACCTCGCCTGCAGCGTCGGCGTGTCAACGCCCGAGCTGCCCGCCGAGGCCGTCGAGACCGTCATCGACCTGCTGTCCCGCATCGCGATCCGCCGGCACGGCGCCGTCAGCGTGCTCCGCGGCCTCAGCCGCGCGGAGCGCGCGCCCGCCTCCATCTCCGCCCTGTGAGAGGGTTCGACACATGTGGGGACTGACACTCGAGCCCGCCCTCGACCGCACCGACCTGCTCGCCGCGCCCGTCGCCGAGGCGCTGCGCGGCTGGAAGGGCGAGGGCTCCTTCCAGGTCGCCGAGATCGATCCCGAGCTCGCCGACACGGCCGCGTTCTGCGAGCGGTACGGCGTGCCGCTCGAAGCATCCGCCAACTGCGTGATCGTCGCGGGCAAACGGGGCGGTGACGTGCGCCTCGCCGGCTGCGTGGTGCTGGCGACGACCCGCGCCGACGTCAACGGCGTGGTCCGCCGGCACCTCGACGCGCGCAAGGCGTCGTTCGCGCCCCAGGACCAGGCGGTGTCGGAGACCGCGATGGAGTACGGCGGGATCACCCCGTTCGGGCTCCCGGCGGCATGGCCGGTGCTCGTGGACGCGGCGGTCGTCGAGCAGCCGTACGTCGTGGTCGGCAGCGGCGTGCGCCGCTCCAAGCTCGTGGTGCCCGGCTCGTCGCTGGCCGAGATCGCGACGGGTGAGGTCCTGCCGGACCTCGCCCGCCCCGTGGCCTCCTGACCGCCTCTCACCGGCAGGCCGTGCCGGAGCACTTCTCCAGGCGGTGCAGCGTCGACCTCAGCCGGGCCAGACGCTTCGCCGGCACCCGGCCCACGGTGTTGTCCAGCTCGTCCGGGTCCTTGGCGAGGTCGTAGTACTCCCGCTCGCCATCGGCGTACTCCACATAGACCTCATGGGCCGTGCGGACCGCCTCGTAGCTCGGCGGGTTGCCGCTCGCCTCGGTCGGCCGGTCGGGGTCGTTCACCGCGTTGTCGGGACCGTGGTGCTCGACCAGGACCGCGTCGCGCGTGTCCTTCACCGTGTCGCCCGTGAAGAACGGCGTGAGCGAGCGGCCGTCCACCGCGTCCGGCACCTTGACGCCGCCGAGCGTCTCGAAGGTCGGGCACAGGTCGGTGTTCTGGGCGAGCGCGGAGGTCCGGTGGCCGGCCGCGACGCCGGGCCCGGTCACCACGAGCGGCACGTTGACGTCGGTGTCGTAGGCGGTCATCTTGCCCTGAGTGAGCCGGTGCTCGCCCATGTGGAAGCCGTTGTCGGAGCCGAACACGAGGTAGGTGTCGCGCTCGACGCCGTTCGCCTTCAGGGCCGCCTGGAGGTCGCCGAGCATCTTGTCGACCGCCTGCACGGCCTGGGCCCGCTTGCGGAACGAGGTGTCGATCTTGTTGATCTGCTTCGCGGTGAGCTCCGGATGGTCCTTGATCCACGCAGGCTTGTCGGACATGTCAGCCTCGTTGAACGCGGGTCCGCGCGGAGCCTTGAGCCCGGGGAACCTGGCCGCGTCACGCGGCGCGGGCGTGAACGGGCCGTGCGGGGCGAAGGTCGCCAGCTCCATCATGAACGGCTGCCCGGCCCTGGCCGACCGGGCGATGAAGTCCTGGCCCTTGCGGTTCAGCACGTCGGTCAGGTAGTCGCTCGGCCGGTGGCCGTACCTGACGACGCGGCCGTTCTCGTTGAGCGAGTAGTCGAACTCCGGGTAGCCGTCGCCCGCGACGTCCCACTCGCTCCAGCCCGGCGGCACCGGGTCGGCCGGCTGGTAGCCGTTGAGGTACTTGCCCATCATGGCGGTGCGGTAGCCGGCCGACCGCAGCGCGGTCGCGAACGTGTTCCGCTGGTTCCCGTGGGCGTTGAACGCCCGGTAGCCGCCGTCCGCGCCGCTGTTGGTGAAGACGCCGGTGTCGTGCGGGAACTTGCCGGTGAACGTCGTCGACCGCGAGGGACAGCACAGCGAGTCGGTCACGAAGTAGTGCGTGAAGGTCGTCCCCTGCCGCTCCATGCGCTGAAGCTGCGGCATGTAGGGGACGAGGTTGCTCGCGAGGTCGTCGGTCAGCACGAAGACGATGTTGGGCCGCTCCGCCGCGTGCGCCGCCTGGTGCGAGGTCCGCGCGGCCCCCGCCCGGCAGGATGAGAGCGCCAGGCAGGCCGCGATGGTCAGGGCCATGAGCCGTTTCATCTCTGGCCTTCCGTCGGTGACATGACAGTCCGTCAGCGTGACCGAGGAGTCTTGGAGAACCGTGGGATCGCCCTTGCCCACGCATGGGAAGCCCGAGGGATCGGTCAGGGAACCGTAAGGGCGCCGGAGTACGCTCCCGGGTCATGCTCCCGCCCGACTTCGGCCCTGAGGCCTCCGAGCACGGCCGCGCGCCGATCCGCCGCGTCCGTACGATCGGCCGGCGCGGCCGGCCTCTTTCCCTGGTCGTCGCCGTGGCCCTCTTCACGGCCTTCTGGCTGTGCTCGGTGGGGATGGCGACCTGGGGCATCGCCCGCGCCCACGAGGGCGGCGACGCGAGCGACATCGCCTACATCGTGTTCTGGACGCTGGCGTTCGCCCTCCTGGCCTGGCGTGCGTGGCGCGGGGGGCGCGTCGCGATCGCGTTCATGTCACGCGTCGGCACGCTGATCGGTGCGCTGTTCCTGGCCGCGATGGTGCCCTTCACCGTGCTGTTCGTCGTCGAGCCCGCGGGCGGGTCGGTGCTGGACTTCGTGCCCTACATGCTGCCGATGCTGTTCTCGGGCGCCGCACTGCTGACGGCGGGCCTGCTCCTGCGCCGCGGCGAGGTCTCCCGCTGGAGCGGCTTTTGAAGAGCGGCACCGCCGGCAGCACCGACGGCGACTCAGCCGACCTTCAGCGCACTGTCCAAAAGGCCCAGCGGCGGCGAGCCGAGCTCGAACAGCGCACGGTGGAAACGCTGCGGGGAGTACCCGTCGCCCCACTCGCGCCGGGCGCGTTCGCGCAGGCGCAGGATCTCCAGCTTGCCGTGCGTGTAGCGGCCGTACGTCGGGTCGAACACGGCACGCGCCGCCTCGGCGTGGGCCGCGGACCCGGCGAGGTGGGTGTCGGCGGCGAAACGTTGCGCCCCGTCCTCCACCGTCATGGCGCCCGTGTGCACGCCGATCGCGCAGGCGAGCCGGGTGACGCGGACCAGCGCCTCCAGCCACACGCCGATCTCGAACCGCGGGTCGTCGGCCAGGAAGCCCTCCTCGACGCACAGCTCCTCGGCGTAGTGGGCCCAGCCCTCGACGAAGGCCAGGGAGAACAGCGTCCGGCGCACGACGGTCGGCGCGTGGCGCAGCGCGCGGCCGTGCGAGAAGTGCCCGGGGGCGACCTCGTGCACCGTCACGCCCGGCAGGGTCGTGGCGCTGAACACCTGGAGCCAGTCCTCGATGTCCTCCTCCGGCCAGGACGGCTCCGGCGGCGTGATGTGGTACCAGGACGGCGCGTCCGGTTCGCCCGGCGCCGCCCACGACATCATCGCCATGCCCCAGCGGCGCGACTCCGGCGCCAGGCCGACCCGGCACTCGCCGTCGTGGTGGGGCACCAGGTCGCGTTCGCGGGTGAACGCCAGCGCCTGCCGGGTCCAGTCGCGTGACGCGTCGATGACGCCGTCGATGTCCGGATGGTCCCGTACGAGCTCGCGGCACAGCTCCAGCGCCGGCCGCGCCGGGTCCAGGCGCGCACAGGCCTCGGTGAGGCGCGCCATCAGCCGGTCGCGTTCGCGGTCGGCCTCGGCGGCCAGGGCCGCGAGGTCGAGGTCGAGCGCCTCCGAGGCGCCCATCAGCCGGGCCAGCGCGGGGCCGCCGAGCGCGGCGTCCGGGTCGCCGTGCTCGGCCAGGTGCTCCAGGTGCGCGACGAGCCGCGCGTGCGCCGTACGGGCCTTGTCGCCGGCCTCGCCGGAATCGGCCGGGATCCCGGCGGCGAGGCCGCGCACCGGGCCCAGCAGCGCCCGGGCGACCGGCGCCGGCACGCGGTCGAGCGTGCGGACGGCGACGTCGGCCGCCTCCGGCCAGCCCGCCAGGTGCCGCGACCGGGCCGCCTCGCGCTCGGCGGCCGGGGCGTACTCCCGGTCGTAACAGGCCAGGTCGAGGGCGTCGAGATGGTCGAGCGGGTTACGGCGGTGCATCTCCAGCTCGCCGTAGGAGATCCGCAGGAACTCCTCGAACGCTCGCAGGTGCGCCTCGTCGTGCGGATCGTCGAGGGGCTCGCCCGCACCGACCCGGCTCAGGGCGTCCGCGACGCCGGCGACCGAGTAGTCGGGCAGCCGGCCGTCGTATTCGTGCCGGCCGGCCGCTTCGCGTACCCCGGGCATGAGAAGGTCGCAGACCGCGCGCAGCCGCGGAGGCAGATCGTCCATGTCCCGACATTACTCGGAACCCGCGGGCGTGATCTCACGTCGAACCGGTCATGAACGTCATAGGGGTTCGGCATCTGGGCTCCTACGACCTGCTGGAGCCGGTCGGGGAGGGCGCCACGTCCGTCGTGCACCGCGCGATGGACCCTTATCGACGCGTGGTCGCGGTCAAGGAACCACGGGGGGACCTGGCCGGTGACCCGGCGATCCGCCGCCGGCTGGCCCGGGAGGCGCAGACGATGGCGCGGGTGCGCAGCCCGTACGTCGCAGAGGTGTTCGACGCCTGCCTGGAGGGGGAGAGGCCGTTCATCGTGACCGAGTTCGTCGCTGGTGTGCCGCTGCGCGACCTGGTGGCCAGGTTCGGCCCGATGCGGGGTGAGATGCTGACCGGCTTCGCCGGGCGGCTCGCGACGGGCCTCGCGGCGATCCACGGCGCCGGGGTGCTGCACCGCGACCTCAAGCCGGGCAACGTCATGGTGGCGGCGGGTGCGCCGAAGATCATCGACTTCGGCATCGCGCAGGACGCGAGCGCGGTGCAGCAGACGCAGGCGGGGGTGCTGACCGGCACGCCCGGCTACGTCGGGCCGGAGCTCATCGACGGCGGGCGGTCCAGCGAGGCCTCCGACGTCTTCTCGTGGGCGGCCACGGTCGCCTTCGCCGCGACGGGCCGGCCGCCCTTCGGCGCCGGGTCGCTGCACGGCGTGTGCTTCCGCGTGCTGCGCGGCGCGGCCGACCTCGACGGGGTGTCAGAGCCGGTCGTGTCGCTGCTGCGGCTCGCCCTGCGGCGTGACCCGGCCGCGCGGCCTTCGGCTGCGTGGCTGGCCGGCCGCCTTACGGTAGGGGAACCGGGCCTCGCGTTCGCCGCGATGTCCTGATTGGCACCCGCTTGACCGCACTTGCACGGGTATCGTGGCGGAACTATGGAGGGGGTAGACACGTCCGGGCAGATGATCGGCCGGTACCGCTTGCTCGACAAGATCGGGGAAGGCGGGATGGGCGTCGTGCACCTGGCGACCGACCCCCAGGGGCGGCGGGTCGCCGTCAAGGTGCTGCGCCCGGGGGTCGCCTCCGACCAGACGGCGCTGCGCCGGCTGGCCCGCGAGGTCGACTCGATGCGCCGCGTGCGCAGCCTGCACGTCGCCGAGATCGTCGACGCCGACGTGACGGCCGAGCCGCCCTACGTCGTCACCCAGTACGTCCCGGGGCAGACGCTGGAGCAGACCGTACGCGACCGCGGCCCGCTGGGGATGCGCGAGCTGCGGCGGCTGGCCACCGGCCTGGCCGAGGCGCTCGCCGCGATCCACGGTGCCGGGATCATCCACCGCGACCTCAAGCCCGGCAACGTCATGTTCGCCGAGAACGGCGAGCCGGTCGTCATCGACTTCGGCATCGCGCAGGGCGTCGACGCGACGCGGCTCACCGCGACCGGCCTGGTCATCGGCACCCCCGGCTACCTCGCGCCGGAGATCATCGAGGGCGAGGACGCCGCGGCGCCGGCCGACATCCACTCCTGGGCCAGCACCATTGCGTTCGCCGCCACCGGCCGTGCGCCGTTCGGCTCCGGCACCTTCGAGTCGATCTTCTACAAGATCATGGAGGGCCGGCCCGACCTCGACGGCGTACCCGCGGCGCTGCTGCCGCTCATCCGCGCCGCGATGGCCCGCAACCCGGCCGAACGCCCCACCGCGCAGGCGCTCGTCGGCCTGACGTCCCGGCTCGACGTCGAGCGCACGGCGTTCGACGCGCCGGTGCCGCCGCACACCAAGCCGCTGACGGCCGTGGCCGCGCCGCCGCTCGCCAACCCACGCGACTTCCGGGGGCAGCTACCCCCGGCACCGCCGCCGCAGCCACAGCCGTCGATGTACGGGCGGCAGCCGTACCCCCCGCCCGCGCCGACGCGTGAGCGCCCGCCGGAGCGGCCGCCGCGACCCGACGGACCCAAGCCGTACGGCCTCTACCGGCTGCTGAGCTTCATGCTCCTCGCCGGCGCGGTCGGCCTCGCGATGATGGTCCCGTCGATCGCGCTGATCGTCGTGCTGATCGCCATGCTCCTGCTGCGCACCGCGGACCGCGCGTCGCAGACCCTCGCCTCCAAGCGCACCCGCCGGGGGCCGCGGCCCGCCGACGTCGCCGGGGTGATCGTCAGATCGCCGTTCTCGGTGGTCCGCTCCGGGCTGGTGATGGCGCTGATCAGCCCGCTCGCCATCCTCGCCGGCGTCGTCGTGCTGTTCGTCGCGATGCTGGCCAAGTCGGAGATGACGATCGCGCGCGCCCTGTCGCTCAGCGTCGCCGCCTTCATCCTCGTCACGTGCCTCGGCCCGGGCAGCGAGCCCGCACGCCGCCAGCTCGTGCGGATCTGGGGAGCTGTCGCGCCTCAGCGCGAACGCGCCTGGATCGTCGTGGGCGTCGTCGGCCTGCTCGTCTTCTTCCTCGTGTCCTTCTCGCTGAGCCAGACGCCCGAGCTGCGGCCCTTCAACTTCCCGCAGTTCAACCAGGACCTGAAGGACCTGCGGCACTATCTGCGCGACCTGCGCGGCGGCTGAGCCTCCGCGTAGCGGCGCGGTGCCTCTGCGAAGTCCCTGCCCGCCCGGGCGGGCAGCCGTTCGCGCCTCACCCCCGAAGGGCCGCCGCGCCGGTAGTGTTGCCTCGCGATGACGTCGGACGAGACACACCCGGTCCCCGCCCACCGGCTCGCGGCCGAAGACGCCGCCGACGCCGTGATCGAGGGATGGTCACGCCTCTTCACCTACCTCGTGGTCGCCATCGAGGTCGCCTTCACGGTCGTGCTGCCCTTCTTCGGGCTCCTGCTCGCCCTGGCCGGCGCCTCGTACCTGCGAGCCGCCGACGCGCACTCGCGCCGCCACGGAGGCGGCCTGCTGCGCGCGCTGGCGGGGCCGCTGACGGCACCGCTCGACCTGGTCCGCGGCGTGGCGGGCACGCTCGTCACCGTGCCGTACGCCGGGGCGTTCGCCGTCCTGCTGCCGCTGGCGGTGATGCTGGGCGCGGCGGTCGACGTGGAGGTCTCCCCGCTCGTCGGGGCGGCCTGGGGCGCGGGAGCGGCGGCGTACGTCCTGCTGGCGGCGCCCGGCATCCGCACGCCGCGCCGCCACCTCATGCGGGTGTTCACGGCGTTCGCCGACGACCCGCGGCGCATCGCGGTCGCCGGGGTGCTGCTGTGCGCGCTGGCCCTCGGCGCGGTCGCGGGCGCGATCGTGCTGCAGCCGAGCTTCGGCCCCATGTACGAGCTGGAGAACTCCATCGTGCAGGAGCTGTCCCACTTCCAGCACTCGGTGCACCGCTACGCGCTGTGAGAGAGGCCGCGGGCCGGGGTTTTGCGCCTACGCTACTCATGGGTAACATCAGGGCGGTACCCCTGCTGTGCCCCCGAAGCCGAATGTCCTTCGGGAGTTTGGCAGGCTTATGGTGCGAAAGCATGACCACCCCGTGCCGGCCCGACCGGGCGGCGCCCGCTCGACGCGGGCGAGGCGGGAGGGAGAGAGGCGCGTCATGGAGTGTGCAGGGAGGGCGTACACGGAATGAACATCGTCGTCTGCGTTAAGCAGGTGCCCGACACGGCGACCGAACGGAAGTTGAAGGCCGACGACAGCACGCTCGATCGTGAGGCCGCCGACGGTGTCATCAACGAGCTCGACGAGTACGCCGTTGAAGAGGCCCTGTCGATCAAGGAGTCCCAGGGCGGTGAGGTGACCGTCCTCACCATGGGCCCGGAGAAGGCCTCCGAGTCGATCCGCAAGGCCCTCGCGATGGGCGCCGACAAGGCGGTCCACCTGTCGGACGACGCGCTCGTGGGCTCGGACGGCCCGTCGACGTCGTACGCCCTCGCCCAGGTGCTGAAGAAGATCGGGTTCGATCTGGTCATCCTTGGTTCGGAGTCGACCGACGCGCGCACGGGCGTGCTCGCCGCGATGCTGTCCGAGCGGCTCGGCGTCCCCCAGGTGACGCTCGCCAACAAGGTCGAGGTCGACGGCACCTCGCTCAAGGCCCAGCGGCTGACCGACTACGGCTTCGACCGGGTCGAGGCCACGCTGCCCGCGGTCGTGAGCGTCGTCGAGAAGATCAACGAGCCGCGTTACCCCTCGTTCAAGGGGATCATGGCGGCCAAGAAGAAGCCCGTCGAGAAGCTCGCCGTCGCCGACGCCGAGATCGACGCCGCCCTGGTCGGGCTCGCCGGAGCCTCCACCGAGGTCGTCGACTTCGCCGACGCGCCACCGCGTGAGAAGGGTCAGATCATCAAGGACGAGGGCGACGGTGGCGTGAAGGCCGCCGACTTCCTCGCGTCGAAGAAGTTCGTCTGAGGGGCGGGGAGATGGCGGAGATTCTCGTCCTCGTCGACCATGTCGACGGGGAGGTCAAGAAGGTCACGTTCGAGCTGCTGACGCTCGCCCGTGCGTACGGCGACGCCGCCGCGGTCTGGGTCGGGCCCGGGTACGAGGGCGCCAAGGACAAGCTGGCCGAGTACGGCGTGAGCAAGGTCTACGTCGCCGCCGACGAGGAGCTGACCTCCTACGTCGTGGCGCCCAAGGTCGAGCTTCTGGCCCAGCTGGTGGCCGACAGGTCGCCCGCCGCGGTGTTCGTCGCGGCGACCGGCGAGGGCAAGGAGATCGCGGGCCGGCTCGCGGTCCGCACCGAGTCGGGCGTCCTCACCGACGTCGTCGGTCTCGCCGACGGCTTCGTGGGTGAGCACTCGATCTTCGGCGGCGCGATCGTGACGCACGCGAAGGTGACCAAGGGCACGCCGATCATCGCCGTACGCCCCAACTCCACGGCGCCCGAGGCGTCCCCCTCCACTCCGGAGGAGGAGCAGGTGTCGGTGACGCTGTCCGACGCCGCCAAGGGCGCTCGGGTGGTCGAGAAGGTCGTCCAGGAGAAGGGCGAGCGGCCGGAGCTGACCGAGGCCGCGATCGTGGTCTCCGGCGGCCGTGGCGTCGGCGGCGCGGACAACTTCAAGCTCATCGAGGAGCTGGCCGACTCGCTCGGCGCGGCGGTGGGCGCCTCGCGCGCCGCCACCGACGCCGGCTGGTACCCCCACACCTTCCAGGTCGGCCAGACCGGCAAGACGGTGTCGCCGCAGCTCTACATCGCGGTCGGCATCTCCGGCGCCATCCAGCACCGGGCCGGCATGCAGACCTCCAAGACGATCGTCGCCATCAACAAGGACTCCGAGGCGCCGATCTTCGAGCTGGTCGACTTCGGCGTGGTGGGCGACCTGTTCCAGGTCGCGCCGCAGCTCACCGAAGAGATCAACAAGCGCAAGTAGCCAAGGTGCGGAACGCCCCGGCGGACTCCTCCAGGAGCCGCCGGGGCGTTCCGTCGTTCGCCGAGCCCTGCGGCGGGTCAGGCCGCGAGGGTCACGGTGTCCCGCTCGACCTCGCGCTCGCCGCGGAACGCCACCAGGCGCCGCATCGGTACGTACCGCGCGCCCGCCGCGATCAGCAGGCCCAGGACGGCCGCCACGCCGAGCCCGACGCGCAGCGACGACACGTCGGACAGGAAGCCGATCACGACCGGGCCGAGGACCAGGCCGCCGTACCCCATCGCCCCGACCTGCGCGACCGCTCCGGCCGACCGGCCGGGCGCGACGGTGCCGGCCACCGAGATCGTCGTCGGGGTGACCGTGCAGATCGCCAGCCCGGCGAGGAAGAACCCGAGCAGCGCGACCTTGGGCACCGGCGCCAGGACGACGACCATGACCGTCGCCGCCGTGCCCAGCCCGGCGTACGTCAGCAGCCGGCGGGTGCCGAGACGCCCCCGCAGCCGGTCGCCGACGAGCCGCCCGGTCAGCATGGCGGCCTCGAACAGCGGGTACCCCAGGGCGCCGACCGCCTCCCCGGCCCCGAGCTCGCGGCTCAGGTACAGCCCGCTCCAGTCGGCGATCGAGCCCTCCATCATGAACGCGGCGAACGCCAGCGCGCCGACCAGGTAGACCACGAGTGGCATCCGTACGCGCCGGGACCGTCGTGCGGTCGCCGTGGGGGAGTCCTCGTCCTCGGCCGTGTGCTCCGGGATGTACGTGCGGCCGATCGCCAGCGCCGCCGGCAGGGCGAGGACCCCGCCGCCGCACAGCGTCTGGCCGAACGACAACCCGGCCGAGGCGCTGAGGGCGCCGAGCAGGCCGCCGGAGATGGCGCCCGCGCACCATCCGGCGTGCATGGCGTTCATGACGGGCCGGCCGTAGGAACGTTCCACGGCGCTGCCCTGGGCGTTCATGCCGATGTCGGTCAGGCCGAAGGTCATGCCGAACATCGCGACGCCGGCCAGCAGCAGCGGCCAGGACGGGGCGAGCGCGACGAACACCATGCTCAGGGCGGTCAGCGGCGCCGCGACACGCAGGACGGCGGCGCTGCCGGCGCGGGCCATGACGCCTCGCAGGCCCTGCATCGCGATGATCGCGCCGATACCCCAGACGAGGATCGCGACACCGACGGAGCCGTCGCTCAGCCCGAACCTGTCGGCGAGCGCCGGTGTGCGTGACACCCAGACTCCGCAGAGCATGCCGGCCAGGGCGAACGTGAGGACGGTGCCCAGGCGGGCCCGGCTGAGGACGCGAGACGTCATGATTTCACCTCTTTCGTTGTGCGCACGAAACGACCGGCACCCGTCGGGTGCCGGCTCGTCACTTCGTCATTCGGCCGTTAGAGCAGGTCCAGCAGCCGGGTGCGCAGCTCTTCGAGCTGCGCCTCGTCGTAGAGGCCGGGGTCGTGCATCGCGACCTCCCAGAGCCCCTCGGCGGCGAGCCGCGCTATTCGCGCGGCGACGGGATCGGGATCGTCGGCCGGATCGCGATCGTGCCAGCGATGCATCGCCTCGCGGATCTCGGCGAGCAGCCCCGGGTCGGCGGCCGCCGCGCTCACGGTCGCCCATCGTCGCAGCAGCCGTGACTGGTCGCGGTCCATGACCACGGCCAGGTTGGCCTCGACGAAGGCCCGCGTGTACGCGCCGGGGCCGCCGGTGTCGTAGGACGCGATGAGCGCGTCGAACTCCTCGATCAGCCGTTCGACGAGACCTCTGATCAGCGCTTCCTTGGTGTGGAAGTGGTACAGCAGCCCGCCCTTGCTGACCCCGGCGCGGTCGGCCACCGCGGTGAGGGTGAGCGCCTGCGTGCCCTGCTCGCAGAGCAGGACCTCGGCGGCGTCGAGGAGGGCGTCTCGTTTCATGGCGTTCCTTACTATACCGTCCGGACGGTACAAACGGCCAAACCGGAAGAACGGCTGTTTTCTTCCCGGAAGGGGAAGATCCGGGTGACCTCGTACGGCCAGACCGCGCCGTCGCCCCGTCGGAGGCACGCCGATAGGCTGATCTCGACATGGTGTACCTGGATCACGCGGCGACCACGCCGATGCTGCCCGAGGCGATCGAGGCGATGACCGCGGAGTTCGCGCGGGTCGGGAACCCATCGTCGCTGCACGCTTCGGGCCGCCGGGCCCGCCGTATCGTCGAGGAGTCGCGCGAGATCATCGCCGAGGCGATGGGCGCGCGCCCCAGCGAGGTCGTCTTCACCAGCGGCGGCACCGAGGCCGACAACCTGGCCCTCAAAGGCATCTTCTGGGCACGCCGCAGCACCGACGCGGCCCGCAACCGGGTGCTCATCAGCGCGATCGAGCACCACGCCGTCCTCGACTCCGCCGGCTGGCTGGCCGAGCGCGAGGGCGCGACCGTCGAGACCCTCCCGGTCGACGAGCACGGCCGGGTGCTGCCCGAGACGCTGCGCGCCACCATCGAGCGCGACCCGGACTCGGTCGCCGTCGTCAGCGTGATGTGGGTCAACAACGAGGTCGGCACCGTCCAGCCGGTCGACGAGCTGGCCGCGATCGCCCGCGAGCACGGCATCCCGTTCCACACCGACGCGGTCCAGGCCACCGCGCAGCTGCCGGTCCGGTTCACCACGGACGCCATGACGATCACCGGGCACAAGGTCGGAGGTCCGGTCGGCGTCGGCGCGCTGCTGCTGGCCAAGGGCCTGGACCCGGTCCCCGTCCTGCACGGTGGCGGTCAGGAGCGCGACGTGCGCTCCGGCACGCTCGACGCCCCGGCGATCGCCGGCTTCGCCGCCGCCGTCAGCGCCGCGGTGTCCCGCCGCGACGCCGAGGCAGTCCGCCTGGCCGCCCTGCGCGACGAACTGATCTCCCGCGTCCGCGCGGAGGTGCCGGACGCGATCCTCAACGGCGACCCGGTCGACCGCCTGCCCGGCAACGCCCACTTCTCCTTCCCGGGCTGCGAGGGCGACGCGCTACTGATGTTGCTGGACGCCCGCGGCATCGAGTGCTCCACGGGCTCGGCCTGCTCGGCCGGCGTCGCCGAACCCAGCCACGTGCTCCTGGCCATGGGCGCCGACCTGGCCCGCGCACGCGGGTCGCTGAGGTTCTCCTTCGGCCACACCTCGACCGAGGCCGACGTGGACGCCACCGCCAAGGAGATCGCCCCGGTCGTCGAACGCGCCCGCCGCGCCGGCGCCGTCTGACCGCACGCCGACCCCCGGTTCGTCACGTTCGGGGCGGCAAGGCCCGTTCACGAACGCCTGCAGCTTCCGGGCGATTCTCCGGGGCCCTGCGCGCCGGCCGCCCCGTGGACACGCCCTGGCCTCAGTCGATGATGAACCAGTTGCCGTGCCGGTAGGACAGCGTCATATCGCTCAGGTCGTGTTCGGTGAACCTCGCGTCGGCGATCACGGCGCGCGCCGGGATGTCCACGTTTCCGTTGGCCCGCCTCGTCACCTTCGACCTGCTGACGGTGGCGGTCCGCAGCGCCTTCAACTGCGTGGCGGAGAACATGCTCCGCGTGATGGCCATGGTGGTCCGGCACTTCCCGAATCCCTCGGCCTCGGCCTGCTTGGCCGCCGGCCCGGCGATGGCGCACACGGTCTTCAGATCGCCTCGGCTCAGCGCGTGCAGCATGGTCAGGTAACGCGCGATGGCGGCCTCGGTGGTTCTGGGCACCACGGTCGAGGAGGGTGACGGAGGCGACGCGCTGGGCGCCGACGGCGTGGAACTCGCCGCCGGCGGGCCGGCCGCCGCGCTGGACTCGGGGGCGGGGGTCTTCGCACCGTCCGTGCACGCGGACGTGGCGAAGACGGCGGTCAGTGCCAGCACGCTGGCGCCGAGACGTACGGCGTGGTTGGTCACGACGATCCTTAGTGGCCGGTATACGGGGGGACTGAATGGTCTCGTCGAAGACGCGGGAGGCCGGCGGTCAGGGGCGGTACGGGGCGAGGGCGGACCAGGCCGGGTCGGACTGCGACGTGACCTTGGCGCGGCCCTCGGACCAGGCCGCGGCGAGCTGGTCCAGCTCCGCGACCGCGCCGGAGTCCGGGTCGGCGTACAGGTGCAGCACCCGGCGGCCGTCGCCGGTCTCGTGGGCCGCCAGGACCGCCCGCGGGCCCATCGCCTCCACCGCCTCCTCGAAGCGCCGCAGGGCCGTCGCCGACGGCTCGACCGGCAGCCGGTCGGGGTTGGTGTTGGCGTACGGCAGGGTCACCGCGACGTACAGGTCGCACAGCGGAAAGTCCTGCCGGTGCAGCGGGAAGCGCACGGCGACGCGCGCCGCGTGTCCCAGCGGCGTGCGGCCCTCGCCGACCAGCCACGCCGGCTCTCGGAACGGCGCGGCGATCTGCTCCACCACCGGCGGCAGCATGCTCGCCGGCAGCGCGTCCATCGGCTCCTCCTCGGCCGTCGTCACCTCGCCGATCCAACGGGCGACGTCGTCCTCGCCCAGCGCCCAGTCGAGCACCCGGTGGGTGAGCGCGAGCCGGGTCTCCTCCGGCACGAACAGGAAGTCGGGATGATAGGCGGCCACGTCGACGCGTGCCCGGGAGGAATCGGCGCGCAGGCCCACGCGTACGTAGTCCAGGTCGAACTCGTGGTCTTCGAGCTGGAGCTTGCCGGTGAGCATCGCCGGGTCGGCGGGCCGCGCGGAGCGATACTTCCAGTTGTCGTCGTCCGGTGCGCCGAGCCGCCAGCGTTCGGCGAGGCCGCGCAGCTCGTCCACGCCGCCACCGCTCACGGTCAGGCTCGGGCCGGGGCCGATCTCCCATTCGAGGTCGGGGTGCATCGCCTCGACGTGCGCGGACATCTCCTCGGCGATGTCCGCCGGCACTCCTTCGTCCAGGCGCCGGCGGGCCTGCGGCCACCATTCCCAGAAGCGGGCGATGGCCTCGACGTACGGCGCGGGCGCGTCGGATGAGCGACGGAAGATTCCCATAGTGCCGCCAATCGTATTCGCGTGAGCCCGGCCCCGCGCGCGGGCGGGCGCGTTTCCCCTCGGCGGCCCCGGGTGCGTACCCTCGAAGACGTCATGACTCTTCGCGTACTCGCCGCCATGTCGGGCGGGGTCGACTCCGCCGTGGCCGCCGCACGTGCCGCCGAGGCCGGGCACGAGGTGACCGGCGTCCACCTCGCCCTGTCGGCCAACCCCAAGTCCTACCGTACGGGCGCACGCGGCTGCTGCACCCTCGAGGACGCCCGCGACGCGCGGCGTGCCGCCGACGTGATCGGCATCCCGTTCTACGTCTGGGACATGGCCGAACGCTTCGACCGCGACGTCGTACAGGACTTCGTCAGCGAGTACGCCGCGGGCCGCACGCCCAACCCCTGCCTGCGCTGCAACGAGAAGATCAAGTTCTCCGCGCTGCTGGACCGCGCGCTCGCGCTCGGGTTCGACGCGGTCTGCACCGGGCACCACGCGCGGCTGGAGGACGGCGTGCTGCGGCGCAGCGTCGACCTCGCCAAGGACCAGTCCTACGTCCTGGCGGTCTGCACGAGGGAGCAGCTCGCGCACGCGATGTTCCCGCTGGGCGACACGACCAAGGACGAGGTGCGCCGCGAGGCCGACCGGCGTGGCCTCGCCGTCGCCGACAAGCCCGACAGCCACGACATCTGCTTCATCGCCGACGGCGACACCCGGGGTTTCCTGGCCGAGCGCCTCGGCGCGGAGAAGGGCCCGATCGTCGACACGTCCGGCGAGGTCCTGGGCGAGCACGAGGGCGCGTACGCGTACACGATCGGCCAGCGGCACGGCCTGCGGCTCGGCCGGCCCGCGCCGGACGGGCGGCCCCGCTACGTCCTGGACATCTCGCCGGTCACCAACACCGTGACGGTCGGCCCGCGCGAGGCGCTCGACGTCCACGAGATCGTCGCCGAGCGTCCGGTGTGGCTGGCGCCGCCGCCGGAGGAGCCGCTCGCCTGCCGGGTCCAGCTGCGGGCGCACGGCGAGGTGCACGACTGCACCGCCCGGCTCGACGGCGACGCGCTCCGCGTGACCCTCGACCGGCCGGCGCGCGGAGTCGCGGCCGGCCAGGCCGCGGTCCTGTACGCCGAGGACCGGGTGCTGGGCTCGGCCACGATCGCCGTCGCCGAGCACTCTCTGGCGTGATCTGCCCGCCGTGGTGGGTAGGGGCCAGTCGTCCACCACGTTGGGAGCACCATGAGATTCGGCGTGTCGACGTTCGTGACCGATGAGGGGATCGCGCCGTCCGCGCTCGGTCCCGCCCTGGAGGAGCGCGGTTTCGCCTCGCTCTACCTGGCCGAGCACACCCACGTCCCGGTCGCCCGTACGACCGCGTACCCCGGCGGCGGAGACCTGCCGCGCCAGTACTACCGGACGCTGGACCCGTTCGTCGCCCTGACCGCGGCCGGGGTCGTCACCGAGCGCCTGGAGCTGGGTACGGGCATCGCCCTGGTCAACCAGCGCGACCCGATCCTGCTCGCCAAGGAGACCGCCTCCCTCGACCTGGTCACCGGCGGACGCGCCGTCCTGGGCGTCGGCGCGGGCTGGAACCGCGAGGAGATGCTCCACCACGGCGTCGACCCGAAGACCCGGATGGCGCGCATGCGGGAGTACGTCCTCGCGGTGAAGGAGATCTGGGACAACGACGAGGCCGAGTTCCACGGCGAGTTCGTGGACTTCGACCCGATCTTCTCCTGGCCCAAGCCCGTACGCCGGCCGCCCGTCCTCGTCGGCGGCTGGGGCCCGAAGACGCTCGACCGGGTGGTGGAGTACGGGGACGGCTGGATGCCCGTGGTCGGCCGTGATCGCGACGGCGCCCTCGCCAAGGCCATCGCCGACCTGCGCGCCCGCGCCGGACGGCACGTGCCGGTCGTCGCCTACGCCGCCCGCGCCGAACCGGACGCGGTGGAGCAGCTCACCCTGGCGGGCGTGGACGAGATCCTCTTCTTCCTGCCGACCGAGCCGGCCGACGAGACGCTCCGCCGCCTCGACCGGATGGCCGAGCTCACCTGAGAGACCGCGCCACGCCCCGCTGCGGGCCGCTCGCGACGGGCGAGGGTTCCGGGTGGTCTCCACGGCCGCACTAGGCTCATACTGTGAACTTTCCCTGGGCCCCCGGCGCCGCCACGGGCGTCGGTTCCTACCCCGGCGAGGACCCCGCGGAGACGCTGCGGGTCGTCCTCGGCGAGCTGCCGGACCTGCCACACCTGCCCGAACTGCCGGCGCGCGGACCCGGCGCGGACATGATCGGCCGTACCGCGGGGCTGCTCGTGGACCTCGCCGTCGCGGTGCAGCCGTCCGGCTGGCGGTTCACCGACCACCCCGGCCGCGACGCCTCGCGTACGCACGGCCTCCTCGCCCAGGACCTGGACACGCTCGAAGAGCAGGCCGGCGAGTTCGAGGGCCCGGTCAAGATCCAGGTGGCCGGGCCGTGGACGCTGGCCGCGTCGATCGAGGTCAGGAGCGGCGAGCGCGCGCTCGCCGACCCGGGCGCCGTGCGCGACCTGGCGGCGTCCCTGGCCGAGGGCGTGGCCGCGCACGTGCGCGACGTACGCCGCCGCCTGCCGCGCGCCGACCTGCTCGTCCAGTTCGACGAGCCGTCGCTGCCGGGCGTCCTGGCGGGCACGGTGCCGACCGCGAGCGGCTTCTCCCGCATCCGCCCGGTCGAGGCGCCGATCGCCGAGGACACGTTGCGTCGCGTCGTCGAGCCGGCGGGAACCTTCCCGATCGTCCACTGCTGCGCCCCGAACGTTCCCTACGGTCTGTTGCGCGCCGCCGGAGCGAAGGCCGTGTCGGTGGACGCGTCCCTGCTCCGCGACGAGGAGGCCATCGGCGAGGCCGTGGAGGCGGGCACCGGCTTCCTGCTGGGCGTGATCCCGGCGACCGACAGGAGGCTGCCGAAGCCCGAGCGCTCGGTGGCCCGGGTACGCGAGCTGTGGCGCCGCCTGGGCTTCTCCCCGAAGTCCCTGGCCGAGGCCGCGGTGATCACCCCGTCCTGCGGCCTGGCCGGCGCGACCCCGTCGTACGCCCGCACGGCCCTGAAACACTGCCGGGAGGCCGCCCGCGTCCTCCTGGAGACCTCCGAGGACGGGTAACGGCACCGCCGGAGGCGTCGATTTCGGAGTGTCGTGAATCGGCACCCGGGGGCGGAGATGACGGGACTCGAAGTGGCCGCTGCCGCCGCCGGCAGAACGGTCGCCCGACGTGCGGGCCGCGAGTGGCTGGCCGCCCGCGCCGCCGCCTCCGATCGCGGCAAGGACCTGACCGAGCTGATCAGGGTGTCGTTCCCCGACCGGTTCGCCCGCCGGAAGCTCGAACGCCAGCTCGCGGACATCGGCGACTCGGTGGAGCGCCGCCTGACGCCGCTGATCGAGCAGGAGTACGGCGGCCTGTCCGACGATGACCGCGCCGCGGCGCTGGCGGAGGCGGAGCGCGCGCTGCGGACGATGGACCTGTCCGACGAGACGCTCTTCGCCGTCGACGCGGACCCGGTGAAGCTCGCCCGCCGTGTCCGCGCGCTGGTGCCCGCGCCCGCCGGACAGCTCGGCGAGCCCGCCGCGCGCCTGTACGACGTGGCGCTCGACGAGTGCTGCGACTGCCTGGTCCGCATCGTGCTCGGCCTCGCGGAGTTCACGCCGCGCGCCCTCGCCGAGACCCTGTCACGGCTGTCGGATCTGGGCGACCGGATCGCGGTCGTGCTCGACCGGATCCCGGCCCGGTCGCTCGACGCCCCGTACGGAACCCAGGACGACGCCGAGTTCGAACGCCGGTATCTCGAACACCTCGCCCGCACCCTGGACGAGATCGAGCTGTTCGGCCTTCGCGTGGAGCACTACCGCCCCCGTGCCACCATGAGCGTCGCCTACATCAGTCTCACCGCGACCGCCGAGGACCGCGTACGCGACGACGGCGGTCCGCTGAAGATGGCGGCGCTCACCGGGGACCGCGCGGAGCGGGAGCCGTCGACCGCGTCGGCCGAGTCGATGCTCGCCCGTTCGTCCCGTACGCTCCTGCGCGGCCAGGCGGGGTCGGGTAAGAGCACGTTACTGGGCTGGATCGCGGTGACCGCGGCCCGCGGCGCGTTCACCGGGGACCTCAGGGACTGGAACGGGCGCGTCCCGTTTCTGATCAAGCTCCGCAGCTGGAGTGAGGGCCCTCTGCCCCGGCCGGAGGACCTCGTCGCCGGGCCGCTGGCCGGGCTGGCGCCCGCCGGATGGGCGCACCGCGTCCTGGACACCGGCCGGGGGATCCTCCTGGTCGACGGTGTGGACGAGGTGCCGTACGGGCGCAGGGAGACGCTCCGGCGGTGGCTACGCGAGCTCCTCGACGTCTACCCGAGCGTACGGACGATCATCACGTCCCGTCCGGCGGCGGCGGACGGCCGCTGGCTGACGGGGGAGGGCTTCCGGCCGGTGATGCTGGAGCCGATGACCCCGGACAACCTGCGCGAACTCGTCCGGCAGTGGCACGAGGCGGTCCGTCACGCGGGGAACCTGCCGTGCGCCCCGGAGGACCTGCCCGCGTACGAGGGGAACCTCCTCGCCCGGCTGGAGGGCGGCCCCCACCTGCGCGCGCTGGCGACGACGCCGCTGCTCGCCGCGATGCTGTGCGCCCTCAACCTCGACCGCGTGACCCATCTTCCCCGCGACCGCATGGGCCTGTACCGCGCGGTCCTGGACATGCTGCTGGAGCGCCGGGACGTCGAGCGCGGCATCCGCAGCCATCCCGGCGTCGTGCTCGAACGCGAGCAGAAGGAACGCCTGCTCCAGGAACTGGCCTGGCGGCTCACCGCCCTCGGCCGCGCCGAACTGTCCAGGACCACGGCCCTACGGCGCATCGAGGCCAGGGCGGAGGCCATGCCACGCGTCGCCGCGACGGCCGAGGAGATCTTGGACTACCTGATCCAGCGCAGCGGCGTGATCCGCGAGCCGGCGCCGGGCCGGATCGACTTCGTACACCGCACGGTCCAGGAGTACCTGGCCGCCCGGCAGGCGGCCGACGACGCCGACATCGAGACGCTCGTCGCAAAGGCCCACCTGGACCAGTGGCGAGAGACGGTCTTGATGGCGGTCGGCCACGCCAACGGACCGCTGCGCCGGGAACTACTGGCGGGCCTGCTCGACCGCGCCGAGGCGGAACCGAGGTACGGTCACCGCCTGAGAATGCTGGTAGCGGCGTGTCTGGAGACCATCCCGGACGTGCCCCGCGAGTCCCACGACCGAGTGGAACGCTGCGTATCCCGCCTGATCCCGCCGAGAAACGCCGCGGAGGCCCGCCGCCTCGCCTCGGCGGGCGAGGAGATCCTCCGCCGCCTCCCGGAGTCGCTGGAGGACCTGTCCGAGGCCCAGGCGGTCGCCACGGTACGGACGGCGTGGCTGGTCAACGGCCCGCGCGCTCTGGAGACGCTGTCCCGCTACGCCACCGATCCGCGCCCGAAGGTCCAGAAGGAACTGGTCACCGCCTGGGACTACTTCGAGCCGCACACCTACGCCGAACGCGTCCTCGCCGACGCTCCGCTCGACGGTGGCGAACTGGTGGTGGGCAACCCTCGTCTGTTTCCCGCGCTCGGAGCGCTGGGGCATCTCACCCGGCTGGGAGTGAACCTGCCGAGCGAGGTCGGTCTGGAGCCCCTTGCCGGCCTTCCCGCGCTGACCTACCTGAGCGCCTACGGGACGCCCGAGTCGCTGCCGCTGTTGATGGAGCACCGCGGCCTCGAGCGGATATGGCTGCAGATCGACGGTGCGCTCGATGACCCTTCACCGCTTCTCTCGCTGCCTTCGTTGAAGGAGTTGTACGCCTACCCGGACCGGCTCGCCGCCGGCCTGCGGTTCTTGTCCGAACTCCCTCCCCTTGAGGGGCTCGGGCTCGATGGGCTGGGGGATGTCAACGATTTCTCGTTGCTCGCCGCGCAATCCGGCTCGGCGGCTCTACATCTCTACGACTGCGGGATGTTCGCCGACGTCGGTCCGCTCCGAGAGTTCGATGAACTTCGCCAGCTGACCCTGTCAGGGGCCGATCTCCGTGATGGGCAGCTGAGTGAGATGGCGGACGTTCAGCCCAGAATCAGCTTCTTGATGCTCGTCGACCAAAAACGGATCAGCGATCTGAGCGGCATCGCGCGCCTTCCGCTGCGGACGTTGGGAATTCTCGACTGCCCCCAGGTCAGTGACCTGAAGCCCGTGTCACGGCTTCACACACTTCAAGCGCTTCAGCTCTGGGGCCCCTCCTTCACCGATCTGTCGCCACTCTCGAACCTGAGGTCGCTGCGAACTCTATGGTTCAAGAACGTGGCCGATGGCCTGGACGTGGCACCCCTGGCCGGTATTCACGACCTGACCATCGAGCTCATCGAGGGAGAGCGAGTGGTCGGGCTGGAACGCCTGCATCGGACGACCAAGGTGATCTGGGAGGCCTATCGCCAGTGAGCGGCGTCACCGGTCCGCGGTGTCGAAGGAGGACTGGGCAGCGAGGATGTCCCGCGCGTGGTCGCGGATCCAGCCGGACAGGGCCTCCAGGGGATCGGTGATGCCCTTGCCCAGCGTCGTCAGGCCGTAGGTCACCCTCGGCGGCGTGCAGGGCTCGACCGTGCGGGACACCAGGCCGTCCCGCAGCAGCATGCGCAGGGTCTGGGACAGCATCTTCTCGCTGATGCCCTCGATCTTCTGGCGCAACTCGGAGAAGCGCAGGTCGCCTTCGCGCAGGGCGGTGAGGATCAGCACGCCCCACCGGCTGGTGACGTGGTCGAGCACCATGCGCGCCGGGCAGTCCCTGTGAAACATGTCACTCACGCCCTGCCACCACCCGCTCCATCCTGCGAGCCGTCCCTGACGTATGGAGCTTACCTCAGGGTACGTACTTACCGAGAGTTAGCGCCTCTCCCTACCGTGAATCCCGCCAGGAACCACACGAGGAGGAGAAGTGTCGAAAGTCGCCCTCATCACCGGCGCCGGCCGGGGGATCGGTGCCGCCACGGCCAGGGAGCTGGGCCGCCGCGGCTTTCACGTCGTCGTCAACTACCGCGGCGACACGGTGAGCGCGGAGAAGGTCGTGGAGGACATCAGGCGAGAGGGCGGAACGGCGGAGCCCGCCCGGGCCGACGTCCGTGATCCGGAGCAGGTCGCCGCCCTCGTCCGGAGCCGTGACACCGTCGACGCGCTCGTCTGCAACGCCAACATCGCCCCGCCGTTCGCGCCGCTCGACGCCATGACCTGGGAGGCCTTCATCGGCAAGGTGGACGGTGAGATGGCCGCCGTCTTTCACCTGACCAAGCGGGTCCTGGAGGCGATGCGGGGGCAGGGGAGCGGCCGGATCGTCTACGTCTCCAGCCTCAGCGCCGAGCTCACCCGTCCCGGTGCGATCGCACACGCCACCGCCAAGGCGGCGCTCGACACCTTCGCCCGGCACGTCGCCGCGGAGGCCGGGCCGTACGGGATCGGGGTGAACGTCGTCGCGCCCGGCGCGGTGCGTACCGAAGCCTCGGCGCACCTGACGACGCCGGAGATGGAGAAGGCGCGGGCCGAGCGTTCGGTGCTGCGGCGCATGCTCGAACCCGAGGACGTCGCGAAGGTGATCGCCGCGGTCGTGGGCGGAGACTTCGAGGCGACGACCGGCGTTCGTGTCCCCGTCGACGGCGGTTTCCGCGTGCTCTCGGCGCCCTGAGCCGCATCCGCCGACGAACGGGCCGGAAGACGGGCGAGCCGCAGGTCAAACTGTCAGTCCGACGCGAGAGACTATCTCTCAGCGGCACCCGCACGGCAGGGAGACAGACGTGGCGACATCCGTACCCGACGAGGCCCGGCAGCGGCACGGCGAGCTGACCCAGGAGCTCGACGAGGCCAACTACCGTTACTACGTCCTCGACTCGCCGACCATCAGCGACGCGGACTACGACCGCCTGATGCGGGAGATCCGCGCGCTGGAGGACGAGCATCCCGACCTGATCACGCCCGATTCACCGACCCAGAAGGTCGGGGCGCCGATCACCACCGACTTCGAGACCGTCGAGCATCTCGAGCGGATGCAGAGCCTCGACAACGCCTTCAACACCGACGACCTGAGCGCCTGGGTGACGCGGGCGGAAAAGGAGGTCGGCACGGTCGCCTCCTTCCTGTGCGAGCTCAAGATCGACGGGCTGGCGGTCAACCTGACGTACGAGAACGGCCGGCTGGTGCGGGGTGCCACGCGGGGCGACGGCCGCACCGGCGAGGACATCACCAACAACATCCGCACCATCGACAGCGTGCCGACCCAGCTGAGCGGCGACGACGTGCCCGAGTTGCTCGAGGTGCGCGGCGAGGTCTACCTGCCGGTCGAGGCGTTCGAAAAGCTCAACGAGGGCCTGGTCGAGGCGGGCAAGGCCCCGTTCGCCAACCCGCGCAACGCCGCGGCCGGCTCGCTGCGGCAGAAGGACCCGCGCGTCACCGCGCGGCGTCCGCTCGACATGATCGTGCACGGCTTCGGCACGTGGACCGGCGGAAAGCAGCCGCGGAGCCAGTCCGAGTCGTACGAGCTGATGCGCGGGTTCGGGCTGCCGGTGAGCGACCGCTACACGGTGGTCGACGGCCTCGACCAGGTGCGCGAGTACATCGAGCACTATGGCGAGCACCGGCACGAGCCCGCATACGAGATCGACGGCGTGGTGGTCAAGGTCGACCAGCTCGCGCTCCAGCGGAGGCTCGGGTCCACGAGCCGGTGGCCGCGCTGGGCGATCGCCTTCAAGTACCCCCCGCAGGAGGTCAACACCCGGCTGCTCGACATCCGGGTCGGCGTCGGCCGCACCGGGCGGGTGACGCCGTACGGCGTGATGGAGCCGATCAAGGTGGCCGGCTCGACCGTCGCGTACGCCACGCTGCACAACGCCGACGAGGTGCGGCGCAAAGGCGTCAAGATCGGCGACATGGTCGTGCTGCGCAAGGCCGGCGACGTCATCCCCGAGATCGTCGGGCCCGTGGTCGACCTGCGCGACGGCACCGAGCGCGAGTTCTCGATGCCGACGCACTGTCCCGAGTGCGGCACCGAGCTGCGGGCGCAGAAGGAGGGCGACGTCGACATCCGCTGCCCGAACGCCCGCGCCTGCCCCGCGCAGCTGCGCGAGCGTCTCTACTTCGTCGCCGGGCGCGGTGCCTTCGACATCGAGGCGCTGGGCTACGTGGCCGCGACCGCGCTCACCCAGCCGCTGGAGCCCGATGATCCCCCGGTCAAGAACGAGGGCGACCTGTTCCACCTGACGGTCGAGCAGCTCCTGCCGATCAAGTCCGTCGTACGCGAGCAGCGCACCGGCCTGCCCAAGATCGACCCGAAGACGGGGGAGGAGAAGGTCGTCACCTTCTTCGCCACCAAGGCCGGTGAGCCGAAGAAGACGGTGGAAAAGCTCTTCGAGGAGCTGGAGAAGGCCAAGGAGCAGCCGCTGTGGCGGGTCCTGGTCGCGCTGTCGATCCGCCACGTCGGGCCGACGGCGGCGCAGGCCCTGGCGCGGGAGTTCCGGTCGATGGACCGCATCATCGAGGCCTCCGAGGAGGAGCTGACGGCGGTCGAGGACGTCGGCCCGACGATCGCGGCCTCGGTGAAGGACTGGTTCGAGGAGGAGTGGCACCGCGAGATCCTGGACAAGTGGCGCCGGGCCGGGGTCCGCATGGAGGACGAGGGCAGCGCCGGACCACGGCCGCTCGAGGGGGTCAGCGTGGTGATCACCGGCTCGCTCGAGGGCTACAGCCGCGACTCCGCCACCGCCGCCGTGCAGAACCTCGGCGGCAAGGTGTCGAGCTCGGTGTCGAAGAAGACCGGGTTCGTGGTGTTCGGCGACAGCCCAGGATCCAAATACGACAAAGCGGTCAAACTGGGTGTGCCACTCCTGGATGAGACGGGCTTCGGCGTCCTGCTCGAGAAGGGTCCGGATGCGGCCAGCGAGGCGGCGGTCGCGGCCGAGGAGTGACGGCGGCGGGCTCCCCGCTTTCTGACCTGCAACAACATACCGTACGGTATCGTTCGATTACTGTCGTATCGTTGACCCCTAGATTTCGGACGTAACAGAACGTGCCCAACCGGTTTCGCGAAGTTGCCCGAACGTCGTAGTCTCCCCTCAGCACAACCTGTGTCCGTCCAAACACCACCGCGGATGTGAAAGCGGAGCGTTTGGTGTAACCCCTCGAGGACGTGATGAAGGACCCGAACAACACGCGAGACACGGTCCCACGGCGCGGGTCGCCGTTGTGGATCTACGTCGTCAGTGTCACTTCGGCCGGCGTCGTGGCGCTCGTCGCCTCGATCGCCTTCCTTCGCGCCGTCGATCTCCAGGAGCTGGTCCGTAACCCGCTTTTCTGGATCCTCGCCTGCCTGATCATCCTCGGCGAGCTGAAGCCGATCGTCACGCCGGGCTCCACCGAGACGACCGGCGCCACCATCTCGACCACGTTCACGTTCGCGACCATGCTGTACGCGGGCCTGCCCACGGCCCTGGTGTTCCAGGCGCTCGCGGCCGCGGCCACCGGCGCCCTGCGCCGCCGTGCGCTGCACCGCACCGTCTTCAACGTCGGCCAGTACACCCTGAGCTTCACCGCGGCCGGCCTGACCCTGCTGGCCTTCGGGATCACGGCCTCGCCGAGCCACGTGTGGGTCCCCGACGGCGCCGACCTGCTGCCGATGGCCCTCGCCGGCACGGCGTACTTCCTCGTCAACTCCGGGCTGGTCAACGCGGCGATCGCGTTCCACGAGCGGGGTTCGATGCTGAAGGCGATGCGCTGGAACTTCGGGCTCCAGCTGCTCGTGCACGCCGCACTGCTCGGGCTGGCGCCCCTGGTGACGGTGGCGATGAGCCGGTCGGCGGCGTTCGTGCCGCTGTTCGTGCTGCCGTTCATCGCGGTCTACCTCAACGCCTCGGTGTCGCTCAGCCGCGAATACCAGGCCATGCACGACGCCCTGACCGGCCTGCCCAACCGCAAGCTGCTGATCGTCCGTACCGAGCAGGCGCTCGCCGAGGCGCGCCACCGGGCCGAGCGGCGGGCGGTCCAGGGCCGGGGGGCCGACGAGGAGCCGCAGCAGCGGGTCGGCCTGTTCCTGCTGGACCTCGACCGGTTCAAAGAGGTCAACGACACGCTCGGGCACCCCACCGGCGACCGTCTCCTGCAGCTGGTCGCGCACCGGCTGACCCACAGCGTCCGGCCCGGCGACCTGGTCGCGCGGCTCGGCGGTGACGAGTTCGCGGTGCTGCTGCCGTCCGTACGCGACGCGCGCGCCGCCCGCGAGGTGGCGGCCCGGCTGCGGGCCGCGCTGGGCGAGCCGGTGCGCCTCGACGGCAACTCCTTCGACCTCGACGGCAGCGTCGGCATCGCCCTGCATCCCGACCACGCGCCCGACTTCGAGCTCCTGATGCAGCGCGCCGACGTGGCGATGTACGTGGCGAAGGAGAATCGCACCGGGGTGGAGATCTATTCACCCGACCGCGACCGCAACTCGCCCGAGCGCCTGGGCCGCCAGGGCGAGCTGCGCCGCGCCATCGACCGCGGCGAGCTCGAGCTCCACTACCAGCCCAAGATCTTCCTCGACGACGACCGCCCGGCCGGCATGGAGGCGCTGCTGCGGTGGCGGCACCCGACCAAGGGCCTGCTGACACCCGACCAGTTCCTGCCGATCGCCGAGCAGACCTACCTCATGCGCGGCATCACCGGCTTCGTGGTCGAGGCCGCCCTCGCGCAGGTGGCCGAGTGGTGGCAGGCCGGGCTGCCGGTCCAGGTCGCCATCAACGCCTCAGGGCGCGACCTGCTCGACGCCACGCTCACCGAGACGATCGCCTCGGGGCTGATGCGTCATGCCGTGCCGCCGCACGCGCTCCAGCTGGAGATCACCGAGCGGATCCTGATGACCGAGCCGGCCTACGCCGCCGACACGGTCGCCGCGCTCGCCGAGCTCGGCATCCCGCTGAGCCTGGACGACTTCGGCACCGGCTACTCCTCCCTCGTACGCCTGAGGAGCCTGCCGGTGGAAGAGATCAAAATCGACTCCTCGTTCGTGGGGCGCCTGTGCGACACCGGTGACGACGCGGTGATCGTGCAGTCCATCGTGGACCTCGTCCGCACCCTCGGGCTCCGTTCGGTCGCCGAGGGCGTCGAGGACGCCGCGACCGCGGACCTCCTGCGCAAGATGGGCTGCGACGCGGCCCAGGGCTACCATTTCCGGCCGCCGATGACGGCCGACGACGCCACCGCCTGGCTGCGCGAGCGCTCACACGAGCTGGCCGCCCCCGAAGAGGCCGCCTGCTAGCAGCCTGCGTGTGCCCGGATGATCAGTGCTGGGTAAACCGGTCGGTGCCAAGGGGCGACGCCCTCTAGGATTGAAACGAATCCATCGATCGCAGAAACGGTTTCCCTATGCCTGATGAGCACGCCGCCACGGGCTCCGCCGAGGAGGCAGCTTCCGGCGGTGCCATCACCCGTGACGATGTCGCGCACCTCGCCCGGCTGTCCCGGCTGGCGCTCCGCGAAGACGAACTCGAACATCTCGCCACCCAGCTCGGCGACATCATCTCCGCGGTCGCGCGGGTCCAGGAGGTCGCGGCGGAGGACATTCCGCCGACCTCGCACGCGCTGGCGCTGACCAACGTCTTCCGCGCCGACGAGCTACGGCCGGGCCTCACGCCCGAGCAGGCGCTCGCCGGTGCCCCGGCCTCCGAGCAGCAGCGCTTCAAGGTCCCGCGGATTCTCGACGAGGAGGCGTGATGGAGCGAACCCGACGCAGCGAGCGCAGTGGACGGGTGAGGTACGAGGCCGTCCGCGGAGCGAGTGAGGAGCCGGTGAGCGACCAATGAGCACGAGCGTGATTAAGAAGACCGCGGCAGAGGTCGCGGAGATCTTCGCTTCGGGCGAGGCGTCGGCGGAGGAGATCGCGCGAGAGCACCTCGGCCGGATCAAGGCGGTCGACGGCGACGTCAAGGCGTTCCTGCACGTCGACGAGGACAACGTCCTCGCGCAGGCGCGGGCGGTCGACGCCCGCCGGGCGGCCGGTGAGCGGCTCGGCCCGCTCGCGGGCGTGCCCATCGCGCACAAGGACGTCTTCACCACCAAGGACATGCCGACCACCTGCTCGTCCAAGATCCTCGAGGGCTGGCAGCCGCCGTACGACGCGACCGTCACGGCGCGGCTGCGCGAGGCGGGCATGGTCATCCTCGGCAAGACCAACATGGACGAGTTCGCGATGGGCTCCTCCACGGAGAACAGCGCGTTCGGCCCGACCCACAACCCGTGGGACCTGACGAAGATCCCCGGCGGCTCGTCCGGCGGCTCGTCGGCGGCCGTCGCCGCGTACGAGGCGCCGCTCGCCACCGGCACCGACACGGGCGGCTCGATCCGCCAGCCCGCCGCGGTGACCGGCCTGGTCGGCATGAAGCCGACCTACGGCGGCTCCTCCCGGTACGGCGTGATCGCGTTTGCCTCCTCCCTCGACACCCCGGGGCCCCTGGCCCGTACGGTGCTGGACGCGGCGCTGCTGCACGAGGCGTTCTCCGGGCACGACCCGATGGACTCCACCTCGATCGACCGCCCGGTGCCGCCGGTGGTCGAGGCCGCGCGCCGCGCCGACGTCGAGGGCCTGCGGATCGGGGTCGTCAAGGAGTTCGGCGGCGAGGGCTACCAGCCGGGCGTCCTGGCGCGCTTCCGCGAGGCGGTGGAGCTGCTCGAGTCGCTCGGCGCGAAGGTCGTCGAGGTGTCCTGCCCGCACTTCACCTACGCGCTGCCCGCCTACTACCTGATCGCACCGTCGGAGTGCTCGTCCAACCTGGCCCGGTTCGACGCGATGCGCTACGGCCTGCGGGTCGGCGACGACGGCACCCGCTCGGCCGAGGAGGTCATGGCGCTGACCCGCGCCGAGGGCTTCGGACCCGAGGTCAAGCGCCGGGTCATGCTCGGCACCTACGCCCTGTCCAGCGGCTACTACGACGCCTACTACGGCAAGGCCCAGCAGGTCCGCACCCTCATCGCCCGCGACTTCGACGCCGCGTTCGAGCAGGTGGACGTGCTGGTGTCGCCGACCACGCCGACGACCGCGTTCCCGATCGGCGAGCGGGCCGACGACCCGATGGCGATGTACCTCGCCGACCTGTGCACGATCCCGTCGAACCTCGCCGGCAACGCCGCGATCTCGGTGCCCTGCGGCCTGGCCGACGAGGACCGCCTGCCGGTCGGCCTGCAGGTGATGGCCCCCGTGCTGGCCGACGACCGCACCTACCGCGTCGCCGCCGCCGTCGAGAAGGCCCTGCAGGATCGCTGGGGCGGCCCGCTGCTGGCGCAGGCCCCTGACCTCACGGAGGCTGTGAAGTGACCACCACGCTGGTGCCGTACGACGAGGCGCTGACCCGGTACGAACCCGTGCTGGGCATCGAGACCCACATCGAGCTGGGCACCAAGAGCAAGATGTTCTGCGGCTGCCCCACCGAGTTCGGCGCCCCGCCGAACACCCAGGTCTGCCCGGTCTGCCTGGGGCTGCCGGGGGCCCTGCCGGTGACGAACCAGGCCGCCATCGAGGGCATCATCAAGATCGGTCTGGCGCTGAACTGCTCGATCGTGGAGTGGTGCCGGTTCGCCCGGAAGAACTACTTCTATCCGGACATGCCGAAAAACTTCCAAATCTCGCAGTACGACGAGCCGCTGTGCGTCGACGGCCACCTCGACGTCGAGGTCGACGGCGAGACGTACCGCATCGAGATCGAGCGCGTCCACATGGAGGAGGACACCGGCAAGTCGCTGCACGTCGGTGGCGCCACCGGACGCATCCAGGGCGCCGACTACTCCCTGGTCGACTACAACCGCGCCGGCATCCCGCTCGTGGAGATCGTCACCAAGCCGATCGTCGCGACCGGCGACAAGGCGCCGCTCGTCGCGCGTGCGTACGCCACCGAGCTGCGCGAGCTGGTCCGCGCCCTGGGCGTGTCCGACGTGCGCATGGAGCAGGGCTCGATGCGCTGCGACGTCAACGTGTCGCTCATGCCCACCGGCTCCTCGGTCTGGGGCACCCGCTCGGAGACCAAGAACGTCAACTCCCTGCGCTCGGTGGAGCGGTCCGTCCGCCACGAGATCGAGCGGCAGGCGGGCGTGCTCGACGCGGGGGAGCGGGTGGTCCAGGAGACGCGCCACTTCCACGAGGACACCGGCACGACGACGAGCGGCCGCAGCAAGGAAGAGGCGCAGGACTACCGCTACTTCCCCGAGCCGGACCTGGTGCCGATGGCCCCGCCCCGCGCGTGGGTGGACGAGCTGCTGAGCGGCCGGCCCGAGCTGCCCGCCGCCCGCCGCGCGCGGGTGCGCGAGGAGTGGTCCCTCAGCGACAAGGAGCTGCAGGACATCGTCAACGCGGGCGCGCTCGACCTCATCGAGGAGACCGTACGCGCGGGGGCGGAGGCCGCCGCGGCCCGCAAGTGGTGGATGAACGAGCTGTCCCGCCGCGCCACCGAGCAGGGCGTCGAGCTCACCGAGCTACCGGTCACCCCGGCCGACGTCGTCCGCGTGAGCGCGCTGGTCGCCGAGGGCGCGCTGAACGACAAACTGGCACGCCAGGTGTTCGACGGCGTCCTCGCGGGCGAGGGCACCCCGGACGAGGTCGTCGAGGAGCGCGGACTGAAGATCGTCAGCGACGAAGGCGAGCTGGCCGCCGTCGTCGACGAGGTCATCGCGGGCAACCCCGACGTCGCGGACAAGATCCGCGGCGGCAAGGTGGCCGCGGCCGGTGCCCTGGTCGGCGCCGTGATGAAGGCCACCCGAGGCCAGGCTGACGCGGGCCGCGCCCGCGAGCTGATCATCCAGAAACTGACCGGCTGACAACACTCCGACGCGATGCGGTCCGCGGGGATGCGGACCGCGTCGCGTCGCGGGGTCTGTCACCCCGCGGGCTCCGCCACCGGGGCGGTGCCCGAAGTGTCGGGCTCCGGTGGTTCGTCGCGGAAGGCGGCGCGGTGGGCCAGGAGGCGTTCGATCTCGACGTTGATCTCGGCGCCCAGCAGGATGATGTAGCACGACATGTACAGCCACGTCGCGATGGCCGCCGCTCCCGCCAGGGTCCCGTACGTCGAGCTTCTCCCGCCCGTGTCGGCGGTGTAGAGCGCCAGGGCGGCCGACATCACGGCCCAGGCGGTGATCGCGATGCCCGCGCCCCAGCGGACCGCGTGCCAGTCGGCGTTCGCGCGGTCCGTGCCCCACCGGTACAGCAGGATCAGGCCGATCACCGCCAGGACGGCCAGCAGCAGGCAGCGGATGGCGAAGCCCATGATCACGTCGGCGTCCCGCAGCCCGAGCCGTGGCACCGAGGCGACCAGCCACAGCGCTCCCAGCACGGTCGCCAGCGCCCCGGCCGTCAGGCCGAACGCCGTCGCGCGCTTGCGGATCACGTTCCGCGTGTCCTCCGCGTCGATCACGACGTGCAGCCCGTTGATGAGCGCGCCGAAGCCGCGGGAGCAGGTCCACAGCACGCCGAGCAGGCCGATGATCAGACCCACCGTCCGGCCCTGGCCGCTCATCGCCGCGACCGCGTCGGACAGCTGGCCGGTCAGGGATCGCGCGACGGGAGGGGGCAGGATCCCGGCGAGCGGGTCGAGCTGCGAGCGCACCCAGGCCGGCCCGGCGACCAGCGATGCCACCGCCATCACCCCGATGAGCAGCGGCACGATCGACAGGATCGCCCAGAAGGCGACGCCGGCCGCGATCAGCCCGACGTTGTCCTCCTTGGCCTCCTTGCGCACGCGCTGGAGGACGACGGCCCAGTCGCGGGCGGTGAAACCCTCACCGGGGCCGGCGACCGCCCGGCGCATGGCGTCCGCGCTCAGGATTCGCCGCAAGAACAGCGCTATCCGCACATGCCGCTGATCTTCTGACATTGGACTGACGATAGGGGCAGAAGAGGCGCGGCGCCATCCCGTTCGGTGACCGGACGGTCACGCGGAAAGGTCAGACGGCGGACGGACGCCGCAGGTCCAGCAGATCGGTGCCGGCCGACTCCCACAGCTCGAACAGCTCGCCGGTCTCGTGATCCCCCAGGTACGCGCCCTCCGGCCCGGTGATCGGCACCAGCGTGACGAACTGCAGGCTCAGCGTCCCGTCCGCGTCGCGGACCAGGTTGAACATCTCGTCCGCGTACGGGTGCGGCGCCGCGAGCAGGCCGCGGATCTCCGTGTCCGGCACCAGCGGCTCCTCGACGAGCAACCCGTCGTCGTACTCCAGTTCGACGTCGCCGAGCACCGACAGCCGGGCGAACCGCTCCACGAGCCGCTCGGCATGCTCCTCCTGCCCCGGCCGTACGGAGCAGGCCAGTTCGAGCGGCAACGGCGACTGCAGCATCCGGGAGCGCAGTCCGATGGTGACCACGCTCACCATCGACGGCGACTCGAAGAAGAACACGCCGAGACCGAGGTCGCGGCCGGAGTCGTTCTCCAGGGGATGCGCGCGGAGGAAGGGCCCCAGGTGGCGTTCGACGTGCTCGGTCACCTCACGGTCGTCCATCTGCGACAGCCTAGGACCCGCTCAGGACGCCGGAATCACCAGGATCCTGTCATCGCGGTTGATCTCATCGAAGCGGTCCTGGCCGAACTCAGTGGCGAACATGTCCGGTGGTGTGAGAGGCGGGTCGGGACACCCGACCCGCCTACTCGATTCAGCGATCTCTACTGTCAGGGAACCCGGACGACGAAGGTCGTCGAGGCGGATCCCCCGTTGGAGTGGACGGTGGCGGTCACGGTCGCCACGCCGGATCCGACGGTGCGGATGACGCGGTCGCCCACGATCCTGACGACCTTCGGGTTGTCACTGCGGTAGGACACATGCACCCCTGCGGGCAGCGGCGTGCTCTGGCCCTTGGTGACGTAGCCGTAGCTGCTCTCGTCCTTCATCGACACCGTGAGCTGCGGGTCGATCGTGGTGCCCTTGTCGAAGGTCACCCGCTGGACGATGCCCTGGGCGGCGTCCCCGGCCTGGGCCGGCTTGGCGGTGACGACCGCCGGCGACGGCTTCAGCGTGCCGTCGACCCGGACGTCGGCCTTTGCCGCGACGTCCCCGCTGCTGCTGCCGACCCGGAGCTCGTACGTGCCCGGATCGACCACGTAGCGGTTCGACGACTCGTCGAAGAACGCGAGCTTGGACGCCGGGAAGGTCAAGCGGACCGTCTTGCTCCGGTGCGGGTCCACGGTGACCTTGTCGAACGCCTCCAGCCGCTGGGCCGGGCGCTCCTTGCTCACCGGCTCGAACGGCGTGCTCACGTACAGCTGCGGCACCGTGGAGCCCCGCGCGTCACCCTTGTTGGTGACCTTCACGGTCGCCTGGACCGTGCCGTTCGCGTCCACCTTCTTCTTGACGTTCAGGGCCGAGTAGGAGAACGGCGTGTAGCTCAGGCCGTACCCGAACGGGTACGTGACGTCCCCGTTGAAGTACATGTAGGTGCGGCCGTGGGTAGTGGAGGTGGGCCGGACGTTGTAGTCGCCGATCGCGGGGATCTGGTTCTGGTCGGCGTACCAGGTGAACGGCAGCCGCCCGCTCGGGTCGGTCTTGCCGAGCAGCACGTCGGCGAGCGCGGCGCCCTGCTCCTGCCCGTTGTAGGAGCTCCACAGCATCGCGGGCACCTGCGACTGGAAGCCGTTCGTGTCGACCTGACCGACGGTCTCCATGTACGCGACGGTGTGCGGGTTGCGGGCCGCGACCTGGCTGATCAGCGACGCCTGCGCGCCGGGCAGCGCCAGCGTGGTGCGGTCGACGTCCTCACGGGAGTTGCTGGAGTTGGTACCCGCGACGACGATGACCACGTCGTACTGGTCGGCCGCCGCGACGGACACGGAGTCGACGGTGTTGAGCGTGCTGCCGGTGACGCCGGGGTAATAGTCGACCGTGGCGTCCGGGTTGATCTTCTGGATCGCGGCCTTGATGCCCTGGTAGGGGTTGACCTGCTTGGCGGCCCCGGAGGGGCCCTCGTAGGTGGCGTAGCCGCCGAGGAAGAGCGGGGACTGGTTGGCGTAGGCGCCCATGACCGCGACCTTGTAGGAGCCCTGGGCGGGCACCTTCAGCGGCAGCAGGTCGTCTTTGGCGCCGGCGGCCGGGGCGTTCTTCAGCAGCACGAGGCTCTGCTCGGCGGCCTGCTGCGCGAGCGCGATCCGCTCCGGGGTCTGGGTGACGGCCTTGTTGTCGTCGGAGTTGACCCAGGCGGTCCCGCCCAGGCGGGCGCGGGCGTCGCGCACCCACGGCACCTGGTCCTCCTGGTCGAACTCGCCGGTCTGGATCCGTGCGGTGAAGAGCCGGACGAGGGCGACATCGACGTCGTTCTCGTTGAAGACACCGGTCTGGGTGGTGATGTGCTTGGCGACCGCGTCGGGGACGGTGTTCCCGTAGTTGGACGCGTCATGGTAGCCGCCGTTGCAGTCCAGGTCCTCACCGGCGGTGATGGCGTAGGCCGTCCGGCCGTACTGGTCGAGCGGAGCGGAGGCGCCCGGCGGCTGCCAGTGGTGGCCGCCCTGGATCTCGTACACCGCGTCGCAGTCGGAGGTGAAGTACCCGCCGAAGCCCCACGTCTGCCGGGCCAGCGTGTCCATCAGTTGGACGCTCGCGGCGGCGGGGACGCCGTTGACCCGGTTGTACGAGCTCATGATCGAGCCAGGGTGGGAGCTCTCGATGATGTCGCGGAACTGCGCCGTGTAGTACTCCCGCAGCGTCCGCTGGTCCATGTCGGAGGTGCCGGTGCGGCGGTTGTACTCGCTGTTGTTGGCGGCGAAGTGCTTGAGCGTGGCCACCGCCTTGAGGTAGCCGTTCGCCGACGCGGGCAGCTTTCCGTTCTCGTCCTGGCCCTGCAGGCCGTTGACGTACTGGCCGGCGAGTGCGGCGGTCAGCGTCGGGTCCTCGCTCCAGGTCTCGTCATTACGGCCCCAGCGCGGGTCGCGGCCGAGGTTGACGGTGGGGGAGTAGAAGTCGAGGTTCTCCGTGTTGTTCGGCATCACCTCGCGGGCCTCGTCGCCGATGGCGCTCGCGACCTTGTGAACCAGGTCGGGGTTCCAGGTGCTGCCCATCGCCAGGTCGACCGGGTAGGACGTCGTGTTCGTGGCGGGCGGCGGATTCGACGTGCTGGTAGTGATCGCGGCGACACCGTGCGATGCCTCGTTCCACCAGCCCCACTGCGCGACACCGAGCCGGGGGATCGCCGGCGCGATGTTGCTGTTCATCTGCTGGGCCTTCTCGGTGAGCGTGAGGCGGCCGACGAGGTCCGCAGCGCGCTCGGCCGACGAGTAGGCCGGGTTGAGGTAGATCGCGTTTGTCGGCGCCGCCTCCTGCGCCGACGCGCTGGGCATGCCGGTCGCTGCGGCGCAGCACAGTGCTGCTCCCGCCGCGATCAGCGCGAACGGTTTTCTGTACAAGGAATCTCCCAGGACGCACCTAGTTGCCGTGGCCGGTACCCGCTCAGGCCGCTGACACTGGCGGACTTTAGAGAAGCCGGTTTATAAGCATCAAGGAGTAACAAAGGCCAAAAACGGCCATAATTAATACGAATCTCGGACGAACCGTTACTATCCGTCCCGTGTCGGATGCTCCTGGGTCGCTCGCGTCGTTGCGGTCGCGGAACCGCCTCCTGGTGCTGGAGACCGTGCAACGGCGCGGCCGGATCAGCAGGGTCGGCATCGCCCGCGCCACGGGCCTGTCGCGGACCACGGTCTCGAGTCTCGTCGCCGAACTCCTCGCCGAGGGGGTGCTGACCGAGTCCCCCGGCGACGCCGGACGCCGCACCTCGACCAGCGGTGGCCGCCCTGCCACCCCGCTCACCCTGAACCCGGACGGCGGCGGCGTGCTCGGCGTCCATCTCCGCCACGCCGGCATCCGTGTGCTCTTCACCGACCTGTCCGGAGGCGTGCTCGGCGAGCGGTACCGGGCGCTCGACGTCGACCACCTCCCGGACGACGCGCTGGCCTACGTCGCCGACACCGCGCTCGACCTGGTCGCGGCGGCGGGCCGCGACGCCGGCCGGGTCTTTGGCATGGGCGTCGCGGTGTCGGCCCCGATGCAGTCGCGGTCCCACACGCTGCGGACCCCGTCGGTGCTGGCCGACTGGAGCGGCGTCGACATCGCCGCACGCCTGCGCGAGCGCATCGGGGTGCCGGTCCACGTCGGCAACGATGCGAACCTCGGCGCGCTGGCCGAATGGACCTTCGGCGCGGCCCGGGGCGCCGACGATCTCATCTACGTGATGCTGTCGGACGGCGTCGGCGCCGGACTGATCCTGAACGGCCGCCCGTACGAGGGGGCCACCGGGTCGGCCGGTGAGCTGGGGCACATCTCCGTGATCGACGGCGGGTACGTCTGCCGATGCGGGAACCGGGGCTGCCTCGAGACGGTCATCGGAGCCCGCGGACTGACCTCGGCCTTCGCGCACACCCGTGGGCCGGAGACGACCATCGCCGACGTGGTGGCGCTGCTCGCGGCCGACGACCCCGGGGCGCGGCGGGTCGTCGCCGACGCCGGCCACATGCTCGGCCGCGCGCTGGCCGGCATCTGCGCCATGCTCGAACCCCGGCTGGTGGTCATCGGCGGCGAGGTCGCGGCGGTCGGCCGGACCCTGCTGGACGGCGTCCGCGACGTGCTGGCCCAGCGGCTGCCTCCGGCGATCAGCCAGGGCGTCACCGTCACCACCGGACGCCTCGGCGATCGGGCCGAGGCGCTCGGCGCCATCGCGCTCGCCACCCACAGCACGTCCGCGCACCTGCTGACGCCGTGACCCCAGGCCCGGTCCGCCCTCGCCGGAGTCGGGGACGGCTGGTGCCGTCCCATGTACCTACGACAAAAACGCGCCAGCGCATGACCACCCCTGCCGCAGGGCGAACGTTGCTTGATGCTGCACTAGGACCCGATCAGGACACCGGAACCACCAGGATCCGGTCATCGCCCTTGGCCGGGGTGCCGCGCCCGTCGCGGTTGCTCGTGCTGACCCACAGCGAGCCGTCGGGGGCGGTGACGACCGCCCGCAGGCGGCCGTACCGGCCCTCGAAGTGCGGCACCGGCCTGCCGACCGTCCCGTTCGCGTTGACCGGTACCTGCCACAGCCGCCGTCCGGCCAGCGCGCCCGCCCACAGCGACCCGTGGTCGTAGGCCAGCCCCGACGGAGACGCCTCGGAGGTCCGCCACGTCAGCAGCGGCGGTGTGTACCGCTTCCGGTCGCCGCCGAACCCCTCGACCACGGGCCAGCCGTAGTTGTGCCCGGGCAGGATGCGGTTGATCTCATCGAAGCGGTCCTGGCCGAACTCCGTGGCGAACATCCGGCCCCGCGAGTCCCACGCGAGGCCCTGCACGTTCCGGTGCCCGTAGGAGTAGACGAGCGTGCCGTACGGGTTGCCGGGCGCGGGCCTGCCGTCGAGCGTCATCCGCAGGATCTTGCCGCCGAGCGAGGACCGGTCCTGCGCCAGCCCGCCGCGCCCGGTCTCGCCGGTCGAGGCGTAGAGGAAGTGGTCGGGGCCGAACGCGAGGCGGCCGCCGTTGTGGATCTGGCCGCGCGGAATGCCCTTCACGAGCGTCTGCACGCCGCCGATGCCCTGGCCTTCGCGGTACTGGAAGCGGGCGATCCGGTTGTCGGAGGAGGCGCTGTAGTAGACGAACACCCAGTGGTCCCTGGCGTACGACGGGGAGACCGCCACGCCGAGCAGGCCGCCCTCGCCGGCAGGCGACACGCCCGGGACGGTTCCGACCGTACTGAGCTTCCCCTTGGGGGTGACGCGCAGGAGGCGGGCGGTGTCCCGCTCGGTCACCAGGGCGTCGCCGCCGGGCAGGAACGCGATCGCCCACGGGACCGACAGCCCCGTCACCAGGTCGCGCGGCGTCCCGAGCCGCGCCACGGAGGCCGCGGGCGAGGCCGGCGGCGAGCCGGCGGGCGGTGGCGTGGTGCCGCCCGCACGCGGCGATCCACCGGACGAGCAGCCGGCGAGCACCAGTGCACCCGCGATGACGAATGTGTTAAGCCGCACTTTGGTCAAGTTCCCATCTCAATACAGAACGAACTCGTCCGGCCCGTGCTGACTCTCCGTGGTCGCCCTCCGCGGTGGCGAGAACGGGCGTTCCGTACCCCTCCATGCCCCATCGTCACACCTCGGCGTCACAGCCCGGAAGCACTGGTCGTACGATCTTTTCCACCGGAGGGGAGGGTCAGTGAGAATCTGGGTGCCGGACCGGGAGCTCGCCGACGCCGTCGAAGGCGTCGCGGGCATCGAGGGCGTCGAGGACGTGAGCGTGCGGATCTACGACGGCCGCACAGACGAGCGCCCCGGCGACCCGGCCGAGGTCGACCTCTACGTCCCGCCGTTCGTCGCGACTCCGCGCAGCCGCGAGATCGTCGCCGAGATGTCGAACCTGCAGGTCATCCAGTTGCAGGTGGCGGGAGTCGACACGTTCCTGCCGCTCGTGCCCGAGGGTGTCGTCCTGTGCAACGCGCGCGGCGTGCACGACGCGAGCACGGCCGAGTGGGTGGTCGGCGGCATCATCGCGGCCCAGCGGGAGTTCCCCGGCTTCCGCGACGCCCAGCGTGAGGGGCGCTGGGACTGGCACATGACAGACGCCTTGACAGACCGCACCGTGATGATCGTCGGGTACGGCTCGGTGGGCGCGGCGATCGAGCGGCGCCTCACCCCGTTCGAAGCTCACGTCATCCGGGTCGCCCGCACCGCCCGCGATGGCGTACACCCTGTGAGCGCGCTGCCCGGACTCCTGCCCGAGGCCGACGTCGTCGTTCTCATCGTGCCCTCGACCGCCGAGACCACCGGGCTGGTCGACAAAACGTTCCTGGCCTGCATGAAGGACAATGCGCTGCTGGTCAATGCCGCGCGCGGCATCGTCGTGGACACCGAGGCGCTGCTGACCGAGGTGACCGCAGGCCGGCTCCGCGCCGTACTCGACGTGACCGACCCCGAGCCGCTGCCGGCCGGCCATCCGCTCTGGACCGCGCCCGGCGTGTTCATCACCCCGCACGTCGGTGGTTCCACCCCGGCGTCGCGCCGGCGGATCGTCGCTCTCGTTCGTGACCAGGTCAGGCGGTTCGTCACGGGCGAGCCTCTGATCAATGTCATTAAGGGCGACTACTGATCGGGTAAACACTGCCCGGCGGTCCTTTGCCCGCCGAGGGTCGATTACAGGCCGCTACTTTCCCTGATCGGCGGCTATTCCCGACAAAACGCCCAAAAGGTCAGGGTTGCGGTTACTCACCGTGGTTACCTGTCGCCTGCTGGACGCCCGGCCTCAATCGCTCCGTGACATACGGCCCGTAGATTGAGCCGCGAAGCTGACCAGCCCGACCACCGCGCGGACCATGCCGGAAGACCCCGGCCTTGATTCGCGGGGTTCGCAACTCAAAACCCGGTGTCCCGCGCGGGCGGGACACCGCCTCGCAAGGATGACAAGGCACTTGACAGACCGGCGGCGAGACCGCCGGAGAGCCGCCCGGGTTCGGTGGAGAATCCGGGAGTCATGTGCGCCCTGCGAGGCGTTTCCAGAGCGGGACGGCTCATGATCAGTCGCGGGGAGCAAGTGAGATGACCGGGGAGGGAGCGGAGCGGCGGCGCTGGCACGTACCGGCGCCGGTGCGGCCGTTCGGAGTGCTCGCGGCGCTCGCCTTGATCTACGCCCTCGCGCTCGGGCTGGGCTGGGGCGGCGGGCTGTCCGGAGCATGGCTCTCCGCCTGGGCCGCGGCCATCGCGTCGTCGTCGCTCATGTACGCCGCCGTGCGCGCGCCCCAGACGGCCGTCGGCAAGATCGACCGGGACATGTGGCGGTGGTTCGGCGTGGCCGCGCTGGCCTGGTGCGCCGGCGCCACCGTGAACGCCGTCTCCCGCCTCGTGATCAGCCGCGCCGTGGTGACGGTCTCGCCGGCCGACCTGTTCCTGCTGGTCGCGCCGATCGCCATCACCGCGGGCTTCCTCGCGCCGGTACGCCTGCCGCGCAGCCCGCGTCCCTGGCTGCGCTACCTGGCCGACACCTACGTCTGCGCCTGCGCCCTGTTCGTGGTCGGCTGGGTCGCGATCTTCGACCGGCTCTACCACGACTCCGGAGAGGGCTGGGGCCAGTACCTCATCGAGCTGCGCTACCCGGTGCTGGACGCCGCCCTGGTCTGCGCGCTGTTCCCGATGGCCCTCGTCGCCGTGCGCGCGAACCACCGGCCCGCCGCGCTCGCCTACGGCGCGCTGCTCGTGGTGTCCGCGGCCGACGTGGTGTACGCCGTGCTCCGGCTGGGCGACGACGCCACCCACGGCATCCCGGCCGACGTGGTCCGCACGGCCGGACTCCTGCTCCTGGCCGCCGTGCCCTGGATCGGGCGCGGCGGGCGGCCGGCCGAGGACATACGCCGGCCGCTGGTCGGCCCGGGCCTCGCGCCCGCCGCCACCGCCGCCGCGGCGGCGATCTTCGTGGCCGGCCACACGCTCACGGGCGCCCGCGGGCTGCGGCCGATCGTGCCGATCGTCGCGGGCACGGCGGTGCTGGTCCTGCTCGCCCGGCTCGCCGAGCTCGTCCGCGAGAACGACCGCCTGGGCCACGCCGCCGCGAGCGGCGAGAAGCACTTCCGCGCACTCGCCGAGAGCATCAACGACGTCGTGCTCATCTGCGGGCTCGACGGTGTCGTGCAGTACGTCAGCGCCGGCCCACGCCGCTCGTACCACTACGCCGCCGAGGACCTCCTCGGCCGCCCCGTGTACGACGTCGTCCACCCCGAGGACCTGCCGCGCGTCGTGGACGCGGTGACGGCCTTCCTCGACGCCGACTGCGACCGCGACGTCGCGCGCATCGCCTGCCGCGTACGGGCCACCGACGGCACATGGCTGCCCACCGAGTCGACCATCTCCCGGTACGGCCGCTCCGGCGACGGCACCGACCAGCTCCTGGTCACCACCCGTGACTTCAGCGAACAGGTGGCGCTGGAGCGCCAGGTCGCCCACCTGACCTTCCACGACGGGCTGACCGGCCTGCCCAACCGCGCCTACCTCGAAGAACGCGCCCGCGAGAAGGTCGGGCGCAGCCAGGGGCCGGTCGCGGTCGTCTTCGTCGACCTCGACGGGTTCACCGCCGTCAACGACTCCATCGGCCACGCCGGGGGCGACCAGCTCCTCGCCCAGGCGGCGCGCCGGCTCCGCGCGGGTGTGCTCGCCGACGACACGGTCGCGCGCTGGGGCGGTGACGAGTTCGCCGTGCTCATGGAGAGCGCGACCGAGGTGCAGACCGTGGTCGACCTCGGCGAGCGTCTCCTGCGGGCCCTGGCCGGCGAGCCGTACCGCGTCGCCGACCGCGCCATCGTGCTCACCGCCAGCGTCGGCATCGCCTTCACCGAGGACTGCATCGAGGGCGCCGAGCTGATCCGCAACGCCGACATCGCGCTGTCGCGGGCGAAGGACCTCGGCGGCGGCCGGGTCGAGGTCTTCGCCGCCAAGATGCACGCCGACGTCATGCGCCGGCTCGAACTCGGCAGCGACCTGCAGCGCGCGCTCACCGAGCAGCAGTTCGCCGTGGAGTTCCAGCCCGTGGTCGAGCTGGCCACCTCGCGGGTCACCGGGGTCGAGGCCCTGGTCCGCTGGTGGCGCGACGGCGTCTCCGTGCCTCCCGAGGAGTTCATCGGCACCGCCGAGGAGTCCGGCCTCATGGTGCCGCTCGGCAACTGGGTGCTGCGCGAGGCGTGCGCCCAGGTGGCCCAGTGGCGCGAGAACGGCTGGGAGATCGGCCTGTCGATCAACCTGCGGCCGCGCGAGATCGCGGCGGCGCACTTCGTCGACTCGGTCGCGGCCGCGCTCGCCGACAGCGGCCTGCCGCCCGGGGCGCTGACCCTGGAGGTCAAGGAGGAGGTGCTGGTCGACGGCTCCGATGAGCTCATCGAGCGGCTGTCGGCACTGCGCGACCTCGGCGTGCGGCTGGCCATCGACGACTTCGGCACCGGCTACGCCTCCCTCGCCTTCCTGCGGCAGCTCCCGGTCGACGTCATCAAGATCGACCCGTCGTTCGTCTCCGGGCTCGGCCGCGACGAGACCCTCACGCTGCTGACCCGCACCATCGCCCGGGTCGGCCGGGACCTCGGCCTCACGGTCGTGGCCGAGGGCGTCGAACGGCCCGAGCAGCTCGAGCTCCTCCGTGAGATGGGCTGCCCCCGGGGCCAGGGCTATCTCGTGTCCCGGCCGATGGCGCCGGGGGGCATCGAGGCGCTCGTCCAGCTGAACCCGCGCGGCGAGGCGTCCATCCCGCTCCACGGTTCGGTGATCTCCGCCAGCTGACCGGACCTCACCTGTGAACCGGTGACCCGGGTCGCACGGGCGACGCCGCCCGTACGGCCCGGCGCGTCGAGGTAGAAAATCTCTGTGGTGTCTCGAATGATCGAAAGTCATTGACGCCACCCCGCGGCTTCGGCACTCTGACCGCGTCCCCCAGTACGGAGGCTGCCGATGCCCGTGCGACGACGTACCCTCGTCGCGGCGATCGTGGCCCTGGCCGGTCTGACCACCGGACAGGCTTACGCCGCCCAGCAATCCAGTCCGGTCCCCACCCCCCGGCAACAGGCCTTCGCCGACGCGGCGAAGGCCTACCACGTTCCCGAGAAACTGCTGCTCGCCGTCTCCTACCTGGAGTCGCGGTGGGACGCCAACCAGGGCCGGCCGAGCGTCGGCGCCGGCTATGGCCCCATGCACCTGACCGACGGCACCCTGACCTCCGCCGGAGAGCACTTCTCCGGCGGCGGCGAGGACCCCCGTGGCGACACCGCCCGCCCGGCGCTGCGCCCGAAGGCGACCGCCGCCTCCGCCGCGAGCCCGGACGGGCAGACCCTCCAGCAGGCCGCCGGGCTGACCGGGGCCGGCGCGAACACCCTGCGCACCGACCCCACCGCCAACATCCGCGGCGGCGCCGCCCTGCTCGCCCGCTACCAGCACGACCTCGGCAAGCCGCTCAGCGCCGACCCCGCCGCCTGGTACCAGGCGACGGTCCGCTACGGCGGCACGGCCTGGTTCGCGGGCCAGGTCTACGACGTGATGCGCACCGGCGAGTCCCGTACGACCGACGACGGCCAGCGGGTCACGCTCGCCGCCACGCCCGGGATCAAGCCCGCCGGGGCGGGTGCCAACGCCCCGGAGACCGAGTGCCCGCCCGGCCTCGGCTGTGAGTGGGTGCCGGCGCCGTACCAGCAACTCGACCCGAGCGACCCCACGAGCTACGGCAACCACGACCTGGGCGACCGGCCCAAGAGCCAGCGGATCCGCTACATCGTCATCCACGACACCGAGGGCTCCTGGGCGACCACGCTCAAGCTCGCCCAGGACCCGACGTACCTCGCGTGGCACTACACCGTACGGTCCGACGACGGGCACATCGCCCAGCACGTCAAGAACAAGGACGTCGGCTGGCACGCGGGCAACTGGGACATCAACGCCCGCTCGATCGGCATCGAGCACGAGGGCTTCCTCGCCCAGGGCGGCAGCTGGTACACCGAGGCGATGTACCGCAGCTCCGCGGCGCTGGTCCGGTACCTGACCAGGAAGTACGACATCCCGGTCGACCGGGCGCACATCCTCGGCCACGACAACGTCCCCGGCATCACGCCCGCCAACGTGCAGGGCATGCACGAGGACCCGGGGCCGTACTGGGACTGGGCGCACTACTTCAGGCTGCTGGGCCACCCGCTCCACGCCACCGCGGGGCCGCGCTCGGGCATGGTCACGATCCTGCCGGACTATGACAAGAACGTCGTGCCGTACACCGGCTGCGACGCGAGCGCGCCGAGCGCCCCGTGCCCGGCGCACGGCGGCGGATCGATCATGCTCCGCACCGCGCCCAGCGACGACGCGCCGCTCGTGAAGGACATCGGCAAGCACCCGCCGAACGGGGACGCGACGATGAGCGTGTACGACCACAGCGCACGCGCCGCGACCGGCCAGACCTACGCCGTGGCGGGCCGTCAGGGCGACTGGACGGCGATCTGGTACCTGGGCCAGAAGGCGTGGTTCCACAACCCGAAGAAGCAGCCGACCGCCGTCGGGGCCCACGGCTTCGTCGTCACGCCCAAGCCGGGCGCCGCGTCGGTGCCGATCTACGGGCGCGCCTACCCGGAGGCGGAGGCGTATCCGGCGAACATCCCGGCGCAGAGCCTGGTGCCGATGCAGTACACCTTCGCCGCCGGCCAGCGCTACGCCGTGGCCGACACGGTGCGCGGGGAGTACGACTACTCCACGACCTTCGACGTGTCCACGCACGCCATCGTGCGCGGCAAGCTGAAGTACTACGAGATCCAGTTCGGTCACCGCGTCTACTTCGTGAAGACCGGCGACGTCGTCCTCAAACGCGTCTCCTGAGTGCCCCGCCGCCCGCCGTGATCGCTCGATCACGGCGGGCGGTCTCGTATGGTGAGACTTGTCGTCCACTAATTTGACGTGGGGCGGCAAATTCGCCATGGTTGGGAACGTGAAACGCAATCTGATTCTCGTACTTGGTCGGCGCGCAGGCTGACCAAGTTCGACCGCTTGCGCGCTCCCCTCGATCGCCACCCGGCGCGGGGGGTTTTTTGTTGGCCATGACCCCTGGGCTCGTGACACGTCGTCAGCACGCGATCACCGAGCCCGAGCCCTCAGGAGCACAAGGACTTGCGATGACCGAACGGATGACCGGAGCCCAGGCGCTCGTCAGAGCCCTGGAGCAGGTCGGTGTCGACACTGTGTTCGGAATCCCGGGAGGTGCGATCCTCCCGGCGTACGACCCCCTCTTCGACTCCCGGCAGGTACGCCACGTCCTTGTCCGCCACGAGCAGGGCGCAGGCCACGCCGCGCAAGGATACGCCCAGGCCACCGGCAAGGTCGGCGTGTGCATGGCGACGAGCGGTCCGGGCGCGACCAACCTCGTCACCCCGATCGCGGACGCGTACATGGACTCGGTGCCGATCGTGGCGATCACCGGGCAGGTGGCGAGCGGCGCGATCGGCACGGACGCCTTCCAGGAGGCCGACATCGGCGGCATCACGATGCCGATCACCAAGCACAACTTCCTCGTCACCGACCCCGCCGACATCGGGCGCACCATCGCCGAGGCGTTCCACATCGCCTCCACCGGCCGGCCCGGCCCGGTGCTGGTCGACATCGCCAAGGACGCGCTGCAGAAGGAGGTCGACTTCGTCTGGCCGCAGCCGATGCAGCTGCCGGGCTACCGTCCGGCGATCCGCCCGCACGCCAAGCAGATCCGCGAGGCCGCCCGGCTGCTGACCACGGCGAAGCGCCCGGTCCTGTACGTCGGCGGCGGTGTGATCAAGGCCAGGGCCGCCGACGAGTTGCGCACTCTCGCCGAGCTGACCGGTGCCCCGGTCGTCACGACCCTGATGGCCAAGGGCGCCCTGCCCGACAGCCATCCGCTGCACATGGGCATGCCGGGCATGCACGGCAGCGTCGGCGCGGTCGGGGCCCTGCAGCAGTCCGACCTGCTCGTCGCGTTGGGCGCGCGATTCGATGACCGGGTGACCGGCCGGATCGACACCTTCGCCCCCGACGCGAAGGTCGTGCACGCCGACATCGACCCGGCGGAGATCTCCAAGAACCGCCACGCCGACGTGCCCATCGTCGGCGACTGCCGCGACGTGCTCACCGATCTGATCACCGCGGTGCGGAACGAGCACGCCGCCGGCCGCAAGGGCGACCACGAGGACTGGTGGCGCCAGCTCAGCGCGTGGCGCGAGACGTACCCGCTGGGTTACGAGACGCCGGCCGACGGGTCGCTGGCACCGCAGCAGGTCATCCAGCGCATCGGGCAGATCGCCGGCCCGGACGCCCTGTACGTCGCGGGCGTGGGCCAGCACCAGATGTGGACCGCCCAGTTCATCGGCTACGAGCGGCCGGGCGCGTTCATCAACTCCGGCGGGCTGGGCACCATGGGCTTCGCGGTGCCGGCCGCGATGGGCGTCAAGCAGGGCCGGCCGGACACCACGGTCTGGGCGATCGACGGCGACGGCTGCTTCCAGATGACCAACCAGGAGCTCGCCACCTGCGCCATCGAGGGCATCCCGATCAAGGTCGCCGTGATCAACAACGGTAACCTCGGCATGATCCGGCAGTGGCAGACGCTGTTCTACAACGAGCGATACTCCAACTCCGACCTGCAGTCCCGGCGGATCCCGGACTTCGTCAGGTTGGCGGAGGCGTACGGCTGCGTCGGGTTGCGCTGCGACAGCGCCGCCGAGGTGGACGCCACGATCAACAAGGCCATGGAGATCAACGACGTGCCGGTTGTGATCGACTTCATCGTCCACCACGACGCGATGGTCTGGCCGATGGTCGCCGCGGGCACGAGCAACGACGACATCAAGATCGCCCGAGACCTGGCGCCGGACTGGGGGAACGATGACTGAGCATTCCAGGCTGGGAGGGGATGAGATGAGCCACCGAATCAGCGAACACGCGCTTCTGGTCGCTCCCCCGACGAAGGAGGGCTCATGAGCAGGCACACGCTTTCGGTGCTGGTGGAGAACACGCCGGGCATCCTGGCGCGCGTGGCGTCGTTGTTCTCCCGCCGCGGCTTCAACATCGACTCACTGGCCGTCGGCACGACCGAGCATCCGGAGATCTCCCGGATGACCATCGTCGTCAACGTCGAGGAACGTCCCCTCGAACAGGTGACCAAGCAGCTCAACAAGCTGATCAACGTCATCAAGATCGTCGAGCTCGACCCGGGCGCATCGGTCCAGCGCGAGCTCGTCCTGATCAAGGTCCGCGCCGATCACGAGATCCGTTCCCAGGTGCTGGAGACCGTCGAGCTCTTCCGCGCCCGGGTCGTCGACGTGGCCCCGGACGCGGTGACGATCGAGGCGACTGGTAGCAAGGACAAGCTCGAAGCCCTGATCCGGGTGCTGGAGCCCTTCGGCATCAAGGAACTCGTGCAGTCGGGCATGGTCGCCATCGGCCGGGGCGCCCGTTCCATCACCGACCGCTCGCTGCGCGCCATCGAGCGCAGTGCGTGAGCGATCCGTTTTTTCAGAGAGGTAAGGCAATTGGCTGAGATCTTCTACGACAAGGACGCCGACCTGAGCGTCATCCAGGACCGCCACGTGGCGGTGCTCGGATACGGCAGCCAGGGGCACGCGCACGCGCTCTCGCTGCGCGACTCCGGCGTCGACGTCCGCGTCGGCCTGCCGAAGGACTCCAAGAGCCGCGAGAAGGCCGAGAACGACGGCCTGCGCGTGGTCACGCCGGAAGAGGCGTGTGAAGAGGCCAACGTCACGATGGTGCTCATCCCCGACCACCTGCAGCGCGAGCTGTACGCCTCGGCGATCGCGCCGTCGCTGGTCGAGGGCGACGCACTGTTCTTCGGCCACGGCCTCAACATCCGCTACGGCCTCATCGAGCCGCCCGAGGGCGTCGACATCTGCATGGTCGCCCCGAAGGGCCCGGGCCACCTGGTCCGCCGCCAGTACAACGAGGGCCGCGGCGTACCGGTGCTCGTCGCCGTCGAGCGCGACGCCAGCGGCAACGCCTGGCCGCTCACCCTCTCCTACGCCAAGGCCATCGGCGGCACCCGTCCGGGCGCCCTCAAGACGACCTTCACCGAGGAGACCGAGACCGACCTGTTCGGCGAGCAGGCCGTGCTCTGCGGTGGCGTGTCCGAGCTGATCAAGGCCGGGTTCCAGACGCTCGTCGAGGCCGGCTACCAGCCGGAGGCGGCCTACTTCGAGTGCCTGCACGAGATGAAGCTGATCGTCGACCTGATGTACGAGGGCGGCCTGTCCAAGATGCGCTGGTCGATCTCGGACACCGCCGAGTTCGGCGACTACACCCGCGGCCCGCGCATCGTCACCGACGCCACCCGCGAGGAGATGCGCAAGATCCTCGGCGAGATCAAGGACGGCACCTTCGCGAAGGAGCTCGTCGAGGAGTTCGACGGCGGCCGCAAGAACTTCCTCAAGCGCCGCGAGGAGGAGCAGAACTCGCCGATCGAGCAGACCGGCGCCAAGCTCCGCCCGATGATGTCCTGGCTCCAGGACGACTGATCTCTTCCTGAGCGGCGAGCGCGACCATGGATGCGAGCGCGACCATGGAAACGAGCGTGACCAGAGCCGCCAGGGGCCCGTCAGGCGATCCCTCGACGGGCCCCGGGCGGCCCCTCACGGCCCCTCGTCTCGCCGGTTGTGGCGCCGGGCCAGGAGCAGGACGCAGGTGACGGCGGCGAGCGCCATGGTGGCCAGTCCTGAGCCGCCGAGCGTCGCCCGCGGGCCGATCGTCGTGACGAGCGGTCCGCCGAGCGCCGTGCCGAGCGGCGATGCGGTGAGCAGTGCCGCGCTGCGGGTGGCGAGCATCGTGGCCAGGTGCTGCGGCGGCGACTTCGCCTGCATGAGTGTCACCGAGAGCGCTACGAACGGTCCGTAGATGGCGCCGCCGAGCGTGAAACACGCGACCGTGACGGCCGTCGGCACGTCGAACCCGAACGGCAGCAGCGACAGCCCCCAGCCGGCGACGATGGCGACCGTCACCGGCCAGAGCGGCAGCCGCCGCAGCGCGCCGGCCGTGAGCCCGCCGAGCAGCGCGCTCGCGCCGAACAGCGTCCAGTACAGGCCGAGCAGCGTGCCCGGTGCGCGCAGGTCGTCGGTGACGTGGAGTGGCAGCGCGACCTCGACCGGGCCGTACAGCAGGTTGAAGAACCAGGTGAGCGTCAGCAGCCCGAGCAGCTCGGGATGGGCCCGCAGCAACGCCCGCCCTCCGCGTGCGGCCGCCCGGTCGACGGGGGAGACCTCTCCTGCCCGCGGCAGCCGGGTACGCGCGACCAGCACCGCGAGGAACAGGTAGGTGAGCGCGTCCAGGCCGATCACGAGTGCCGAGCCGACGTACGTCACCAGCACACCGGCGATCGCCGGCCCGGCGATCGTGGCGGCGAAGTTCAGCGAGCTGACCAGGGTGTTCGCGGCGAGTCGCTGCTCGGCGGGCAGCAGTTCGGCCAGCAGCGTGTACTTGCCCGCGCTCCCCCACGCGTGCAGCAGCGACGACACCGCGAGCAGCACGACGTACAGCGGCGGCGTGAGCAGCCCGGCGAGCCAGGCGAGCGGCACGCCGCCGAGGAACACGGCGCGTACGACGTTGTCGGCGAGCAGCAGCCGCCTGGCCGGTACCCGGCGCAGGCGGGGGCCGAACACCAGCGCGCCGACCACCCCGGGCAACGTGTACGCGGCCACCGCGCCGGCGAGCCACAGTCCCGCGGTCGCCTGCGGCGCGAGTTCGATGGCGAGCCACGCCACCGCGACGAAGCTCATCCCGTCCCCGAGGTAGGAGACCGCGAAGCCGAGGAGCAGCCGCCGCAAGATCTTGTTGCCGAGAACCGGCCGGTAGGCGGAGGGCACGATGCGCCGGAGCGCCGACGGCACCTTCTGGCGGTGCGCCCGAGCCGGTGACCGGCGACCAAGGACGTGATCCGTCACCACGGGGTCAGCCGGATCACCGGGGATCTCCGGCCGGTGTCGGTTCGATACCCAGCGTGGCGGGGCCGGGCGGCGGTTACGGGATGCCACGCCTGTTACGGCCGGTGCTGGAGGGCGATGTCCATGGTGGTCACACTATTTGCGGATCGGTACCGGCGCTTCTCGATTCCTGTCCGGGCCCGGGCCGAGCAGGTCCCAACGGTTACCGGCGACGTCGAGGAACACGGCGACCCGTCCGTACGGCTCGGTGCGTGGTGAGGTCACGAACTCCACCCCGGCGGCGACCATCCGCCCGTACGTGGCGTCGAAGTCGTCCACGCGGAGGAAGAACCCCACCCGGCCGGCGACCTGGTTCCCGACGGCCAGGGGCTGCCGTCCGCCGTCCGCACGCGCCAGCAGGATGCCCGTCTCGGCCCCTGGCGGCCGGACGACGACCCACCGTTTCGGACGGCCGTCGTTCGTCAGCGACGGTGAGTCCTCGACCAGCTCGAAGCCGAGCAGGTCGACGAAGAACTCGATGGCCGGGTCGTAGTCGTCCACGACCAACGCGACAAGATCGACTCGCACGCTGCCCGAGCATACGAACCGGCCCACGGACGCGCGAGTCTCCGCTTCCCGCGGCCCCGGTCACGAGCCGGCCGGGAGGGCGATTCCGTCGACCGCAGGTGGGTGGCCAGTAATTCATCACGGCCGTCGACGAGCAGCTCCAGCCTGCGCGGCCACCCCTGGCGCATCAGGCCCTCGGTACGGAAGTACAGCACGGTGCAGCCCGCCGGGCCTTCATGGGGATTGAATCCACCGCCGTCGGGTGCCATTCCCGCAGGGCCGGTGAGCAGCTCCCACAGCCGTTCCGTCCGGTGCGGCTCTGGGGTGACGACCGCGAGCGCGAAATGCGTCTGGTGGTCGGCTCGGCGTTCGTCATCCATCAACCGGCGGAATCGTTCTCCGGACCCGGCCGGGCAAAGGAAGATCTCGAGTTCACCGCCGCGGGCGGGCTCACTGCCGGAAATCGCGGCGTGCACGATCTGGACCGCCAGATCCTCCTCCGGAATTCCATATCCGCGGGCCACCCGCTCGCGTACGACGGTACTCGGCCGTGGCGACCCGGCGTTCAGTCCGATGGCCGCCAGCTGAGCGTCGAAGCCGTCCGGCCGGCCGGACGGACGGACGGAAAGACCATGACGGAGCCGTGCGCGAAGCGGCAATGCCGTGCGATGTCCGCGACGACGCGCGCGGGCGTGCCACCGGGCATGATCTCGGCGAGCAGTTCGAAGGCGCTTAACGACCGGGTGAAGTCCATGACCCGCCGGATGCGCCGCATGTCGGCATCCTCAAGCGCCGCATCGTCGGCGCCCCTGGACTCCGCTGCGGCACGCCGGTCTCCGAATTCGTGCATGGCATTCTCCCCGAGTTACTGGTCGCGTACTTGACTTCGCTTCGATCCACGGTCGGGATCGTCAAGGACGATCATCGTTACACAGAGCCTCGGATCTTTCCAAGAATCAAAGCCTGCGGACCACCGTGCCACTGCCGACGAATATAATTGAATGATAAATTACCTGTCCGCACGCCGAATGCGCCGACAGAACGCCACCCGGTATCCGAACACCGAGGCAATGGCTCGGTGTGTTGCTCAACGAGGCCGTCATACACCAGGCAGTGGGTGGATCCGAATTATGCGAGAACAACTCGAATATCTGTTGGAGGTCCGTCGAGGAACAGGCCGCGTGGCTTCGGGTGACGGGTCTCTGCCTTGATTGGAAGGCGAAGCCTGCTTCTTACGGTATGGGCGGACCCGGCGGGCATCCAGAGTCTCGACCCGACGAGGGAACGCGCAGCCTCGCCGGCGCTTCGCCGCCGATGTGCTCGACCGGGTCCTGTGAGGGGCACCCTCACCAGCCTCCTGCCGGTTCAAGGTGACCCTCACAATCCGCAAGCCTCGCGCTGGCCGGCGGTCACCGGATCGGGCTCAGTGGCCGAGGAAGATGGGGTTGGTGAGGGCGGCCATGGAGCCGTCCGGGTGGCGGACCTCGGCGCGGACGTACGGTGACACGCGTGGCGTCGTGTGCCAGGTGGCCGTGCCGGCCGGGCCCTCGAACACCTGGCCCTCGTCGGTGAACAGGCGGATCACGCCCGCCGCCACGCCCTCCGACCGTACGGACACCTCGACCCGGTCGCCCGGTGCGGCGTCGAGACGCTCGCCGACACCCGCCGTACGCGACCCGGCGGTGGCCGTGAACGACAGCGAGATCGCCGAGGACTCCGTGACGTACAGCCGCCCGGCCTTCACCGCGGACAGGATCGCGCCGCGTTCGAGGTCATCGGCGAGGACGACGTTCTGCGGGAGGCCGATGACCTGGCCCTCCTTGTGGGAGTCGCTGTCGCCGACCGCCGGGATCCAGCGGTGCCCCGCCACCAGCAGGCCGTTCCACATCTGCAGTGCGGCCTCGTCATCGAGCGTCCACGGACCGTTCCAGACCTCGATGGCATCCACCTGGTCGTAGCCGAACTTCCACTGGCAGCCGACGAACGGGCAGAACGGGTGGGCGGCCACGGCCAGCGCGCCGTGCCGGTGGATGTCCTTGAGGAAACGGGGGATCACGCCGTCGACCGCGCGGTACCGCCAGTCGATCCAGGTGCCCGGCGGCAGCCCGAGCGCCGTGTAGTGGCCGTTGCGGGTGGTGATCTCCTCGCCGTCGATGATGAGCAGGTCGTCGCGTGCGTGGTGACCCCAGATGCCGGCCGCGCTGGAGGTGTTGTGCTCGGTGGAGACGATGAAGTCCAGTCCGGCCGTACGGGCACCGGCCACGATCTGCTCGGGCAGCCAGGCGCCGTCGGAGTGCACGGAGTGCAGGTGCATGTCACCGCGGTACCAGGCGCGGCCCCGGCCGGTCGCACGCGTCGGGGCGTGCGAGGGCACGAACGCCGGCCCCGGCTCGCCGAACCGCAGCGTCACCGTCACCGTCCAGTTCATGCCCTGGGGCGCGACCGTGTACGGCCCGAGGGCCACGCGCCACTCGCCGGGGCGTACGCGACCGGGGAGGTAGCCGGGCGTCGCCTCGGAACGGCTGATCGCGAACGAGTCGCGCGCCCCGCCGGACCAGCCGCGAAAGCCCGTCTCGTCGAACGCTCCGAGGTCGAGGGCGTTGCCGGGCACGCCCGCGGGCGGCTCGGGCCGGTCGTAGATGTAGGACACCGCGATCTCGCGGACCCCGGGCGGCACCCGTACCGGCACGTACACCCAGTCGGGCGCTCCGGGCTCGAACCGGCCGGAGATCGTACGGGTCTGCTCCGCACCGGCCTCGGCGGCGGCGAAGTGCAGCGGATCCAGCGTCATGGCCGCTCCCGTGGCCCCGGTGACCAGCAGGAACCTTCTCCGGTTCAGCTCGGCGGACATGAGATCTCCCCTCGGCCGACAGAGTCGATCTTCATTGCCCGGCGCGGCGCCGAAAAGGCGAGCGGCCGGGATCGGCCACCCGCCGGCGCCAAGAGGGACCGGCCCGGCGAACGCCGCGCCGCGTACGGGCCGGTGATCAGGTAGCCGCGGCCGGCGCCGAGCACGCGCGGGGCCACGACCACGAGCGCCGGCCCCACCGCGGACCACGGCCGCGGTGATCAGGCCCGTACGACGTGCTCAACGTCGTACGACGGTGGCGTTCATCTCGGTGAGGAAGCCCTCGGTCTCCTCGTCGCCGATGTGGGCGAAGACCGGGATGTTGCTCGGCGGCAGGTCCTCCATCGTCGACTGGAGCAGCTCGTTGGCCAGCTGCGGGTCGGCGCCCTCCTCGACCATGACGTGGAGCATGATCCCTTCGACGCCGCTGGGCATGCGTACGTCGGAGATCCACACCCGCTCGACCGCGGGGAAGTCGCCGAGCCGCGCGGCGATGCCCTCCTGGAGGCTGGGCACCAGCTCGTGCTCGCTCGGACGGAACGCCACCTCGACGTCCTCTTCCACGCTCATGCCCTGGGCGATCAGGTACCCCTGCACGTCGCTGAACGGAATGAGGGCCGCGTCCTCGCCCTCGGGGTCGACCACGAGGGCCTCGACGTCGCCCGTACGGGCGATCTCCAGAAGCAACGCGGCGTCGGCCTGCTGGAACGTCTCGGTCTCGGGTTTTTCTGAGTACTTGTCGGGAGAGGTGAACGCGGCCAGCACCACGCTCTCGTCCTCGAGCTGTCCGACCAGGACCGAGCCGTCGGGGTTGGTCACGATGAGCACCCCGCCGTCGACCAGCGCGCGCAGGATCTCCTCGGGTTCTCCGCGCTGCGCGAGGACGTCGGCCAGCTTCGGGTTTCCATTCGCCATGCGCCCGACATTAGTGCGTACGCGGCACCTCCCGCGGCCATACGGGCACGGGTTCCGGACGCACCTTTACCCAGCCGTGGAAACGGCGCCGTCGGCCGCTTGTGGTTACGCGCATTGCGCTCTTGACGCTCTCCGTCGGAGAGTCGGTAATCGACCCCCGTCGCCGGGGAGAGCACCGTCCGTCCCGAAGATCATCGTCCGTCACCTACAGCACCGTTCGTCACGTACAGCGTTCGTCACGCACAAAGGGGGGCCCACGTTGAGCAAGCCCGTCGTCCTCGTCGCCGAGGAGCTGTCACCCGCCGGCATCGCCCTGCTCGAGCCCGGCTTCGAGGTCCGCCGCACCGACGGCGCCGACCGCGGACGGCTGCTGGCGGCCGTCGCGGACGTCGACGCGGTCATCGTGCGGAGCGCGAGCCGCATCGACGCGGAGGTGCTCGCGGCGGCGCGGCGGCTGCGGGTGGTCGCGCGGGCGGGCGTCGGCCTGGACAACGTCGACGTCGAGGCGGCGACCCAGGCCGGTGTCATGGTCGTCAACGCTCCGACCTCGAACATCGTCACGGCCGCCGAGCACGCGATCGCGCTCCTGCTGGCCACGGCCCGCAACGTCCCGCAGGCGCACGCCTCGCTGAAGCGGGGGGAGTGGCAGCGCTCGCGGTACACCGGCGTCGAGCTGCGGGACAAGACGCTCGGCGTGCTCGGCCTCGGCCGCATCGGCGTGCTCGTCGCCCAGCGGCTCGCCGCGTTCGACATGAACGTCATCGCCTACGACCCGTACATCCAGGCGCCACGCGCCGCCCAGCTCGGCGTACGGCTCGTGTCGCTGGAGGAGCTCCTGCGCGACAGCGACTTCATCACCGTTCACCTGCCCAGGACGCAGGAGACGCTCGGGCTGATCGGCGACCGGGAGCTGCGGATGGTCAAGCCGTCCGTACGCATCGTCAACGCCGCGCGCGGCGGCATCGTCGACGAGGACGCCCTCGACCTGGCGCTCAAGGAGAAGCGGGTCGCGGGGGCGGGCATCGATGTGTTCCGCGACGAGCCGTGCACCGACAGCCCGCTGTTCCACCACGACAACGTCGTGGTCACCCCGCATCTGGGCGCGAGCACGCACGAGGCGCAGGAGCGGGCCGGCACCCAGGTCGCCCGGTCGGTACGCCTGGCGCTGTCGGGGGAGTTCGTGCCGGACGCGGTCAACGTACGCGGCGGCGTCGTGGCCGAGGAGGTCAAGCCGGGCCTGCCCCTCACCGAGAAGCTCGGTCGCGTCTTCACCGCGCTCGCGGGCGGCGTGCCGGCGCGACTGGAGGTCGAGGTGCGCGGCGAGATCGCCCGGTACGACGTGAAGGTGCTGGAGCTGGCGGCGCTCAAGGGCGCGTTCACCGACATCGTCGAGGACTCGGTGACGTACGTGAACGCGCCGCTGCTGTCGCGCGACCGTGGCGTGGAGGTGACGCTCACCGCCGGCGAGGACAGCCCCGACTGGCGGAACCTCATCACGGTCCGGGGCACGATGGCCGACGGCGCGGTCGTCTCGGTGTCCGGCACGCTGACCGGGCCCAAGCACGCCGAACGCCTCGTGGCGGTGAACGGCTACGCCATGGAGATCGCGCCGACCGCGCACATGGGCTTCTTCACCTACATCGACCGTCCCGGCATCGTCGGCGTGGTGGGCCGGCTGCTGGGGGACGCGGGCATCAACATCGCGGGCATGCAGGTCGGGCGGAACGCCAAGGGCGGCAAGGCGCTCATCGCACTGTCCGTCGACTCGGCGCTCGGCCCGGATCTGACCGAGGCGATCGCAGCCGAGATCGGCGCCGACCAGGGACGCCGCGTCGACCTCGACGCATAAGCCTCCTACCAGGCATTTTACGTCCCTCGTCTCGCATAGTGGGATTTCTGACCGTGAGTCGAGACTTCCCCGCGGACCGCGGGTAACGTGATAATGACCATGCGGCACTACGTGTTCATCCTTCGCAGCCGCGGCGGGGTCTGATCTTGTCGATGGGCCGGCGACCCGCCGCGGAGACAGCCGCTGGTCAGCAGTCCTGTCCGCACTGGTGCCGACATCCACGAAAGACGCATTCATGGACTCGATGTACGTGCTGAAGCCTGCCGAAGACGCCGCCGAAGAGGCCGCCCGCGCGATCCAGATCGCCCTGGATCGCCGTGACAACGGCGGCGCCGCCGCCAAGTAACCACCGAACGGCGCTCCGCCGGCACGACGCCGGTGGGGTGCCGTTCGCGCGCCCTGGTCAGCCCTGAACGCCCGGGGTGGACGCGAGCCTGCGCGCGGCCTCGATCACGGTTCGGCGGCGGCGTGCCAAGGCGTCCTGGTCGGTCTGCTCGTCCAGGACGATGCGACACGTCCTGGGCACCGCGAAGTTCCAGGCGATCAGTCCCATGACGGTGAAGAGCAGGTCCTGGGCGGCGCGGACGCGTGTCTCCTCGGGAAGGTGGCGGACCGCGCCTCCCTCCGCGAGGTGGTGGACCTTCTCGCGGAAGCCGGCGCGGAACTCCTGCTCGCTCTCGGGTTCGTCGCCCGCCTCCAGCGCCTCCCAGAGCAGCAGCCTGATCAGCTCCGGGTGTTCCCGGTACCAGTCGAAGATCTGCCCGACCGACTCGGCCATCGCGTCGGGATCGATGGAGATGGAGACGCGGATCTCCTCCAGCTTCGCCCGCAGGATGGCGGCGAAGAGCTTCTCCTTGCTCCCGTAGTACAGGTAGATGGCCTGCTTGTTGGCCTTGGCGGCGGTCGCGATCCGATCGACCCTCGCCCCCGCGAGCCCGTGTTCGGCGAACTCGGCGGTGGCGGCTTCGAAGATGCGCCGCCTGGTGTCCTCCGCGTCGTAGGCCATGAACGAAATTAAACCATCCGGTTGACTCCTTGCGGTCCAGGCGGCAGTATCGGGGCTCAGCAATAAAACAACCAGATGGTTTATTCATGGAAGGTCCTCCTGTGAGCTCTGCGACTCCCATCCCCGTTCGTTCGCCGTTGACGAGCGCCCTGTCCGGCACGACCGCCGTCCTCGTCGGCGGAAGCTCGGGCATCGGCCTGGCGGCGGGCCTCCTGCTGCGTTCGGTCGGCGCCCGCGTCGTGCTGGTCGGACGCGACCCCGACCGGCTGGAGGCCGCCGTCTCCCGGGTGCGCGGCGCCGGGCCGGCCGAAGGCCCCGACGACGCCGTGCTGGGCGTTCGCGGCGACGGGGGAGACGAGCGGACCCTCGCCGAGGCCTTCGACAGGGCGGGGCACGTCGACCACATCTTCATCACGGCGGGCGGCATCGGCGGCGCCGGCCCTCTGGCCGGGCTGTCGGCCGATGACGTCCGTACGACCCTCGGCTCCCGCGGCTGGGCGCCCTTCGCCGCCGCCCGCGCGGCGGCGGCCGGGCTTCCCGCGGGCGGCTCGCTCACGTTCAGCTCGGGGATCCTCCTGGTTCGCCCCATGCCCGGAATGGCCGTTCCGCTGTCGCTCGCCGGTGCCGTGGAGACCCTCACCAGGGCCTTCGCGGTGGAGCTCGCCCCCGCGCGGCTGCGGGTGAACGCCGTGCGCTACGGCCGGATCGACACCCCGCTCCTGCGCTCGCTGCCGGGGCTGGACTCCGACGACGCGGTCGCCGCCGCCGGAGCCACCCTGCCCCTCGGCCGCTTCGGCGCCGCCGAGGAGGCCGCCGCCACGGCCCTGTTCCTCATGGCCAACAACCACATCACCGGTCAGGTCATCACCGTCGACGGCGGCGAGACCCTCGTCTGACCCCGACGGCGGTCACGCCGGGCGAGGCGCCGTACGGCCGCTGTCCGAAAACGCGCGCATGTTGGCGTTTCCGACACTCGTCGCCCGCCGTCGCCGTCGACAGCATGGTCGGCATGCACGGCACAGCGCGCGTCATCTCCGACTCCCGGCGTCCGGCGTCACACCGCGCGTGGTGGCCGGCCGGCCTCGCCGTGGTGGCGGCCGGCTGGGGAGCGCAGCAGTTCACTCCGCTCCTGCTGATGTACCAGGCCCGCCTGCACCTCAGCGCCACCACCGTCCAGGCCGTCTTCGGGCTCTACGTCGCGGGCCTGATCCCCGGGCTGCTGCTCGGCGGTCCCGTCTCGGACCGGTTCGGCCGCCGTCGCGTCATGGTTCCCGTCCTCGGCCTGTCCGTCGTCGCCACGGCGCTGCTCGTGCTCGGCGGGGGATCGGTCGGCCCGCTGTACGCCGGGCGGCTGCTCACCGGAGTGGCCGGCGGCGCGGCGTTCAGCGCCGGCGCGGCCTGGATCAAGGAACTGTCGGCCCTCGGGCCGTCCGGCGGCGCCGGTCACGCCCCCCGGCGTCTCACCGTCGCGATGAGCGCCGGTTTCGGGCTCGGGCCGCTGGTCGCGGGCGTCCTGGCGCAGTGGGCGCCCGCGCCGGCCGCCCTGCCGTACGTGCCGCATCTGGCCTTGGCCGCCGCGGCCCTCGTGGCGGTGCTGCGCGCGGCCGAGACACGGCCCGGAGACCGGAGCCCGGCGTCACGAGGGCCGTCAGGGCCACGAGGGCCGCGCCTGCCCGAGCTGCGCGAACGCCGGTTTCGTCTCGTGGTGGTGCCGCTGGCGCCGTGGGTGTTCGGCTCCGCGTCCGTGGCGCTGGCGTACCTCCCGGAGGTGGTCCGGCCCCGGCTCGGCGGGCACGCGCTCGTGTTCAGCGCCGTGGTGATCCTGCTGACCGCCTTCGCGGGCATCCTCGCCCAGCCGCTGGCGCGCCGCATGGACGGCGCCCCCGTACGCCTGCTCGCCACCTCGCTCTCCCTGGTCGTCGGCGGCCTGCTCGTGGCGGCCCTGGCCGCCGCCGTCGTACGGCCGTCGCTCGTGGTCGTGGCCGCGCTCGTGCTCGGCGCCGGGTACGGCTGCTGCCAGGTGTACGGCCTCAGCGAGGTGCAGCGCATGGCCCGCCCCGAGCACCTCGCCGGACTCACGGCGGCGTACCAGGCGGTCTCCTACATCGGCCTGGCGCTGCCGTTCCCGCTCGCCGCCGCCGGACACCTCGCGTCGCCGGGCGTGCTGCTGCTGGTCGTGGCGGGGCTCGCCGCCCTCACGCTGGCGTGGACGGCCCCGCGAGCCCGTCCCGGAACGTCCGCCGGTAGGCGTCGGGCGGGACGCCGACCGCGCGGTTGAAGTGGCGCCGCAGCGTGGCCGCCGTGCCCATCCCGGTGCGGGCGGCGATCGACTCGACGCTGTCGTCGGTGGTCTCCAGGAGCTCCTGGGCGCGGTGGATCCGCTGGGTGAGCAGCCACCGCAGCGGCGTGGTACCGGTGGTGGCGTTGAAGTGCCGGGCCAGGTTGCGCGAGCTCATGTTCGCCTCGCGGGCCAGGTCCTCGACGGTCAGCGGCCGGTCCAGCCGCGCGAGCACCCACGGCAGCAGGTCCGCCAGCGGACGGCCGCGCCCGCCCGTGTCGACCGGGGCGCGAATGAACTGGGCCTGCCCACCGGCCCGGTGCGGGGGCACGACGAGGCGCCGGGCCAGGTCGTTGGCGACCGCGACGCCGTGGTCGAGCCGGACCAGGTGCAGGCACAGGTCCATCCCGGCGGCCTTTCCCGCGGAGGTGAGGACGTCACCCTCGTCGACGTAGAGGACGTTCGGGTCGACCGTCACGCGGGGATACCGGGCGGCGAGCAGTTCGGCGTGCAGCCAATGCGTCGTCGCCCGGCGCCCGTCGAGCAGGCCGGCCGCCGCCAGCACGAACGCTCCCGTGCAGATGGAGACGATCCGCGCGCCCGCGCCGTGGGCCGCCCGCACCGCGGCGACGAGGTCGGCGGGCGGGTCGCCGGAGACGTCACGGCACGCGGGCACGATCACCGTGTCGGCGGCGACGAGCCCGTCCAGCCCCTGCGACGCCTCGGCCCGGAACCAGCCGCCGAACCGCACGTCGCCCGCGCCGCAGACCGTGAAGTCGTACCAGCGGCCGGTGATCCCGCGGTCGACGCCGAAGACCTCGCAGACCGCGGCCACCTCGAAAATCGTGATGCCGTCGTGGACCGCGAGCGCGACCGAACCCATGTCCGAAAGTGTACGCACCACACCGAAACCGACGCAGCGCTCGTCGGCTCGCCGCACGTGCCCATGGTCGCGCTCGCCTCGTCACCCGCTACGCGGACGGCTCGTACCTCACCGCCCACTCCGCTCGCTCGCCGCTCCGGTCAGCCGGTGGCGGTGCACGTTGGGCACGGCACCTCGGCGTACCGGATGGGGGAGCGGTCGGCGTCGCACTCGATCTGGGCGACCGCGCCGGCGCCGAAGCAGTCGGTGCACATGCCGACGCCGGCCATCATGCGGCGTACGGCGAGCTGTCTTCGGGTCGGAGGAAGGCCGCGGACCACGTCGTCCACCTCGTGCTCCTCACAGTCGATGTGGACGTGCCCCGACCCGTGGCACTGCGGGCACTCGCCCACCCGCAGCGCCTGCGGCGGCCGTCCGTCGAGCGTGACGAGCTCGCCGACCTCCAGGCACATGTCACAGGGGGCCAGCACGCCCCCGAACGGCCCGTCGTCCTTGCTCACGATCGCCCACCGAACCCCTGATCGCGCCCCATGCCGCACCTCCCCGTTCAGCGTCCACAGCGGGGTTTCGCGCGTCAAGCCCCCAGCCGCGTGGCAAGGTGCGGAGGGACGGCGGCTCACGGTGCTTTGGCGAACGCGATACCGAGCGGTGCGGCGTCGATCGGCTTGGTTCCGGTGCCGCCCACGACCGTGGCGATGACCTTGCCGGAGGCCACGTCGATGACCGAGACGCTGCCGGAGAACCCGTTGCCGACCCACGCCTCGGACCCGTCCGGCGTCACCGCGACCGACTCGGGCAGCTTCCCGACCCCGATCTCACCGGTGATCTTCCGGCTCGCGGTGTCGACCACCGCCACGGTGTTGTCGTTCATCTGCGTCACATAGGCACGGGTGCCGTCGGGCGTCACGTCGACCGCCCACGGCTGGTTCCCGGCCGTGATCCGCTGCCGCGTACGGCCGGTGTTCGCGTCGATCACGGCGACCTTCCCGGTCATCGGCTCCGTCACGTACAGGGTCTTGCGCGCCGGATCGACCGCGATGCCCTGCGGTCCCGCGCTGTCGCGGAACGTGTCGATCACCCGGTTCTTCTTCACGTCGATGACGGCGATGCGGTCGTCACAGGTCACGTACGCGCGGGCACCGTCCCGGCTGAACGCGACCTGCCTGGGCGCCGTCCCCACCCGGATCCGGTGGACCACCGCGTCGGTCGTGGTGTCGATCACCGCGATCGTGTCGGCGCCGCCCTTTCCGCTGTCGCCGCCGGTCACGGCCACGTACACCTTCGTGCCGTCGGGGGAGACCGCGACGTCCTTCGGGTACGGGCCGACGTGGACGGTCCGCTCGGCATGGCTGACGGCGTCGACGACGAGCACGTCGTACTGGCCGGTGTCGGCGACGTACACCTTCTTGCCGTCCGGCGTCGCGGCCACCCCCTGGGCGGCGTCGGTCTTGATGTCCGTGGCCAGGATCGTGTGGGCGGCCACGTCGACGGTGGACACGTTGTAGCCGCCGGCCAGCGCGACGTACGCCAGGTAGCCGCCTGCGGCGCGCTTGACGCCGGGGGATGACGGCACCTCCCACTTGGGTCCGCCGGGAGCGCTGTTCGACGGGCTCGGCCTCGCCTGCGGAGACGATGACCCGGTCAGCCCGAGGGCGGCACTCGCCGGCACGGCCAGCAGGACAAGGCCCGCCGCACCCCCCGCCGCGAGGAGCCGCCGCCGTGAGATCTGCTTCAGCACGGTCGAAAGTCCCTTCTCGTCTGCCGGTTCAGCCGCGCGGCCGTGGCCGTGGGCCCTTTTCCTGCCGGGGCGGTGTCTGGGCCCCGCCGGGGAACTGCGGCGAGGGCAGGGTCGCGATCTCCTCCACCGCCTGCCTCAGCCGCCGCTTCGTGTGCGGCAGCCGCGGCGGGCGAGCGTGCGATGCCATCCCCAGCGCCGAGGTCAGGTCGCCGAACGCGGACCGGCGCCACGCGCTCAGGTTCGGGATCCCCACGCCGGTGAGCTGTTCGAGGAAGCGCAGCGTGGACGTGTGGTCGAAGGGCTCGCGGGCGACCCACCCGCCGACGGTCCAGGGCGACACGATGACGCATGGCACCCGGAAACCGCCGCCGATCGGCACTCCCTGTACGTACTCGTCCGGCGTCCCCGGCGGAGGCACCGGAGGCGGGACATGGTCGAACAGCCCGTCGTTCTCGTCGTAGTTGAGGATGAAGACCGTCTTGCGCCACACATCCGGGTTGGACGCGATGGCGTCGATCTTGCTGGCCACGAAGTCGGCCCCGGCCGCAGGTGTGTAGTCGGGGTGCTCGGACTGGTAACTGGTCGGGATTATCCACGACACCGTCGGCAGCCGGTCGTGCGCCGCGTCGTACTCGAACTGCCCGGCCGAATAAGTGCGCAAGCCATTACGGAAGAGCGGAGACTGCGCGCCCGCATTCTGGAATGAGGCGAAATACTCCAGCACATTGCAGCCGTAGTTGTCCACCTCCTGGTAGACCTTCCAGTCGATTCCCGCTTCGGTCAGCGCTTCCGGATAGGTCTTCCACTGATAGGCGATCGGATCCTTGTTGCTGGTGACCGGACCGCCCTGGGTGCCACCTGGATCGATGGTTCCGCTCATCAGGTAGAGGCGGTTCGGCCAGGTCGGCCCCATCAGCGAACAATGATAGGCATCGCAGATGGTGAACGATTCGGCCAGTGCGAACTGAAAGGGAATGTCCTCGCGCGTGTAGTAGCCCATGACATAGGGGCCGTTGGCGCCATCGGCGGCCCGGTGCGCGGGCAGCCACTGGTCCATCTTCCCGTTGTTCCACGCCCGGTGCTGCACCGACCACGCGTGGCTGGTCGACGGGATCGCCTGGGCGCTGGTCGTACGGGTGTCCAGGTGGAAGGGCAGCAGGTAGCCGGCGGGATTCTCCACGTCGGGCTGGTAGAAGACCGACCTCCCGGTGTCCAGCGTGATCGCGTCCGGATCGGAGAAGCCGCGAACCCCGGGGAGGGTTCCGAAGTAGTGATCGAACGAACGGTTCTCCTGCATGAGAATGACGACATGCTCGATGTCGTGGAGTTTTCCGTTCACGTGTGCGGGGGTTTCGGCGACGGCACGTCGCACATTGGGTGGCAGAAATTCCGCTGCGAACGCCGCCGCAGCCGTGGCGCCCGCCGCACTGAACAGGCGGCGACGGGTCAAATCAGGCATCTAACACGCTCCCGACCCGCGGGCACCCTGAAGATGCCAGGTAAATGGCAGATGCGGGTGCCCGACTTGACGCGATGAGTCAATGGAAGGTGATGATCATCTGTCGGGACATTAATGCGATATAGGGCCTGAAGAATAGGGTTATGGCCGGAGGCGGACAGGCTCGGAGTAAGGCTCGTCCGGGCTGTTGACGAGCCGAGGGCGATGTGCCATACGTGTATGGCGAAGGATTAATTGCACTCGCGGCATCGGGAAAACCGGCCCCGAAACCGACCGAGCCGGCCCTGAAACCGACCGAGCCGGCGGATCGAGGCTCAGAGCGCCTCGACGGCGAGGGCGATGGCGCCGATGAGCGGGGCGTCGTCGAGGAAGCGCGCCGCCTCGACCGGCGGCGGGAACGGCACCGCCCGCATGACCGCGCTCTGGATGGCGGGCAGGAAGGCGTTCGCCATGCCCCCGCCGACGACGACACGCTCGGGGTCGAGGAAGGTGGCCAGGTTGGCCACGGTCATGCCGAGCGTGGCGGCGGCGTCGTCCAGGAGGTTGGCGATGGCGGGTTCGTCCCGGCCGGCGGCCAGGTCGACGGCGGTCACGGAGCGGCGCAGGAGGGTCGTGCCGCGCGCGGCCAGGCCGCTGCCGGAGGTGTACTCCTCCAGCGGCGCGTGGCCGTGGGCGTACCCGGGCTCACCCGGCTCCCGCAGCAGATAACCGATCTCGCCCGCCGCGCCGTGCATGCCGGGCACGACCCGCCCCCCGACGATGAGGGCGGCGCCGGTGCCGGTGCCGAGGTTGACGTACAGGCCGACGTCCGTGCCCCGGAGCGCGCCCCAGTCGAGTTCGGCGGTGGCGGCCGCGTTGACGTCGTTCTCGATCCCCAGGGCGGTCACCCCGAGGCCGTCGCGCAGGATCGCGGGCAGCGGCAGGTCGTCCCAGCCGCGTACGTTGGGCGCCAGGCGCACCCGCCCGTCGCGTACGACCCCGAAGGTGGAGATCCCGGCCGCCCGGAGGCGGCCGGGGGTCGCGTCCGTCAACCCCTGGGCCGCCTCGAGCGTTCGCCGCAGGACCTCGTCGGCGCCGTCCGCGGCGCGGGTCTCGATGCGGGTGGACCGCAGCCGTTCACCGGTCGTCGTGGCGGTGGCCAGAGCGACCTTGGTGCCCCCGAAGTCGATGCCGAGGACGAAACCGGCCGATTCGTCATACGTCATGGACCGCCTCCTCGGCGTTGGGTAGGAACGACTCCTTGATCTCCTTGGGGCCGAACGGCCAGGTCCGCTCGGCGCGCGCCCAGATCAGGAAGGCCGCGACGCCGCCCGCGAGCCATACGAGGGACAGCTGGATCGGCCAGGAGCCCGCGGACTTGTAGATGTAGAGCCAGCCGACCAGCGCGATGATGCTGGGCAGCGGATAGAGCCACATCCTGTACGGCCGGGGCAGGGCCGGCTGCCGCCGGCGCAGCACGGTCACGGCCACGATCTGGGCCACCGACTGGATGAGCACGAACACCGCGGTGAGCATGCTGATCACGTCGGTCAGCGTGAAGAGACTGCCGAGCGCCGTGATGATCCCCATCGCGAACAGGCCGGCGGTCGGGAAGTTCAGGCGCGGGTGCAGCCGCCCGAACCAGGACAGGAACACCTTGTCGCGTGCGGCGTTGTAGGGCACGCGCGAGCCGCCGAGCAGCCCGGCGAACACGGAGGCGAACGCGGTGACGATGATCCCGACCGTGAAGACCTGCGCGGCGCCCTTGCCCCACGCCTTCTCCAGCACCAGCGAGGCCACCGAGCTGGAGTGCTGGGCCTGCTGCCACGGAACGACGCCGAGCACACCCACCTGGAGCAGGAAGTACAGCCCCATGATCCCGAGGATGGAGATGACGATCGCCCGCGGGATCACCCGGCCCGGGTCCTTGACCTCGGCGCCGAGGTAGGCGGCCGTGTTGTAGCCGAGGTAGTCGTAGATGGCGAGGACCAGGCCCGCCCCCAGGCCGGTGAAGAACTTCGAACCGCCGTTCTCGGGGAAGGTGAAGGCCAGGTGCGGGCTGAAGTGCGTGAAGGCGGCGAAGATCACGCCGAGCACGGAGATGAGCATCACCACGAAGAAGAACGAGGTCAGCCGGCCGATGTCGCCGATGCGCCGGTACAGCGCGACGACCACGAGCACCACGACGCCGAGGCCGACCAGGTGACCCTTGCCGGAAAGGCCGTCGCCGTGGACGAGTGAGGGCCACAGATACCCGGCGTACTGCACGAGGCCGATCACGCCCGTCGACATGATCAGCGGGATGAACAGCACCGCCGACCAGACGAAGAGGAAGGGCATGAGCCGCCCGGTGCGGTACTGGAAGGCCTCGCGCAGGTAGAGGTACGTGCCGCCCGCGCCCGGCATGGCCGCGCCGAGTTCGGCCCAGACCAGGCCGTCGACGATCGCGATGACCGCGCCGACCACCCAGCCGAACATCGCCTGGGGCCCCTCCATCGTGCTGATCATGAGGGGGATGGTGACGAACGGCCCCACGCCGCACATCTGTGTCATGTTGACGGTCGTCGCCTGGAACAGCCCGAGGCGCCGTTCGAACGACGGCGCGGTGGGACTCGCCATGGATGCTCTCCGTTCACCGGGGGTCGCCATACCCAGGGAAGATGACTCCCCTAAAGGTAAGGGAGACTTCCTAACGAAGAAACAGGATCAGGGTCCCGCAAGCTGGATCGTTCCGTGATATGCCAGCTTGTGGAGATCGGCGTGGGAGGGGACACGTGTCGACCGAGGCTGGTGTGACGGGGACTGGTGTGACGGGGACTGGTGGGATCGGGACCGGCGGGCCGGGAAGTGGCGGGCCGGGAGGCGGTGGCCCGGGAAGCGGTGGGCCGGGTAACGGCGGGCCGGGGAACGTCAATCCCACCGCGAACACCACGAGTGTGTTGCGGATCATGAACGAGCGGGCCGTGTACGACCGGATCCGCGTGCTCGGCCCGGTGTCGCGGCCTCAGCTCGCCGCCGCGACCGGCCTGTCCAAGCCGACGATCTCCCTGGCCCTGGCCGACCTGGAGCGCGCCGGACTCGTGCTGTCCGTGGGCCATCGCACCGGAAACGCCGGACGCGCCGCGGCGCTCTATGAGATCCGGCCCGAGGCCGGCTGGGTGATCGGTCTCGACGTCGGGCGCGAGTGGATCCGCGCCGCCCTCGTCGACCTGAGCGGCGAGATCGCCGTACGGGAGGACGTCCCGGCCCGCGCCGGCGGCGCCACCGCGCTGATCGACCGGCTCGGCCGCATCGTCGACGACCTCGCCGCGGCGGCCGGCGGCGAGATCACCAACATCGTCCTCGCCACACCCGGCGTGCACGACGTCGAGAACCGCCGTCTCCGGCTGGCGCCGAACCTGCCCGGCTGGGACCGCCCCGGCGTCATCGGGCGGCTCGCGGAGCGGCTCCCGGCGCCGTTCGCCATCGAGAACGACATCGCGCTGGCCGCCCTGGGGGAGCAGGGATACGGCCTCGGCGCCGGGCTGCGGCACTTCGTGTACGTGTCGATCGGCACCGGCATCGGCATGGGGATCATCGTGGACGGCGAGCTGTACCGCGGCGCCCGGGGCGCGGCCGGGGAGATCGCGTTCCTGCCGATGGGCGAGACCGACCCGCTCGCGAACGCCCCCGGCACCCGCCGCCACGGCATGCTCGAATCGGTCGCCTCCGGCCCCGGCGTGGTCGCGACGGCCCAGCGGCTCGGCATGTCCGGGCGGATCACCGCCAAGCGGGTCTTCGACGAGGCGCGCGACGGCGACGAGGTCGCGGTGAACGCGGTCGTGCACGAGGCCGACCACGTCGCCCGCGCCCTGGCCGGAGTGGTCGCGCTGCTCGACCCGGAGCTGATCGTGCTGGGCGGCGGCATCGGCGGCCACGGCGCGGACGTCCTCCTCGGCGCGGTCCGAGAGCGGCTGGAGACCATGACGCCGCTGGGCCCGCCGCGGATCGAGGTGTCGCCCCTGGGCGACGACGCGGTGGTGCTGGGCGCCCTGGCGACCGGCCTGGCCACGGCCCGCGCCATCGTCTTCGACCGGGCGATCGCGGGCGACCGGTCCGCTTGATACCGGTTCATGGTGTGAGACGAGTGTTCAGGCACTGAGACGCTCCGCTAAGGTACCTCCATGGCTTCTCGCAGCATCAGGCTCGCCGTGGTCCCAGGTGACGGCATCGGCCCCGAGGTCGTGGCCGAGGGCCTCAAGGTCCTCGACGCGCTCGGCCTCACGATCGAGCAGACGGTGTACGAACTCGGCGCCGCCTACTGGCACAAGACCGGTGAGGTGCTGCCCGACGCGACTCTCGAGGAGATTCGCGGCCACGACGCGATCCTGCTGGGCGCGGTCGGCGACCCGAGCGTGCCGAGCGGCGTCCTGGAGCGCGGCCTGCTGCTCAAGCTGCGGTTCGAGCTCGACCACTACATCAACCTGCGCCCGGTGCGGCTCTACCCGGGCGTCGGCACGCCGCTGGCCGGCGTCCGGCCCGAAGACATCGACATGATGGTCGTGCGCGAGGGCACCGAGGGCCTGTACGCCGGTGCCGGCGGCGTCCTCCGCAAGGGCACCCCGCACGAGATCGCGACCCAGGAGAGCATCAACACCGCCTTCGGTGTCGAGCGGACCGTCCGCTACGCCTTCGAGCTCGCCGCCCGCCGCCCGCGCAAGAAGCTCACCCTCGTCCACAAGAACAATGTCCTGGTCTATGCGGGCGACCTGTGGGCGCGTACGGTCGATGCCATGGCCAAGGAGTTCCCCGAGGTCGACGTCGACTACTGCCACGTCGACGCCGCGACCATGTACTTCGTGAGCCAGCCGGCACGTTTCGACGTCATCGTCACCGACAACCTGTTCGGCGACATCATCACCGACCTGGGCGCGGCGGTGGCGGGCGGCATCGGCCTGGCCGCCAGCGGTAACCTCAACCCCTCCGGTGCCGCACCGAGCATGTTCGAGCCGGTGCACGGCAGTGCGCCCGACATCGCCGGGCAGGGCAAGGCCGACCCGACCGCCACGATCCTGTCCGTCGCGCTGCTGCTCGACCACCTCGGTCTGGCCGACGAGGCCCGCCGGGTCGAGCAGGCCGTCGCCGACGACATCATCGAGCGCCAGGGTGCCTGGGCCGCGCGCTCGACCCGCGAGGCCGGCGACGACATCGCCGAGCGAGTAGCCGGCTAGGGCGCGCCTTCCTTTCGGACATCTCCGGGCGCGCCCCACGGCGCGCCCGTTTCGCGCTGCCGTGACGAAGGAGATAGTAGGACGTCAAAATAAGAAAAGATGGGCAAGGGCGGCACGGGGCCGCGCCGCGAGAGGACCTCCAGATGAGCAACACCTTCGACATCCGGCTCTCCCAGAACCGTACGCCGGCCGAGGAACGACAGCGGATCCTCGACAACCCGGGCTTCGGCCGGTTCTTCACGGACCACATGATCACGATCCAGTGGACCGAAGAGGAGGGCTGGCACGACGCGCGCCTGGAGCCGTACGGCCCCTTGACGCTCGACCCGGCGACGGCAGTGTTCCACTACGGCCAGGAGCTGTTCGAGGGACTCAAGGCGTACCGCCAGGCCGACGGCTCGATCGTGACCTTCCGGCCGTACGCCAACGCGGCCCGTTTCAACACCTCGTGTGAGCGGATGGCGATGCCGCCGCTGCCCGAGGAGCTGTTCGTCCGCTCGCTGGAGCTGCTTGTCGACACCGACCGCGACTGGGTTCCCGCCGATGCGGATTCCAGCCTCTACCTGCGTCCCTTCCTGATCGCCACGCAGCGCGGGCTCGGCGTGAACAGCCCGTCGTCCTCCTTCATGTTCGTCGTCATCGCCTCGCCCTCCGGCGCGTACTTCACCGGCGGCATCAAGCCGGTCTCGGTCTGGCTCTCGGAGGACTACACCCGCGCCGCTCCCGGCGGCACCGGGGCGGCCAAGTGCGGCGGCAACTACGCCGGAGCCTTCGTCGCCCAGGCCCAGGCGGTGCGTGAGGGCTGCGACCAGGTGGTCTGGCTCGACGCCAACGAGCACCGCTGGGTCGAGGAGATGGGCGGCATGAACCTCTTCTTCGTGTACGGCTCAGGGGCGGACGCCCGCATCATGACGCCGGCCCTCACCGGCACGCTGCTCCCCGGCATCACCCGCGACTCGCTGCTGCAACTCGCCCCCGACCTGGGCATCCCCGCCGAGGAGGGCCGCATCTCCACCGACGAATGGCGCGAGGGCAGCGCCTCGGGCGAGTTGACCGAGGTCTTCGCGTGCGGCACCGCCGCGGTGATCACCCCCGTCGGGCGCGTGAAGAGCACGAGCGGTGAGTGGCTGGTCGGCTCGGGCGAGCCGGGCCCGGTGACCATGCGCCTGCGCGAGGAACTCGTCGGCATGCAGCACGGCGAGCGCCCCGACACGTACGGCTGGATCCACAAGACGGCCTGAGGCCGGCCACCGAACGACCTGAGGCCCGCCCCGAGAGCCGACCGGGCGGCCTCAGGTCAGCCGACCAGGGCGGCGGTGTCGAGGGTGATGCTCCAGGGGGCCGGCAGGTCGAGCGGAGGAGCTGGAGCAGGAGACGGAAGATGATGCCGGCGTGAGCCGTGGTGGGCACCGCTCATCACGATCCGGTCATCGATGACCTGCTCGGATCTCACGTCGTCTCAGAGTGTGGAACACCAGGTGTCACTTGCCGTACACATGTGGCAGACTCGGTCGCATCATGCGCTGCGGCCTTCTCATTATCGGCGGGCGCGTCGGCTGATAGCACCACATCGCCGGCGCGCAGACCTCTCACGTCCGTGAGGGGTCATTTTGCTTTTCGGAGCAGTGCGCCTCTCGTATCCCAAAGGACTCGATACCCCATGCATGACGACGGCTTCCACGTCTACGACACGACGCTTCGTGACGGGGCCCAGCAGGAGGGCCTCAACCTCTCTGTGGCCGACAAGATCGCCATCGCGCGTCACCTCGACGAGCTGGGTGTCGGTTTCATCGAGGGCGGCTGGCCCGGCGCCAACCCGAAGGACACCGAGTTCTTCCGGCACGCCCGGACCGAACTCGATCTCAAGCACGCGCAGCTCGCCGCGTTCGGCGCGACCCGCCGGGCCGGCGCGAAGGCCGCGGACGACCCACTCGTGGCCGCGCTGCGCGAGTCCGGCGCGCCGGTCGTGACCCTTGTCGCCAAGAGTCACGACCGGCACGTCGAGCTGGCCCTCCGTACGACCCTGGAGGAGAACCTCGCGATGATCCGCGACACGGTCTCCCACCTGCGTGCGGAGGGCCAGCGGGTCTTCCTCGACGCCGAGCACTTCTTCGACGGCTACCGGTCCAACCCGGCGTACGCCCTGGAGGTCGTACGGACGGCGGCCGAGGCCGGCGCGGACGTGGTCGCACTGTGCGACACCAACGGGGGGATGCTCCCGGACGAGCTGGCCGACGTGGTCGGCGCCGTCGCCGAGTCCGGGGCGCGCCTCGGCGTCCACTGCCACGACGACAGCGGCTGCGCGGTCGCCAACACGCTGGCGGCGGTGAGCGCGGGAGTGACGCATGTGCAGGGATGTGCCAACGGGTACGGCGAGCGCAGCGGGAACGCCAACCTGTTCACCGTGGTCGGGAACCTCCAGCTCAAGCGGGGGTACGACCTCGGTGTCCGGCTCGGCGAGATGACGCGTGTGGCGCACGCGGTGTCGGAGGTGACGAACGTCGCGCCGTCGTCGCAGCAGCCGTACGTCGGGACCTCGGCGTTCGCGCACAAGGCCGGGCTGCACGCCTCGGCGGTCAAGGTCGACCCGATGCTGTACCAGCACATCGACCCCGAACTCGTCGGCAACGACATGCGGATGCTGATCTCCAGCATGGCCGGCCGGGCGTCGGTGGAGCTCAAGGGCCGCGAGCTGGGGTACGAGCTGTCCGGTGAGAAGGCCAAGCAGGTCGTCGGGCGGGTCAAGGAGCTGGAGGCCTCCGGGTACACCTTCGAGGCCGCGGACGCGTCCTTCGAACTGCTGCTGCGCGAGGAGGTCGAGGGGGCGCGGACCCGGTTCTTCACCGTCGAGTCGTGGCGGACCATCGTCGAGCGCCGCACCGACGGCTCGCTGATGAGCGAGGCCACCGTCAAGCTGTACGCCAAGGGGGAGCGGATCGTCGCCACCGGCGAGGGGAACGGCCCGGTCAACGCCCTCGACCGCGCGCTTCGGCTGGCGCTCGAACGCATCTACCCCGAGCTGTCCGCGCTGGAGCTCGTCGACTACAAGGTCCGCATCCTGGAGGGCACGCACGGTACGGAGGCGCGTACGCGGGTGCTCATCGAGTCGAGTGACTCGACCGGGGAGTGGGGCACCGTCGGCGTCCAGGACGACGTGATCGCCGCGTCCTGGGACGCCCTGGAGGAGTCGGTGACGTACTGCCTCCTGCGTGCCGGCCACTCACCGGCCTGAGTACGGGTTCCGCCGCGGCCGGCGTGATCAGTCCTTGGGCGTGGCGCGTTCGACGACCTCGAAGGACCACAGCTCGGAGCCGGTCGCCGCGGGGCCTCCGTGCCCGTGCCCGTGGCCGTGGCCTTCGGGGGCGTCGCGTTCGGCGTCGGCACGTGCCTGTTCGTGGCCCTTCTGGAACGACTGGCTTTCGGTCCAGCGCTGGAAGTCCTCCTCGCTCCGCCAGCGTGTGTACACGAGGTAGCGGTCGTTGCCGCCGGCGGGGCGGAGCAGGGCGAACTCCTCGAAGCCTTCGGCGTTCTCCACGAGACCGGCCCGCCCGGCGAACCGGCGCTCCAACTCGGCGCGCATGGGCTCCGGAACGGTCAGGACGTTGATCTTCACGACGCTCATGAGGGCATTGTCGCGCGCTCCGTCTCCGCTGCGGATGAGGGGTGTCTTGTGCGGTGGTTATGAAGAGCCAATGAAGAGAAAATGTCCAATTTGGGGGTCGTCGGGGTGTTTCAGTGGTCGAACACGTGCGTCTGCACGTGCAGGTCCGCGCGGATGTGAGTTTCCTCAGCGAATGATGCTAAATAAGTGGCGGGGCGGAAATGTCTGACGGCAGACTCTTCCTCCTGTGGCGCTGGGGGCGTCGCGAGTACTTGCTTTCGTTGATCCGGGGGATGTGTCGGAGTTGCAGACTTCTCAGCACTGGTTGCGGTACGACCGCGATATCGAGCTTCTTCTGATCGCCGAGGCCAGCCGGCGGCTGACGACGCGCTCCGGCGACCAGGAGGCGATGGAGTCCGTCATGGCCCTGCTGGAGCGCCAGCAGCACGTGGCCGCCTGCCGGGCCCTTGACCGCCCCATCGAGGCCTGAGAGGCACTGCACGTACTCGGATCGCCGCGGGGGTGCCCCCGCTCAACCGTCCGCTCGTGAGGTGAAACCGTCCGCGCCGTGTCGCCGTCGAAGTCCGGAGATGTCGGTAGAGACCGGAAGACGGTGACACGGTGACGAACACTCCGGGCGACCCGGAAGCCCCCTGGGTCCGGCCGGACCACGAATCCTCCAGCGGACACGCGACCGACGCGCCGGTGACCGGAGGCGCGTCACCGGCGCCACCGGCCCCGGCGGGCGGGTGGCCGGGGAATGCCGCGCCGACGCAGGAGATGCCGGTCGGCGAGACCGGCGCCGCCGCACCGGCCGGCGGTGGCTCCGCGCAGCCGGGGAACGAGCCGCGTACCCGCGAGGTGGCCGCCCCGCCGGAGACCGCCGGGGCACCGCCCGACCTTCCGATGCTCACCCGCGAACTGCCCGTACCCGGCCACGACCTTCCGGAGGCGGCGAGCGCCGCTCCCGAGGCCGCGAGTGATCTCCCCGAGACGCCGAGCAGCCGGTCCGGACCCTGGGACGCGGTCGTGGCCCCGTTCACGACGCCGGAGACGCAGCACGACCAGTCGGCGCCCCGGTACGGCGGGCGTACCGGGGTGTCACGCGGCGAGCCGCCCGCCGAGTACCTGCCGTCCGTCGAACACGGCGAGCACCTCCCGCCCACCGGGCGGCTACCGTCCGGTGAGCAGCCTTCACCGGGTGGGCATCCACCGTCCGGCGAGTATCTTTCGCCCGTTGGGCCGCTGCCGTCCGGTGAGCACCTCCCGTCCGGCGTGCAGTCGCCGTCCGGTGCGCAGCCGTCGCCCGGTGGGCATCCTCCGTCCGGGGCGGGACCGCGCCGTACGACGATGGCGTTCGTCGCGGCCGGCGCCGCGGTCGTGGTCGCCGGGGCCATCGCGTTGGCGTTCGGGCGGCTCGGCGGCGCCTCTCATCCCCAGGCCGGGTGCGCGGGTGAGTTCTGTCCGCGCGAGACGAGCAGCAAGGCCGCCGCGCCTCGGTTCCGCTACCGCACCGTCGAACGTGACACCGGCTACTTCGAGGGCACCGTCACGCTCGTCAACCGCGGCGCGACGCCCCTGCGTTCGTGGACGCTGACGTTCACCTATCCCGGCGCCGACGTCCACAACGCGTGGGAGGTCGTCCTGCGGCAGACGGGGCAGAACGTCGCGATCGTCAACGCCGCGACCGCCGAGCCGATCGCCCCCGGCGACGAGTTCGAGGTGCGGTTCGGCGGCTCGGGCCGTCCGGGTATGCCCACGAACTGCCGTTTCAACGGCACGCCCTGCACCTTCGTACGGTGACCGCGGTTATCCACAACCGGCCCACTGTTGCGACGTCGGCCTCCCGGGCTCGATAGCCTCAGTCTCGTGCGTATCGCGAGGTTCACCAAAGACGGCGACCTGTCCTTCGGGGTGGTCGAGGACGACGACACCATCGCCACCGTGGCCGCCCATCCCTTCGGCGAGATCCAGTTCACGGGGGAGCGCCAGCCGCTGGCCGACGTACGGCTGACGGCGCCGATCCTTCCCAACAAGGTGATCGCGGTCGGCCGCAACTACGCCGAGCACGCCAAGGAGATGGGCAACGAGGCGCCGGCGGAGCCGTTGATCTTCATGAAGCCGTCCACGTCCGTGATCGGGCAGCGGGAGGCGATCGTCTACCCGTCGCTGTCCGAGCGCGTCGACTACGAGGGCGAACTCGCCGTGGTCGTCGGGCGCCTGTGCCGTGACGTGCCGGCGGAGCGGGCCGCCGAGGTCATCCTCGGCTACACCTGCGCCAACGACGTGACAGCGCGCGACCTGCAAAAGAAGGACGGCCAGTGGACGCGGGCGAAGGGCTTCGACACCTTCTGCCCGCTCGGCCCGTGGATCGAGACCGAGCTCGACCCGTCCGACCTCGCCATCACCACGACCGTCAACGGCGAGACCCGTCAGGCCTCCCGTACGGACAAGCTGCTGCATCGCATCCCCGAGCTGATCGAGTACATCACTCAGGTGATGACCTTGCTCCCCGGAGACGTCATCCTCACCGGCACGCCCGAAGGCGTCGGCCCGCTGGAGGTCGACGATGAGGTCTCCGTCACCATCGAGAACATCGGCACGCTCACCAACCGGGTGATCTCACGTGATTAACGACAAGCCCCGCGTGCGCTTCGCGCCCTCGCCGACCGGCATGTTCCACGTCGGCGGCGCGCGATCGGCGCTGCACAACTGGCTGTACGCCCGCCAGCACGGCGGCACTCTCGTGCTGCGCATCGAGGACACCGACGCCTCCCGCAACCGCCCCGAGTGGACCGAGGGGATCATCCGGGCGCTCGCGTGGCTCGGCATCGACGAAAACCAGTACGAGGGCCCGTTCTTCCAGTCGGCCAACGCCGACGAGCATCGGAAGGCCGTGGAGCGTCTTCGCGTCGCCGGCCGCGCGTACTTCTGCGACTGCACCCGCGACGACGTGATCGCCCGCACCGGCGACTCCTACAAGGGCTACGACGGGCACTGCCGCGACCGTGGCCTGCAGGCCGCGCCGGGCCGGGCGCTGCGCTTCCGCACCCCCGACGAGGGCACGACGGTCGTCATCGACCTGATCCGTGGCAAGCCCGCGTTCGAGAACGCCACGATCGAGGACTTCGTCATCGCCCGCGGCGACGGTTCGGTGCTGTTCATGCTGGCGAACGTCGTGGACGACATGACGCAGGGCATCACCCACGTGATCCGCGCGGAGGAGCACCTGTCCAACACCCCCAAGCAGCAGATGCTGTGGGAGGCGCTGGGCGCGCAGCCGCCGACCTGGGCGCATGTGCCCGTGGTCGTCAACGAGAAGCGGCAGAAGCTCTCCAAGCGCCGCGACAAGGTCGCGCTGGAGGACTACCAGGCCGAGGGCTACCTCGCCGAGGCGATGCGCAACTACCTGATGCTGCTGGGCTGGGCCCCGTCGGGTGACCGCGAGATCGTGCCGTGGAGCGTGATCGAGGAGGAGTTCCGGCTCGAGGACGTCAACCCGTCGCCGGCGTTCTTCGACGTCAAGAAGCTGCGCGCGTTCAACGGCGAATACATCCGCGCCCTGCCGCTCGCCGACTTCATCGCGCGCTGCCGCCCGTGGCTGGCCGCCCCGCAGGCCCCGTGGACGCCGGAGCAGTACGACGAGGACGTCTTCGCCGCCCTCGCCCCGCTCGCCCAGACCCGCGTCGCGGTCATGTCCGAGATCACGGCCATCGTGGACTTCGCGTTCCTGGATGAGCCCGAGATCGACGAGGCCTCGTGGAACAAGGCGATGAAGGAGCCCGCCGCCGCGATCCTCGCCGCCGCGATCGAGACCTACACCGACGCGCCCTGGACGGCCGAAGAGCTGAAGTCCCGCACGGAGGCGGTCGGCGTCGCCCACGGCCTGAAACTCGGCAAGACCCAGGCCCCGATCCGCGTCGCGGTCACCGGCCGCACGGTCGGCCTCCCGCTGTTCGAGTCCCTGCAGGTCCTCGGCCGAGACCGCACCCTGGCCCGCCTCCGAAAGGCCGCCACCGCCCTGTCCTGAGCCCCGCTCCCAACGCGGCGAGCGCGCTCAATGCGGCCGACGCGGCGGTCCTCAGTTCGTGTGAGGGGCCCTCTCACCCGGGCTCGGCATGGTGAGAGCGCCCCTCGCAACCGCGAGCCACTCGCGTCCTGAGCGTCGGGTGCGCTGGGTGCGGTTCGCCGTGTTCAGCTTCGGGGGCGGAGGGCGGCCGGCTTGCGGGCGGTGGCTGCACGGTGCGCCGCGGTGAGCGCTGCCAGCACGACCGCCACCCGCATCAGCGCCGAGCCCAGGGAGAACATGCCTTCCGCCAGGCCCTGCCGGCGGGCGATGCCGACCATCCCTACACCGATGTAACGGGTCGGTGCCGGGTGTCCCAGCCACCGCTGCGCCACCGGCCACAGCTGCCACGCCAAGGGCAGGATCAGGACTACGCCGGACACGCCCGCCGACGCCGCCGCGACAGTGGTCATGCCTTCGCGGGCGGCCCAGCGGGTGTGCACGTCGATCAGCGCCGTGACCGCCGCGGCGGCCAGCGCGACGAATGCCGGGCGCGTCGATTCGCCCCAGCCCGGCGGCCCTCCCTTGGCCAGGAGATACTCGCCTGCCCAGTACGCGGCGATCGCGAAGACCGACGTGACCGCGATCACGGCCGGTGCTCCCGGTCGAACCGGTGAGCGTCGTTCCCGATGCCGCGCCGTTCCGGCGAGGCCCGCCGCGACCACGGCGCCGAAGGCGATGGCGGCCATGCACAGCCAGTCGCTGATCGTCAACAGCACCGGAGCCGGCCGTATCCGCGCCTGCGCGAGCGGCGCTGTCAGCGCCTGACGCACCCAGGAGCCCAGCGAAAGCCATTCGGACAGGGGAAGGAGGGAGACCGTCGCCAGCAGGTGCGCCGCGAGCGGGAGGCTCGCCGCCGTCATCGCGCGGCCGGGGTGGCCGCGCATGATGAAGACGACGGCGGCGGCCGCCGAAGCGGTGATCACCAGAGGGACGGGTAAGCGGTCCCACTGCCCGAACAGGGCAGGAAACTCCTGCTCCCGCAGCGCGTGCGCGGCGGCGCAGACGAGGCCGGTGGCCGCCGCGACCAACTGCGCCCACGCGAAAACCGAGGGCACGCTGGGGCGACGGCGCGTCAGCGTGGAGCGTATGTGCACGAGTCATCTCCCTCCAGGGTGGTCGTCGGACGCCACCTGCGTCAGCGCCGAAGCCGTCGACGACGGCCATGCTGTCGCGTCCGCCGACCCGCGGGGGCGAATGTCGGTAAGTCGTGATCTTGGTGCCCGACGGGCGCCCGCCCGGCGGGACGCTCTGGACCGGCGGTGTGGACGGATGATCTGGACACGCTGCCTGCCGCCTGCGTACGGTGGCGCGGAAAGCGCTTTCCCTCCACGCTGAAGAGGTCATTGATGACCACACGCACCCTTGGCGTCATCATGAACGGCGTCACCGGCCGGATGGGGCATCGTCAGCATCTCGTGCGGTCGGTGCTGGCGATCAACGAGCAGGGAGGGGTGCCGCTCGGTGACGGCGGCCGTGTCCTGCTGCGGCCCATCCTCGTCGGGCGGACCCCCGCCAAGCTGCGCGCCCTCGCCGAGGAGCACGGTATCGAGGACTGGACGGCATCGCTCCCCGAGGCCCTCGCCGACCCGGACGCCGAGATCTACTTCGACACCCAGGTCACCCAGGCGCGTGTCCCGGCGGTCACGCAGGCGATCGAGGCCGGCAAGCACGTCTACGTCGAGAAGCCGACCGCCGAGGATCTCACCGGCGCGCTCCGGCTGGCCCGGCTCGCGCGGGAAAAGGGCGTCAAGAACGGCGTCGTACAGGACAAGCTCTTCCTCCCCGGCCTGCGCAAGCTCAAGAGGCTCGTCGACGGCGGCTTCTTCGGCCGGATCCTGTCGGTACGCGGGGAGTTCGGCTACTGGGTGTTCGAGGGCGACTGGCAACCCGCCCAGCGCCCGTCGTGGAACTACCGCGCCGAGGACGGCGGCGGGATCGCCCTCGACATGTTCCCGCACTGGACGTACGTCCTGGAAGGCCTCTTCGGCCGGATCGACGCGGTGACCGCACGCGCCGTGACGCACATCGCGGAACGCACCGACGAGGAGGGCAAGCCGTACACCGCGACCGCGGATGACGCGGCGTACGGCATCTTCGAGCTCGACGGCGGGGCCATCGCACAGATCAACTCCTCCTGGTGCGTACGGGTGAACCGCGACGAGCTGCTGGAGTTCCAGGTCGACGGCACGCACGGCAGCGCCGTGGCCGGCCTGCGCAACTGCCGGGTCCAGCACCGCGGCACGACGCCGAAGCCCGTCTGGAACCCCGACCTGCCCGCGAACCACGGCTTCCGCGACCAGTGGCAGGAGGTTCCGGACAACGAGGACTTCGACAACGCGTTCAAGGTCCAGTGGGAGATGTTCGTCCGGCACGTCGTCGAGGACGCGCCGTTCCCGCACGACTTCGGCGCCGGGGCCCGTGGGGTGTACGTCGCGGAGGCGGGCCTGCAATCCTCGGCGGAGGGCCGCCGAATCGAACTGGAGACGCTCGATGATCACACGTGAGAACCGGGTCCTGCGCCGGCCGGGCCGCCGCTTCCTCCTTCTCCCCGCACCGGGAGGGGCGCTGGAGCCGTACGAGCTGAAGGGCCCGTACGCCTGGCCACGGGCGGAGGGCCTGCCCACCTCACGCGTCGCGTACGCGGCCGCGCACGTCGTCGCCGACCCGCTGGCGGAGCCGGCGAGCCTCGACTGGGACACCACGCTGGCCTACCGCCGCCACCTGTGGTCCTGCGGCCTGCGCGTGGCCGACGCGATGGACACCGCCCAGCGCGGCGCGGGCCTCGACTGGGACACGACCCGTGAGCTCGTCCGCCGCAGCGCGGCCGAGGCGAAGGCCTTCGGCGACCCGTACGACCTGCTCGCCTGCGGCGCCGGCACCGACCACGCGCCGGAGGCCGACTCGGCGGCGGCGATCGCGGACGCGTACGAGGAACAGGTCGCGGTGGTCGAGCAGACCGGCGCCCGCGTGATCCTCATGGCCAGCCGGCAGCTCGCCGCCGCCGCCCGTGGCCCGGAGGACTACCACGAGGTGTACGGGCGGCTGCTGCGGCAGACGTCGCGGCCGGTGATCCTGCACTGGCTGGGGGAGATGTTCGACCCGAGGCTGGCCGGATACTGGGGGAGCGGCGACGCCGAGGAGGCCACGTCGTCCTTCCTGGACCTGGTGAAGGCGCATGCCCCGGCCATCGACGGCGTCAAGGTGTCCCTCCTCGACCCCGGACGCGAGACGCGGCTGCGGGAGGCGCTCCCCGAGGGCGTACGGCTCTACACCGGCGACGACCTCGACTATCCCTCGCTGATCAAGGACGGCAGCGACGCGCTGCTCGGCGTCTTCGACGCGATCGCCCCGGCGGCGTCCGCGGCCCTGGCCGCCCTCGACCGGGGCGAGACCGGCGACTACGACGACATCTTGAACCGCACGCTGCCGCTGGCCCGCAAGATCTTCGAGCCGCCGACCTATCACTACAAGACCGGCCTGGTCTTCCTCGCCTGGCTGGCCGGCCACCAGGACGCGTTCGTGATGGTGGGCGGCGCGCAGAGCGCCCGGTCGGTGCTGCACCTGACCGACGTGTTCCGGCTCGCGGACCAGGCCGGACTGCTGCCCGACCCGGACCTGGCCGTACGCCGGATGCGGTCGTTCCTCACCACCGCCGGAGTACTGTGAACCGCCTGTCGCTGAACCAGTGGACGACGCGGCGCTGGTCGGTCGCCGAGGCCGTGGACGGCTGCGTACGCCACGGCCTGGAGGCGATCGGGCTGTGGCGCGAGCACGTCGCCGACCACGGCCTGGAGGCGACCGCCGCGCTCGTACGCTCCGCGGGCCTGCGCGTCTCGTCCCTGTGCCGCGGCGGCTTCTTCAGCGGGCCGGACTGGCGCGAGCAGAACCACCGGGCCATCGACGAGGCGGCGGTCCTGGAGGCGGCCTGCCTCGTCCTGGTGCCGGGTGGGCTGCCCGCCGGGTCCCGCGACCTCGCCGGTGCCCGCGCCCAGGTGGCCGGCGCGCTGGCCGAGCTGGTGCCGTACGCGGCCGAGCGCGGCGTACGCCTGGCCGTGGAGCCGCTGCACCCGATGTACTGCGCGGACCGGTCGGTGGTGTCGACGCTCGCTCAGGCGCTCGACCTCGCGCCGCCGGAGGTCGGGGTGGTGGTCGACTGCTTCCACGTCTGGTGGGACCCGGAGGTGTTCGCCTCGATCGCCCGCGCGGGATCACGGATCGCGAGCTTCCAGGTGTGCGACTTCCTCGACCCGCTGCCGTCGGACGTCCTGCTGGGCCGGGCGATGATGGGCGACGGGGTGATCGACTTCCGCCCGCTGCGCGCCGCCGTCGAGGCCGCCGGATACACCGGCGACATCGAGGTGGAGATCTTCAACGCCGACGTGTGGGCCGCCGACCCGGACGAGGTCGTCGCGACGATGAAGAAGCGGTACGCCGAACTGGTGCTGGGCTAGGCGCCGCGCGCGGTGAGCGTACGGGCGACGAGCGCGGCCAGCAGCACCGGGACGATCAGGTAGGCGGTGCGCAGCCCGGTCAGGTCGGCGAGGTGGGCCAGCACGAACGGCGCGCCGCCGATCGCCACGCCGGAAGCGAGCGCGGCGCGCGCGGCGGCCCGGTCGGGCGCGTGCGGCCAGGCGGCGACCGTACGGCTGACGGTCGTGGGGTAGAGAAGGGCGACCCCGAGCCCGGTCACCGCGAGCCCGGCGCCGGCCAGGGGCAGGGTGGGCGCGGCCCAGAAGAGGACGAACCCGGCCGCGGCCACCGCGGCGCACACGAGCATGAGCGGCCGATCGCGGGGGAGCCGCCGCGTGATGGGGACCGCCAGCGACCGCCCGGTCGCCATGCCGACCAGGAACAGGTCGGCCACCGCCGGCGCCAGGCCGTCGGACGCGTGGTGCCACTCGGTGACCGCCGAGGCCGCCCAGAACACCATGCAGAACTCCACGCTCACCGCGAAGAGCACCTCGATCCAGGGCCCGATGAGCCGGCGCACGTCGGCGCGCGGCGCGTCGTGCGCGGGTGCCTCGGCCGCCGGCAACGGGACCCGCCAGGCGGGCGCCAGCACGAGGACGAGCATGATTAGCGGCACCACGAGATACCCGGCACGCCAGCCCATCCCGGTCGCGAGCGCCCCGGCCACCATCAGGGGAGCGAGCACGGAGGCCGCACTCGCCAGCCCGTTCGCCTCCCCGACCGCCGCCGCAGGCGCGTGCGGATGGAGAGCGGACAGCAGGGCGGGGATCAGCTGGATGAGCAGCGCCCCGCCGACCCCGATGAGCAGCGCGCCGAGGAGCGTGAGCGCCTGCTGCGAGGTCGCCAGGAGCAGCCCACCGGCGATCATCCCGCCGATGGACAGCCGCAGCGTCACCGCCCGGCCGACCCACCCGACCAGCACACCCCCGAACACCCCGACGATGAGCAGCCCGACCGCGAAGAGTGTGGGGTAGAAGGCGACCTGGTCCCGGTCGACCCGAAGATCCTTCTGAAGGGGCACGAGGATGGCACCGAGCCCGTTGAGGAGGAAGCCGAAACAGCTGAGGACGGCGTACAGCAGCCAGGTCGCACTGTCTCGCGACAAACCCCCCGAACGTTCCACAGGGGGGAGAGTAGCCCGAACGGCGACCGCCACGGCGCTTCCGGCGGTCCCGTGGGACGTATGAGACGCCTGCCGCCGTGCGTTCGCGAGGAGTGGTGAATGTCCGCTAAACTCGCTGAGGCGCTGCGGACCAGGGGTTCGCGGCCCGTGGGGTATGGTGTAATCGGCAGCACGACTGATTCTGGTTCAGTTAGTCTAGGTTCGAGTCCTGGTACCCCAGCACAGCGTCTGACCTACGGCGGGAGTCTCTGATGAGACCCCGCTTTCGTCATCTCTGGGCCCGCGCGGGAACGAACCGGGAACAGCGCGCCATGGGCGTGCGGCGCTTCGCCTCATGAGCCCCAGGCATCACATGGCCGAGTCAACGATCCGGACGCCGGCTCCACACCGCCCTGCCCCTGCTCCTCGGCGAGGCCCTTGCTCACGCCCAGGGTCGCGACGGCACCGAGGACGCCGCAGAGATCAGAGCCATCAGCGACGCCACGATGCGCCTGCTGCTCGGCGCCCCGCTGCATTCCGACGGCAAGCCATCTGCGTAGCCAGGCGCAGCTCTTGGCCTGGATCGTCCAGGTCCTGAAGACCGAGAACCACCAGCTCAAGGAGGCCAGCACGAATCTTCGCGGGCGGTTGGCCCCCTAGGGAGCAGTCCGCGACCTGACCCAGCGACGTCGAACCTGACTCCGCGCGACGAGACGCAGGGGCAGACCCTTCGCTGGATTCGACGCCTCTGCGTGCGAAATAAGCCCCCGCCCGGCATTCCCCGGGCGGGGGCATGGCACGGCCGGACCACATCACGGTCCGCGATAATTGACGGTTACCGCGTTGCGGTGGCCAGTGCCGCGCGGATGGCGTCCTCGCTGACCGGCCGGCCCGTCTCGTTCGAGTACGGCCCGTACGGGGTTCCCCACACCGGCGTGCCCGTCGCCTGCCGCCAGCCATCGGCCAGCCGTCCCGCGTCCACCACGCTGTACCCGATGGATTCGATGAATTCGGTCACCGCTGCCTTCGCCGGCGCGGAGTCCCCGGCGATCGGCAGGTACGAGCGGTCGGTCGCCCCCGCCGGGCGGGCGAGTGCCAGCAGGTGCTTGAAGAAGATGTTGTTGAAGGCCTTCACGAGCATGGCCCCCGGAATGTAGCGCAGCAGCAGCTCGCTCGAGGTGATCGACTTGCTCTCGAGCTCGGGGATGTGCCCGTCACGCTCGGGGCCGTAGTTACATGTGTCGATGACGGTCTTCCCGGCCAGTGGCGCGGCAGGCAAGTTGGGGAAGGCCTTGACCGGCACCGTGACCACGACGATGTCACCGGCCGCCGCGGCCTCCCCGCTAGTCGCCGCGGACGCCCGCGGGCCCAGGTCCGCGGCCGTGTCCGCGAGGGTTTCGGGACCGCGCGAGTTGCTGAGCACGACCTGATGCCCAGCCCCGACGGCGAGCCGCGCGATGGTGGTGCCGATGGCGCCGCTTCCGACGAATCCCACAGTTGTCATATTCTCGGCCTCCCTCCCTTTCATTTGCCAGACTCGTTGCGATTCGGGTCCCTGCCATCAGCTGGCAGGGAAGTAGTGGCCGTTGTCCAAATCGGCGAGCAGGCTGGGCTGAGTGGGTTCCCAGCCGAGGGTCTGGCGGGTGATGAGGTTGGACGCCGGGTAGCTCTGCGTGACGATGTTCGCGAGGGACCCGAAGTATCCCGGCACCATCAGTTCGTCCGCGGGAATGCTCACGGCGGGTAGGCCGAGGCGGCTGCCAATGGCCTCGGCGATCTCGCGGAGCGGGATGGCCCCGTCCGCAACCGCGTGCCAGTATTTGCCGGCCGGCCCCTTCTCCAGCGCCAAGCGGAACAAGGAGGCGACATCGCGGGCGTGCACGGCGTTCCACCGGTTCGTGCCGTCTCCGGGGTAGCCGACGAAGCCCTTCTCCTTCGCGAGCGCGATCAGCTGCACGAGGAAGCCGGCGCGATCGGTCGTGCTGTGCGCGATGTTGGCGAACCGCACGACCGAAGATCGCACTCCCCGCTCGGCGAGGCCGACGACGGCGGTTTCCACGACGTTGCGCGCCCGCAGGGTGCCTTTGTGCTCATCGCCGGCGGGAAGGGCCGGGTCCTCCTCAGTGGCCGGTCGGCCCAGGTGCTGCCCGGGCGAGCCAATGCTTCCCGCCGCGACCAACGGCTTTCCGGTTCCCGCGAGTGCCTCGCCGTAGGCGAGCATGATTGGGAGCTCCGCGGCGGCCACGGCGTCGATCCCGCCGGAGGGAAGCAGGTCTTGCCTGTGCGCGACGTGGATGACGCCGTCGGAGTCGGCGGCTGCCTCCTTGAGCCCGTCGAGGTCCTGGATGTCGCCGCGACGCACCTTGGCGCCGAGCGCGGACAGTGCCGCCGCGGACTCGTCCGACCGGGCCAGGCCGGTGACCTCGTGCCCGGCGGCGATGAGCTCGGGGACGATGTATGAACCGGAATGGCCGGTCCCGCCAGTTACGAAAACGCGCATGCTGCTGTTCCTTGCGAGAGTAGGTGGAAGGCTGCTTTTCGCGTCGCAGATCGGCGTACGTGATGTGATGCGAGAAGCGGTGGTGCGGGCGTGCTCAGCCGGCGAGGTTGACGCCAAGGGAGAAGTTGAAGTTCCCCACGCCGTGGCGGGCCAGGCTGATCATCACCAGGCCCGCCCCTTCCAGCCAGCGCGCTACCTCCAGGCCGCCGGCGTCCAGCGGGCGCAGCCCGAGGGTCTCGATCAACGCCGAGACGCTCGCCTTGGCCCGCGCGTCGTCGCCGGCGAGAAGCACGTCCAGCGGGCCGCCCTGGGCCAGGATGTGGCCGAAGACGGTGTTGAACGCCTTCACGACGTGCGCGCTCGCCGGTGCGGCCTTGGCGATCTCCTGTGCACCAGAGGTGTCATCGGGGGTGACCAGCCCGGTGGCGTCGGGGTTAGAGGTGTTGGTGATGTCGATGATGACCTTGCCGGCGAGCGCGTCTCCGTACTGGGCGACGACCGGCACGGCGCTGGCGTAGGGCACGGCGAGGATGACGAGGTCGCCGGCCGGGGTGGTGCCGAATGTCCCGGCCGTGGCGCCGCCGCCAAGCTCGGCGGCCAGGTTTTTCGCCTGGACCGCGTCGCGGCCGATGACCTCGACGGTGTTGCCGCCCTCGACCGCGCGGGTGGCTATGGCGCGGGTCATGGTCCCCAGGCCGATAATGCTGATGCTGCTCATCGGTGTTTCTGCTTTCCGGGTCTGGACCCTGCTGTCTATTTCCAGTGTCGAATTCTTGGACCGAATTCACTTCGGCGCCCTGAAGCGCCTGTTTTCAGGCTGCCATCGGGTCTGAGTGGGTGTCCAAGACCTCTTGGAGCTGTGGTGATACCTTGAAGGCATCACCGGGCTGGGAGGCTCCATGGATCTGGATCTGCGCAAACTGCGTTACTTCGTCACCGTGGCCGACCAGCTGCATTTCGGCCGTGCCGCCGATGAGCTTCACATCGCACAGCCGGTGCTCAGCCGGCAGATTCGCGCGCTCGAGCAGGATCTCGGCGCCTCGCTGTTCACCAGGAATCGCCACGGCGTAGAGCTGACAGACGCGGGCCGGCAACTGCTGGCCGACGCTGTTCCGCTGCTCGCCTCAACCCACGCGGTCCGCCGCCGGGTGTCCGCGGCCGCCAGCGGCAAGCGGCGGCTGATGGTCGGTTTCCGGGCCGGCATTGCAGTCATCCCGGCGGCCCGTGCGTTCGAGGACCGGCACCCGGACGTGGTCGTGGACGTGCAGCGGATCGAAGGGGACGACCAGGCTGCGATGCTGCTCGACGGCCGTATCGACGTCGGCTATGTGCGGCTGCCCATCGACGAGGCCGGTCTGCGCGTCACCCCGCTGTACACCGAGCCGCGGGTAGCGGTACTGCCCGCCGGACACCGGCTTGCCGGCAAGGAGGAGGTCACCGAGGCCGACCTGGCCGGCGAACCGCTGGTCTGGCACGGTGACCCGAGCACGCAGCCCACCAAGCGCCCGCTCCCCAATGCCGGGTACCCGGTGCGCGGGGTGGACGAGACCCTGGAGCATGTCGCGGCCGGACGGGGCATCTCCTTCCTGGCCCGTTCGGCGTCTGTGTTCTACTCGCATCCGGACGTCGTCTATGTGCCCATCCCGGATCTGGCGCCCGACCAGGTGTGCCTCGCGGTGGCGGCATCGCACACGTCGTCGGTCGTAGATGACTTCGTCACTGCGGCTCAGTCGACGGCCGAGATCACGGCGGAATGTGGGAACTATGAGATGTGGCAGCTTGGAGGCGATGGCGTCTCAAGGCACGCATGAATAGTTCGACCGACCCATCAGGCGCTGGAGACTGAAATGGCCCATGCGGTCAGCCGTCTGTTCGAAACCGGCGGCGCGTCAGCGCCCTGGGCCGGGATGGCGGCCTCGAACTCCTGAAGCCTTCGGGGGGTCGCCGGTCTGCCCGGCGGCTTCTGCTGCGGCCTTCAGTAGGCGGGCGGCCGGTTTCGTGAAAGCCGGCAGGTCCGGGCCAGGTGCCGGGCGGCTGGTGTCGCGTCCAGCGGTGTAGCCGCGCCACCGGCAGTGCGTCCAGCCCGGCCGCGGAGTGCCAAGTCAACTTGCCACTTTCTCCCGTTGCCGGTCGTCGCTGGCTGTGGCGGGGATGGCGTTGTCGATGAGGACGGCGGCGATGGCGGCGGCGGTGGGGAAGGCGTCGGCGTTGAGGACCCGGGTGCGGGCCGCGGCGCCGTCGATGAGCAGTGCGAGCTGCTCGCCGAGCTGTTCAGGGTCGGTGGCGCCGGCTTCGCGGGCGGTGTCGGCGAGCCGCGCGGCGACGGCTTTCTTGTAGTCGCGTGCGTACTGGGACGCGGGGTGCTGGGGGTCGTGGAGTTCGACGGCGGCCGCGATGTAGGGGCACAGGGGGGTGGTCGGGGGGATGTCGAAGGCGGCGAGGAGCCGTTCGCGGGGCGTGAGGTCGGTGCGGTCGAACACGCCGGACAGAACGGAGGGGTCGAACCGGCGCAGGTACTCGGCGACGAGTTCGTCCTTGCTGGTGAAGTGCTGGTAGGCCGTGCGCTTGGACACCTCGGCCGCCGCGCAGAGCTCGTTCATGCCGGTGCGGTTGATGCCCTGCTCGCGGAACAGCTGCTGGGACGCACTGAGGATGCGCTCGCGGGCGCCCCGGCCGCGGCGACGGCCCGTGGGGCCCTTCTCCAACTCCGTCATGGGTCCATCGTACCGCAGCTGGGTAACGACCGGTGTACATAGTTTGCGTCCCGGATGCCCGCCCCGTACCGTAAGCACACAGGGCGGTGTACATAACATCGTCACCCCAGGTGCGCACGGCACCACCGACCCAAGGGAGCGACCATGGGAAAGCTCGACGGCAAGGTAGCGGTCATCACCGGCGGCACCACCGGCATGGCGCTGGCCGGCGCGAAGCTGTTCGTCGATGAGGGAGCGCACGTCTTCATCACCGGCCGCCGCCAGGAGGTCCTGGACGAGGCCGTGAAGCAGATCGGCCGCAACGTCACCGGCGTCCAGGGCGACGCCGCCGACCTGGACGACCTGGACCGCCTGTACGACACCGTCAAGCGGGAGAAGGGCAGCCTCGACGTGCTGTGGGCCAGCGCAGGCGGGGGCGAGCCCGCCCCGCTCGGCGAGATCACCGAGGCCCAGTTCGACACCTGGTTCGGGCTCAATGCCCGCGGCACCCTGTTCACCGTCCAGAAGGCCCTCCCGCTCTTCAACGACGGCGGCTCCATCATCATGACCGGCTCCAACGCCTCGCTCGGCGCCTTCCCCGGCTGGAGCGTCTACGCCGGTAGCAAGGCCGTCCAGCAGGCATGGGCCCGCGTCTGGCTCAACGAGCTCAAGGACCGCCGCATCCGCGTCAACGTCCTGACCCCCGGCCAGGTCGCCACGGCCAAGCAGGAAGAACTCTTCGACGAGGCCACCAAGCGCCAGTTCGAGTCCCTCATCCCCCGCGGCCAGATGGGCCGCCCCGACGAAATCGCCACCGCCGCCCTCTTCCTCGCCTCCGACGACTCCAGCTACGTCAACGGCATGGAACTCGTCGCCGACGGCGGCACCACCGCCATCTGAACCGAACAACGCACAACCAGGGCAGGACATCTCATGAGCAACATCAGCATCATCGGCACCGGGAACATGGCCCGCACCATCGGCACGCGGGCGGTAGCGGGAGGCAACACCGTCGAGGTCATGGGCCGCGATCAGTCCAAGGCCGCTGACCTGGCCAAGGCTCTCGGCGGCGGCGCCACGACGGGAGAATGGGGTGCCGCCCCGGCCGGGGACATCGTCATCGTGGCCCTGTTGCACGACGGTGTCGTGCCGGTCATCGTCCAGTACGGAGACGCTCTCGCCGGCAAGGTCATCGTCGACATCAGCAATCCCTTCAATTCCACGTTCGACGGGCTAGCCCACCGCGAGGAGACCTCGATCGCGCAGGAAGTCGCCAAGGCGGCCCCGGCCGGCGCCAGCGTGGTGAAGGCGTTCAACACCATCTTCCGTCATGTCCTGGAGAAGGGTCGGCCCGACGTCTTCATCGCCGGCGACGATGCGCAGGCCAAGGCACGTGTGGAGGCGTTCATCGAGAGCCTCGGGCTGCGCCCGCTGGACGTCGGCGGCCTGAAAATGGCGCACTGGCTGGAAGGAGCGGGCGTGGTCACGGTGGGCCTCGCCAACCACGGGGTGGGGAACTTGGACTTCTCCCTCAGCATCACCGAACTTCCCGTCTGAGAGCCCGTGGCGAGTCGGTGGGGTAGCGGTCCTGCACGTCCTTCTCGAAGGCGAGGATCACTTCCGTCAGGTCGATGACCGCTCCGTCCAGTCGCCCTCGCAACCAGCAGGTTCGTCCGCCGGATGTAGAGCAGAGACCACATCGTGGAGCCGGCGTGCCGGTGTCCGGGCAGCCGCTGAACGATCAGCAGGTCAGGTTGGCTTGTTCGGCCGGCAAAGCATCCTGTCCACCCTCGGCGATCTTCACGGCGAGGGCGGACAGGATCATCTTGGTCAGGGTTTCCAGCATGATCACGGCGTTCGCAACCTCTAGGAACGGCGGCGTGGGGCCACCTTGAGCCACACGTCCGCGCTCGCGGTGCCGCGTACGGCGTGCAGGTCCCAACACCCCGGCCGGTCGAAGCGGTAACCCGCCCCCCATTCTTCGCCCGGGCGGTGGTACGAGCTGCCGCCGTGCGCCTCGGGACCCCACGCGAGCTTCCGGGAACGGCCGTCCGGGCCGATCGCCGACAGCTGTAGATCGCCGGTCCCGGTCATCCTCCAGACGATCTTCGCCTCATCGCCCGCGCGGATCAGCGGTGACCGGGGGCGCACCATTATCAGTCCCCACAGCCCTGCGCCGTGGCCCGTACCGCGCACCTCGGGGCCGCCGCCGCTGACCGGCGGCAGAGTTCCGATCGGTGAGGGCGGCGCGCAACCGGGCCGGCCGTCCGGTCCGGTCGCGCCGGCGGCGGCCGGGACGCTCGGAACCACGGGCGCGCCGCCGCGGGCCGATGCCGAGTCGCCGGAGGCCGGGATGTGGCCGCCCCCGCATCCGGCCAGGCACAGCGCCAGCCCGATCGATGGCAGGGCGGCGAACCGCCCGTATCCGCGTCTCATCCGACGGGCAGGGTCGGGGCCATGACCGGGTTCTCGTCTCGGTGCGGCGCACGTACGCGGACGACGCCGGGTCGCTCGGCGTAGACCTCGACGATCCGTCCGGAACGGGCACCGGTCGGCGCCGTCACGAGCGGGACGCCGGCGGGCGTACGCGTCAACCGGCCGGTCGCGAAGGGAAACCTCGGTGAGCGCCGGTGCGTCTGTTTCAGTGACAGCGAAGGGAGCGGCATGTTGCAGGAGCTCGTCGTCGCCGGTGGGAGCGCGGTCGTGGGAGCCATGGCCACCGAGTCATGGACGGCCGCCCGCGAGGGGGTCATGCGGATCTTCCGGCACCGCGGGGAAAAGGAGCCGGCCGCGGTCGAGGCACAGCTCGACCGTAACGCCGCCCTGGTGACGGAATCGGCGGACGCGGAGCGCGTACGGCAGGGCCTCACCGGGCTCTGGACCCTGGAGTTCGAACGGCTGCTGGACGAGCATCCCGAAGCCGCCGACGAGCTCCGCGCGCTGATCGAGCGGATCGGTGCGCGGGGCGGGGTTCGGATCCAGACCAACATCGCACGAGACCACGGTAGCGTCTTCGCCTCGCTCGGCGGCAATGTGATCAACCACCAGGCGCCGGTCCACGGCTCCCGTGAAGAGAGCCGTGGCACCGAGGGGTGATGGGGGCCGACCGCCAGACCGTCATCGTCGAGAGCGGTTTCGGGTACGGCGTCATCGGGGCCGACCTCCACGTCTTTCCGGACCGGGGGCCGGTCTATCTCCTCGCCGCCCATCGCCCGCCGCCGGCGCCCGACCGGTCCTGGCTGCTGGAGCAGCCGAGCCGCATGCTGAACGCCCGGTTCCAGGTCGTCGGCTACCGGGGCCGGACCAGGGAGCGGGACGACCTCGCGCACTGGCGTGACAACGGCCCGCGGCTGTCGGCCGTCTGGCTGCACGGTCCCGGCGGCCAGGGCAAGACGCGGCTGGCCGCCGAGTTCGCGGCCGAGAGCGCCGCGGCGGGATGGAAGGTCGTCACCGCGGTCCACGGCGGGGTCATGCGTCCGGGGGGCGCTGAGGATCTGCGCGCCGATGGCGCGGAGGGCGTCCTGCTCATCGTCGACTACGCCGACCGCTGGCCGCTGTCCCACCTGACGTGGCTGTTCAGCAACGCCCTGCTGCACGGGCCGCGCCCCGCGCGGCTGGTGCTGCTCGCGCGTTCGGCCGTCCCCTGGCCCGCGGTCCGGGCGGCCCTGGAAGGCCACTCGGCGGGCACCCGTGACCTCGCGCTGACCGCGCCGGCGACCGTCGGAGAGCGGAAGGCCATGTTCGGTACGGCGCGGGACTGCTTCGCGGCCGTGTACGGGATCGAGTGCCCGGACATCGCACCGCCGGACGGCCTGGAGCTGCCCGAGTTCGGGCTCGTCCTCGCCCTGCACATGGCGGCGCTCGTCGCGGTCGACACCCACGCGCAGGGCGTACGGTCGCCCGCCGAAATGGACGGGATCACCGGCTACCTGCTGGGCCGCGAGCGCAACCACTGGACACGCCTCTGGGAGAACCGCCTGGAAGGAGCGGACCACCGGACACCACCGGGCGTCATGAGCCGGGCGGTCTTCGCCGCCGCGCTGAGCGGCGCCGTCCGCCACGAAGACGGCGTCGCGACCCTCGACCGGGTCGGCGTCGAAGCACCGGCGCGCGTGCTCGCCGACCACGGCGTCTGCTACCCGCCGCAGAGCCCCGGCGACGTCCTCGAACCGCTCTACCCCGACCGGCTGGCCGAGGACTTCGTCGCGTTGAGCCTGCCGGGCCATCCCGTCACCGGAAGTCCGGCCGACTCCTGGGCGCCCGAGGCCGCACGGGAGCTCGGCTCCCGTTCTCCGGACGGCCGTGTGCCGATCCGGTCGCTGGTCTTTCTCGCCTCCGCCGCGGCACCGGACCGGTGGCCGCACGTCGCCCCGTTCGTCGCGCGCCTCGTCCTGGCCGATCCGTCCCTGGCGGTCGCGGCCGGAAGCCCCGTGCTCGGCCTTCTCGCCGAGCTTGACATCGACGTCGAAGTGCTGGAGCGGGTCGCGGCCGAACTCCCCGCACACGGGGATGTCAACGTGGACGTCGGCGCCGCCGCGCTCATCGAACGCCTGACGCCTTCGCGGGTCGAAGCCGGCCGTGATCCGGCCGTCCGGTCCGGGCACTACCAGGAGCTCGCGTTCCGGCTGTCGCGTGCCGGGCGGGCGGGGGAGGCCACCGACGCCGCCGAACGCGCCGTGGAGTGCGCTCGCTCGGCCGACGACTCCTCGCTCGCCATCGCGCTGGTCTATCTCAGCGAGTACGCCGACCACGCCGAGCGCGGCCCGCGCAGCCGTACCGCGGCGAAGGAGGCCACGCGGCTCTTCCGCGACCTGGCGGCCGCGGCCCCCGCCGACTACGAGGTCGGTCTCGCCCTGTCGCTCAGCAACCAGGCGCTGAGCGAGTCGCGGGTGGTCCTGACCGCGGAGGCGCTGGCCGATGCCGAGCAGGCCGTCCGGATCTTCGCACGCCTGGCGCAGAAGGACCCCGCCGCGTACTCCTCCGGCTTCGCCATGGCGATCACCAGCCTCGCGGGCTTCTACCAGCGCGTGCTCCAACCGGCCAAGAGTCTGCGCGGCGCGGAGAAGGCCGTCGGGCTCCTCCGCGAGCGGCTCGCCGCGGGTCCGGCCGCGCCGGCATCCGGTCTCGCCCGGTCGCTCGCGGCCGACGAATCGAACCTGGTCTGGAGCCTGATCGTCCTGGCGGAGAGCCGTTGGGGGGCACGCCGCAAGGAGCAGTCGATCGAGGCGCTCGAGGAGGCGCTGGAGATCTCCCGGAGGCTGGCCGAGACCGTTCCCGAGGCGTATGAGACCGATCTGGCGCGGGTCGCGCAGCGGCTCGCGCTCTACCTGTGGAACCTCGGCCGATTCCGCGACGCGTTCGCCGTCGCGCAGGAGGCGGTCGCGATGTTCACGAAGCTGGCGGCCGCCGTTCCTGGACGGCACGAGGAGGAACTCGCGGCGGCGTCCTGCGTCTACGTACGGGCGGGCGTGGACGGCCGGTGCGATCTCACCGGCCCGCGGCAGGCGGCCGAGCGGGCCCTGGAGATCTACCAGCGGCTCAATCTGAGGCGTCCGGGGACGCACCGCAAGAACGTCGAGTCGGCCCGTGACCTGGTCTTCGAGGTCCGGGAGGCGGCTCGGGGATTCCCGCCCGAGCGGCGGCGAAGCTGGACCAACGAAGCTCACTGGTCGACGCTGATCAACCAGGACGAGGAGTGGCAGGACGCCTCCGACCGGCGGCTCCGCATCGCGGAGATGGACCCGAGGTACTGCGCCAACGTCCGCGCGTTCATCCTCCGGCAGGCCGACGATCTCCTGGCGAAGGTCCTGAGCGCGTTCGCCGTCACACCGGAGGCCCTCGGTCTGCGGGAAGGGGACACCGCGCGCTCATGGCTGGAGAGCCGTCCGCTCCTCATCGCGCTGGCGGACAGGGCGGCGCTCACGCGGAGGAGCGGCGCCCGCCGCGCAGGACCGGCGGAGGCCGAAGGCGCCCGGCCCACGGACGGGACTTCGCGGCGGGCCTAAGATCGGCGGCATGAGCGTGTCGCTGCCGCTGCGGGACCGGAAGATCGACATCGTCTTCGCGGTGCTGTTCTCGGTCTTCACGGTGACGTCACTGATCAGCGATCTGCTGCCGACCGTGGGCGTGGACTTCTCGCGGCCGACCGGCAACTTCTTCGTCGATTCCAACTACTGGTACGCCCATGACGCCGACCCGCTGTTCATGCACCCGCCCGACTGGATGCGGATCGTCACCGGCCTCTCGGCGTTCGTCTACATGCCGTTCTACGTGGTCCTCGTGTTCGCCCTGGTGACCGGGAAGAACTGGATCCAGCTGCCGGCGGTGGTGTACGCCACGATGATCGTCACGCTGACCGGGATCGTCGTGTTCGGCGTCGAGTTCTTCGGCGACCCGGCCATGCGCACCGGCGATCCGGCGAAGTTCCTCGCGTTCAACCTGCCCTACGTCCTGGTGCCGCTCCTGCTGCTGATCCGGATGCGCGCGCCGATGCCGTTCAGGCGTCGTTTTTAGCTTCCGGCGCCGGCTCCGCGGCAGCGGGCACCGCTCATGGAGTAGCTGTTCAGGTCGCATAGCATCCAGGAATTCGGTCGTGGCCGCCGGGCGGGGGCGTACCGGAGACGGAGGGATGCGCCATGCCTTTGACGGTTCGCCAGCTCGCCGCGCGCGCCGACCTGCGGCTGCGGGTGGTGGCCGGGGAGGCGGGCCTGGACCGCGCGATCAGCTGGGTCCACTCCAGCGAGGTCGGCGATCCCACGCCCTGGCTGGAGGCCGGCGCCTTCCTGCTCACCACCGCCACGGGCCACCGTGAGCCGGGGCGGCTCGCCGACCTCGCCCGCAGGCTCGTCGCGATCGACGCCGCCGGTATCGGGTTGGCGGTCGGAGTGGCCTTCGACGAGGTGCCGGCGGAGCTGCGGGAGGCCGCGGACGCCGCGTCGATCTGCGTGGTCGAGGTCCCGTACGAGACGCCGTTCGTCGCGATCTCGCAGGCCGTCGCCGGCCGGATCGCCGAGGAGCGGCAGGCCACGCTCCAGCGTGCCCTGCGCGCCCACCACCTGCTGACGCGGGCCGCGCTGGAGCAGGGGGCGGTACGCGGGGTGCCGTCCGTACTGGCGCGGACGCTCGGCGGGTGGGCCGCGATCATCGGCCGGGACGGCCGTCCCCTGTCGGTTTCACCGCCGGCCGCGGCGGCCGAGGCGGAGGCACGCGTGCCCGAGGTGCGTCGCGCACTGGGACGGGGGATCCGCTCGCTGGCCTCCTCGGAGCCGTCGGGCCAGCTGGTCGGGCAGGCGCTCGGGGTGCGCGGCGCCGAGCACGGGCACCTCGTCGTGTACCGGGACCACGCTCTGGAGGGGCCCGAGCAGGCGGTCGTGGCGGCGGCGGCCTCCCTGGTCACCTATGAGCTGGAGCACGCCCGGATCTCGGCGGCCCGCGCGTCGCGCGTGGACGAGCCGATCCTGCGCGAGCTGCTGCGCGACGGCCTCGACGCCGGCGCGGCGGCACGCCACGTCCGCTCGTGGGGGCTCGACCCGGCCGACCTCGCCGTCCTGGCGGTCGTCCCCGCCCCGGGCGCGGCCGACGGCCTGCTGGAGCGGGTCCGCGCCGAGCTGGGCGCCGCGGGGGCCCGCGCGGTGGCCACCACCGACGCGCGGCGACGGGTGCTGGTGCTCGCCTCCGACGCCGACACCGCGTGCGCCGCCCTGGCCGACGCCACGCTGCCGGGATGGGTCGGGGTCGGTGCGCCCGCGACCGCCGGTGCGCTGGCGCCGTCGCGCCGGCAGGCCGAGCAGGCGGCGCACATCGGGTCCCAGGAAGACCGGCGGATCGCGCGCATCGAGGACTTCGACGGCATGTCGCTGCTGCTGGCACCGGGCGGCGACGTCGGCGCCGACGTCCTCGTACGCCGCCTGCTGCACCCCCTCCTGGAGGTCGAGCGGGACCGGGGGATCCCGCTGATCGAGTCCCTGCGGGAGTTCCTGGATCACAACGGGTCGTGGGGTGAGGCGTCGGCGGCGCTGGGCGTGCACCGCCACACTCTGCGAGCCCGGATGGACACCGTGGAGGGTGTGCTGGGCCGCAGTCTCGACTCGTCCTACCTGCGCCTCGAGCTCTCCCTGGCGCTACGGGCTCACTCGCTCGCCACCGACTCCAGCTGAACCGCCCGGCCCATCCCCAGGTCCCGCGGGGACGAGGCGGGCACGAACGCGCCGACGGCCAGGAAGACCACCAGGCTCGCGAGCCCGCCGTACATCACCGGCTCGTTGGCGTACAGGCCGTCGACCACCATGAACGCGACACAGCCCGCGGCTCCCGCGATCATCGATGCGAGGGCCGCGGTACGGGAGGCCCGCGGCCAGAACAGCGCGCCCATCGCCGGTACGAACAGTGCGGCGGCCAGGAGGTCGGCGGCGACCGTGACCGTGCCGACGACGCTGCCGGAGGCGAACGAGACCAGGAGCGCGACCACACAGACCGCGGTGAGCGCGACCCGGTTGGCGCGCACCGACGCGGCCCGGTCGCCGCGCAGCGGGCGGTACACGTCGTTGGTCAGTACGGTCGACGCCCCGATCAGCAGGCCGCTCGCGCACGACATCGTCGCCGCCAGAGCCGCGGCGATGACCAGCCCGAAGACGCCTACCGGGAGCACCTCGCGGGAGAGCTCGGCGTACGCGTTGTCGGGGTTGGCCAGCGCCGGGAGGATCACCCGCGCGGCGGTGCCGATCAGCGCGCCGGCCAGGCCGTACAGCGCGCAGTAGACGCCGGAGGCGATGCTGCCGTAGAAGGCGACCTTCTCGCTCCGCGCGGTGAAGAGCCGCTGCCAGTTGCCCTGGTCGATCATGAAGCCGAAGAAGAAGAGCAGGAAGTAGGCCAGGATCGTGCCGACCCCGATGCCGACCGGCGAGAAGAACGAGTGGGGGAGCCGGGCCTGCATGTGGCCGAAGCCGCCCGCCCGGTGGACCGACAGCGGCAGCAGGATCAGGAAGATGCCGACCGTCTTGATCACGAACTGGATGACGTCGGTGAGGGTGATCGACCACATGCCGCCGGCGACGCTGTAGAGCGTGATCACCGCCCAGCCGGCCAGCGCCGCCACCGTCGGGGACAGGCCGAAGACGACGTTGAGCACCGTGCCGATGGCCACGATCTGGCTCACGCCGACCATGAGCGAGTAGAACACGACGATCACCGACGCGACGTGGCGCGCGGAGATCCCGAACCGCCGCCCGATCAGGTCCGGGACCGTGTAGATGCCGTTGCGCAGCAGCTTCTTCGACAGCAGCAGCCCGATCGCGGTGATGCCGCACGCCAGCGCCAGCACCAGGGCCATGCCGGAGACCCCGTACTGGTAGCCCAGGCTCACGCCGCCGACGGTGGAGGCGCCGCCCAGCACGACCGTGCTCATCGCGCTCGTGTACATGAACGGGCCGAGGCGGCGGCCGGCCACGGTGAAGTCCTCGGCGTCGCGGCTGCGGCGCATGCCCGCGTACCCGGCGCCGAGCATGACCACGAAATACAGGACGATGACCAGCTTGTCCGTCATGGGGACCTCTCAGAGACAGTACGCGACGTTATCCGGCGAGCCGGCCATGGATGACGTGGTGGGCGATCAGGTAGGCGGCGAGGTTGGCGGTCTGGTCCCGTACGTCGGTGAGGGGGTTGACCTCGGTCAGCACCAGGGCGTCCGCGTACGGGGCGAGCGACTGCACCGCCTCCAGCGCCTGGTGGGAGGTGAGCCCGCCCGGCTCGTGCGCTCCGGCGCCCGGCGCGTGCGCCGGGTCGATGGTGTCGATGTCGAACGCCAGCAGCACCCGGTCGGCCCCGGACACGTGCTCCACCACATCCGCGGCCACCGCCGCGGCGCCCCGCCGGTGCACCTCGGCCGCGGGGATGTTGCGCAGCCCGCGGCTCTCGCGGAACCGCAGCGAGGAGGGGAAGTTGAAGTGCCGCGAGCCGACCTGGACCGACCGGGCCACCTCGACGTTGGGCAACTCGCAGGAGCGCCGCATGCCCGAGGAGTGGCTGTACCGGCCCTGGTGCTCGTTCTCGTCGAGCAGGTCGAGGTGCGCGTCGAAGTGGACGATCGCCACCGTCCCGTCCGTCGCCTCGGCCAGGCCGCGCGCCGCCGGGTACAGCAGCGAGTCGTCGCCGCCCAGCAGGATGGGGGACCGGCCCGCGCGTACGGAGCCGGCGACCGCCTCGGCGGCCGACGCCAGGGTCGCCTCCAGGTCATGGCCGATCACGTGGACGTCGCCCCGGTCCTCCAGCAGGTCGTCCGGGAACGGGTGGACGGTCGCGTGGTCGAGGCAGTACACCTCGCCGTTCTCCCGGCGCTGCAGGATCCACTCCATCGCCTGCCGGACGCGCGCCGGCGCGTACCTGCTTCCCGGCCAGCCGAGCGTCGAGCCGCCGTCGAACGGGGCGCCGAGCAGGTCGTATCGGCGAGGGGGGCGTGCGGCGGGCAGAGACATCGGGGGCTCCTGGCGGACCGGTCGGCGGCGTATTCGACGGATTCCGACACTGTCGAGCACGATGCGTCGCTCCGCACCGGCCCGGATGTCCAGTGGGCGGCCGCCCGGCTGGACACGTCGTCCAGCCGGGCGGTGTCCCCTTGCCCAGCGGAAGGCTTCGGGAAAATGCGGATTTTCAGGAGAATTCCCGTACGTGATATTAACTGCGGGGAGAGTCTTTATCGGGGGATTTATCGGCTCGGCCGACGCCAGGAGCCGCAGGCGCATCTATGCAGGTGAGAGTGGTTATGATTCAGTCTGGAAAGCGTTCATAACAGACACTTAGCATTACGAATTGATCACGCGTTGGGTGGCGCCGGTGTCGCCGGTCGGTATCTGGATACCACTTGGTCGTGGCCCCGTGATCGGGGTTATCAGGAGTCACGATTTAGGGGGAAATCAGTGCTCAAGAAGCTCACCGCAACAGGGATCCTGGCAGGGGCGGCCACGGGCGTCATCCTGCTCGGCGGTCCCGCTCACGCGGACCGTCTTGCTGCCAGCCCGAACGCCGTCTCGTACCCGGCAGCCTGCTACGTCACCACGCCTGGCTACGTCCCGCCGGCCTGGTGCTCCACCTACCTGCCGGCGCCGGTACAGGTCTACCCGCCCACCACGTACTACCCGCCCGTCACGTACGTGCCCAGCTACGGCTGGGGCCGGTGGCACCACGGCGGGTGGCACCACTGGCACCGCTGAGACGGCGCGCCCGGAAACTGACCGGCTTCCGGCGTGACACCCGTGGCCCGTCCGCGTCATCGCGGGCGGGCCACGGCCGTGCTTCCACGTCCCTGGCGGTGCCCCTACGCCCCTGACCGTCCCCTTGCGTCCCCGGTCGTGCCCCGCGTCCCCGGTCGTGCCTCCGCGGCCCTGGGTCGTTCTCCTGTGTCCCCGGCCGTTCCGCCGCGCCTGCGGGCGTCCGTCTCGGTTGCCATTCGGAGTTTCCTCCGCTTAGGGTGGTCGGTGCGGAGGAGTCTCCGGTTACCGGCGGCGCAAGGGCAGGTCGCGCCGTCCAGAACAGGACCATCAATGACCACCAACACCCTGTCCGCACCGGTCATGGCGAGGACAGACATACCCGACGGCATGACGGGAACGAGCGACGGAACGTTCCCAAGAGACGGCGCTCCGCCCCAGGAGAGTGAATGACTTCCACCAAGTCCACAGCGATCTCGCTCCGTGTCAACGGAGAGACGCACTCCCTCACGGTCGACAACCGCACCACCCTGCTCGACGCCCTGCGGGAGCGGCTCGACCTCATCGGTACCAAGAAGGGCTGCGACCAGGGCCAGTGCGGCGCCTGCACGGTGCTGCTCGACGGCCGGCGGGTCAACTCCTGCCTGCAGCTCGCGGTCGCCGCCGAGGGGCGCGAGGTGACCACGGTCGAAGGCGTGGCCGACGGAGAGCGGCTGCACCCGGTCCAGCAGGCCTTCCTCGACCTCGACGGCTACCAGTGCGGCTACTGCACGTCCGGCCAGATCTGCTCGGCGGTCGCGGTGATCGAGGAGCTCGCCCGGGAGTGGCCGAGCGCCGCCACCGAGGACGTACGGCGGCCTCCGGAGGTCAGCGAGGAGGAGATCCGCGAACGCATGAGCGGCAACCTCTGCCGCTGCGGCGCGTACGTCAACATCGTCCGCGCCGTGACCCAGGCGGCGAAGAACGAGCAGGTGACCGCATGAGGGAATTCGACTACCGGCGCGCCGCCGACGCGCACGAGGCGGTCGCGCTGCTGTCCGGCGAGCCCGAGGCGCGTTTCCTCGGCGGCGGCACCAACCTCGTCGACCTGATGAAGACCGGCGTGGAGAACCCCGCGCTGCTGGTCGACGTGCGCGGCCTCCCGCTGGACCGGGTCGAGGTCGCCGACGACGGCGCGCTGACCATCGGCGCGACGATGACCAACAGCGACCTCGCCGCCCACCCCGAGGTCAGGCACCGCTACCCGGCGCTCGCCGAGGCTCTCCTCGCCGGCGCGTCCGGGCAGCTGCGCAACATGGCCACGGTCGGCGGCAACCTGCTCCAGCGCACCCGCTGCGGCTACTTCACCGACCTCAGCCGGCCCTGCAACAAGCGCGAGCCCGGCAGCGGCTGCTCGGCGCTGGACGGCGAGCACCACAACCACGCCATCCTCGGCTGGTCCGAGCACTGCGTGGCCACGAACCCCTCGGACATGGCCGTCGCGCTCGCCGCCTTCGACGCCGTCGTCCGCGTCCTCACGGCGGAGGGGTCCGCCGAGATCCCGCTCGCGGAGTTCTACCTGCCGGTCGGCGACACTCCGCACCGCGAGACCGCGCTGCCGGACGGCGCGCTGATCACCGGCGTGACCCTGCCGGCCGCCACGGTGGCCGCCCGGTCCCGCTACCGCAAGGTGCGCGAACGCGCCTCCTACGCCTTCGCCAACGGCTCGATCGCCGCCGCCCTGCACGTCGAGGACGGCACCGTACGCGACGTGCGCATCGCCTTCGGCGCGGTCGCGTCCCGGCCCTGGCGCGCGCGGGAGGCCGAGCGGGCCCTCATCGGCGGCCCGGCCACTCCGGAGGCGTTCGCCGCCGCGGCCGACGCCGAGCTGGCCGCCGCCCGGCCCCTGGCGCACAACGGGTACAAGGTGCCGCTCATCCGGAATCTCGTCGTCTCGACGCTCACCGAGCTTCAGGAGGCCGCTCGATGACCACCCCCGCCGCGCCGCCCCGCACCTCCGCGACCGGTACGCCGCACACCCGGCGGGAGGGCCGCGCGAAGGTGACCGGGGAGGCCCGTTACGCCGCGGACATCCCGTTCGCCGAGCTCGCCCACGGGTGGCTCGTGACCTCGACCGTCGCCCGCGGCCGGATCCGCTCCATCGACACCGACGCCGTGCTCGCGATGCCGGGCGTGCTCGCCGTCCTGCACCACGGCAACGCCCTGCGCCTGACGCCCGGCGCGGGCGTCATGGGCCCCGACGCGAACCTCCAGCTCCTGCAGGACGACCGCGTGCCGCACGTCGGCTGGCCGGTCGCCCTCGTGGTCGCCGAGACCCAGGAGCAGGCCAGGGAGGGCGCCGACGCCCTCGTCATCACCTACGACGAGGAACCGCACGACACCGCCTTCCGGGCCGACCATCCCGGCCTGCGCCCGACGACGCCGAGCCCTCTCGCCATGCCGGACGTCGACCAGGGCGACCCCGACGCCGAACTGGCGGCCTCGGCCGTCGTGGTGGACCGGGAGTACACCACGCCCGAGGAGTTCCACAACGCGATGGAGCCCCACGCGGCGATGGCGCGCTGGGAGAACGGCCGCCTGGAGGTGGTCGACTCCAACCAGGGTTCCTACGCGGTCGCCCAGGTCCTGGCCAAGCTGTTCTCCCTCGACGCCGACAAGGTGCGGGTGCGGTCCGAGCACGTCGGCGGCGGCTTCGGCTCCAAGGGCCTGCGGCTCCCGCACGCCGTGCTCGCGGCGATGGCCACCACCGTGCTCAACCGGCCGGTCCGGGTGGTGCTCACCCGCCGGCAGATGTTCTCGCTGGTCGGGCACAGGCCCGCGACCGCGCAGCGCGTACGGCTCGGCGCGGACGCGGACGGGCGCCTGCGGGTGCTCGAGCACGAGACGGCCTCGGCCACCTCGACCGTGCACGAGTACGCCGAGCAGTCCACGCGACACAGCAGGATCCTGTACGCCGCGGACGCGTTCCGCCTGCGCACCAGGGTGGTTCCGCTCGACGTGCCGACGCCGTCGTTCATGCGCGCGCCCGGCTGGACCACCGGGTCCTTCGCCGTCGAGTCGGCGATGGACGAGCTGGCGGCCGAGGCCGGCGTGGATCCGATCGCGCTCCGCATCCGCAACGAACCCGAGGTCGGCCCGGTCTCCGGGCTGCCGTTCAGCAGCCGCAACCTGGTCGGCTGCCTGGAGGAGGGGGCGCGCCGCTTCGGGTGGGCGGACCGCGACCCGCGTCCGGGCGTCCGCCGGGACGGGCGCTGGCTCCTCGGTACCGGAGTGGCGTCCTCCGCCCACTCGGCCGGGGTCGGGGCGTCGACGGCGGCCATCACCGCCGAGGCGGACGGCACGTTCACCGTACGCGTCACCGCCGCCGACATCGGCACCGGCGCCCGTACGGCGCTCAGCCAGATCGCCGCCGACGCCCTGGACGTGTCACCGGAGTCGGTACGGATACGGATCGCGGACAGCGACTTCGGCCCCGCCTGGCTCGCCGGCGGCTCGATGGGCACCGCGTCGTGGGCCTGGGCGATCACCGAGGCGGCGGTCGCGCTGCGCAAGAAGCTGGCCGACGTGATCGACGTCCCGCCGGAGGGGATCACGGCCGGCGCCGACACCACGGAGCTGCTCGGCGCCCGTGAGCAGCGGGAGAGCCACGGGTACGGCGCCCAGTTCGCCGAGGTCGCGGTGGACCCGCTCAGCGGCGAGGTCCGCGTGCGCCGCATGCTCGGAATCTTCGCGGTGGGCCGGGTGATCAACCCGCTGACCGCGCGCAGCCAGCTCGTCGGCGGCATGACGTGGGGGCTGTCGATGGCACTGCACGAGGAGGGCGCGCGCGACGACGTCTCCGGCGGCCTGGCCAACGGCGACCTCGCGGGCTACCACGTGGCGGCCAACGCCGACGTTCCCGTCATCGAGGCCGACTGGGTCGAGGACCACGACACCTACAACCCTTCGGGGATCAAGGGCCTCGGCGAGATCGGCATCGTCGGCGGCGCGGCCGCCATCGCCAACGCCGTCTGGCACGCGACCGGCGTACGCCACCGGCACCTGCCGATCAGCCTCGACCGGGTGCTGAACGGCGGCCGGCGGTAACGTTCGCCCGGACGACGGAGGTGGCGGTGCCCTGGACGCCGGGTCCGAGACGGCCTCGGCCCCTCCAGAGGGAGGCTTCACCTTGGCCGGCCGTACCGACCCCGGGAGCGACCCCCGGGAACCCGCGGCACCGGGCTTCGCCCTGCCACCTGACGCGCCGGAGCCGCTCGGCAACGGTCCGGGCGGCTACGGCCGGCGGGTGCTGCGTGAGCGCACCCCGACGCTGATCACCGAGGTGCGCGACCGGCACCCGTACGGGCCGGGGCAGCGCCGCGCGCTCGACGCGCTGCGGGAGGAGATCGCCTCCGGTGCGATGCGGCCGCTCGGCGAGGGCGCGCCCGACCGTGCCCGCTGGGACCGCTGGGGCGCCGCCTACTTCGGCCGTCCGTGGGCCGACGTGCCGTTCCTGTGGTGGGAGTCCTACTTCTACCGGCGGCTGCTGGAGGCGGTGGAGTTCTTCACGCCCGGTCCCTGGTTCTGGGTCGACCCGTTCGAGTACTGGAAGACCGCGGAACTCCGGGACGCGACGGTCGCCGTGCCCGCTCATCGGCGGCCCGCCGCCGATGAGCGGCAGGCCCTCCTGCTGGCCTCGCTGTGGGGCAACCAGGCCGACCTGGGCTTCCTGTTCGGAGCCGCGGGAGGGCCGGCCGCCTCCGGCGGCCTGGTGGCCGACGACGGTGCCCTGGTGTGGTCCGCGCTCGACGCGGGCGGCCCGGACCACGTGGCCGTCGTCGCCGACAACGCCGGCCGGGAGCTGCTGGCCGACCTGCTGCTGATCGACCACCTGCTCCACACCGGCCTGGCCGCGAGGGTGACGCTGCACCTCAAGCCGCATCCGTACTACGTCTCCGACGCGACAACGGCCGACCTGGTCGCCTGCCTGCGCCACCTCGCCGCCGCGGACGGCGAGGCCGCCGCCGTCGAGCGGAGGCTGTCCGAGACGATCGGCACGGGCCGCCTCCGCCTCCGCGCCCATGCGTTCTTCTGCGCGCCGTGGTCGTACCACCACATGCCCGCCGACCTGGCGGAGGAGTTCGGCGGCCGCACACTCACGATCATGAAGGGCGATCTGAACTACCGGCGCCTCGTCGGCGACCTCGCCTGGCCGCCCACGACGCCGTTCGCCGAGGTCACCGCGTACTTCCCGGGGCCGGTGGCCGCGCTGCGCACGCTGAAGTCCGACGTCGTGACGGGCGTCGACGCCGCGACGCTGTCCTCGCTCGACGCGTCCGGCGGCGACTGGCGGACGAGCGGCACCCACGGCCTGATCCAGGCGCGCGTGTCAACTTGACTCGGCCCTGACGGGCCGGGTTTGGAGGTAGCTCCCGGCTGGCTGCTGGGTGGGCTCCTCCGTTCAGCCGCCCCTTTTAGGGGGTGGCAGGGACGCGTGACTCACTCCCCGCGGTCCACACAGCTTCGCCTTTGCGGGCGATGTTGTGGGAGGCGTTGCGGTCTGCGTGGGCAACGACCCCGCAGTTCCGGCAGCAGAAAACCGATTGGCTGACCCGGTTGTTGTTGTCGATGTGGCCGCACTCACAGCACTGTTGTGAGGTGTAGGCCGGATCGACGAAGACCACGGGCACGCCGGCCCGCTTGGCCTTGTAGGCGATGAAGTCTGCGAGCTGGGCGAAGGCCCAAGAGTGGAGGGTGACCCGTTGGGGCTTGCGGAGCCGTACCCTCTGCCGGATTCCCTTGAGGTCCTCCAGGGCGATTCCGGATGAGGTGCGTTGAGCCTCGGTCACGATCGTCTTGGCGATGATGTGGTTCTGGTTCGCGGTGTGGCGCTTCTCGCTGCGTCTGCGTTTCTTCAGCAGCCGTTTGGCGGACTTGGTCCGCTTCTTCTGAAGCTTGCGGCGTAGTTCGAGCTGCCGTTTGCGGTGCCGGTTGAGTCCCCGCCCGGCGGCCTTGTAGCCGGTGGAGGTGGTCGCGATGGCGGCGATGCCCAGGTCCACGCCGATGAACCGGCCGGGCTCGTACCGCTCGGCCTCGGGCACCTCACAGGTGGCGATCAGATAGAACACCCCATCACGCCGGACCAGATCCGATTCACCCTGCCGGTGCTCCTGCAGCGTCTTGAGCGCACCCGCCGAGCAGGCGAACCGGACGTTCTTCACCCGGCCCTGGACGGTCCACACCGACACGGTCCCGGCGTCGTACTGCCACGACAAACACCGGTCATCGTAGGGTTGCGCGGCCTCGGCACGGAACACGATCGGCTTGGTCTCGGCCTTGAGGCGACGGCGAGAGCCCGGCTTGCCGAGGTTCCCGGCACGAATGTTCGCCTTCAACGTGGTGTAGGCGTCACGGACCTTCTTGATCACATGCTGGGCGGCCTGCGCCCCCAGGCCCCGCGACTTCAGCTCCGCGTAGGTGTGCTTGCGCAGCTCGTACACGTGCGGCACACCGCGCTCGAACGCCACGGCCGAGACCCAGTTCGCCGCCTCGTTGACCACGTGCAGGGTCCGCTCAAGCGCCAGCGCCTGCCCGGCATCCGGCATGAGTTTGACCTGCACCACGACCTTCACGGTCAGTAACCTTAACGTTCTTCTGTGTCACGCAGGAGGGTAATCTCCTGATAACCACAGGGGTAACAGCGTCGCCTACACCCCGCACACGCATTTGGTCTCCCCCGCCCCAGCACCGGTCCAGCCGGCGCTAGTGCGCCGCACTCGAGGGAAGCGATTCCTCTCGGCCCTGAAGGACTGGGGTTCCTCGCTAGATCATGCTGAAACCGTCGGTGCCGTCGGCCATGCTGGGCCCGACCCGTAGAAGGGGAGGAGAGGGGCCGGCATGCCGATCCACGTCGCGAGCCGCCGTCGTTCGGCGGCCGGGCTCGCCGGGGCCTTTCCGGCGGCGCGCATCATCGACGTGACCTCGCGGGCCGAGGAGCCCTGGGTGCGGCTCAGCCCGTTCTACCCGCACGGCGGCATCCCGGTGCCGCGCTCACCCGGGGTCACCGCGCAGTCGGTCGAGGGCATCTGGCAGGCGCTGAAGGTCTTCGCCACCGCGGACGTCGACCGCGCCGTCCTCGGCAACACGCGCATGCGCGGGCTGAAGCGCACCGTGCGCAGGTACGGCCCGGTCCGCGGCCACCGTGACGGGCTCGACGGCGAGACGCTGCTGCCGTACGAGACGGCGCGGCGCCGCATCTACCTGCCGGCCTACCGCTGGGTGCTGGAGAACAGGACCGCCGACCTGGTCGACCGCCTCCGCGCCATGGCCGCCGACGGCGACGTCGTCCTGCTCGACTACACGACCAACGGCGACGTCGCCGACCCGTCCGCCCCGCTGTCGCACGCCGCGCTCATCGCCCATCACGTGCGAGGTCACTGGCCGCATGAGGCGTGACGCCGGGTGATCCCGGCCGGTCGAGCATGGCGCGATGCTCGGAATGGCCGCTGAAAGCGTGGTAAAGCGGAGCCATGACGTATGACATCGCCGAGCCGTACGGGCCGCTCATCACGAGCACGCTGCGTCTCGTCACGTGGAACGTCTGGGCGCGTTTCGGGCCCTGGGAGAGCCGGGAGACCGCGATCAAGGCCACCCTGGCACGCCACGACCCGGACGTCGTCGCCCTCGTCGAGGCATGGGACGGCCAGGCGGAGCGGCTCGGGATGCCGCACCACGTCTTCGCGGGCGAAGGCCTGGCCGTGCTGTCCCGCTGGCCGATCGAGCGGCACGAGTGGCGTCGCCTGCCCGGCCCCGAGGGAGCCGGGGGCGGCGTCGTGTTCACCGAGATCGCCGGGCCGCGCGGCCCCGTTCAGATCTTCACGGTGGCGCTGACCTGGCGGCTGGAGCACGGCGCGGTGCGGCAGGAGCAGGTACGCGCGCTGAGCGCGTTCGTCGCCGAGCTCCAGCGCCGGAGCCGGCCGACGATCGTGTGCGGTGACTTCAACGCCGACCCGGACAGCGACGAGATCCGCATGCTGACCGGCAAGGCCGCGACGGCAGTGCCGGACCTGGTCTGCTACGACGCCTGGGACACCGCCGGCACCGGCGGTCCCGGTCACACCTGGGCGCGGGCCAATCCCTGGGCGGCCCCGGTGCTGTGGCCCGACCGGCGGATCGATCACATCCTGTCCGCCTGGCCCCGGCGCGGCGGCGCCGGCCATCCGGTTCACTGCGAGGTCATCGGCGCCGACCCGGTCGACGACGTCGTCCCCTCCGACCACTACGGCGTCCTAGCCGACCTGCGGTATTAGGGTCTGTCTCAAAGCCCCGCTGTCCTACTGCGCGGCGTCCAGGCGCCGCCTCGCCGCGTTGTCGTCGGTCGCCGGCCAAACCCGGGCTGACTCCCTCCTCCGCCTTGCGACGCGCCGGCTGGACGCCGCTCGCTACGGACGGGGACCTTGAGACAGACCCTAGACGGACGTTGGGACCGGAGGTGTCTCCGGTTGGCTGTCGTCGCCGGGGGTCGGTATGCTTTTCCCGCCGATGAACGCGGATTTCGATCCGTGACTTCGGCGCCTCGAAGATCCCGGTTCGTACAACGGGAGAACGTCCGCTAAGCTGGGCGTCGCCCGCGAGGGAGACCAAGCGGGCGGGTTGAGGTCCCGTCGTCTAGTGGCCTAGGACGCCGCCCTCTCAAGGCGGTAACGCCGGTTCAAATCCGGTCGGGACTACAGCAGGAAGGGCTGATCGCCATAACGGCGGTCAGCCCTTTTGTCATAAGCGTCCTTCACTTACGCCTCAGCGGGCACACGGCTCAATTCGCCCCATTGTTTCCAGATATGTGGTGACGCATGCTCAGGATCGACCGACGTCATCCACCGCCGAGCGCACATCCACCGTCTTCCGCAACTCCACCGCCGACCGCACGTCAGGCGCCGACGAGCGCGAGCGCCTCTTCGCGGGCCATCGCCGCGCCGCGTGCGAACGCCGCCGCGTACGCCGCCTCGCCGATCAGCTCCCCGGCCCGGCGGGCGACGCGCGCGATGTCCGGGTCGCCCGCCACGGAGATCCCGCGCAGAGCCGCGCCCGCGCCGAGCAGCGTCGCGGCGCGTTCCCCGTCACCACGGAGCACCGCCACCCCGGCCAGCCCCTCGACGGCGTCCGCCGCGGCCCGCGCGTCGTTGCCGCCGACGCCGAGCGCCTGCCGGTGCCACGCCTCGGCCGCGGCGGCGTCTTCCTCGGCCTCGGCGATCCGGCCGAGGCTGACGAGGACGCGGCCCCGTACCTCGGTGACGCCGAACGACGCCGCCGTGCAGGCCTTCAGCGCCTCCTCGGCCAGGCGGCGGGCCTCGCCCAGGTCGCCGGTCAGCCGCGTCAGCTCGGCCAGCCCGTGCCGGACCTGCGCCACCCTCTCCGGCGAGCCCGACCGGCGCGCGAACTCACCGGCCTGCGCGTAACAAGAACGCGCTCCCGCGACGTCGCCGGCACGCCCCAGCCCCTCGGCCCGCAGGCACAGCAGGTCGGCGATGTCCTCGGCGGCGTCGAGCCGGCGGACCAGCGCGAGCGCCTCATCGGCCAGCGCGAGCGACCGGCGGTCGTCCCCGCGCCAGGCCGCCAGGCGGGCCAGCGCGGACAGGACCCCGGCCAGTCCCCAGCGGTCGCCGACCGCCCGGAAACCCTCGGTACTGGCCGTGAACTCGGCCTCGGCGCCATCGACGTCGCCCTGGAAGAGCAGGACGTACCCCCACCCGAGATGACGGAGCGCCAGCGACCACGGGTCGTGGCCCATCAGCCGCTCCTGCAGCTCGACGTCCGCCGCGGCCGGCCCGGTGCCGAGCGCCCACATCACGGTCACCACCGGGCGCAGTGGCCGGTGCTCACCGGTCTGGCGGCCGGCGGCCACCACGTCGAGGAACCGCTGGAGGTCGTGCGCCGGGGATCCCTGGACGCCGCCGATGACGATGACCAGGACGGCGAAGAGGTACTCCTCTTCCAGCCCGGCCGGCGGCTCGGGCCCGATGACGTCGAGCAGTTCGAGGGCGACCGGCACGCCCTCGCTGCGCAGCCCGCGCAGCCACCAGTACGACCCCACGGCCGTGAGCAGGCGCAGCGCCAGAGGGGGGTCGGCGCGCACGGCCCACCGCAGCGCCGCCATGAGGTTGCCGTGGTCGGCGTCGAGCCGGGCCAGCCAGTCCACCTGCTCGGCCCGGCGCAGGTACGGCTCGGCGGTCTCGGCCAGGTCGAGGAAGTACGCGGCGTGCGCCGCGTGCGTGGACTCGTCCTCGCCGGCCTCGGCCAGCCGCTCGGCGCAGAACGCCCGGATGGTGTCGAGCATCCGGTAGCGGCCGCCCACGTCCTCGACGAGCGACTTGTCCACGAGGTCGGCGAGCAGATCGTCGACGTCCTCGGCGGGCAGGCCGCACACACGCGCGGCGGCGTCCGGCGTCGCGCCGCCGGCGAAGACCGTCAGCCGCCGCGCCAGGGTCCGTTCGTCCTCGCCCAGCAGGTCCCAGCTCCACTCGACCACCGCACGCAGCGTCCGGTGCCGGGGCGCCTTCGTACGGTCGCCGCGCGAGAGCAGCCGGAACCGGTCGTCCAGGCGGGCGGCGACCTCCTCCACGGTGAGCGAGCGCAGGCGTGCGGCGGCCAGCTCGATGGCCAGCGGGAGCCCGTCGAGCGCGACGCAGATCCGCTGGATGGTGCCGAGCTCGGCCGTCGGGTCCAGATCCGGGCGTACGGCGGCGGCACGATCGGCGAACAGGCGGATCGCCGGATATCCCAGCGCGTCGAGGGCGTCCGCCGCGGGCGGTGGCAGGGGGAGCGGGGGAAGCGGGCACAGGCCCTCGCCGGTGATGCCGAGCGCCTCGCGGCTCGTCGCCAGCACGCGGAGCTCCGGGCAGGCGCCGAGCAGCCGGTGCGCGAGCCGGGCGGCGCTGTCGACGACGTGCTCGCAGTTGTCGAGGATGAGCAGGAGCGGCCGTTGGGACAGCGCGGCGACGAGCCGCGCCTCGGGGTCGGGCCGCGCCTCGGCCGGCTGCGCGAACAGGCCGGACTCGCGCAGCCCGAGGGCCTCGACGACCGCCTGCACGACCGTGTGCCGGGCCCCCGCGGCGTCGACCGGCGCCAGGTCGACGAAGCACACCTCGCCGTTCTCCTGCGCGGCCGCCTCGATCGCCAGGCGGGTCTTGCCGGACCCGCCCGGGCCGAGGAGCGTCACGAGCCGTCCGGCGGCGAGCAGCTTGGAGATCCGCCGCAACTCCTCCTCGCGCCCGACGAAGCTGGTCAGCTGGGCCGGCAGCGCGCGGCGCGCGTCCGGCGTCTCCGGCGGCGCGGCCGGCCGCTCGGCGCGCAGGATCGACAGGTGCACGGCGGCCAGCTCGGGTGACGGGTCGGCGCCGAGCTCCTCGGCGAGAACCCGGCGTGTGTCCTCGAACACGGTGAGGGCCTCGGCCTGCCGGCCGCCGCCGTGGAGCGCGCGCATCAGCTGGCCGCGCGGGCGTTCGCGCAGGGGATGGGCGGCCACCAGCTCCTGGAGCTCCGGTACGAGGTCGCGGCCGCGGCCCAGCGCCAGCGCGGCCTCGGCGCGGTCCTCCAGCGCGGACAGGCGCATCTCCTCCAGCCGTGCGGCCTGCGCCTCGGCGAACGGCGCGTCGGCCACATCGGCCAGCGCGGGCCCGCGCCACAGGTCCAGCGCCTCGCTCAGCAGGTCCATCGCGTGGGCGGCGTCACCCGCGGCCAGCGCGGTCCGCCCCTCCCCGGCGAGGCGCTCGAACCGGTGGACGTCGACGTCTTCGGGCTCGACGGCGAGGCGGTAACCGGCCGCGTGGAACTCCACCACCCCGGAGGCGAGGTCGGCGGCGGCGAGGCCGCGCCGGAGCCGGGAGACCTGGGACTGCAGGGCGTTGGCGGCGCCCGCGGGCGGTTCGTCGCCGTACAGGCCGTCGATGAGGCGCTCGGTGGTGACCAGCCGGCCGGCGTTCAGCAGCAGAAGGGCGAGGAGCGCGCGCACCCTCGGGCCGCCGACCGACAGGGGGTGCCCTTCGGCGGACCGCACCTCCGTCGCTCCCAGAATGCCGAACTCCATGGCGTCGATTGTGGCGCATAGGAGACATATTGATCATAATCAACATTGACGATGATTGATCGGCTTGCGACGATCCCGGCATGAGCACCGCCCAGAGCGCCGCCGACCCTCTCGCCGAGCTCTTCGCCGCCTCGCCGCGTCATTTCGCCGACTCGCCGCTGTACACGCGGCTCGGCCGGGTGGTCGCGGCCGATGAGCGGCTGCTCGCCATCGCCCGGCACGCCCGATCCGGCCAGCTGCCCTCCAACCTGCTGTTCGCGTCAGTGCACTACCTGCTGCTCCGCGATCCGGCGCAGGAGCTGGCGGCCTGGTACCCCTCGACCGGACGCGAGCCCGCGGCCGGTGATCCCGGCCCGGCGTTCACCGCGTTCTGCCTGAGCCGGCGCGAGGAGATCATCGAGCTGATGCGCCGCCGTCTCGTCCAGACGAACGTCGTGAAGCGCTCGATCCTGCTGCGGCTCGGCATGACGGTGGTCGCGTCGATGACGGACGAGCCGGTGATGCTGATCGAGGTGGGGTCCAGCGCGGGCGTGCACCTGCGCTTCGACGACTACCGGTACGAGATCGGGGGGCGTACGTGGGGGAGGGCGTCCTCACCCGTCGTCGTGGCGGCCGAGTGGCGCGGGGACGGGCCGCCGCCCGACCTCGGCCCGCTGCCCGCCATCGCCGATCGCGCGGGCATCGACCTCAACCCCATCGACGCCGGCGATCCGGACGAGCGGCTCTGGCTGCGGGCGCTGATCTGGCCGGAGAACCTCGCGCAGGCGGCCCTTCAGGACGAGGCGCTGCGGGCCGTGGCGGCGAACCGACCTCGTACGTACGCGGGGGACGCGGTCGACCTGTTGCCGGAGGTCGCCGCCGAGGTGCCGCGCGGGGCGCCGATCGTGATCTTCCATTCCGCGACGCGCCTGCACGTGGCCACCGAGCGAAGAGAGGCCTTCGACGCCGCGATCGCGGGGGCCGGGCGGGAGCACGACCTGTTCCATCTGTCCTTCGAGGGGGCCCGTGACCTGGGGACGGATGCGTTCGCCCTCGAACTGAGCCGCGGCGGTGAGCCGGTCCGGCGGCTGGCGATCGGCCACGGGCACGCGGAGTGGCTTTCGGACTCCGGACCCGGCCGGCCGCGCGTCAGATGATCGAGAAGGACGCCCAGACCGCCTTGCCGCCGCCGAGGAGGGGCGTCCAGCCCCAGGCGCGGCTGATGGCCTCGATGATGTGCAGGCCGCGGCCGGTCTCGGCGACCCAGTCGGGATCCTGCATCTTGGGCGCGGTGTCGGTCGGGTCGGTCACCATGCAGACGAGCTGGCTCTCGTAGCGGGCGAGCACCAGGCGCAGCGGGTCGTGGGCGGTGGGGCACAGGCCGTACCGGATGGCGTTGGTCACCAGTTCGGAGACGACCACCGCGGCGTCGTCGTAGAAGTCGCCGAGACTCCACCGGGTAAGTGTGTCTTTTGTCACATTACGGGCGATACCCGGCGAGGCAGCCTCAGAGGGCAGGTCCTGGGCGGCGACCAGCGGCCGACCGCCGTTCGACCAAGGGGTGCCGTCAAAAGGGCGGAGCCAGTCGTCCCACCCCTGGTCGTTGAGGGGGATGCCGGTGGTTTCGCTCGGTGGCGGCAAGTTCATTGCGGACCCTGGGGGAAGTCGGGGACGTCGCGGGGCGCTCCATGCGCCGTTCCGCTATCTTGCTCCTCAAGTCGTGCATATGCAAGCACGCATGCACGCACGGATGCACGTGCATGTGCACGAGCGTCGTGCCGCTCCCGGAAGGGGTCCGACCTTTGGCTCACCGGTCGGGCGGTCTTGGATGGCTTGGAGGCGACATGTATCAGGCCTACAACGGAATATCGGCAGCCCGCCTGCGGGAGGCCAGCTGGCTCAAGAGCCATGCCAGTAATCCGAGTGGAAACTGCGTCGAACTCGCCGAACTGCCGTGTGGCGAGATCGCGATTCGCAACTCACGGTTCCCGGACGGCCCCGCGCTGCTGTACACCCGGGCGGAGATCGACGCTTTCATCAAAGGAGCGAAGGACGGCGACTTCGATCACATGCTCGCCTGAGGTGAGCGACCATACGCCGCCTGAGGCGGGCGACCACCCGCTCGCCGAGGGCCGGCCGAACCCTGCCCGCGCGAGGCGGGCGCTTTGCAACGACGGGCTCCAGTGGGACACTGGGCCGATTCCAGTGTCCTAGGGGAGCACATGATCGGGTCCCATGCCGGCGGTGAAGAGACCGCACGCGACATGTTCGGCCCCCATCGCGGTGGGCCGACCGTGTTGCGCATCATCCTGGGTTCCCAGCTGCGCCGCCTCCGCGAGAAGCGGCAGATCACGTGCGAGGAGGCCGGCGCGGCGATCCGGGGTTCGCACTCGAAGATCAGCCGCATGGAGCTGGGGCGCGTGCGCTTCCGGCGCCGCGACGTCGCCGACCTGCTCACGCTCTACGGAGTGGACGACGAGAGCGACAAGGCGGCGATGCTCACGCTGGCCGACCGGGCGAACGCCCCGGGCTGGTGGCACAGCTACTCCGACATCCTCCCGTCCTGGTTCGAGGTCTACATCGGCCTGGAGGAGGCCGCGTCCCGCATCCGCGCGTACGAGGTCCAGTTCGTCCCCGGCCTGCTGCAGACCGAGGACTACGCGCGCGCCGTCACGCTGCTGGGCCACCCGACGGCCCCGGGCCACGAGGTGGAGCGGCGCGTCGGCCTGCGGATGCGGCGGCAGTCGCTGCTGCAGTCCGACGACCCGCCGCACCTGTGGGCGGTCGTCGACGAGGCGGTGCTGCGGCGCCCGCTCGGCGGAGTCCAGGCGATGCGCCGTCAGCTGCGGCACCTGCTGGAGATGACCGAGCTGCCGAACGTCACGCTGCAGATGGTGCCGTTCGCCCTCGGCGGGCACGCGGCGGCGGGAGGGCCGTTCAGCATCCTGCGGTTCGCCGAGCGCGACCTGCCCGACGTGGTCTACCTCGAGCAGCTCACCAGTGCGCTCTACCTCGACAAGCGCGAGGACGTCGACCACTACCACGTGGTGATGGAGCGGCTCTGCATCGACGCCGAGCCGGCCTCAAAGATCCGCGACACCCTCAACCGCATCCTCAACGAGATGTAGCGCGGGATCCTCAGCGAGTCCGCCACTGGATCCTCAGCGAGATCCGGCGCCGGCTCCGCGCGCCTGCCGGGCGCGGTCGCAGACCTTGCGGCCGACGCCGCCGACCTTCCAGACCGTCTCCGCCGCCCGCGCGTGCAGCGGGTGGTCCGGGCGCCACTGACGCAACCAGACCAGGCCGGGGTCGACCAGCTCGAAGCCGTCGAAGAACCCCAGCACGTCCTCGCGGTTGCGCGCGGTGTTCGCCTGGGGCCGGTGGAGGGCGGTCCGGTAGATGTCCTCGATGGCGCCGGCGACCTCGGGCCGGATGTCGAAGACGAGATGAGAGAGGGCCAGGTGGCTTCCCGGCGCGGTCGCGTCCCGCAGCGTCGCGACGCTTTTGTATGGATCGTCCGCGTTCGGGATGACGTGCAGCGCGCCGAAGATGAGGATGGCGACCGGCTCGTCGAAGTCGATGACGCCGCGCACCTCGCGGTCGTCGACCAGTTCCTGGGGGTGCAGGATGTCGCCCTCGACGACGGCCGTGCGCTCGTCGCAGGCGAGGACCGCGCGGCCGTGTGAGATCACGACCGGGTCGTTGTCGACGTAGACCACGCGGGCGTCCGGGAGCACCGAGCGCGCCACCTCGTGCGTGTTCTGGAGGGTGGGAAGGCCGGACCCGATGTCGAGGTACTGCCGGATGCCCTGCGCGGCGAGGAAGCGCACGGCACGGCCGAGGAAGTTCCGGCTCTCGGCCGCGATCGCCCTGATCTCCGGAGCGATCGCGAGCAACTCTTCCGCCGCGCGCCGGTCGGCGGCGAAATTGTCCTTACCGCCGAGAAAGTAATCGTTGATGCGGGCGATGTTCGGCCGGGTCGTGTCGAACTCCCCGAGTGCCCGCCGCGCCGCGCCGGTCACATTTCACCCTTTCTACCGCTGTGAGCCGATCTTAGACCCATGCGGAGACAGCCAGCATCGAACTGAATTGTCCGGTAGTCAGGAAGCGTCGGCCGCGAGGTCGCGGGCGCGGCGGCGCGCCTCTCGCGCGGTGCGTTCGGCGCGGCGGTGCTCCCGCTCGGCCACCTGGGCCCGGCGGGAGAGGTCCGTCTGCCGGGCCTCGGCCTCGTGCACCCGCCGGCGCAGGTCGTCGAGGTCGCGTTCGGCGTCGGCCAGCCGCCGCCGGGCCTCCTCGACGGAGGACGCCCACTCGGCGAGAGAGCGCTCGGCCTCCTCGGCCTCGCGCTCGGCGGCACGGGCCCGCTCCGCGCGCCGTTCCCGCTCCTGCCGTTCCCTGCGCTCGCGTTCCCTCCGCGCGGCCTCGCCGTCCTCGCGTTCTTTCCGGGCGGCCTCGTCGTCCTCGCGGGCCTTCTTCGTCCGGCGCGGCGGGGGCTTCGGGCGGGCCGGCGGCGCGGCGGCACCGAACGGGCCGAAACCCGCGTGCCGCAGCGGATGGTCGAGCCGCCCCGCGCGTACGGCCTCGGCGGCCGACGGGTCGGCGATCGCGGCGCGCAGCGTCTCGTCCACCTCGTCGGCGAAGGCGTCGCTCAACGGCCGCCCGGCCTCGTCGGCCAGCGTGCGGGCGCGCCGGACCAGATCGTCGACGACAGAGTCCCGTTCGCGGTCCAGGGCGGTCAGGTCGCCGCCCTCCGACCAGGCCGCGCGCATGCGTTCGCCGAGCTCCAGCACGGGGCCGACCGCGTCGTCGCGGACGAGGAGGTTCACCGCCCACGCCGGGACGGTCGGGCGCCGCATCGCGGTGAGGCGCCGGGCGTCGTCGCGCGGCAGCTCGCCCGCCAGCCGCTTCCGGGTCGCGGTGAACTCCGACGGCAGCACGCCGTACAGCTCGTCGGCGGCCTCGTCGAAATCCACACCGTCATGATTACCCGTGCCCGGCCGGACGTGAAGCGTACGGTCAGCGGCTCTCGGCGTCGGCGCCGAACCGGCGGGCCGAGGCGTCCTCCTGGGCCATGCGCCGCAGCGCGAGCAGCACCTTCTCGTACAGCACGTTCGTGGCGACCGCCGTCTGCACGGCCCGGCCGCGCTCGCCCTCGACCGGAATCCCGCCGATCTCATGCTCGGCGATGATCGTCGCCGCCTCGATGTAGGGCCGCAGGTCGGTCCAGACGATGGGCCGCCCCAGGCGGCGCAGCGCGAGGAACGCCTGGGCGAGCAGGTCGCGGGTCGGCGCGTCCGGGGACACCTGCCAGCCGAGCTCGGCGACGATGGCGTCCACGTCCTCGCGGGCCGAGCGCCAGTCGGGCTCGTCGGGCCGGGCCTCGGCCGCCGGGCTCAGCGTGTACGCGGCGGTGCCGAGCAGCTCGTGCAGGCCGACCGCCTCGTCGTCGACGGCGCCGATGATGCGCTTCACCGCCGCGACGGACAGGTCGCCGACCTCGCGGAGCGCCCGGATGAGACGCAGCCGCTCGAGGTGCTCCTCGGCGTACTCCGCCCTGGTCGCGGCGGTCGCCGCGCCTTTCGGCAGCAGGCCCTCCCGGATGTAGTACTTGATCGTCTGCACCGGCAGGCCGCTGCGGTCGCTGAGTTCGGAGATCTTCATCCGTCACCCCCCTTGACTTAGATACTAGCGCTATCCAATAGTTGGAGAGTGTCACTATCCAATGGAGGGTCTCATGAATCACACCCTGCTGACCGACGGCCGCGAGGAGCGGATCGATCTCGACGGTGACCTGCGCGCGCCGCTGACCGCACCGGTGCTCGGCTGGGTCCGCAAGCCGCACGGCTGGTGCCGTGACGATGCGTGTGTCCCGGTGGCCGCGGTGCGCGACGCCGAGGCCGGCGGGGGGATCGACGTCGTGGCCTTCGCCGAGCTGACCGGCAAGATCGCCGTTGTGGACCGTGAGGAGCGGGTGATCGCCCTCGCCGACGCCGCGCCGCTGACCCCGACCGGGTGGGCGCCGGACTTCACCCTCGACGGCCGGTCCCTGGGCGACGTCCGCGGTCGCAAGGTCGCGCTGGTCTTCTGGGCGTCGTGGTGCGGCTGCCGGTACGACCTGCCGGCGTGGGAGGAACGTCACAAGGCGCTGGAGCCGTACGGCCTCACCGTCGTGAGCATCGCGTGCGACCGCGATCCGGAGCAGGCGCGGCCCTGGCAGCGGGACCTCACCCACCCGGCGCTGACCGACGCCGACGGGATCGTCGCCGAGCGCTACGACATCGTCAACGTGCCGACGGTCGTCTGGGTGGACGAGGAGGGCCGGATCGCCCGGCCGCAGGACAGCCAGACGGCGACCGACCTGTTCCGCTCGATGAACGGCATCGACTCCGAGGTGTCATGGGCGGCGCTGCGGCGCTGGGTGATCGAGGGGGATCGCGGTCTCACGGACGCGCAGATCGGCGAGTACCTGCGCGTTCCGACGCCGGAGGAGCAGCGGGCCCGCGCTCACGCCCGCCTCGCGGTGTGGCTGGCCCGCCGGGGGCGTACGGAGGCGGCGAACCGTCATCTCGCCGAGGCCGCCGGCCTGGCCCCGCACGACGTGGCGATCCGGCGGGGACTGATGCCGCTGACCGGGGTGGACCCGTTCGGCGACGCCTACTTCGCGCTCCGGGAGGAGCTGGAGACCCGGGGAATCCCCGTCTATCGCCCGCTGGGCGCCTCCTGAGGCTCAGGGGCGGCGCATGGACTCGGAGATCTTCTCGGCCGCGGCCAGGACCGGCGGGGCGTGCATCCGGCCGGGGGAGCGGCTCAGGCGTTCGATCGGGCCGGACACGGAGATCGCGGCGATCACGCGCGCGCCGGTGCCGCGGATCGGCGCGGACACCGACGCCACGCCCTGCTCGCGTTCGCCGACGCTCTGGGCCCAGCCGCGGCGGCGGACGGAGGCCAACGTCGTCGCGGTGAACTTGGCGCCGCGCAGGCCCCGGTGGAGGCGGTCGGGCTCCTCCCAGGCCAGCAGGATCTGGGCCGCCGACCCGGCCGTCATCGGCAGCGAGCTGCCGACCGGCACGGTGTCGCGCAGGCCGCTCATCCGCTCGGCCGCCGCCACGCAGACGCGTGCGTCGCCCTGGCGGCGGTAGAGCTGGGCGCTCTCGCCGGTCAGGTCGCGCAACTGGGTGAGGATGGGCTGGGCGACGGCAAGCAGCCGGTCCTCGCCGGCCGCGGCGGCGAGCTCGGCCAGGCGGGGGCCGAGGATGAACCGGCCCTGGGTGTCGCGGTGGACCAGCCGGTGGTGCTCCAGCGCGACGGCGAGGCGGTGGGCGGTGGGGCGAGCCAGACCGGTCGTCTGCACGAGCTGGGCCAGCGAGGCGGGGCCGGCCTCCAGGGCGTTCAAGACGAGTACCGCTTTGTCAAGTACGCCGACTCCGCTAGAGTTGTCCATGCCTCGATACTGCCGTCTCGCAATCTGAGATGCAAGTCGTGAGCAAAGGAGCCCAGGACCAAGAAGAGGTGAAGTGATGGGCCGGACACTGGCGGACAAGGTTTACGACGCGCACGTGGTGCGCAGCGCGGAGGGCGAGCCGGACGTCCTCTACATCGATCTTCACCTCGTCCACGAGGTGACGAGCCCGCAGGCCTTCGACGGCCTGCGCATGGCGGGCCGCAAGATTCGCCGGCCGGACCTGACGATCGCCACCGAGGACCACAACGTCCCGACGACCGACATCCTGGCCCCGATCGCCGACCCCGTCTCGCGGACGCAGGTGGAGACCCTGCGCAAGAACTGCGCCGAGTTCGGCGTACGCCTGCACCCGATGGGCGACGCGGGCCAGGGCATCGTGCACGTGATCGGCCCGCAGCTCGGGCTCACCCAGCCCGGCATGACGGTCGTCTGCGGCGACTCGCACACGTCCACGCACGGCGCGTTCGGTGCTCTGGCGTTCGGCATCGGCACGAGCGAGGTCGAGCACGTCCTGGCGACGCAGACGCTGTCGCAGAACAAGCCCAAGATGATGGCGGTCACCGTGAACGGTGAGCTGCCCTACGGCGTGACCGCCAAGGACCTGATCCTGGCGATCATCGCCCGCATCGGCACCGGCGGCGGCCAGGGCCACATCATCGAGTACCGCGGCGAGGCGATCCGCGCGCTCTCGATGGAGGGCCGCATGACGGTCTGCAACATGTCCATCGAGGCGGGTGCCCGCGCCGGCATGATCGCGCCGGACGAGACGACCTTCGCCTACCTCGAAGGCCGCCCCAACGCCCCGAAGGGCGCCGACTGGGAGGCCGCCAAGGAGTACTGGCGGTCGCTGCGCACCGACGACGACGCCGTCTTCGACCGCGAGGTCGTCATCGACGCCGTCGAGCTGACCCCGTTCGTCACCTGGGGCACCAACCCCGGCCAGGGCGCTCCGCTGTCCTCGAGCGTGCCGGACCCGTCCTCGTTCGAGGACCCGACCCGCCGCAGCGCCGCCGAGCGGGCCCTGGAGTACATGGGCCTGACCGCCGGCACCCCGCTGCGCGACATCGCCGTCGACACCGTGTTCGTCGGTTCCTGCACCAACGGCCGCATCGAGGACCTGCGCGCCGCGGCCGAGGTCGTCAAGGGCCGCAAGGTCGCCGACGGCGTCCGCATGCTGGTCGTGCCGGGCTCGATGAAGGTCAAGGCGCAGGCGCAGGAGGAGGGCCTCGACGCCGTGTTCACCGAGGCCGGCGCCGAGTGGCGCGAGGCGGGCTGCTCGATGTGCCTCGGCATGAACCCCGACCAGCTCAAGCCGGGGGAGCGCAGCGCCTCGACCTCCAACCGCAACTTCGAGGGCCGGCAGGGCAAGGGCGGCCGTACCCACCTGGTCTCGCCCGCCGTCGCCGCCGCCACCGCCGTCACCGGCCGCCTGGCCGCTCCCGCCGACCTGTAACGAGGAGACCCAGCAGACATGGAAGCCTTCACCGTTCACACCGGGCGCGCCGTGCCGCTGCGGCGCAGCAACGTCGACACCGACCAGATCATCCCGGCGGTCTGGCTCAAGCAGGTCAGCCGTACGGGCTTCGAAAAGGGCCTGTTCTCCGCCTGGCGGGAGGACCCGGAGTTCGTGCTGAACCGTCCGGAGTACGCCGGGGCGTCGATCCTGGTCGCCGGGCCGGACTTCGGCACCGGATCCTCGCGCGAGCACGCCGTCTGGGCCCTGCAGCAGTACGGCTTCCGCGCCGTCATCTCGGCCCGCTTCGGCGACATCTTCCGCAACAACGCCACCAAGATGGGCCTGCTGCCGATCCAGCTGCCCGAGGACTACATCGAGCGCCTGCAGGACAAGATCGAGGCGAACCCGGCCAAGGAGTTCACCATCGACCTGCCCGCCCGCGAGCTGCGCTGCGACGAAGGCGGCGTGCGGTCCTTCGAGATCGACGACTACACCCGCTGGCGCCTGACGGAGGGGCTCGACGACATCGGCCTCACCCTGCGGTACGCCGACGACATCACCGTCTATGAGAAGAACCGGCAGCCGTGGCTCCCGGTGACCGCCTGAGAGACCGGGACAGGGCGGTCTCCGCCCGTCCGCGTACGCCGGCGGGGCGCGCGTCGTCCCCGCCGGCGGCCTCGCCGCGCCGGAGCCACCGAAAAAACCGGGTGTGATTATGAACGCATCGCGCGGGAGCTGGAACGATCCGCAGCTCGACGCCCTGGCGGACGGGCTCCGGATCGCGCATGCGCGGGTCGCGAAGCTATCGCCGCTGGTCAGACCGCAGATGACCAGGCATTTGCTGGTCATCACCGACCTCGCCAAACGGGATGCCGCGCTCGCCCTGAGACGCCTCGAATCATTCCTCAGCGATCTCGACGGCGATGAAAACGTTCCCTGAGGGGCACTTCCGCCTGCGACACAGCCGAAAACCTCAGCCATGGGTGATTGTGTAGATGCTGCGAGTCCCCTAGTTTCAAGCGAGCAAGGGGGAAGAGGAGTAACCCATGAACAAGCGTGAGCTCGTCGACGCTGTCGCCGAACGAGTGGGCAGTAAGAAGATCGCGGGAGAGGCCGTCGACGCGATTCTGGACACCATCCAGGACACCGTCGCCAAGGGGGAGAAGGTCGCCATCACCGGCTTCGGCTCCTTCGAAAAGGCGGATCGACCCGCCCGAGAGGCCCGCAACCCGGCGACCGGCGCCACCATCAAGGTGCCGGCGACGTCGGTCCCGAAGTTCAAGGCCGGTGCCGATTTCAAGGGTCAGGTGGCCGGTCCCAAGAAGAAGTAACACCCGAAGAAGCGACGCATACGGTCGGCGCCCGGAGAGACATCCCGTCTCCCGGGCGCCGTCGGCGTCCGCGGGCCCCCGACCCCAGACCGGCAAGGCTCAGACCGGCAAGGCTCAGGCCCGCGAGGCTCAGGCCCGCAAGGCTCAGGGCAGGGGGAACGTCGACAGGGTGATCGCGGTGATCCAGCCCTCCTCGACGGCGATGTTGACCCGCTGACCGAGACGCAGCAGCCGCAGGCCGCCGGCGTCGAACGCCAGCGCACCGAAGGTCATCTCGCTTCCGTCGTCCAGCAGCACGCTTCCGCTGCGCGTGTCACGATCGAACGCCTTCACCGTCGCCTGCATAACCGCAGAGCTTAGAGCCTGCCCGCGAGCCCCTGATGTCCCCGGCGGCGCGGCGGGGCTCGGAGGCAGGACTATCGGAGGCAGGACTAACGGCGTGCGGAGGGCAGGAGCGGGGCGACCGAGGCCGTACGGGGGCCGACGCCGAGCTCCAGGGCGGCGCGCAGGTCGTCGATCGTGTCGACGTCGCGGCGCACGCTCGGGACGTCGTCGAGCGCCAGCTCCCGTGCGCCGCCGTCGCGGTGGCGGGCCCGTGACTCCAGGCCGAAGGCCGGGGTGAAGACCGCGTCCGGCCGGGCGGTGTAGAGCGTGGTGCCGACGCCCGCCGCGTCCGGGACGAAGGCGTTCGGCACCGCGGCGGCGGCGTCCAGCACCCGCGTCAGCTCGCCGGGCCGCAGCGACGGCAGGTCGGCGCTCAGCGCGCCGACGGCGCGTTCGGGGGCCAGGCGCCGGGCCTCGGCGGCGCCGTGCACCAGGGCCGGGTTCAGGCCGTCGTCGGGTTCGTCGGGCACGATGATCGCGCCGAGGGCGGCCAACTCCGGCGCCGCGACCGGATCGTCGGTGACCACGACGACCCCCTCGACCCGCGATGATCGGAGTACGGCCGATACCGTGTCGGTCGCGATCGCCAGCGCGAGCCGCTCGCGGTGCGGCCCGGCGGGTCCGGACAGGCGCGACTTCGCCCGTGCCAGCGGCTTGACCGGCACGACGAGCGTCCAGGTGAGACGGTGGGTACGAGGCATCGTGGGTCGACACTATGCGGAACCAACCGCGAGACTTGACCGGACCCCGCAGTTGGCGGGGACGAACCTAGGAGATGGGCAATGAAATATTCGCCCGTGTGGCGCACGATCGTTGTGGGGATCCTGCGGCCGTTGCTGTTCACCCTGCTCAAACGCGACTGGAAGGGGCAGGAGAACATCCCCCGCACGGGCGGCGTGGTCATCGCGCCCAACCACCTGTCCGAGTCCGACCCGCTGGCGCTGGCCCACTTCGTCTACACCGGCGGCCGATTCCCGGTGTACCTGGCCAAGGACTCGGTGTTCAAGAGCCGGGTGCTCGGCCACATCCTGCGCCGTACCGGCCAGATCCCGGTCTACCGCGACCGCTCCGACGCGGGCCTGGCGCTCCGCGACGCGGAGAAGGGCCTGCGCTCCGGCGAATGCGTGATCTTCTACCCCGAGGGCACCTGCACCCGTGACCCGGACCTATGGCCGATGACCGGCAAGACGGGCGCGGCCCGCGTCGCGCTCACCACCGGCGTCCCGGTGATCCCGGTCGCGCACTGGGGCGCGCACGAGCTGTGGCGGTACGGCACGAAGAAGATCCGGCTGTTCCCGCGCAAGACGATGCACGTCGTCGCCGGGCCGCCCGTGGACCTGTCGAAGTACGAGGGAAGGCCGCTCGACGCCGAGACCCTCACCGCCGCGACCGCCGACATCATGGCCGCCATCGCCGCCCTGCTGGGCGAGCTGCGCGGTGAGACGCCGCCGGAGACGCTCTATGACCACCGCGCGGCGACCCGCGCCGCCCGCGCCGCCAAGCGGGGGGCCGGCGCGGAGGGCGGCGGAAGCGACAAAGACGGCACGGACGGCACGGACGGCGACAACGAGGAGGCCAAGGCCTCTTGAAGATCGCAGTACTGGGAGCAGGGTCCTGGGGGACCGTCTTCGCCAAGGTGCTCGCCGACGCGGGCGGCGACGTCACCCTCTGGGGACGCCGTACGGACGTCGTCGACGCGATCAACCGGACCCGTCGCAACCCCGACTATCTCCCGGACACCACGCTGCCGGAGCGCCTGAGCGCCACCACGCACGTCGCCGAGGCCCTCGACGGCGCGCCGTACATCGTCCTGGCCGTGCCCGCCCAGACCCTGCGCGCCAACCTGCGGGAGTGGCGGCCGCTGATCGGCGACGACGCCGTGCTGGTCAGCCTGATGAAGGGCATCGAGCTCGGCACCTGCAAGCGGATGAGCGAGGTGGTCCGCGAGGTCGCCGGGGTGCCGGAGGAGCGGGTCGCGGTGATCAGCGGGCCCAACCTGGCCCGCGAGATCGCGCTGGAGCAGCCCTCGGCAGCCGTCGTCGCCTGCACCGACGAGCCGACCGCGCAGAAACTCCAGCTCGCCTGCATGACGCCCTACTTCCGCGCGTACACCAACCCGGACGTCGTAGGCTGCGAGCTGGGCGGCGCGGTCAAGAACGTCATCGCCCTCGCCGTCGGCATCTCGGTCGGCATGGGCATGGGCGACAACGTCCGCGCCCTGCTGATGACGCGCGGGCTCGCCGAGATCGCCCGCCTGGGCGCGGCACTGGGCGCCGACCAGCACACCTTCGCCGGGCTGGCGGGCATGGGCGACCTCGTCGCCACCTGCGGCTCGCCGCTGTCGCGCAACCGGACGTTCGGGGAGAACCTCGGGCGCGGCATGAGCCTGGACGAGGTCATCGCCGTGACGAAGCAGACCGCGGAGGGCGTCAAGTCCTGTGACGCGGTGCTGGAGCTCGCGCGGCGCCACCACGTCGAGATGCCGATCACCGAGGGCATCGTGGCCGTCATGCACCGCGGCCTGAGCCCCGTCGAGGCGGGCCGGCTGCTGATGTCGCGCACCCCCAAGCCGGAACGCTACGGAGTCTGAGAGCACATGAGCGAGGGAATCGAAGACACGCCCCTGTGGTCACCCTTTCCGACGAAGGAGGGCTCATGACCGAGCGAAGCGAGGGAATCGAAGACACGCCCCTGTGGTCACCCTCTCCGACGAAGGAGGGCTCATGACCGAACAGCCGTCCGGGGAGAACACCCGCGCGGTCCACCTGCCGCCGGCCCCCGTGCCCAGCCAGCAGCCGCTCGGCACGCCGGTGTGGCGCTCGGCCACCTACGCGTTCCCGACGTCGCAGGAGTACGCCGACGTGCTGGGCGAGCGCATGCCGGGCTACACCTACAGCCGGATCGACAACCCGACCTCCGACGGGTTCGCGGCGGCGGTCGCCGCCCTCGAGGGCGCGCGCGTCGGCGGCGTGACGGGCGAGGCGTTCGCCTCGGGCATGGCGGCGATCACCGGGGTGCTCCTGGCGTACACTCACGCGGGCGCGCACGTCGTCGCGCCCGCGGCGGCGTACGGCGGCACGTACGGGCTGTTGTCGCAGCTGCTGTCGAGGTTCGGGGTGGCGACCGACTTCGTCGACATGACCGACCCGGCGAAGGTGCGCGCGGCGATCCGCCCTGAGACGCGGCTCGTGTGGGCCGAGACCCTGGCGAACCCCACCATGGCCGTGGCCGACCTGCCCGCGCTGGCGGAGGCGGCACACGAGGCGGGGGCGCTGCTGGTCGTCGACTCGACGTTCGCCACACCGGTCGTGTGCCGCCCCCTGGAGCACGGCGCGGACCTCGTCGTCCACTCGGCGACCAAGTACATCGGCGGGCACAGCGACGCGACGGGGGGTGTCGTCGTCGGCCGTACCGGCGTGGTCGCGCCGGTCCGCGCGGTGCGCATCCACACCGGAGGATCGCTGGCGCCGGACGAGGCCTTCCTGCTGCGCCGCGGGCTGGAGACGCTGCCGCTGCGGGTGCGCCGCCAGTGCGACACCGCCGCGCTGCTGGCGGCGGCCGCCGCCCGGCATCCCGCGGTCGCCCGGGTCGACTACCCGGGGCTGCCGGACCACCCCGGCCGCGAGACGGCGCGCCGGCTGTTCGACGCCGGGCCGGAGGGCACCCGGTTCGGCGCGATCGTGACGATCACCCCGCACGGCGACGCCGCGGCCGGCATGGCCCTCGCGGACGGCCTCCGCCTGGCGAAGGTGGCCACCTCACTGGGCGGCACCCACACGCTGGCCGGGCACATCGCCTCCACGACGCACCGGCAGATGGACGAGCGCGCGCTGGCGGCCGCGGGCATCGGCCCGGCGGCCGTCCGCTTCTCCGTCGGGCTCGAGGACGCCGACGACCTGATCCACGATGTCAACAATGCCTTGAGCGCTCTGGGGCGGATCGGGGAACACGAGGGGGCATTGAACTCGTGACCCGACCCGGCCGTTTCACGCGGCCGGGCGGCGAAACACGCCGTGTAGGGTCAAGGCTCGCGGGCGTCGTCGCAGGTGAGAAGAGGGGTGGAGGCATGCGCAAGGTCCGTGTCGCCGTCGTTTTCGGCGGCCGTAGCTCCGAACACGCGATCTCCTGCCTCACCGCGGGCGGCATCATCGCGGCGATCGACCCGGACCGCTACGAGATCGTCCCGGTGGGCATCGCCCGCGACGGCCGCTGGGTGCTCGCCTCCGGGCAGCGGCTCGCGATCGAGGACGGGCACCTGCCCGAGGTGGACACCGGCGGCGCGGCCCTCGCCCTCCCGTTCGACGGGCCGGGCGGCGGCCTGATGGTCGTGGCGCCCGGAGAGGTGCCGCGCGCCCTGGGCGAGGTCGACGTGGTGCTGCCCCTCCTGCACGGCCCGTACGGCGAGGACGGCACGATCCAGGGCCTGCTCGAACTCGCGGGAGTCCGCTACACCGGCGCCGGGGTGTTCGCCAGCGCCGCCAGCATGGACAAGGCCTTCATGAAGGTCATCCTGCGGGGCGCCGGGCTGCCCGTGGGCCCGTACGTGGTCGTCGGCGACCGCCGCTGGCGGCGCGAGCGCAAGCGCGTGGTGGACGACGTCAAGGAGCTCGGCTGGCCGGTGTTCGTCAAGCCCGCGCGTGCCGGGTCGAGCATGGGCATCTCCCGCGTCGACGCCGAGCCGGACCTGGAGGCCGCGGTCGAGGCCGCGCGCGAGCACGACCCCAAGGTGATCGTCGAGGCGGCGGTCGAGGGCCGCGAGATCGAGTGCGGCGTCCTCGAGGGGCTGGACGACGGCCCGCCCGAGGCCAGCCTGCCCGCCGAGGTGCACGTCGGCGACGGCCACGACTACTACGACTTCGAGGCCAAGTACCTCGATGAGGGGCTGCGGCTCGACATCCCGCCCGACCTGCCGCCCGCCGTCATCGAAGAGGTCCGCAGGCTGTCGGTGCAGGCCTTCGAGGCGGTCGGTTGCGAGGGCCTCGCCCGGGTCGACTTCTTCTACACACCCGACGGCCGGGTCGTCGTCAACGAGATCAACACGATGCCCGGCTGCACGCCGGCGTCGGCGTTCCCCAAGATGTGGGCGGCGACCGGCCTGGACTACCCGGCCCTCGTGGACCGCTGGATCCGTACGGCGATGCAGCGGCCCACCGGCCTGCGCTGAGCCGGCGACAAGGCCTCAGGCGAACGGCAGCCAGGCCGTCCTGGCGAGGGTCGTCGCGTCGTCGGCCTGCAGACCGGACGGCGACAGCGTCCAGAGCGTGTCGCCGACCAGCAGCGCCCGCTGAACGGGGCCCGCCGCGTCCGGCTGCCGTACGCTCCCCAGACGCCGTACGCTCGACGGACCGGCCGACAGCACCAGGGCCCCGTCCCGGCCGCCCATCGGAACGACCGTCAGTCCGGTGGCCGGCCAGTAGAGGAACGCGCGCGGGTCGCCCTCGACCGCCGACCATGAGGACGGCAGCGTGTACCCGCTCAGCCTCTTCGGCGCGGCCGGGTCGCTCACGTCGAACAGCGACACCTGGGCGCCCTTCACCCGCCCGTTCGCGTCGGCCTGCTGGCCGACCCCGATGAGCCGTCCGTCGCCGGCCGGGTGCAGGTAGGCCGAGTAGCCGCTGATCTTCAGCTCGCCGGTGACGCGTGGCCGGGCGGGATCGCGCAGGTCCAGGGTGTACAGCGGGTCGGTCTGCCGGAAGGTGGCGACGTAGCCGACCGGGCCGGCGAAGCGCACCGCGTAGAGCCGCTCGCCCCGGCCGAGCCCGCCGGCCTCACCCACCTGCTGCAGGCGGTTCCCGCGCCGGGCCAGGACGTACACGGCGCTCTGGGAGGTGCCCGGGGACGTCGCGGTGCCTCCGGAGGTGGTGGCGACCCGCAGGTTCCCGGCGTACTCGGACAGGGCGTACCGGTTCACCGGGGTGCCGGGCACCGAGCCGGAGGCGGCGAACCGGGGCGGGCCCGAGCCTCCCGCGTCGAAGCGGTAGATGTCGGTCCGGTCCGCCGAGCCGGACGGGTGGTCGGTGACGTACAGGCCGGTGCTCGATCCGTACACCGTCTCGCCGCCGGCCACCACGCTGACCGGGGAGGCGTCGGCCATGTCGCCGGACAGGTCCACCGACAGCACCGACACCAGCGACAGCCCGGTGTAGGACGGCGGATGGCTGACCTGGTCGCACGGCACCTTCTCGGCCGTGGTGCGACCGCCGCGCGTGACGCTGTAGCGCGGCAGCCACGCGTCCAGCGGCGCTTTCCCGACCGCCCCGCGGTTCGCCGCGGTCGCGTCGGCGTCACTGCCGCCGTGACGCTGCGGGAAGGCGATGTTCGGCGCCGACCGCATGACGATCCGCGCGGTCGGGCCGGTGCGGCGGGCGTCGACGTACGAGCCGTCGAGGCGCATCGAGCTCACCACGCGTGGCGCGCCGTGCAGGTCGACGAGCACCAGGCGCGGACCCGGTGCGCTGCGGGCGGTCACCGGCCCGTCGACGATGCCCCCGCGCGCGAAGGTGATCGCCGGGCGCAGGACGACGAGTGCCCGGTCGCCGTACAGCATCAGCTCACCGGCGGACCACGCGCCGCCCTCCCGCAGGTCCAGCGAGCCGGTCTGCCTGCGGGACGCCGCGTCGACCACGACCAGCCGCCCGCGCGCCACCGTGACGATCCGGCGGCCGTCGGTCTTGACCTGGTCGGGCTCGTCGACGCCCGGCTCCTGCACATTCGTGTCGGAGTGGGGCGTGGCGGCCTGCTGCTTGGCCGTCAGGTCGCCGGGGACGCGCCCGCTGACGAGCGGACGCATGACCGGGTCACCCGCCAGGCCGTAGGGGCCGACGTGCGCCGCGGTGGCCTTGCGCAGGCCGCTGAGGAGCTCGCCGCAGTCGTCGTAGGCGACCAGGCGGAGCGAGGGGGCGGGGCGTGCGGGGGCGGCGAGGCTGCTCGCGCCGCATCCAGCGATGATCAACCCGGCGACCGCGACCGCGAGAACCGGCCGGCCACCCGAACTCGAATCGGAGCCCATGGGGTTTGGACGCACGCCGTTCCCGCCCGGTTCCGGTGAAGTCCAATTGACGGGTCGTTAAAAGCCGTGAAACCGCGCTGAAACAGCCTGACGTGCAGGATTGACCCATCAGATCCGCCGAAGGTCCGTTGAAGGTCCGCCGACGAGAGAAGGGACCGGCACTTGCTGTTCACGCCTGCCGCGCCGATCCGGACGGTGCAGTACATCCCCGGTCACAATCGCTGGCATCCCGACATTCCGCCCGTCGCCGAGGTGATCGCCGGAGGTTCGATCCGGCTGAGCTGCCAGGGCGATGGTGTCCTGTGCGGGCCGGTCGGCGTCGTCGGTGCCGAGCCGGGGGACCTCGTCATGGTCGAGATCCTCGGTATCGGCCGCCTGGACGGGTGCTTCTCGCCCGCGGCCCATCCGGGCGTCCTCGGCTGTGCGCCCTCGCACGCGATGCTCCGCGACACGCCCGGCGACCCGGAGGGAGCGCTGCTCGGACGCATCGCGCCCTCGTCCGCCGACCACGACCGGATCGCGGCGAGCGCCCCGCCGGTACGCGCCTCGTGCCGGGCACTGGCGCCGCGCGCGCAGATCCTGCTGCCGGTGCACGTTCCGGGAGCCCGCATTTCAGCCGGTGACCTGCACTTCCCCGACGAGGGCGGCTGCCGGACCGAGGGCGGCCGGCTCGACCTGCGGGTGCATCTGACCAAACGCGGCATGGAGCGGTTCCAGATCACCGAGCCGGTGCTCATGCCGATCACGACCAGTTCCCTCGACGCGACGGTCGCGGGCCTGACCGTCGGAGTCGCCTGAAGCCGCGCCGGACGGCGCCGCGAATCCCCGTGTGACACCGAGGAGGTGAACGCCTAGCGAGAGCACCCAGACCGTCAGGAGGCACCTCGCCGAGGAGCGCGACTCGTCTCCCGCGCTCCTCGGCGTCCCTGCGTGGCATGCTGGAAGCGATGGACGATCCTGAGCTGGTGGAGTTCGCGACCAGGCTGTTCGGCCTCGCCCGCGAAGGCCGCGCCGAGACGCTCGCCGCGTACGTCGACGCGGGCGTGCCGGCCGACCTCGCCAACGACGCGGGAGACACCCTGCTGATGCTGGCCGCCTACCACGGGCGTGCCGAGACCGTACGGGCGCTGCTCGAACGCGGCGCCGACCCCGGCCGGGCCAACGACCGCGGCCAGACACCGCTGGCCGGCGCGGTGTTCAAGAAGGAGGCCGACGTCGTACGCGCCCTGCTCGACGCGGGCGCCGACCCTCGGGCGGGCACCCCCTCGGCCGTCGACACGGCCCGGATGTTCGGCCATGAGGACTACCTGCGGTGGTTCGGCGCGTGAGGCCGCGGCGTACGGGCGTCTCTCAGGCGGCGAGCGGCGCGTCCAGCCGCTGCGCCATCTCCCGCATCCGCCGCAGCGCCGCCAACTCCATCTGCCGCACCCGCTCGGCGGACACGCCCAGGCGCATCGCGATCTCGCGGCGGCTGTGCTCCATGCCGTCCTCCAGGCCGTAACGCGCCCGGAGCACCACCGCCTCGCGCGGCTCCAGCCGGTCGAGCATGCCGTCGATGATCTCGAGCTGGGCGCCGGCCATCGCCTCGTCCTCGGGCGAGGGCGCGTCCTCGTCGGCCAGCAGGTCGCCCAGTGAGGTCTCCTCGTCCTCGCCGACCACGGCGTCCAGGCTCGCCGGCGTACGGTCCCAGCGGTCCAGCTCGCCGATCCGCTCGACCGGCAGGTCCAGCTCGGCGGCCAGCTCCTCGTTGGTGGGCTCGGAGCCGGTGAGCAGGACGAGTTCGCGGCGGGCCTTGCGCAGCCGGTTGACGTCGGTGTGGACGGCTCCGGGCAGGCGCACGGACCGGGAGGAGTTGGCCAGGGCACGGCCGATCGCCTGCCGGATCCACCAGGTCGCGTAGGTGGAGAACTTGAAACCACGCTGCGGGTCGAACCCCTCGACCGCCCGGATCAGGCCGATCGTGCCCTCCTGGATCAGGTCCAGCAGGCTCATTCCGTCGGTGGGGTAGCGGCGCGCGACCGAGACGACCAGGCGGAGGTTGGCCAGGATGAACCGGTCCTTGGCCGCGTCGCCGCGCGCGGCGACCTCCTCCAGCTCATCGACGGTGGCACCGTCGGGACGGGTGCCGCTGTCGAGGTGGTTGTGAGCCAGCAGCCCGGCCTCCATGGCCAGCGCGAGTTCGATCTCCTGTTCGGCCGTGAGCAGTGGTGTCGCGGCGATCTCATCCAGATAGGCGCCGAGCAGGTCGCCATCGGCGGCACGTCCGGGCCGCCTGACACGCCTGCCGCTGTTCGTGGTCGCCGCCATGGGCCACCTCGCTCTCACGTCGGATCCCGTATGGATCAACGCCGATCTCCCCTTTGCTGTTCCGCGATACCCCGAATGTCGGCTTCGCCAACACGGAGAAGAGCACCCGGTCAGGGTGCTCTTCGTCACGCGGTCAAGGGGAAGGGCTCAGAGACCGCCCGGAAACCCCCGGCGGTCTCTCAGGCGCGGCTGGCCTGGACCTCGAGCTGGATGTCGACGTTGTCGCCCAGGAGCGCCTTTTCGCCGCCGAGCGGCACGTTGAACTCGATGCCGTACTCCTTACGGCTGATCGAGGTGGTGGCGCTGAAGCCGACGCGCGTGCCGCCCCAGGGGTCCTGGCCGGAGCCGTTGAACTCCAGGTCGAGGGTGACCGGGCGGGTGACGTCGCGGATGGTCAGGTCGCCGTCCAGGAGGTAGTCGCCGCCGTTCTCGCGGATGCCCGTGCTGACGAACCGCATGGTCGGGTAGTTGTCCAGGTCGAGGATCTCGGCGGACCGGACGTGGTTGTCGCGGTCGGCGTTGCGGGTGTCGATCGACTTGATCTGGATCTCGACGGAGGTCGTCGACTCGAGCACGTTCTCGGGGATCTCGAGCGAGCCGGAGAACTCCGTGAAGGAGCCGCGGACCTTGGTCATCAGATGCCGGATCACGAACGTGACCTCACTGTGCGCGGGGTCGATGTTGTACGTGCCGGGGTCGATCCCGAGCTCACTGGCGAGGGCGGTCATGGAAGCCTCCATTGCTTGAATGTTCAACTATGATACCGGATTTTAGTTGAAACTTAAATCATGGGCAAGTCGTCAGGACAAGGAAGATACTGATCCGGGCGGAGCCGGCACGCCACTGTCCCGACGACGCGGTGTACGGCGAGGAGGCGGGAGCCACCCCGGGCGTCTCCGGCCGGCGTTGGATCATCGACCCGATCGACGCGACGGCGGCACTTCGCGCACCATGTTCCCCTGTTCGGCGTCAGCATCGCGCCCGAGGACGAGCACGGATCCGCGCTCGGCTACGAGGACCTGGCGCCGATGCCGGTGCTCATCGAGGAGGCGGGCGGCCGGGCCGCCGACCTGTCCGGTGGGCCGTTGCTGCCCGGGCCGGGCACCGCGGTGGTCGGCACGGGGCGGTTCCACGACGAGCTGCTCGGGCTGCTTCGCCCGCCCGGCGGAACGGCGGGTCTAGGTCGCCTCGCGCAGGCGGCGGGCGGCGTCCTCGGGGTAGATGTCGTTCACGAAGGCGCCCATGGCGGCCTCCGACCCGGCGAGGTACTTCAGCTTGTTCGCGGCGCGGCGGGTGCTGAACAGCTGGAGGTGCAGGTAGGCGAGGTCGCGGTCGGCCGTGACCGGTGCCTGGTGCCAGGCGGAGACGTAGGGCATCGGCACGCCGAACAGGCGGTCCAGGCGCTGCAGCACGTCGACGTACAGCGGGGCGAAGGCGGTGCGCTCCTGCGCCGACAGGGCGCTCAGGTCCGGCACCTTCCGGTGGGGGAACAGGTGCACCTCGAACGGCCACCGGGCCGCCTGCGGCACGAACGCCGTCCACAGGTCGTTCGCGGCCACCACGCGTGTGCCGGCGGCGCGCTCGTCCGCGAGCACGTCGGCGAACAGGTCGCCCCCGGTCTCCTCCCGGTGGGCGCGGGCGACCTGGAGCATCCGCTCGGTCCGCGGCGTGACGAAGGGGTAGGCGTAGATCTGCCCGTGCGGGTGGGCGAGGGTGACGCCGATCTCCGCGCCGCGGTTCTCGAAGCAGAACACCTGCTGCACGCCGGGCAGCGTGGACAGCTCGGCCGTACGGTCGGCCCACGCCTCCATGACCGTGCCGACCTGGGCCAGGTCGAGCGTCGCGAACGACGCGTCGTGGTCGGGGGAGAAGCACACCACCTCGCAGCGGCCCAGCCCCGGGACGACGCCGTCCAGGTGCTCGGGGGCGCGGCCGGAGTAGGACGGGAACCGGTTCTCGAAGACGGCCACCTCGTAGTCGGCGGCCGGGATCTCGGTGGGCCGGCCCGGTTTGGAGGGGCAGAGCGGGCACTGGTCGCTCGGCGGCAGGTGGGTGCGGTCCTGGCGGTGCGCGGCGATCGTCACCCACTCGCCGAGCAGCCGGTCGCGGCGCAGCTCGGACGCCTGCGGGGGCGGCGGCAGCGTACGCGTGTCGACCGCGGACCGGTCGGCGTCGTCGTGCCGGTCGAAGTAGATGAGCTCCCGCCCGTCGGCGAGATGGGTGACCGTGCGTTTCACGCGTCCGCCTCGCCCGGGTCGACGGTGATCAGTTCGCCGACCTCGTCGGCGAGCTGTTTGCGCGCCTCGTCGCCGACGCCGGAGTCGGTCACGAGCACGTCGGCGTCGGACAGCCGCGCGATCGTGCTGAGCCCGACCGTCCCCCACTTGGTGTGGTCGGCCAGGACGGCGAGGCGGCGTGCCGCGCCGACCATCGCCCGGTCGGTCTCGGCCTCCATGAGGTTCGGCGTGGTGAAGCCGGCGCGCGTGCTCATGCCGTGCACGCCGAGCAGCAGCAGGTCGACGTTGAGCGCGCGGACCGCGTTGACCGCGACCGGCCCCACCAGGGCGTCGGAGGGAGTGCGGATGCCGCCGGTGAGCACGATCGTCTGGTCGGCGCGGCTCGCCCGGTAGAAGACATCGGCGATCTGGATCGAGTTCGTGACAACGGTCAGCTCCGGTACGTCGGTGAGGTGGTGGGCGAGCGTCCACGTGGTGGTGCCGGCCGAGACGGCGACCGCGGTGCCGGGCCGTACGAGCCGGGCGGCGCGGCGGGCGATGGCCTCCTTCTCCTCGCGCTGGCGGACCGACTTGGCCGCGAAGCCGGGTTCTTCGGTCGAGCCCGCGCCGACCGTGGTCGCGCCGCCGTGCACCTTGGAGACCAGGCCGCGGTCGGCCAGCACCTCCAGGTCGCGCCGGATCGTCATGTCGGAGACGCCGAACTCCCGTACCAGGTCGGCGACACGGACACCGCCGTGCTGCTGGACGAGGTCCAGGATCACCTGCTGCCGCTGTTGGGCGAGCATCGTCACCTCCTCTCGGTGACCGTCCACGGCGTGAAGCGTGCCTGGAGAAACGACATATGTCAACACAGCCGCACATCGTGACGCGGCAGGTCTTGTTGGTTTGTGTGTGGAATGGTAGGAATGCGCACATCGCCTGGTAACTCGGCGGAAACATCGGGGTAACGGGACCAGGACCATCACCAGCCGACAGTTGTCAGAAAGAAGGCAGAGCATGGCCCGGATACGCAGGCCGGGAGCCGCGGTCGTCGCGCTCGGCGTCGCGGTCGCCCTCAGCCTCTCCGCCTGTTCGTCAGGCAAGGAGAGCACCGACACCAACGCGGACAAGAAGGTGTCGGGGAAGATCTCCATCGCGTACCTGCAGAAGCAGGGCGACCAGCAGTACTTCATCGACGAGGCCCAGGGCGCCAAGGACAAGGCCAAGCAGCTCGGCAACGTCGACGTCAAGGTCGTCAACCTCGGCAATGACACCAACAAGGCGGTGTCGGAGACGCAGGCGGCCGTCGCCCAGAAGGCCAACGGCGTCATCATCGTGCCGCCGGACCCGGCCGTCGGCCCGCAGATCGTGCAGACGGCGGCCGCCGCGAAGGTCACGCTGCTGACCAGCGACGACCAGATCTGCAAGAACGGCCCGGACCCCTCCAAGTGCGCCAAGGACCAGCTCGTGCAGCGGGTCGGCTTCTCCGGCAGCCAGATGGGCCAGCAGGTCGGCCAGCGCGCCGGTGAGGAGTTCAAGAAGGCGGGCTGGAAGGCCTCCGACACCGCGGTGATCTCGGCCTGGAAGCAGGACGTGACCGTGTGCACCGACCGCGTGGTCGCCGCCCAGACCGCGTTCGAGCAGGCCGCCGGCACCAAGGTGCAGGTCATCAAGGTCGGCACCGACAACACCCCGACCGACGCCCAGTCCAAGACCGGCGCCGTCGTCTCGGGCCACCGCTCCGTCAAGCACTGGGTCGTGTGGGGCTGCAACGACGAGAACGTCTCCGGCGCGGTCACCGCGCTGCAGAACGCCGGCTACAAGGCCGGTGACATCGACGGTGTCGGCCTCGGCGCCTACCTGGCCTGCAAGGACTGGAACTCGGGCAAGGCGACCGGCATGAAGGCCGCGCTGTTCATCAACGGCTACGACGTGGGCGGCCTCGCCGTCCAGACGATGGTGGACAACCTGCGCAACGGCAAGCCCATGCCGCAGGAGGCGTTCGCGCCGACCAAGATGGTCGACGCCTCCAACTGGAAGCAGGAAGGCGTCAAGTGCACCTGACCTGAGCGAACCGGCCGGGGAGCGCGGCGTTCTCCCCGGCCGGTCGACGCCGTCGCCCGCCGCCTCGGGCACCGGCGTCCCGCCCCTACGCCGACGATCGCGACCGGTGCGCATCCTCCGCCGCCCACCGGCCGCGTCACCCCGGGGAACGACGCGGTGCCCGATCCACCGCGCCGGCCCCAGCAGTGCGCACACCCCCGAACGCAGGAGCAGCACATGCGCACCGTCCGTGTCCTGGTATCGGCACTCGTCGCGACCGCGGCGAGCGTCGCCGGTGCCGCCACCCTCTCCCTCGCCTCGGCCCCGCCGGCCGCCGCCCTCGACAACGGCCTCGCCCGCACACCCCAGATGGGCTTCAACAACTGGAACGCCACCCACTGTGGCGCGGACTTCAACGAGGCGATGGTCAAGAGCATCGCCGACCTGTTCGTCTCCTCCGGCCTGAAGGACGCCGGATACCGGTACGTCAACCTCGACGACTGCTGGGCCGAGCACGACCGCGACGCGAACGGCGACTACGTCCCGAACAAGACGCGGTTCCCGAACGGCATCAAGGCGGTCGCCGACTACGTGCACTCCAAGGGCCTGAAGTTCGGCATCTACACCAGCGCCGGCACCATGACCTGCGCCCAGACGATGCCCGGCTCGCTCGGGCACGAGCAGCAGGACGCCCGGCTGTTCGCGTCCTGGGGAGTGGACTACCTCAAGTACGACAACTGCAACAACCAGGGCGTCGACGCCGTCCAGCGGTACACCACGATGCGCGACGCGCTGAAGGCGACCGGCCGCCCCATCCTGTTCTCGATGTGCGAGTGGGGCGAGAACAAGCCGTGGCTGTGGGCCAAGGACGTCGGCAACTCCTGGCGCACGACCGGCGACATCGGCGACAGCTACACCAGCATGCTCGGCATCGTCCACCAGAACATGGCCCTGGCCCAGTACGCCGGCCCCGGGCACTGGAACGACCCGGACATGCTGGAGGTCGGCAACGGCGGCATGACCGACATCGAGTACCGGTCGCACTTCAGCCTCTGGGCCGAGATGGCGGCGCCGCTGCTGATCGGCACGGACCTGCGCAAGGCCTCGCCCGAGACGATGAAGATCCTCACCAACAAAGACGTGATCGCGGTCGACCAGGACACCCTCGGGGCCCAGGGCGCGCCGATCTCCACCGACGGTGGCCGGGACGTCTTCGTCAAGCCGCTCGCGAACGGCGACAAGGCCGTCGCGCTGTTCAACGAGTCGGACGGGCCGCAGCGGATCACCACGTCGGCCAGGGCGATCGGGATGCCGTCCGCGCCGGCGTACCGGGTCCGCGACCTGTGGGCGCACACCGACCGGGAGACCGCCGGCACCCTGAGCGCGATGGTCCCGGCGCACGGCACGGTGATGCTGCGGGTGGCACGCGACCGGCGCTGGGCGGCGTACCCGCCGGCGGTGGACGCCGCCACCGACGTGCCGGTGGCGTACCCCGGCGCGCGTCCGTTCGTCGAGCCCGGCACGTCGGTGACCGTGACGACGACCGCGTCGAACTTCGGCAGGCTGCCCGCGCCGCTCGTCAAGAACGACCTCGCCGCGCCGGACGGGTGGACCGTCCAGGCCACGTCGCCCAGGTCCAGCGCACTCGTCGGCTCGGGCAGGAGCTTCGCCACGACGTGGACCGTCCAGGTGCCGGCCGGCGCGAAGCCCGGCACGTACGACCTGGACACCACCGCCACGTACGAGCCGGACTCCACGGTCGCCCGGAACACCGTCCAGGTCGACGTCCTGAACGTCACGCCGCCGCCGTCCGGCACCTCCTACCTCAGCGACCTGACCTGGCTCCGCGCCGACAACTACTGGGGCCCGGTGGAGAAGGACACCAGCAACGGTGAGAAGGCCGCGGGCGACGGCCACCCGATCACCATCAACGGCACCGTGTACAAGAAGGGGCTCGGCGTGCACGCTCCGAGCACCGTCGAGTACTACACGGCCAAGAAGTGCACCTCCCTGTCGGCCGACGTCGGCGTGGACGACGAGAAGACGGCCAACGGCTCGGTGACCTTCCAGGTCTGGGCGGACGGCACGAAGGTCGCCGACAGCGGCCTGCTCACGACCGCCGATCCGGCCGCACATCTGACCGCCGACGTCGGCGGGGCGACGCTCGTCCGCCTCATCGTCACCGACGGCGGCAACGGCACCGACAGCGACCACGCGGACTGGGCCGACGCCCGGCTCACCTGCACCTGACCCATCCGGCGGGGCGGCTCACCGGCCGCCCCGCCACGACACGAAGGCCTGCCATGACCGAGCGGAGCGACGGGATCGAGGACACGGTCATGAGGCCGACGAAGGAGATCTCGTGACCGAGCGAGACGAGGGAATCGAAGACACGGCCCCGGCCGTCACACCCTCCGACGACAAAGGGCTCGTGACAGAGTTGCGCGTCGCGGGGATCTCCAAACGGTTCGCCGGCGTACGGGCCCTGAACGACGTCACACTGGACTTCGCCGGCGGGGCGGTGACCGCCCTCATGGGCGAGAACGGCGCCGGGAAGTCCACCCTCATCAAGATCATCAACGGCGACTACCTGCCGGACGAGGGAGAGATCATCCTCGACGGCGAGCCGCTGAACCTGCACTCGCCGGCCGACGCGCGGCACGCCGGCATCCGCGTCATCCCGCAGGAGCCCGAGATCGTGCCGCACGTCTCGGTGGCCGAGAACGTCTACCTCGGCACGCTGCCCCGCCGGGCCGGCCGCGCCCTCGACCGCGCCACCCTCAACCGGCGCGTACGCGCCGACCTCGAACGCCTGGGCTTCGAGCGGGTCATCGACCCGGACACCCTCGGCTCCCGCCTCACCCCCGCGCAGCGCCAGCTGGTGGAGATCCTGCGGGCGCTGACCACGGACGCGAAGGTGATCGCGTTCGACGAGCCGACGTCGTCGCTGTCGGAGCACGAGGTCGAGGCGCTGTTCGCGCTGATCCGCCGGCTGCGCGAGGACGGCCTGGCCGTCATCTACGTCTCGCACCGGATGCAGGAGATCTTCCAGCTCGCCGACCACATCGCGGTGTTGCGCGACGGCGGCCTGGTCGGGGTGCGCGAGGCGGCCGAGACCGACGAGAACGAGATCGTGCGGATGATGGTCGGCCGCGACCTGTCGGCCATGTTCTCCCGTGAGCACTCCGCCACCGGCGACGTCGTGCTGGAGGTCGACAACCTCACCAGTGACGACGTGCAAGACATCAGCCTCACCGTGCACGCCGGTGAGGTGGTGGCCCTCGCCGGTCTGGTCGGCGCGGGCCGCTCCGAGCTCGCGGGGGCGCTGGTCGGCGACCTGCCGATCCGCTCCGGGGAGGTGCGGGTCGAGGGCCGGCGCGTGCGGCTGCGGCAGCCGGGCGACGCCGTACGGGCCGGCATGGGCTACGCCCCGGAGGAGCGCAAGGCCCAGGCGCTGCTGCTCGAACGCTCGGTGCGCGACAACACCTCCCTCGTCGTGCTGGACCGGCTGCGCCGCTTCCGCTTCGTCCGACGCGCCGAAGAGCGCCGGCTGACCCGGGAGTACGTCGACCGGCTCAACGTGCGCACGCCGGACATCGAGCACGAGGTGCGCAAGCTGTCCGGCGGCAACCAGCAGAAGGTCGTGCTCGCCCGCTGGCTGGCCCGCAAGCCGAAGGTGCTCATCCTCGACGAGCCCACCCGCGGCATCGACGTGGGCGCCAAGGCCGAGATCTACCACCTCATCGACGACCTCGCCCGCTCGGGCGTGGCCGTCCTCGTCATCTCGTCCGAGCTCCCCGAGGTGCTCGGACTGGCCGATCGCATCATCGTCATGCAGAACGGCCGCATCACCGGCGAACTCGACCGGGCCGACGCTTCCGAGGAGGCCATTCTCGGCCTCGCCATGGCGGAGGACCTGACCACGTCGCTATCGGAGGGACAGCAATGACAACCGCCACCCGCGAGCCGGTGGACACGCCGCCGAAGGAGGCGGCGCCGCGCCGTGTCCTGAGCACGGTCGGGCCGCAGAACATCAGCCTCATCGGCGCGCTCATCGTCGTCGTCGCGATCTTCACCTGGCTGAACTCCGGCTACCTCACCTGGAACAACATCCAGGTGATCGGCGAGGCCGCGACCGTGGCCGGGCTGCTGGCCGTGGTCCAGACGGTTGTGATCATCTGTGGCGCGATGGACATCTCCGTCGGCTCGCAGACCGGCGTCGCCTCGGTCATCTCCGCGATGGCCTTCATGTCGACCGGGCACAACCCGTTCCTCGGGATGGCCGCCGCGGTCGGGCTGGGCATCGTGATCGGCGTGGTGAACGGCCTGATCATCGTGTACGGCCGGGTCAACCCGGTCATCGCGACGCTGGCCGGGCTCGCCGCCTACAAGGGCGTCGCCCAGCTCATCTCCGGCGGCCGGGCGCAGGGCTTCGTCCTGGGCGACGACCTGTTCATCTTCATCGCCCGCGGCCGGATCGCCGGCATCCCGGTGCAGGTCTGGATCCTGATCGTGGTCGCCGTCCTCGTCCACCTGATGCTCAAATACACCGACATCGGGCGCAACGTCTACGCGATCGGCGGCAACGACACCGCCGCGCGCCTGGCCGGGATCAACATCAACAAGTACCTCATCGCGGTGTACGCGCTCGCGGGCATCGTCTCGGCCGTGGCCGGCATCGTGCTGACCGCGCGCACCGGGTCGGGCCAGCCGACCAGCGGCAGCGAGGGGCTGGAGCTCCAGTCGATCACCGCCGCGGCCCTCGGCGGCTGCGCGCTCAAGGGCGGCAAGGGCGGCATCGGCGGCACCCTGCTGGCGGTGCTGCTCCTCGGCGCCCTGAACAACGGCCTCAACGTCGTGGGCGTCAACACGTTCTGGCAGAACGTCGCCCAGGGCGCGCTCCTGGTCGTCGCGGTCATCATCCAGCAGCGCCGTAACGGGGAGCGCGCGGTCGGCCTGCCCACCTGAGCACCCGCGCCCGTTCCTCGAAGAACGCCCGGAACCCCGTGCCCGCCGCTCGCGACGGTGAGGGTTCCGGGCGGTCGCTTGAAGCCGGCGCGCCGCCGTACGCGCGGGCTCTCAGGCACCGGGTCACCGGCGATTGACACGGCCCTATGGGGTAAGCATGTGTCGTTCGACGATCCTGGGGAGGAACACGTGCTCGGACTGCCGGAGGCCGTTACGGCGTGCCTGTTCGACATGGACGGGGTGCTGACCCGTACCGCCACCGTCCACGCCGCCGCGTGGAAGCAGATGTTCGACGACTTCCTCCGGGAGCGTGAGGGCGAGGGGTTCACGCCGTTCGACCCGGTGGCCGACTACGACGAGTACGTGGACGGCAAGCGACGCGAGGACGGCACCCGCTCGTTCCTGGAGTCGCGCGGCATCGAGCTGCCCGAGGGGTCGCCGGACGATCCGCCGGACGCGTCCACGATCAACGGGCTGAGCGCGCGCAAGAACGCGCTGGTGCTGGAGAAGCTGCGGGAGCACGGTGTGGAGGTGTATCCAGGGTCGATCCGCTACGTCCGCGCCGCGCGGGACGCCGGGCTCCGGACCGCGGTCGTCTCCTCCAGTGCCAACACCGCCCAGATCCTCGACGCGGCGGGCATCGCCGACCTGTTCGACGCACGCGTCGACGGCCTGACCGCCAAGGAGCGCGGGCTGGCCGGAAAGCCGGCGCCCGACATGTTCCTCGCCGGGGCGGAGTCCCTCGGCGTGCCGGCGTCGGCGGCCGTGGTGTTCGAGGACGCCCTGGCGGGCGTGGAGGCCGGCCGGGCGGGCGGTTTCGCGCACGTGGTCGGCGTGGACCGCGTCGGCCAGGCGGAGGCGCTGAGGCGTCACGGGGCGGACGTCGTCGTCAAGGATCTGGAGGAGCTGCTTTGATCAAGCAGGCCGCGTACGCCGTCGAGCCGTGGTGTGTCCGCGAGCAGGAGCTGGACCTCGACACGCTCGCGCAGAGCGAGTCGGTGTTCGCCCTGTCCAACGGCCACGTCGGGCTGCGCGGCAACCTCGACGAGGGAGAGCCGCACGGGCTGCCGGGCACCTACCTCAACTCGGTCTACGAGCTGCGGCCGCTGCCGTACGCCGAGGCCGGCTACGGGTACCCCGAGTCCGGGCAGACGGTCATCAACGTCACCAACGGCAAGCTGTTCCGGCTGCTGGTCAACGATGAGCCGTTCGACGTCCGGTACGGCGAGCTGCGCTCGCACGAACGCCTGCTGGACCTGCGGGCCGGCACGCTGACGCGCAAGGCCGAATGGACCTCTCCGGCCGACGACACCGTACGCGTGACCTCCGTCCGTCTCGTCTCCCTCGTGCAGCGCGCCGTCGCGGCGATCTGCTACGAGGTCGAGGCGGTCGACCAGCCGGTGCGCATCGTCGTGCAGTCGGAGCTGGTCGCCAACGAGACGCTGCCGACGGCGGGCAAGGACCCGCGCGCCGCGGCGTCCCTCGAGTCGCCCCTCGCCCCCGAGGAGTGCGCCGCCACCGACCAGAGCGTCGTCATGGTGCACTGCACCCGGGAGAGCGGCCTGCGCGTCGGCGCCGCGATGGGCCACGAGATCGACTGCCCCGACGGCACGATCGACACGGGGGTCCTCAACGACGTCGGCCGCGTCACGGTCGCCACGCGCCTGGAGCCGGGCCGGCGGCTGCGCATCATCAAGTACCTGGCCTACGGCTGGTCCAGCCAGCGGTCACGGCCCGCCCTGCACGACCAGGTCATCGCCGCCCTGGCGGCGGCGAGGCTCACCGGCTGGGAGGGGCTGCTGCGTGAGCAGCGGGAGTACCTCGACGACTTCTGGGCGGGGGCCGACGTCGAGGTCGACGGCGACGCCGAGGTGCAGCAGGCGGTGCGCTTCGCGCTGTTCCACGTCCTGCAGGCCGGGGCGCGGGGCGAGCGCCGCCCCATCGCCGCCAAGGGCCTGACCGGGCCCGGGTACGACGGCCACACGTTCTGGGACACCGAGTCGTTCGTGTTGCCCGTGCTCACCTTCACCCAGCCGCGCGCCGTCGCGGACGCGCTGCGGTGGCGGCACTCGACGCTCGACAACGCCCGGGCGCGCGCCCGGCAGCTCGGGCTGGAGGGGGCCACCTTCCCGTGGCGCACGATCCAGGGCGACGAGTGCTCCGGGTACTGGCCGGCCGGCACGGCGGCGTTCCACATCGGCGCCGACATCGCCTACGCGGTCGTGCGCTACCTGTCGGCCACCGGCGACGAGGCGTTCGCCCGCGACTACGGCCTCGAACTGCTGGTGGAGACCGCGCGGCTGTGGCGCAGCCTCGGCCACCACGACGCCCAGGGGCGCTTCCGCATCGACGGCGTGACCGGGCCGGATGAGTACAGCGCCATCGCCGACAACAACGTCTACACCAACCTCATGGCCCAGCGGAACCTCCAGGCCGCCGCGGACCTGGCCGAACGCCACCCGGAGCAGGCCGAACGCCTCGGCGTGACCGACGAGGAGACCGCGTCGTGGCGCGACGCGGCGGCCGACATGCACATCCCGTACGACCGGCGGCTCCAGGTGCACCCGCAGAGCGAGGGCTTCACCGAGCACGCGCCGTGGGACTTCGAGTCGACCGGGCCGGACCAGTATCCGCTGATGCTGAACTTCCCCTACTTCGACATCTACCGCAAGCAGGTCGTCAAGCAGGCGGATCTCGTGCTCGCCATGCACCTGCGCGGCGACGCCTTCACCCCCGAGCAGAAGGCGCGCAACTTCGCCTACTACGAGGCGCTGACGGTCCGGGACTCGTCGCTGTCGGCCTGCACCCAGGCGGTGATGGCGGCCGAGACCGGCCATCTCGACCTGGCCCACGACTACCTGGGCGAGGCCGCGCTGATGGACCTGGACGACCTGGAGCACAACACGCGCGACGGGCTGCACATCGCCTCCCTCGCCGGGGCCTGGACCGCCCTGGTCGGCGGCCTCGGCGGGATGCGGGTGGACGACGACACGCTCGCGTTCACCCCGCGGCTGCCCGGCGGGATCACCCGGCTGGCCTTCCGCGTGCGGTATCGCGGACGCCGGCTGAAGGTCACCGTCACCGCGCACCAGGCCGTGTACGAGCTCCTCGACGGCGCCCCGCTGGAGATCACCCACGGCGGCGAGCGCGTGGCGCTGGACGGCGGAGCGGTCAGCCGCCCGGTGACGCCGCCGCCGATCCGGCCCACGCCCACCCAGCCGCGCGGGCGCGCGCCCCGGCGCCGCGGGGAGTGATCACAGGGAGCCGTCGGGGCCGGCGGCGAGCGCCGTCTTGATCGGATCGGCCGGCTCGAAGGGAGCGATCACAGGGAGCCGTCGGGGTTGGCGGGGACCGCCGTCTTGATCGGGCCGGCCAGCTCGATCAGCACGTCGCCCGGCGGCTCGTACGCCCCGGGCACGGTCACCTCGACGTACGCCCGGCGTCCGACGGCGGTGAACGTGACCGGGCGGTCCGCGGGCACCGGCAGCCAGTTGACGCCGTTGACCACCACCAGCTCCGAGGTGGGCTTCAGCGCGGTGGGGCGGGGCACGCCGCAGCGCACCACGATCGCGGGCGAGCCCCAGGCCGTGACGAGCGGCGACTTCGGCGACGTGGCGCGCCGGGACTTGCCGTGGACCTTCGCGGGCAGCCGGTCACGGAGGCTCCGGCACACGGACGCGATCGCCGCGGGCGGTCGCGGCACGGGGACCTCGACGGCTCCGGTGCCGCACCCGGTGAGCAGGAGGAGCACACCGCCCGCCGTCAGAGCGCGCCTCATGGTGCAGACTGACGGCGGGAGGGACACCGGCTCAGATGTGGACGATGGGGCAGGTCAGTGTGCGCGTGATCCCCTCCACCGACTGGATCGACGCGACGACGAGCTTGCCCAGCTCGTCGACGTTGTTCGCCTCGGCTCGGACGATGACGTCGTACGGGCCGGTGACGTCTTCGGCCAGGGTCACGCCCGGGATGCCGGAGATCTCACCGGCCACCTCGGCGGCCTTGCCGACCTCGGTCTGGATGAGGATGTAGGCCTGCACCATCACGTCCTCCCTGGGACAGCCAATCTGACGGTCACCGTACCGTGTCTTCACTGGAGGTGGGTCATCACCGTCGGCGAACTCGGCGAGTTCGGAATCATCGCACGGATCACCGCGCGCCTCGCACCCGGCCCCGCCGTAGAGCTGGGACCCGGCGACGACGCCGCGATCGTCGCCGCGCCGGGCGGCCGGGTGGTCGCGACCACCGACGTGCTGGTCGAGGGGCGTCACTTCCGCCGCGACTGGTCACCGCCGTACGACATCGGCCGCAAGGCGGCCGCCCAGAATCTCGCCGACGTGGTCGCGATGGGCGCCCGGCCGACGGCCCTGCTCGTGGGCCTCGGCGTTCCTCCCGACACCGACGTCGCCTGGGTGGAGGCCCTGTGCGACGGGATGCGCGACGAGTCGGCGCAGGTCGAGGCGTCGATCGCGGGCGGCGACATCGTCCGCGCCGAGACGGTGCTGCTCGCCGTGACGGCCATGGGCGCACTGGACGGCCCGCCGCTCACCCGCGCGGGCGCGCGTCCCGGCGACGTCGTCGCGGTCTGCGGGCGGCTCGGCCACGCGCAGGCCGGCGTCGAGCTGCTCGAGCGCGGGTTGCGCGAGCCGGCCGCCCTGGTCGGCGCCCACCGCCGCCCGCGCCCGCCGTACGCCGCGGCCCTGCGCGCCCGTGAGCTCGGGGCCACGGCGATGCTCGACGTCAGCGACGGCCTCGTCCAGGACCTCGGGCACATCGCCGAGGCGAGCGGCGTACGGATCGAGCTCGTCGGCGACGCCGTGCCCGGTCCGCCCGTGCCGGACGCGCGGCGGCTGGCGCTCACGGGTGGTGAAGATCACGCATTCGCGGCGACGTTTCCGCAGGAGGCGGCGCTGCCCGCGGAATGGCAGGTCATCGGACGTGCGGTCGCCGGTCCCGCGGGCGTCACGGTGGACGGACGGCCGTACGGAGCCGGCGGATGGGACCACTTTCACTAACCAGATGGAACAGTTCTCCCTGTTGACGCCCCTCGTCTGGTAGGCATGACTGGTGTGCTTTTGGTATACATCCCGAGACCGGAGAGGGACGGGATGGGACGACACACCAAAGACGTGGAAGACGGCGTTCCTGAGGAGGACGGCCCTCACCGGTACGGGAGGGTCGGCAAGGTGCCGCTCCTGCCGGCGGTCGCCGGTGTCGTGGCGATCGGTGCGATCGTATCCGCGCTCAGCACGCAGCAGATCTCACTGAACTTCGCCGGCGGGCCGCCGCCACCGGGCGACCGGGCGGCGCAGCCGCAGGTCAGCGACTCGGCCTCGCCTCAGGACCGGAGCCGCCGCACGGCGCGCGACGGCGACTCCTCGCTCCTCCCGCGTGCGGGCGGCAGCCCGCGGGCGAGCCGGGGGAGCGGGCGAAAGACGGTCACCGTCTCCTACCGCACCCTCACGACGGGGGCGACCGGATTCCGCGGCCAGGTGACGATCACCAACCACGCGAGCACCTCGGTGCGGGGCTGGACGCTCATCCTGCGATACTCGCGGGCCCAGATCCTGTCGGCGTGGGACGTGAAGGTGGTCCGCCGGGGCACGACCCTCGTCGCGGACAACCCCGCCGGCCACCCGTACATCGCACCCGGAAAGTCGGTCAAGGTGTCCTTCGTCGCCACCGGGACCGCCGGCCGGCCGGCCGGCTGCTCGTTTAACGGAAGCTCCTGCTGAGCGCCGTACGCTTGGCCCATGACTCCTCCTCGCGTGCTGACGATCGCCGGGTCCGACTCGGGCGGCGGAGCGGGCATCCAGGCCGACCTCAAGACGATGCTCGCCCTCGGCGTGCACGGCATGAGCGTCATCGCGGCGGTCACCGCCCAGAACTCCCTCGGTGTCCAGGGCTACTGGGAGCTCCCGCCCGAGGCCGTGCGCGCCCAGCTCGACTCAGTGCTCTCCGACATCGGCGCCCAGGCCGTGAAGACCGGGATGCTCGCCTCGGCCGTTCTGGTCGAGACGGTGGCCGCCGCGCTGGCGGAGGTGACCGTACCGGTCGTCGTCGATCCCGTGGGCGTCTCCAAACACGGTGACGCGCTCCTGGCCCCGGACGCGCTGGGCGCGGTCCGCACGGAGCTTCTCCCGCTCGCGACGGTCGTCACGCCGAACCTCTGGGAGGTCGAGCAGCTCACCGGCGTCAAGGTCGTCGACGAGAGCGGCCTGCGCGAGGCGGCCGAGGCCGTACGCGCGCTCGGGCCGCGGTGGGCGCTCATCAAGGGCGGTCACCTGCCCGGAGAGCCGGTGGACCTGCTGTTCGACGGCACGCGCGAACACCGGTTCGCGGCCGAGCGGCACGACAACCGGCACACGCACGGCACCGGCTGCACGCTCGCCTCGGCCATCGCCTCGTATCTGGCGCTCGGCCACGACGTGGTGAGCGCGGTGGGGCTGGCCAAGGAGTACGTCACCGGGGCGATCGAGCACGGCTTCCCGCTTGGCGCCGGCATCGGCCCCGTCGACCACGGCTGGCTCCAGCGCCGCTGACCCGGCCGCACGCACCGGGGCGCGCGGCCTTCTGCGGTCAACCGGTCACGGTGCGCGGTCTGCCGTGGTTGGATTCGCGCGGAGGAGGGGTTTCCCCGTGCTTCGGATCTCTGGCGCCGCCGACATGGGGACCCTTCCCGGAGGAGCAGGCACCGCAGCAGGCCGATGACGCGGGGGCCGAGAACGACGACTACGAGGACCACTGGGGCTACGAGGCGCCGGCCGAACCGCACGAGAGCGACGATGACGGGCACACGACGACCGCCCCGCCGCCGGGTCCCCTGGCTTCGCCGCCGAGCACGCGTTCGGAACCGGCACGCCGCTCGCACGACGACGGGACGATGACCGGGCCGGACCTGGACCGGTTGCTCGAAGGTGAGCACCGAACCGACTCACGTGACCCCGCGCCGAGCTCTGTTCGCTACCTGTCCGCCGACTTTCCGGCGCGTGTCCCGGCCGGCGACGTGGCCAGCCTGATCGTGCGGATCCGCCTCGACCCCGCCCAGGGCGGGCGGGTCGCCCCGCTCAAGGCGCTGAACGTGCCGCCACAGGGCATGCCGCTGAACATCGTGGCGCAGCCGTCGCCGGGCCTGGTGCCGCTCGACCGTCTCGACCGTCAGGTGGTCCTGCCCTACGACGGCGACTCCGAGCCGGTGCGGTTCTTCTTCGAGGCGCGGACGCTCGGCCTGCACCGGGTGAACATCACCGTGTGGGCCGGCGGCACGTTCGCGGGCGAGCTGACCGCCGAGGTCTCGGCCGAGGCGCGGGTCGCGGCCACGTCCGGGGGCGCCTACACCGCCTCGCTCGGCCGGCTGGAGCCGACGCCGGGCGAGGCGACTCTGCAGGTCCGGCGCGCGGCCGGGGGCTACATGTTCCAGCTGATGACGCCGCACAACCTCTATCCGCCGGTCACCGAGAGCCTCGCCGGCGACCCGGCGACCCGGCGGGCGCGGTCGAGCGGACCATCGCGACGTTGCAGAGCCTGGCGTCGGGCCGCAGCGGGTACTCCGGCCCCGCGGCGGGGCTGTGGCTGCGGGAGGCCGGCGTCTCGCTGTGGAACCAGATGGTGCCGCAGGTCATCAAGGAACAGTTCTGGGAGCAGCGGAGCCGCATCCGGTCCTTCAACATCGCCACCGACCAGGACATCCCCCCGTGGGAGCTGCTGTACCCGCTGTCTCCGACCGAGGACGAGGGTTTCCTGGTCGAGCAGTTCCCGGTGATGCGCCGGGTCTACGGGCAACAGCGGGTCGCGGCGATCTCGCTGCGGCCGGCCGCGTTCGTCCTGGCCCGCGACGCGCCCGCCGAGGCGCACGCGGAGGTCAGCATGATCAACCAGCGCCTACGCGCCGCGCTGGGCACCGGCAACGGCACGCTGGTCGACGGCGTGCAGAGCCTGCTGGAGCTGATCAACTCCGGAGAGGCCGGGCTCCTGCACTTCGCCTGCCACAACCGGTTCGACGCGTCGGGCGGCGGCTCGTCCGTGGCGATGGCGGACGGCGACTTCACCCCGATGATGCTGACGAGCGCCGCGACCGGGCACACGCTGGCCACCGGACCGCTGGTCTTCCTCAACGCCTGCCGCAGCGCGGGCGCGGTCTACGAGTACACCCGGCCCATGGGCTGGGCGAGCGGCTTCATGGCCGCCGGGGCCGGCGCGTTCGTCGGCACGCTGTGGGCGGTGCCGAGCCAGCCGGCGCGGGAGTTCGCCGAGGCGTTCTACGCGGCCTGCCTGGACGGGGCTCCCCTCGGCCAGGCGGTGAAGATCGCGCGTACCGCGATCCGGAGACCCGGTGACCCCACCTGGCTCGCCTACACCGCGTACGGAGACCCGGCAGCGAGGGTCGCGGCCGGGTCAAGCCCATGAGCGCCGAGCCCAAGATCGGAGATGTCCGGTTCTCCGACTCCGGGGAGGTCGAAGTGTTCGACGGCACGGCCTGGGGACCGTACCGGCAGATTCCCGACGACGCCGGGGTCGTCCTGCGGGACCGGACGGAGGAGTAGACGACGCGTGGGTGAGGACGCGGAACGACCGCAGGCGAGCGTGCCGGCGCCGCGCGTGCCGGGGCCGGCGGACGCCGTCGCCGACATGCGGACGACCGCCCGGTGGACGATCGCCGCGGCGGCGGGCGTGGGCGCGCTGCTGCTCGGCGGCGCGCCGCTGACGGCGATCGGGAAGATCTCCGGCGCGGGCGAGGCGGTCCTGGCGTTCGCCGGGCTCGTGGTGGCGCTGGGCGGCGTGGGGTGGGCGATCTGGCAGACCGGGGAGGCGCTGATGCCCCGCATCGCCACGCTCGACGACCTCGACGATCCGGCCCTCGCCGACCTGCGCGCGACGATCGCCCGCGACCCGTCGGCGTTCTACGGCCCGTTCGGCACGAGCGGAGCGGATCTGCGGAAGGCCGTCGCCTTCCACGGCACGGTCGCGGCCAACCTCGCCGTCACCGCGGCGGCCGAGACCGATCCCGTACGCGTGCGCCTGCTCGACCAGGCCCTCGCCGACGCCCGTGCCAACACCGAGGCGGTGCGCCGGCTCCAGGACCGGCTGCTGGAGTTCGTCCTCGCGTGGAAGGTGCGCGCGGCCGTACGCCGCGCTCGCCTGCACACCCTGGCCGCCGCGGCGGTGATCGCACTCGGCGCCGTACTGTTCCTCGGCGCCACCCACGACGCGGACGCCGACCGGCCCGCCCACCCGGCCCCCAGCCCGAGCGTGGCGCGCTGAGTCGGCGGCGTCAGGTCACCGGCACGATCTCGGCCGTCAGGAGGCGGCCGTCCTCGACGTGGAGCAGCCCGATCGTGCCGTGCGGCTGGCGGCGGCGGTCGGTGGGGGAGCCGGGGTTGAAGATGCGGACGCCGTCGCCGGTCTCGTCCAGCGGGATGTGGGAGTGACCGAAGACGACCAGCGCGGCGCCGGGGAACCGGCGGTGCATCCGCGCGGTCCGCCGGGCGGCCGGGCCACTGTCATGGATCATCGCCGTCGGCAGCCCGTCGAGGTCGAACTCCAGCGTCTCCGGCGCGCCCCAGGCGGCGACCTCCGGCCCGTCGTTGTTCCCGAGCACCACCTTCACCGGCGCGTACGCGGACAGCTCGTCGAGCACCGAGGGGACGCACACGTCGCCCGCGTGCAGAATCAGGTCCGCGCCGCGCAGATGCTCCGCCACCGCGGGCGGGCAACCACGCCACCGCCGGGGCGCATGAGTGTCCGAGATCGCCACCACTCTCACGGTCCCATCCTGCCCCGTACGAACGAATACATCGCGGGAGGGCGTGGCTGGGAGGCGTTAGAGGTCCGGACAACACCGAACGGCCGGCCCGTGCTAAGGCCGGCCGTTCGATTCGTGCGTGCCCGGTGAGGGCGGAGTCCGTGGTGGCGCCGCCAGGCGCCGGCGGAACGTGGTGTCAGCGCGCCGTGGGGCGGGTGACCTTGCCCGCCTTGATGCAGGACGTGCACACGTTGATGCGCTTGGTGGTGCGGCCGACGACCGCACGCACCCGCTGGATGTTCGGGTTCCAGCGGCGAGGGGTGCGGCGGTGCGAGTGAGAGACGCGCATGCCGAACCCCGGCCCCTTGCCGCAGACGTCGCAGACGGAAGCCATGGATGCGCTCCAAAGGTTCGAGTGGGATGGCCCGGGATCGGGCGCTCGTCAAAAAGAGGCCCGGACCGAGCCTTCGGTAGAGGATAGCCGACCCCGCCCCCCGCGTGCGAATCGCTGGGTTACCGAAGCCGCCCGGTGTCCGGTAAGTCTAAGGGGATCTTGGCCGTCACGCGGCCGGGCGCAGACCCAACCGGACACCCGTGCGCCGGGCGATGATCATGGGAGGTGGCGTGGGAGACCTTCTGGACGCCGCGGGCGTACGGCGGTGGAGCCGGCTCGCGGCGGACGCCCTGGGCCGTACCCGCGCGGAGATCGACGCGCTCAACGTCTTCCCGGTGCCCGACGGGGACACCGGGACCAACCTCCACCTGACCGTCCTGGCGGCGGCCGAGGCGGTCGAGCGGCTGCCCGCCGACGCGGACGCCGCCTCGATCTGGCGTGCCCTCGCCGACGGCGCGCTGATCGGCGCGCGCGGCAACTCCGGGGTGATCCTCAGCCAGATCCTGCGCGGACTGGCCGAGGTCCTGGGCGGCGGAGGCCGGCCGGCCGAGGCGCTGCGGCACGCCTCGCGGCTGGCCGACCGGGCGGTCGCCCACCCGGTCGAGGGCACGATTCTCAGCGTGCTCCGCGCGGCGGCGGAGGCCTGCCCGGAGGACGGCGCGCCGGGCGCGGTCGCCTGGGCCGTCGCCGAGCACGCGCGCGCCGCGCTCAACGAGACGCCCGCGCAGCTCGACGTGCTGGCCCGGAGCGGGGTGGTGGACGCGGGCGCGGCCGGGCTCTGCGTCATCCTCGAGACGCTCGCCGCCGTCGCCGGCGAGGAGTTCCCCCAGTCGTACGCGGTGCCGCGCCGGACGGCGCCCGGCGAGACGTCCGGTGAGACGGGCGCCTGCGAGGCCGGGAGCACGCCGGCCGGCGGCGCGTACGAGGTGATGTTCCTCCTCGACGCCGGCGAGGAGGCCGTGGCGGAACTGCGGGCCGAGCTCGACCGGCTCGGCGACTCCCTCGTCGTGGTCGGCGGCGACGAGTTGTGGAACGTCCACGTGCACACCGACGACGCGGGCCCGGCGATCGAGGCGGCCGTCCGGGCGGGCCGTCCTCACGGCATCCGCGTCACCTACCTGCGGGCGGAGGTGGACCGGCGCGCGCGCACCACCGGGCGCGGCGTCGTGGCGGTGACCCTCGGCGGCGGGCCGACCGCCCTGTTCGAACAGCACGGCGTCCGTACCGTACGCCGTGAGGCCGGCGGCCCGCCGTCGCTGGAGGAGCTGATCGCCGCGATCGTCCAGGCCGGTGACGAGGTCGTCGTGCTGCCGGGCGACCCGTCGGTCCTCGCGGTCGCCGAGGCGGCGGCCCGGCGCGCGCGGGAGGACGGCGTGCGCGTGGCGGTCATCCCGTCCCGCGCGTCGGTCCAGGGGCTCGCCGCACTGGCCGTCCACGACCCGCTGCGGCGCTTCGACGACGATGTGATCGCCATGACGAGCGCGGCGGGCGCCACGCGGTTCGGCCGGCTCGAGACGGCGGGGGAGGAGGCCGTGACGAGCGCGGGCATCTGCCGCGCCGGCGACACGCTCGGGCTGATCGAGGGCGACGTGGCCGTCATCGGCGCCGATCCGGCGGACGTGGCCACGCAGGTCGTGGACCGGATGCTGTCGGGCGGCGGAGAGCTCGTCACGCTGATCATCGGCGAGCCGGCCGACGACCGCCCCTCCGGCCCCGACGACCGCCTCCCCAGGCCCGACGACCGTGTCTCCGGGCCCCGCGGCGGCCTCGCCGGTGTCGTGCGGGAGCATCTGCGCGGGCACCGGCCGGACGTCGAGGTCGTCGTGTACGAAGGAGGGCAGGAGCACTACCTGCTCCTCATCGGCGTGGAGTGACCGCGCCTCCGTGGGCGGGTGGGGAACGTCACGGGCCCGGAGCCGGTAGAACTGTCGGTACCTGGCTGTTGGATGGCTGGAGGAAGGGTTCCGTGACGACACTCGAGCAGCCACTGGTCAAGGCGGTGGGGGCCAAGGCGGCCAAGAAGCTCGCCGCCCTCGACCTGGAGACCGCCGGTGATCTGCTGCGCCACTATCCCCGGCGCTATGCCCAGCGCGGCGAGCTGACCGACCTCGACAGCCTCGCCGAGGGCGAATACGTCACGGTCCTGGCCGAGGTGCAGAAGGTCCAGGGGCGCAAGATCAGCAAGAGGCCCGGAAACCTGCTCGAGGTCACCGTCACCGACGGCCGCGGCCTGCTCACCCTCACGTTCTTCGGCAAGGGCGCCTACGTGCCCGAGCGCGAGCTGCCGCCGGGCACACACGGGCTGTTCGCCGGAAAGGTGACGTTCTTCGGCTCCGGCCGCAACGCCAAGCGGCAGCTCGTCCACCCGGAGTACAAGCCGCTCGCCGGGGGCGACCTCGCCGGCGCGGCCCGCGAGTTCGCCGAGGAGCTGATCCCCGTCTACCCGGCGGCCAAGGGGGTGACCTCCTGGCAGATCGCCGACTGCGTGCGGATCCTCCTCGACACCGCCGAGCTCGGCGACGACGCCCTGCCCGAGCACGTGCGCAGGCGCCATCGGCTCATCGGGCTGGCCGACGCCTACCGCGGCATCCACCGGCCGCGCGACATGGCCGAGGCGGGCCGGGCGCGCAAGCGGCTCAAGTGGGACGAGGCGTTCGTGCTGCAGACCGCGCTGGCCCAGCGGAGGCGCGCGGCGGCCGAGCTGGCCGCGACCCCCCGGCCACCGGCCGCCGAGGGCCTGCTCGCCGCGTTCGACGAGCGGCTTCCGTTCGAGCTCACCGAGGGCCAGCGCGCCGTCGGCGACGAGATCGCGGCCGACCTGGCCCGCACCCACCCGATGCACCGGCTGCTCCAGGGCGACGTCGGCGCGGGCAAGACGGTCGTGGGCCTGCGCGCGATGCTGCAGGTGGTCGACTCCGGCGGGCAGGCGGCCCTGCTCGCGCCGACCGAGGTGCTGGCCCAGCAGCACCACCGCTCGATCGTCGCGATGCTCGGGCCGCTCGCCCAGGCCGGGCAGCTCGGCGGCGTCGAGCACGCCACGCGCGTCGCCCTGCTGACCGGCTCACAGGGGGCCAAGGCGCGCCGCGAGGCCCTGCTCGACGCGGCCTCTGGGGCGGCCGGCATCGTCGTCGGCACGCACGCGCTGCTCCAGGAGCACGTGCAGTTCGCCGACCTGGGGCTCGTCGTGATCGACGAGCAGCACCGCTTCGGCGTCGAGCAGCGCGACGCGCTGCGCGAGAAGGCCACCGGCGGGCGCCCGCACGTCCTCGTCATGACCGCGACGCCGATCCCGCGCACCGTCGCGATGACCGTCTACGGCGACCTGGACACCTCGGCGCTGACCCAGCTGCCCGCCGGCCGTTCGCCGATCGCCACGCACGTCGTGCCGTCCGCCAACCGCGCCTACTGGAACCGCGCCTGGGAGCGCATCCGCGAGGAGGCCGCCCAGGGGCGTCAGGCGTACGTCGTGTGCCCGCGCATCGGCGACGAGGAGGTGCCCGCGCCGGAAGACGTCCCGGAGGAGGACGGCGAGGACGCCCGCCGACCGCCCCTGGCGGTGCTCGACGTCGCGCCAAAGCTGAGCGAGGGTCCGCTGCACGGCCTGCGGCTCGACGTGCTGCACGGCCGGATGCACCCGGACGAGAAGGACGCGGTGATGCGCCGGTTCGCGGCGGGCGAGCTGGACGTCCTGGTCGCCACCACCGTGATCGAGGTCGGCGTCGACGTGCCCAATGCCACGGTCATGGTCGTCATGGACGCCGACCGGTTCGGGGTCTCCCAGCTCCACCAGCTGCGCGGCCGGGTCGGCCGCGGGCGGCACGCGGGCCTGTGCCTGCTGGTCACCGACGCGGTGGAGGAGTCCAAGGCCCGCGAACGCCTCGACGCGGTCGCCTCGACGCTGGACGGGTTCGCGCTGTCGCGCATCGACCTGGAGCAGCGGCGCGAGGGCGACGTGCTCGGCGAGAGCCAGTCCGGCCGCCGGTCGAGCCTGCGGCTCCTCACGCTGCTGCGCGACGAGGAGATCATCAAGGAGGCCCGTGCCGAGGCGACCACGCTCGTCGAGGACGATCCGGAGCTGCGCGGCCATCCCGCGCTGGTGGCCGAGCTGGCCGCGCTCGTCGACGAGGAACGCGCGGAGTACCTCGAGAAGACCTGAGTTTCCCTACCTAACTGGTTGACATTGAAGGGATGGTCCTCCAGGATCGAAGCCGTGTACCGGAGGGCTTTGCTGATCGCGCGGCTCCACGTCGACCTGGGACGGCAGGCCGGCGCGCTGTGTCGCCGGTGATCGCCCCGCGCCCGATCGCCGCCTCAGCTCCGGAGGACCCTGTGACCGTCATCGACCTGCCCGCGAACGAGCCCGCCCTCAGCGAGGAGACCGGCAACGCGCTGGCCCGCGCGCTCGCCGACCCCGACCCCGGCGTACGCCGCGCCGCCGCCGACGCCGACGCCCTCATCGACGAGCGCGAGGTGCTGATCGGCGAGGAGGGCGTCCGCGCGCTCGTGGACACGAAGGCGAACGGCCCCGACTCGTACGTCCGCGCCGTCGCCGCCGAACTGGTCCGCGCCATGCGCGCCGCCGCCTGGGAGATCTACACCCAGGCCCTGAGCCGGGAGGACGGCGCCCGTGCCGAGACCGTCCGCGGCCTCGTCGTGCTGCGCGCCGCCGCCGAGTTGGCGGAGATGGCCCTGACCGACCCTGACTGGCGCGTGCGCCGGCGGGCCGTCGCCGCGCTCGGCGGCCTGGACGGCCGCGACGCGATCGGCCCGCTGACGAGTGCGCTGGAAGACGAGATCGTGTCCGTCCGCCGGGCCGCGGTACGGGCGCTGGCCACCTGGGCGGCGGACCGGCACTACGCCCGGACGGCGCTGACCGCCGCCCTGAACGACCCGGACGCGGGCGTGCGCACCGAGGCGCGCTGGGCCCTGGCCTGACGCCGCTTCCCCCGGCGGTCAGGCGGCGCGGCAGCCGACCTCCATGCCGTCCTCCACCGGGAAGGCGACCGGGACGTAGCCGTTCGCGGGGGCCCACACGTACGCGAGGTAGCCGGACAAGGGCGTCTCCGGCCAGGACGGTCGTCGTGTCGGAGACCCCTGCCTCCTCCAGGTTGGCGCGGGCGGCGGCGACCTTGGCCGCTCATCTCGGTGCCGAAGACCGGCCCGGTGCCGTTGTCGGCGACGGCGAGGCAGATCGTGGAGATCCCGAACGACGTGCCGAGCTCTGCGACGGTCTCCGGCCGGGCGGCCCGGCGGTGAGACGAGCCTCGGCGATCACGGCGCGGGGCGTGGCAGGGGAGGGACGGTTGCCGATACCCTCCCGCAGTGGAGCACAAGAGCGACTTCCGCCTCCCCGTCGCCGCCGCGCCCGCGTACCTGACCGCCACGATCGCGGCCGTGTCGGCCGCCGGGGCTCTCGTCGTCCTGGTCATGGTGGGGTACCTGCTGGCCACGATGAACCGGCTCTCCCGCGAACCCTCCACCACGCTCGTGTTCGTCTTCTTTCCCGTGCTCGCCTTCGGGCTGCTCGCCTCCGCGGCCGTGATGGCGCTGCTCGCCCGCGGCGAGTTCCGGCTGCTGCGCAACCCTCCCGTCTTCACCACCGACGGCGTACGGCTGCGGGTCTTCGCCCGCCGAGGCTACGACGTGTTCGTCCCCTGGGAGCGCGTGGCGCGCCTGCGCATCGCCGACCAGGGACCCCGGCCGTTCCTGGTGGTGGACGTGCCCGGCGCCGAGGACCTCGTCGGCGGCGACCCCGGCAAGACCGAGCGCCTGCGCCGGACCGCCGAGCGGTTCGAGGGAGCCGCCTTCGTGTACGGGCTGCGCGGCGCCCTCATCCACGCCGAGGACCTGGACGCGGTCGTCGACCGGCTCAGCGACGGCACGGTCGCCCTCGACTACTGAACCGCGCTGAGGAGCGGACCGTCGGCCACCGGTCCGAGCGCCGGGTCCACCGTCACCCAGCCGACTCGGCTACGGAACGGCACTGAGGAGCGGACCGTCGGTCATCGATCCGAGCGCCGGGTCCGGTGGGCCCCGCCTCACCGCTGTGGAGCCGCGCCCTTAGGAAGTCGGCGCCCTGCGGTCGGCGCTCGTGCCGCCGGCCGATCATGGGCTGGCCGTCACCCGGCCCCTGCGCCGCGGCTTCGCCGTGCGGGCCGCCGTCGTCCGCCCGCGAGAACGCCGGAGGGCGTCCCCGCGCGCACGCGGGAACGCCCTCCGGTCGTTCGTCAGGCGTCGCGGCCGAACCGGAACCGGGAGCCGGCGATGCCGGCCGCTCCGGTCAGCACGGCAGTGGCGCCCAGCAGCGCGAGCACCCCGATCGGGCTGCCGGTGAACGGCAGGGAGTCGCCGGCCACGGTCAGCGAGCTCGCGGCGGCCTCGGCGGCGCCGGGCGGGGCCGCCTGCGGCGGTGTGGGGTTGCCGACCGGCGGGGCCGGCGGCGGCGTCGGCGGGCCGGGCGGGATCGGGTTCGGCGGCGCCGGCACCGGTCCGCACTGCTGCGGCGGGTGGGCGCACAGGTGGAGGCTCACGTTCGCCTTGACGCCGTCGGTCGAGGCCTTGACGGACGCCTTCACCCCCGCCTTCACCTCCGGCGCGGAGCGGCCGGGCGACTTGCCGCCGCCGGACCGCTGCGGGGCGCCCAGCCGCACATGCACCGGGAGGTTGACCCGGAGGGCCGGCTTGGAGGAGCTTCGCGTGCCGGACGTCGTCTGCTTGACCACCCCGTCGACGGTCTTGGTCACGCCGTCGACGGTCTTGCCCAGCGTGCCGGGCAGGTCGAGGGAGAGGGTCGGCCCGCCGGTGTCGGCCTGGGCCATGCCGCTCATGGCGGTGAAGCCCAGGACCGTCACGCCGGCGGTCGTGGCCAGTCTCGTGCGTTTTCGCATACAGGAATCTCCAGGTCGGGAGGGCCGTCCGCGAGGTGACGCCCCCATCACCGCTTGTCTCGGGAAGGGAGGCCCGAGGAGCGCCTGCCGTACGGTCAGCGATTAGTTTGTCACGACAAGTAGCTTTTTGAAATTGCTTTGACGGCGATCTGTCAATAATTCACAGCGTTTTGTGGTCGCCCCCGAGTGGGCCGAACGGCCTCAGAGCCCGCGCGGGACAGGGCGGCCGGTCCGCTGGGCCACACTGAGTGCGTGACCCGAGTCATCGCAGGAACCGCCGGCGGCCGGCGGCTCTCCGTGCCCACCGGCCGCGACACCAGGCCCACCAGCGACCGCGCGCGGGAAGGGCTGTTCGCGACCGTCCACTCGCTGCTCGGCGAACTCGACGGCCTGCGGGCGGCCGACCTGTACGCCGGGTCGGGCGCGGTCGGCCTGGAGGCCCTGTCCCGGGGTGCCGCGCACGTGCTCCTCGTCGAGTCGTCGCCGCGGGCCGCCAAGGCGATCAGGGCCAACGTCGAGGCGCTCGGCCTCCCCGGTGCCGAACTCGTCACCGACCGGGTCGAGCGGGTGCTGCGCCGGCCTCCGGCTGAGCCGTACGACCTGGTCTTCGCGGACCCCCCGTACGCCGTGACCGACGACACGGTGACGCGCATGCTCGAGGCGCTGCGCGACAACGGCTGGCTCGCGCCCGGCGCCCTCGTCGCCGTCGAACGCGCCACCCGGGGAGCGCCTGTCACCTGGCCGTCCGGGTATACCGAGGACAGGGCCCGTCGTTACGGCGAAGGCACGCTTTGGTACGGTCACGCCGCAGGCCACTGACGACTTCCTTGCAGAGGGGATCCACCTCGTGCGCCGTGTTGTCTGTCCGGGTTCCTATGACCCCGTCACCAATGGACATCTCGACATCATCAGCCGCGCGTCGCGCCTCTATGACGAGGTCGTCGTCGCCGTACTCATCAACATCTCCAAGAAGAGTCTCTTCACCGTCGAAGAACGCGTCGAGATGATCGGCGAGGTCACGAAGGAGTACGGCAACGTCGCCGTCGAGAAGTTCCACGGGCTGACCGTCGACTTCTGCCGCGAGCGCGGCATCCCGGTGATCGTCCGCGGTCTGCGCGCGGTCAGCGACTTCGACTACGAGTTGCAGATCGCCCAGATGAACCACCAGATGGCCGGCGTCGAGACGATGTTCATGGCCACCAACCCGCTCTACTCCTTCCTGTCATCCAGCCTGGTCAAGGAGATCGCGCAGTACGGTGGAGACGTGTCCGGGCTGGTGCCCGAGCCGGTGCAGCGGCGGCTCGCCCGTCGTTTCGCGGAGTCCTGACCGGGCGTCCGGTACGAAGCGCGGGAGGCCGGCCGGCGGTCGCTTCCGACCCTCGTCGGGAGAGTCACGACCGGCCGGTGCCGCGGCCGAGTTGGGGATGAGGGCCCGGGTTCGGTAATCTAACCAATCGACCTTGCCCGACGGCGGTGATGCGCCATGCCTCACGGAAGCAGGAACGACCTGACACGCATCGATCCCCGCGACCCCTTCGTGATCGACACGCGAGCTCTGGGCCGCCGGCCGGGGTCGATGCGCAAGGATTCCCACACCGTGCCGGCTCCGGCGGATCTCGGCGTCGAGATGGTCGGTGTTCCCGAGGGCGCCGACATCGAGCTGGACATCCGGCTCGAGGCGGTGATGGAGGGCGTGCTCGTTTCGGGCACGGCGCGGGCACCTCTCTCCGGAGAGTGCGCGCGCTGTCTGGACCCGCTCACCTCGTCGATCGAGGTGGACTTCCAGGAGCTCTACGTCTACGACGACACTCGCTCCGGCGAGAGCGCGGAAGACGACGAACGCCGTCTCGAGGGAGATCTGATCGATCTCGAGCCGGTCGTCCGGGACGCGATGGTGCTCGCACTGCCGCTGTCCCCGCTGTGCCGGGACGACTGTCCCGGGCTGTGCTCGGACTGCGGGGTCCGGCTGGCCGACGCCGAGCCGGATCACCACCACGACGCCGTCGACCCCCGGTGGGCGGCATTGCAGGGCATGTTGGATCAACGACAAGAAGACCAGGAGGGCTGACGTGGCCGTACCAAAGCGGAAAAAGTCGCGCAGCAACACGCGGCACCGTCGCTCGCAGTGGAAGACCCAGGCGCCCACGCTCGTGCGCTGCCCGCAGTGCCGCGACGAAAAGCTGCCGCACACCGCGTGCCCGACCTGCGGCACCTACAACCGCCGTCAGGTCATCGACGTGTCCTGAGAGACCGCCCGGAGCCCTCTCCCGAGGGTTCGGACCGTCTCTGACGACGTTCTCGGGGGCGGCGGAGTGCCGCCCCCGCCCGTCTCGCGACGAAGAGTCGCCCGAGGCCGTGGCGGACGCCGGGGGTCGACCCGGCGTGCACCTCGTCCTCGCGGAATCTTCCGCGGAGGAAACACCGTGAATACTGTCAGTGCCGCCTCCCACACGGGGAGGACCGCATGAAGCCCGACCACTCGGTGACCGACCGCAGCGCACTCGAGGCCGCGCTCGGCGTGGCCCCCGATCCCGTGCTGCTCGAACGCGCCCTGACGCACCGCTCGTTCGCGTACGAGAACGGCGGCCTGCCGACCAACGAACGCCTGGAGTTCCTCGGCGACTCGGTGCTCGGCCTCATCGTCACCGACACCCTGTTCCGCGGCCACCCGGACCTGCCGGAGGGCCAGCTCGCCAAGCTGCGTGCCGCCGTGGTCAACATGCGGGCGCTCGCCGGCGTCGCCCGCCAGCTCGACCTCGGCGCCTACATCCGCCTCGGGCGCGGCGAGGAGGGCACCGGAGGCCGCGACAAGGCCTCGATCCTCGCCGACACGCTCGAGGCCGTGATCGGCGCGGTCTACCTCGACCAGGGCCTGAAGGCCGCCGACGAGCTCGTCCACCGGCTCTTCGACGCCCTGATCACCCGCTCGGCCAGCCTCGGCGCCGGACTCGACTGGAAGACCTCGCTGCAGGAGCTGACCGCCACCGAGGAGCTCGGCGTGCCCGAGTACCACGTGGAGGAGAGCGGCCCCGACCACCAGAAGAGCTTCCGCGCCGTCGTCTCGGTCGGCGGCGTGGAGTACGGCCGTGGCGAGGGGCGGTCGAAGAAGGAGGCCGAGCAGCAGGCGGCCGAGGCGGCGTGGAACGCGATCCGTGAGCGGTCCGCGGCCCGCCCCGAATGACGCTTCTCGTGGAGGAGGCCGCCGTTGCCCGAACTCCCTGAGGTCGAGGTCGTACGCCGGGGCGTCGAACGCTGGGTGGCCGGGCGGACCATCGAGTCCGCCACCGTCCTGCACCCGCGCGCGGCCCGGCGTCACGCGGAAGGCCCCGCCGACCTCGCCGCCCGCCTCACCGGCCGTCTCGTCTCCGGCGCGTGCCGGCGCGGCAAGTACCTCTGGCTGCCGGTCGGTGAAGACGAGTCGCTCCTGGCCCACCTGGGCATGAGCGGCCAGCTGATCGTCGGCGAGCCGGACCGGCCGTACGAGAAGCACCTGCGGGCGCGGTTCACCTTCACCGACGGCGGGGCGGACCTGCGGTTCATCGACCAGCGCACGTTCGGGCACCTCATGCTGACCGAGATGGCCGACGGCGTGCCCCTGCCGATCGCGCACATCGCCCCCGACCCGCTGGAGAAGGCGTTCGACGAGGAGACGTTCTTCCGTGCGCTGCGGAGGCGCCGCACGGGTCTCAAACGCGCGCTGCTCGACCAGTCGCTGATCAGCGGCGTCGGCAACATCTACGCCGACGAGTCGCTGTGGCGGGCCCGGCTGCACTGGGCCCGCCCCACCGAGACGCTGGGACGCCCGGAGGCGACGCGTGTGCTGGCGGCCGCCCGTGAGGTCATGGAGGCCGCGCTCCTGGCGGGCGGAACCTCGTTCGACAGCCTGTACGTCAACGTCAACGGCGAGAGCGGCTACTTCGACCGGTCACTCAACGTGTACGGGCGCGAGGACGAGCCCTGTCCACGCTGCGGCAGCCCGATCCGGCGCGACGCCTTCATGAACCGCTCCTCCTACACCTGCCCCACCTGTCAGCCCCGCCCCCGCCGGGCGCGCTACTGATTACCGGAAGCGCTTAAAACCGCTTCCGGATGGTCCGGTACCGGCGTCCGGGTCCGGTCACGAGGCCCCGGCTGGACGGGTTGCCCTGGTTCGTCCCGAGTGCTACTCGGCGGTCCGTACTGACCGCCCGTCCGGCCGACACCGCGCTCCGAGCCGGCGAAAGGGCCGGTCAGACGGGTGCCCGGGATCGTTCCAAACCGTTGCCGCGCCCCGGTTGCGCCCGTGCGTGATCGGCTCCGCCGGCGCGACTAGGATCCCGGAGCGTGGAGGAGCAGACACGGCTGACCGCGTGGGTCCGCGGTCGCGTCCAGGGCGTCGGGTTCCGCTGGTGGGTACGCTCCAGGGCGCTTGAGCTGGGGCTCACGGGCTCGGCGAGCAATCTGACGGACGGACGTGTCGAAGTGATCGCCGAGGGGCCGCGGGCGGCATGTGACGATCTGCTCGAGATGTTGCGCGGCGGCCGCACTCCCGGAATGGTCACGGGCGTCGTCGAACGATGGACCGAGCCCCGTGGGGATCTTCACGGGTTCATCGAACGCTGATCGTCCCCGGAAGTCTGCTAAACTCGGATAGACAGGTTGTTACGCGTCTGTGACATCCGTCTTGACCGGCTCTCTCGCCGGTGCGACCCTAGTTGTTACGCGCATCTATTCGGCTCTCATGTGCGCGATCATTCCTGCTGGTCACTCAGCGTGGAGGACCCTTAATCATGGCGAAGGCTCTACTCGGCCACGTCGGCGGTCCGGACCCCCGCATGGTTGCGGAGATGCGGCGCCTTCAGCAACGTGTCCGTGACCTGGAGGCCGAGCTCGTACGGCTCCAGACCGAGAACGACGCGCTCGCGGCGGTTGCTGACAACGAAGTCATGGCGCTCCGCGCCAACGACCGCGAACCGGCGCTGACCTAGAGGTCAGGCTGCTCCGTAAAAGGGACGTCGATCATGACGTCCCTTTTTGTTGCCCGGGAATCGGCGGCGGCCGCCCGCTTTCCAAGCTTCTTCCCCGTCTGGTGCGGGGAGGCAATCAGTTCGGAAATATATGTGTGATCACGATCTTCCCAGGTCAGGTCGCTGCCCGGCCGCCGGGTGAATTCTCTCCGCGCGGTGAGGCAAGGGAAATGTGGCGCCGCGAGAGATGTCCGGGCAAAGATTGACCCTTTTTCGCGCCGCGGCGCGAGGCGCCGTACGCCGGGCCGATGCCCGGCGGGGCGTTCGAGCGGGGCGGGGGAGCGGCGCGGCCGGGGCGGTTTCGCGCGGAGCCCCGCGAAACACGAGGGTTCGTGGCACATTTGGGGATGTCAGATGCCGGTGCGGCGGCTTCCGGCCGGTATGGTGCGCAGGGGCCGGCCGCGGTGACCCCTCGCAGAGCTCCCGGGCCGTGCCGAGCCGGGCGGGGAAAGGATCGGTGGACGCTTGTACTTGAAGAGCCTCACGCTGCGTGGCTTCAAGTCCTTCGCGTCCTCGACCACGCTGCGTCTCGAACCCGGCATCACGGCCGTCGTCGGGCCCAACGGCTCGGGGAAGTCCAACGTCGTCGACGCCCTCGCCTGGGTGATGGGCGAGCAGGGTGCCAAGTCGCTGCGCGGCGGCAAGATGGAGGACGTCATCTTCGCGGGCACCTCGTCGCGCCCGCCGCTCGGCCGGGCCGAGGTCCTCCTCACGATCGACAACACCGACGGCGCCCTGCCGATCGACTACACCGAGGTCACGATCAGCCGGCTGATGTTCCGGTCGGGGCAGAGCGAGTACGCCATCAACGGCGACACCTGCCGCCTGCTCGACGTCCAGGAACTGCTGTCGGACTCCGGCATCGGCCGTGAGATGCACGTGATCATCGGCCAGGGCCAGCTCGACCGGGTCCTGCACTCCGGGCCGGAGGGCCGCCGCTCCATGGTCGAGGAGGCGGCCGGCGTCCTCAAGCACCGTAAGCGCAAGGAGAAGGCCCTTCGCAAGCTCGACGCGATGCAGGCCAACCTCACGCGCGTCCAGGACCTCACCACCGAGCTGCGCCGCCAGCTGAAACCCCTGGGACGCCAGGCCGAGATCGCCCGCAGGGCCGCCGTCATCCAGTCCGACCTGCGCGACGCGCGCGTACGCCTGCTGGCCGACGACCTGGTGACGCTCAGCGGCCGGCTCAAGCAGGAGGCCGTCGACGAGGCCGCCGTACGCGAGCGGCACATCGCCGTCGAGGAGGCCCTCGCCGCCGCCCAGCAGCGTGAGGCGGCGCTGGAGGCCGAGGCGGCCGAGCAGGCGCCCGTGCTGGCCCGTGCCCAGGAGACCTGGTACTCCCTGTCGTCCCTGCGCGAGCGGCTGCGCGGCGTCGGGGAGGTCGCCGCCGAGCGCCACCGCCACGCCACCGAGGCGCAGGAGGACGACCGCCGGGGCCGCGACCCGGAGGACATGGAGCGCGAGGCCGCGGAGGTCGCCGAGCAGGAAGAGGTCCTCGCCGCGCGGCTGGAGGCGGTCGAGGAGGCGCTCGCCGAGGCCGTACGAGAGCGGTCGGAGGCCGAGTCGGCGCTGGAGATGGAGGAGCGCCGCCTGCAGGCCGCCGCGCGCGCCGCCGCCGACCGGCGGGAGGGCCTGGCCCGGCTGCGCGGCCAGGTCGGCGCGCTGGACAGCAAGATGCAGGCCACCGAGGCGGAGATCGGCCGGTTGAGCGAGGCACGGGCCGCCGCCGAGGAGCGCGCGAAGATCGCCGAAGAGGAGTACTCCTCCCAGAACACCCAGGCGGAAGAGGACCCCGAGCTGGCGGCCGAGCACGAGCGCGCCCAGGAGGTCCTCGAACAGGCCAAGGAGTCCGCCGAACAGGCGCGCGAGGCCGTCGAGGCGCCCCGCCGGGCCGTTCGCGAGGCGCACGAGCGCGTCGGCGCGGCCCGTGGCGCCGACCAGGCCGCGCAGAAGGAGGCGACCGCGCTGCAGGCGCGGGTCGAGGCGCTCGACCTGACCCTCGGCAGCGCGGCGGACGGGGGAGAGGCACTGCTCGCCGCCGGTCTCGACGGCGTCCTGGGCACGCTCGCGTCCCTCCTGTCCGTCGAACCCGGCGCCGAGGTCGCGATCGCCGCCGCCCTCGGAGCCGCGACCGAGGCCGTCGCCGTCGACTCGCTCGACACCGCCGAGTCCGCCCTGACCCGGCTGCGCGCCGACGACGCGGGCCAGGCCGGTCTCGTGGTCGGCGACGGGCCCGCCACCAAGCTCGAGGACGTCCCGCTGCCGGACGGCGTCCGGCGCGCCACCGACCTGATCACCGCGGCGGAGTCCGTACGCTCCGCCGTGCACCACCTCCTCGCCGACGTCGTGGTCGTCGACGACCTGGCCGCCGCCGCCGCGCTCGTACGCCGGGCGCCGGAGCTGCGGGCGGTCACGCGCGAGGGTGACCTGCTCGGCGCGCACTGGGCCCTGGGCGGGGGCGGCGGCCGGCAGAGCGCGCTGCAGATGCGCGCCGCCCGCGACGAGGCCGCCGAGCGGCTCGCGGCGGCGCGCGAGAAGGCCGAGGGGACCGCCGAGGCGCTCGAGGAGGCCGTGGAGGCCGAGCAGCGGGCCCAGGCGGTGCTGGAGGCGGCCCAGGCCGCCGTCGGCGAGGCACAGACGGGCGTGAGCCGCGCCCAGGCGGCCCTCGACCGCGTACGCGCCCGGCTGCGCGAGGCGGCCGCCGAGGCCGCGCAGGAGGCCAGGCACGTCGCCGGGCTCCAGGCCGCGGCCAAGGCCGCCCGGCAGGAGGCCGAGCGTCTCTCCGCGTCCGTACGGGCCGCGGAGGAGGCACGCGAGCGCGACGCCGAAGAACGCGTCCGGCTGCGCGAGCGGCTGGAGGCCGCCGAGGCCGAGCCGGTCGAGGAGGACGACGAGGCGTCCTTCCGCCGCGACGAGCTCGCCGACCGGTGCCAGGAGCTGCGGTCCGCCGAGATGGAGGCGCGGCTCAACGTCCGTACCGCCGAGGAGCGGGTCAAGGCGATCGAGGGCCGCGCCGACGCGCTGCTGCGCGCGGCGGCGGAGGAGCGCGCCGAGCGCGCTCGCGCCGCCGAACGCCGCGAGCGGCGCGCCCGCGACGCCCGTGTCGCGCAGGCCGTCGTCGTCGGCACGCACCGGTCCCTGGCCCGCATCGAGGTGTCGATCGCCGCGGCCGTCGCCGAGCGCGAGGCCGCCGAGCAGGCGCGTGCCGCCCGCGAGGAGGAGCTGAAGGCCGTCCGCACGCGCGTGCGCGAGCTGACCGGCGAGCACGAGCGGCTCGTCAACGTCGCCCACGGCAGCGAGGTCGCCCGCGCCGAGCGCCGGCTCCGCCTGGAGCAGATGGAGGAGCGGGCGATGGAGGAGTTCGGGCTGGAGGTGGACGTGCTGATCGCCGAGTACGGCCCCGACCAGCTCGTCCCGCCGCCGCCCGACGCGCCCGAGGACGCCGAGCCCCAGGCGTACGACCGTGCCACGCAGGAGAAGCGCGCCAAGCAGGCCGAACGCCAGCTCACCCAGCTCGGGAAGGTCAACCCGCTGGCGCTGGAGGAGTTCGCCGCCCTGGAGGAGCGGCACGCCTTCCTGACCTCCCAGCTGGAAGATCTGAAGAAGACCCGGCGCGACCTGCTCACGGTCGTCAAGGAGGTCGACGAGCGGGTCGAGCAGGTCTTCACCTCCGCCTACGAGGACACCGCGCGGGAGTTCGAGGGGATCTTCTCGCGGCTGTTCCCGGGCGGTGACGGGCGCCTGTCGCTGACCGAGCCGGAGGACATGCTGACCACCGGCATCGAGGTGGAGGCCCGGCCGCCCGGCAAGAAGGTCAAGCGGCTGTCGCTGCTGTCCGGCGGCGAGCGCTCCCTGGTCGCGATCGCGTTCCTCGTCGCGATCTTCAAGGCGCGGCCGTCGCCGTTCTACGTCCTCGACGAGGTCGAGGCGGCCCTCGACGACACCAACACCCAGCGTCTGCTGGGCATCTTCGAAGAGCTCCGCGAGTCCTCGCAGCTGATCGTCATCACCCACCAGAAGCGCACGATGGAGGGCGCGGACGCGCTCTACGGCGTGAGCATGCGGGGCGACGGCGTGACTCAGGTGATCAGCCAGCGGCTGCGCGAACCAGAACCCGCCTGACCCTCCCCTCGCGGGCCGTCCACGGCCGGGGCATCGACCCTCCGGTTTGGCCGATATGTCCGACATGTCCTCTTGACGATCGACGTCCGGTCTCACCTCACGAGCGTCCCGGTCGCGCGCGCCTCCTGACCGTGCTCCCTGACTCAACGGTGGCGTTCCAATTCACAGCGCGGCGGCCGGGCGAGGTCGCGGCGTACTGACGCAGCGTGTTGACCTCGTCGCTATCCGACCGTGACTTCTTTCGTCACATCGTCCCGTCCTAACCCATGAGTAACGCTTGCGCCAGAGTCGGCGCTTCGTTAGGAATAGACGTCTTCAACCCGAGAAAGGGCCTCATATGGACGCTCAGCGACTGAAGGATAACTTTGCGCAGGTCGCCGATCACGGTATGGAGGTGGCCGATTACTTTTACGCGGATCTCTTCCAGAGCAACCCCGGCTACCGGTCACTTTTCCCGGCTTCCATGGCGCGTCAGCAGAAGGTTCTCCTGGAGGCGCTTACGCAGATCGTCGCATGGGTGGACAACACTGAGGAATTGGTTCCCTACCTTCAGCAACTGGGCCGCCGGCATCAGGGATTCGGTATCACCGCCGAGCACTACCTCGAGGTCGGCAACAGCCTCGTCGCGACCCTTCGCTACTTCAGCGGCGACTCGTGGACGCCTGAGCTGGAGAAAGACTGGACGGCCGCGTACGACGTCGTCTCGGGCGTCATGGTGAAGGCGGGCGGCGAGGGGTAGCGCGCACCCGGCGCCGGTGCCCGGCACCGGCGCCCGCTCGCGTAAGCCGCCCCATCAGGAGAACGTGTGGACGCTCAAGCATTGAAGGATAACTTTGCGCAGGTCACTCAGCATGGTGACGCTGTGGCATTGTTCTTTTACTCGGATCTATTTCTGCGGAATCCAGGGCTTCGGGAGATGTTCCCGATCGGAATGAACCACCAGCGCGATCGGTTGTTGCACGCGCTGGGACGTATCGTTTCTCAGGTCGACAACCTGCCGGAACTCGTTCCTTTCGTTCGTCAGCTCGGTGCCGACCATCGCAAATTCGGGGTCGAGGCGCTGCATTATCCGGAGGTCGGGCAGAGCCTGATCACTACTCTGCGTTACTTTTCCGGTGCGGAGTGGACCGACACCCTCGCCAAGGACTGGAGCGACGCGTACGGAGTGGTCGCCAAGGTCATGATCGAGGCCGCGGAAGAGGACGCGGCGCAGCGCCCGGCCTGGTGGAACGCCCAGATCGTGACGCACGAACGGCGCCGCTTCGACCTCGCGGTGATGCGAGTGGTGACCGAACGGCCGCTGCCGTTTCTGCCCGGGCAGGCGGTCGCGGTGGAGGTTCCCTACCGGCCGCGCACGTGGCGGTTCTACTCGATGGCGAACGCACCGCGCCCCGACAACACGATCGACTTCCACGTACGGCTGGTCGACGGAGGGCCGGTGAGCCCCGTCCTGGTGCGCTCGGTGGCCCCGGGCGACCAGCTCAGGCTCGCGTCGCCGGTCGGCACGATGACCTACGACGATCGCTCCGGCCGCGACGTACTCCTCATCGGCGGCAGCACCGGCCTGGCGCCGCTCAAGGCGATCCTCGAACGGATCGCGCAGAGCCCCGCACCGCCGCGCGTCCACCTGTTCTTCGGCTCACGCACGATGGACGGCCTGTACGACCTGGACGACCTGGCCAAGCGGGCGGTGGAGTACCCGTGGCTCACCGTCGTTCCCGCCGTGTCCGACGAGCCCGCGGACGGCGGCGCCGAACAGGGCACGCTCGCCGACGTCATCGCCCGGCACGGGATCTGGAGGGATCACGACGCGTACGTGTGCGGCTCGCCCACGATGGTGGACGCGACCTCTGACCGCCTCGTACGCCTCGGGCTCGGCAGGGATCGCATCCGGTTCGACAAGTACGCGGACGCATAGGGGGATCCATGACACGCCCCAATGGTGACTCTCTCCGACGAAGGAGGCCCCAGTGACCTCACTAGACAATCCCGGCGCTCAGCGTCTCACCCCGGCCGAGCTGCAGACGGCCGACTTCCGGCGTGCCCCGCTCGGCCGGCGGGGCTATGACGAGGACCAGGTCCGCGCCTTCCTCCACGGGGTCGAGCAGGAGCTGGTCCGGGTCCTCAACGAGAAGGCGGCGCTGCAGAACGAGGTCGGCCGGCTGCGCGACCGGATCTCCGGCAGCCCCCAGGGCATCTCGCCCGCGCAGGCCGAGGACGCCCACATGCAGGCCGTGCGCATCCTGTCCACGGCGCAGGAGACCGCCGACCACTATGTCGCCGACGCCCAGCGCTACAGCCAGGAGCTGGCCGAGGAGGCGCGGCGCAACCGCGACGAGATCCTCGCCGAGGCCAAGGCGCGGGCCGTGATGGTGCTGGAGGAGGCGCATCGGCAGGCGTCGACCGCGGCCGAGCAGGTCCGGCCGTCCTCCTCCGCGCCCCTGTCGGACGACGAACGCCGCAACCTGGAAAGTGAGATCACCTACCTGCGGACGTTCAGCGACGTCTACCGCACCCATCTGCGGTCCTACCTGGAGGCACTGCTGCGAAACCTCGAGGAGTGGGGGAACTCCGAGCACGAGACCATGCCGCCGACCCGCCTGCCGCTGCCCCGCTCTCGCTGACCGGCCCCGGCCTCTGCGAGACTGGGACACGCTATGGAATACCTGATCCTCGCCATCGCGATCGTCGTGGTCGCCGTCGTCGCGGCCGGACTCTTCCTGCTGAGAGGGCGCGGCCGTACGGCTCCGCCGCCGCAGGCGCCGCCGGAGAGCGGTGTCTCACCGGGCGGCACCGCCGTCCTGGAGGAGGACACCGCGACCGTCGAGGCGCCTCCGGTGGAGGTCCCGGCGCCGCCGGTGCCGGAGGTGGAGGTCCCGCCGCCGTCCGCGGGCCGTCTCGTACGCCTGCGCGCGCGGCTGTCCCGGTCGCAGAACGCCCTGGGACGCAGCCTGCTCCTGCTGCTGTCCCGCGACGCGCTCGACGACGACGCGTGGGAGGAGATCGAGGACACTCTGGTCACCGCGGACGTCGGCGTGGCGCCGTCCCGGCAGATCGTCGAGGACCTGCGCACCAGGGTCAAGGTGCTGGGCTCCCGTGACGCCACCGAGGTGCGCGCGCTGCTCAAGGAAGAGCTGCTGGGCCAGATCGGCAAGGACTGGGAGCGCTCCCTGCGCACCGAGCCGCACGGCGCCCAGCCGGCCGTCATCCTCGTCGTGGGCGTCAACGGCACGGGCAAGACCACGACGTGCGGCAAGCTCGCACGGGTCATCGTGGGCGACGGCCGTACGGTGCTGCTCGGTGCCGCCGACACGTTCCGCGCCGCCGCGGCCGACCAGCTCCAGACGTGGGGGTCCCGGGTCGGCGCGGAGGTCGTGCGCCGGGACGAGGGCACCGACCCGGCGAGCGTCGCCTTCGAGGCGGTCAAGCACGGCATCGCCGCCGGCGTCGACACGGTGATCGTCGACACGGCCGGCCGCCTGCACACCAAGACCGGGCTGATGGACGAGCTCGGCAAGGTGAAGCGAGTGATCGAAAAGCAGGCGCAGGTCGACGAGGTGATCCTCGTCCTCGACGCGACCACGGGCCAGAACGGCCTGCAGCAGGCCCGCGTCTTCGCCGAGGTCGTCGACGTGACCGGCATCGCCCTGACCAAGCTCGACGGCACCGCGAAGGGCGGCATCGTGATCGCGGTCCAGCGCGAGCTGGGCGTGCCCGTCAAGCTCGTCGGCCTCGGCGAGGGCCCCGACGACCTGGCCCCGTTCGAGCCGGAGGCCTTCGTCGAGGCGATTCTCGGCGACTGAGCGGGCCTTCCGCGGGTCTGAGCCGGGTCTGAGCGGACGCCCCGGCTGTCTCTCCGTGCGCGCTGGAGCGTTGTATCGACCCGTGTTCAGGCGGGCCTCACGGGCACCGGCCCCGAAGGTGATTCGGCCGTCACGGGGAGAGGTGTACGGGGCGTCTACCTGCGGATTCGGGTATTTCTCCCCGTGTGCCCGGCAGCCTCGGGTGGCATCGTCGTCGGTGGAGGTCATCGGGACGCCGGACACGGCGCCGGCGCCTCCGGGGACACCGCGCCGTACGCGGCCGTCCCTCCGGAACCACAGGAAAAGCGGTGGCGCCGTCAACCCCCCCGGCGGCGCCAGCGCGTCACGGTGTCGCATCCCCCCGCGACGCCGTCCCGGCGACGCGGGCCCGGACCCCGCGTCGCAGGTACACCGGGGTCGGCACCACTCGTCATCGCAGGTGCCGGCCCCGGTGCCCCACCTCGCCGTTGAGCTCGCCATGGCCGTTGCCGTTATCGCGCTCACTGATCCAGACCGCGATCTGGGAGCGCGACGCGAACCCGAGCCGGTGCATGATCTGCTCCACATGGCCCTCGGCGGTGCGCTGGGAGATCACCAGCTTGGTGGCGATGTCGCGGTTGGTCAGCCCGCGGCCGATGAGCCGGGCCACCTCGGTCTGCCGCCGCGTCAGCGGCGCCGAGCGCTCGCCGTCCACCGGTCCGGCCGCCTCCGCGACGTCGTCCTCGGCGCTCTCCTCCAGCGCGTACGCGAGCGCGTGGTCCACGTCGAGCCGGGCGCTCTCGCGCACCGTCGACTCGAAGGCCGTCTCGCCGAGCGCGCGCCGGATCTCCGCCACACACCCCTCCTGGTAGGGGCGCAGATGCCGGTATCCGGCCACCTGGGCGCCGATCGCCCGCCGTGACCGCGGCTCCCGCGAGAACCTCTCGAAGATCCCCAGCAGCCGCGCCGCCCGCTCGTACCGGCCGTCCGCCGCCGTGATCCACGCGAGAGCCGCCATGTTGAGGCCGATGCCACGGGAATTGCCGAGCTCACGATGGAAGGCGAGACTCTCCCTCACCAGCGCGCCGGCGGGCGCCGTGTCACCCCGGCGCCAGAACGCCACGCCGAGCATGGTCAGCAGGTGGGCGCGGTACAGGCCCTTGCCGTGGTCGTCGCACAGGGCGATGCCCTCCTGCGCGGTGCGGACGGCGGCGTCCAGGTCGCCGGCCAGGGTGAGCGCGCTGGCGAGCCACAGGGCCGCGCGGATGCGGCCCATGATGTCGCCGGCCGCGCGCTGCCGCTCCTCGGCGGCGCGGCACAGCGTGATCGCGGTCTCCGCGTCGCCCCGGTCCAGCGCCAGCAGTCCCTCCTGGAGGGCGATGTCGGCGAGGATCACGCCGTGCCCCAGGAGTTCGCCGATCTCCCGCGCCTCGTCGAACAGCCGGCTGCCCTCCTCGGGCCGGCCGTCGACCACGGCCAGCCAGCCGTCCACGATCAGGGCGCGGCCCCGCGCCTCGTCCTTCGCCCGGTGCAGGGCCAGCCCCTGGGCGAACCGCTGGCGGCCCTCGCCGAGGTAGCCGCTGAGCCAGTGGTTGCGCAGGTCGGCGGCCATCCGCAGGCCCCACGCGGCGCCGCCGGGCGTGCTGAAGCAGTAGTCCATGGCCGAGCGCAGGTTGGCGGTCTCCAGCTTCACCCGGCTGAGCAACTTCAGCTGACACGACTCCGACGCGAGCGTGTCGGCGCACATCCGAGCGAAGTGATCACGGTGCCGCCGTTGCACGGCGTCGGCGCCGCCCCCCTCGGCGAGCCGCTCCCGGCCGTACTCCCGCAGCGACTCCATGAGCCGGTAGCGGACCCCGAACGGCGTCTCCTCGGTGATCAGCACCGACTTGTCGACGAGCCCGGCCACGAGGTCCAGTACCTCCTCGCGGGCGATGCCGTCGCCGGAGCAGACGTCCTCGGCCGACTCCAGGCCGAAACCGCCGACGAACACCGAGGCCCGCGCCCACAGCAGCCGTTCCTCCGGCGTGCAGAGCGTGTGGCTCCAGTCGATCAGCGCCCACAGCGTGCGATGCCGCTCGACCGCCGTACAGGAACGGCGTTCGAGCAGGCGGAACCGGTCGTCGAGGCGTCCGAGCAGGTGCTGGACCGACAGGGCCCGCAGCCGTACGGCCGCCAGCTCGATCGCGAGCGGGACGCCGTCGAGGCGGCGGCAGAGCCGCTCGACGGCCTGGCGGTTGTCCTCGGTCAGCGCGAAGCCGGGGCGTACGGCCCGCGCCCGGTCGACGAACAGCCGCACCGCGTCGTAGCGTGTCGACGCCTCGACCGATCCGGGATCGGTGCCGGGCAGCGGCAGGGGCAGCGCCGGCACGTCCAGGGTCTGCTCGCCCGTGATCCCCAGGAGCTGCCGGCTCGTGGCCAGGACGCGCAGGCAGGGCGCGGCGCGCAGCAGGGCGTCGGCCAGTACGGCGCATTCGGGCAGGAGATGCTCACAGTTGTCCAGCACGATCAGCGCGGTCATCTCCCGCAGATGATCGGTCAGGGTCTCCACCGGGCACCGGCCGGAACGATCCTCGACGCCGAGTGCCGCGGAGACGGCCTGCGCGAGCAGCTCGGGGTTCTCCAGCTCGGCCAGATCGACCGGCCACACGCCGTCGGGGAACGCGCGCCACAGCTCCGCGGCGACCCGGTAGGCCAGCCTGGTCTTGCCGACCCCGCCCACCCCGGTGAGCGTCACCAGCCGTGAGTCGGACAGCAGACGTTTGACGTCGGCCGCCTCGCGCCGACGTCCGACGAAACTCGTCACCTCCGCGGGTAGCCCGCCTGCGCGCCACCGGGCGGAGGGGCGCGACACCGCAGACACCGTTGCCGATCCCCGCCCTTATAGGGATGACCTGGGAACTTATCCTCACACTGTACGTCGGGCCGGGCGCGACGGCCCGTGACGGGCGTCACGGTAGGTGGCCACCGGCGGCGAACGCGTACGAAGCGGGGCGTAGCACTTCGAAACACGTCGGAAACATGGGCGCGCACGGTTTCACACCGCCGAAACACTCATGCCCCGTAGGTGAAACGGCTCTGCTCGAAGCTCCAGAGCAGTATCGACCACCTCACCGAAGGGGCGCCGCATGCCGCCGGACGTTCTCAAGATGTTGAATTCAGGCGACACCGCCTGGCTGCTGGCGAGCTCTGCTCTCGTGCTTCTCATGACCCCGGGCCTCGCGTTCTTCTACGGCGGTATGACCCGGTCCAAGAGCGTCCTCAACATGCTGATGATGAACTTCGCCACGATCGGCATCGTCAGCGTGCTGTGGGTCTTCTACGGCTACTCCCTGGCCTTCGCCAAGGACGTCGGGAACCACGGCTTCATCGGCGGCTTCGGCCGGGTCGGGCTGAAGGACACGCTGCTGTCGGCGTCCGGCACGTCGCCCGAACTGGCGTTCGTCGCCTTCCAGCTCATGTTCGCCATCATCACCCCCGCGCTGATCAGCGGTGCCATCGCGGACCGGGTGAAGTTCGGCGGCTGGTGCGCGTTCGTGGCGATCTGGACCACGATCGTGTACTTCCCGGTGGCGCACTGGGTGTTCTTCTTCGGCGACCTGTCCACGACCAAGGACGGCGGCTTCCTGGCCGACCACATCGGCGCCCTCGACTTCGCCGGCGGCACCGCGGTCCACCTGAACGCCGGTATGGCGGGCCTGGCCCTGGCCCTGGTGGTCGGCAAGCGGGTCGGCTGGCCCAAGGAGCCGATGCGCCCGCACAACGTGCCGTTCGTGCTGCTCGGCGCGGGCCTGCTGTGGTTCGGCTGGTTCGGCTTCAACGCCGGCTCGGCGCTGGCCGCCAACGCCCAGGCGTCGGTGGCGTTCGTCAACACCCAGGTGGCGACCGCGGCCGCGGCGCTCGGCTGGATCGTCGTGGAGAAGTTCCGCTACGGGAAGTCCACCGCCCTGGGCATGGCCTCCGGCGCGGTCGCCGGCCTCGTCGCGATCACCCCGGCCTGCGCCTCGGTGAACCCGGTCGGAGCGATCATCCTCGGCGTGATCGCCGGCGCGCTCTGCTCCGTGGCGGTCGGCATGAAGACCAGGTTCGGCTTCGACGACTCCCTCGACGTCGTCGGCGTGCACGCGGTCGGCGGCGCGGCGGGCGCGCTGCTGATCGGTTTCCTGGCCACCCCGACCGTGACCGGCATCCTCACCCCGGCCAAGGGCGACGGGCCGGCGGGCCTGTTCTACGGCGGTGGGTTCGGCCAGCTCGGCAAGCAGGCCGTCGGCGTGGTGCTGGTGGCCGTCTACTCGTTCGTCCTCACCTTCGTCATCGGCAAGGTGCTGGACAAGATCATGGGTCTGCGGGTCAGCGAAGAGGACGAGGTGTCCGGCATCGACCTGGCCGTCCACGCGGAGACCGCGTACGAGATCGGCACGGCGCACGGCGGTTCCGGCGGCGGACACGGAATCCTTGCCGCACTGACGGCGGACCACGCCAAGGGCTCGGCGGAGCCCGGCGACAAGAAGGTGGAGGCTGAGGCATGAGACTCGTCACGGCGGTCATCAAGCCCTTCAAGCTCGACGACGTGAAGGCGGCGCTGGAGACGTTCGGGGTCAACGGCCTCACGGTGAGCGAGGCCAGCGGGTACGGCCGCCAGCGCGGTCACACCGAGGTCTACCGGGGCGCGGAGTACAAGGTCGACCTCGTGCCCAAGCTGCGGGTGGAGGTCCTCGTCGACGACGAGGACGCCGAGGACATCGTCGACGTCATCGTGAAGGCGGCGCAGACCGGCAAGATCGGCGATGGCAAGGTCTGGTCGGTGCCGGTCGACACCGTGGTGCGCGTGCGTACCGGTGAGACCGGGCCGGAGGCGCTGTAAGGGTGACGAACACGCTCGGGGGAGGGCACGGCCCGGCCGAGGCGACGCCTCGGCCGGGCTCCGCCGTACAGGGCGGCGACAGGGCTCAGCAGGTCTCTGCCGTACGGGACGCGGCTCAGGCGGGTCCGGCCGTTCAGGACGGTGCTCAGGCAGGCACGGCTGGTCAGGGTGGCGGCAGTGCACGCGTGCGGCTGCGTGCCGAGCGGGCGCGCCGCGCCGGCGAGCTCGACCGCCGGCTGGCCCGGCTGGTCGGTGCCGAACCGGACGTCGCGCTGGTCGCGGTCGGCAGCCACGGGCGTGAGGAGCTCACGCCGGGCGGTGACGTCGATCTGGTGCTCCTGCACCGCGGCCGGCCCGACATCGCGGCCCTCGCCGAGCGCGTCTGGTATCCGATCTGGGACTCCGGGCTGCGGCTCGACCACTCGGTCCGCACGCCCGCCCAGGCACGCGAGGTCGCGCGCGAGGACCTCAAGGCCGTCCTCGGCCTGATCTCCGCGCGGCACGTCGCGGGCGACCCGGACCTCACCCGTGAGGTCCGCGAGACGGTGCTCGCCGGCTGGCGCTCGGACGCGCGCCGCCGGCTGCCCGAGCTGCGCGAGATGACCCGCGCCCGCTGGAGCGACTCCGGCGAGCTGGCGTTCCTCCTGGAGCCCGACCTGAAGGAGTCGCGCGGCGGGCTCCGCGACGTGCACGCGATCCAGGCGGTCGCGGCGGCCTGGGTCGCCCCGGCCCCGTCCGCCCGGGTCAAGGACGCCTACGCGCTGCTCCTGGACGTCCGGCACGCGCTGCACGAGACGACCGGCCGCGCGGCGGACCGCCTCGTCCTGCAGGAGCAGGGCGCGGTGGCCGAGGCCCTCGGCCTGCTCGACGCCGAAGCGCTCCTGCGCACGGTGGTCGAGGCCGCCCGTACGGTCACCTTCGCGGTCGACCACATGTGGCGGTCGGTGGACCGCTTCTGCTCCCCGTCCGGCCGCCCGGTACGCCGCCCCCTCGCCGACGGAGTCGTCGAGCACGACTCCGAGGTCGTTCTCGCCCGCGGCGCGGACGCCGGCGGCGACCCCACGCTCGTCCTGCGCGCCGCGGCGGCGGCCGCGCAGGCCGGCCTGCCGCTGGCGATCTCGACGGTCGAGCGGCTGGCACGAGAGACGCCGCCCATGCCCGTGCCGTGGCCGGCGGAGGCGCGCGACGCGCTGGTGACCCTGCTCGGCGCCGGGCCGCCCGCCATCGGCGTCTGGGAGGCGCTCGACCAGGTCGGCCTGATCGAACGCCTGATGCCCGACTGGGAACGCGTGCGCAACCGTCCGCAGCGCAACCCGGTGCACACCTTTACCGTCGACCGCCACCTCGTGGAGACCGCGGCGCGGGCCGCCGCCCACACGCGCGACGTGGCCCGCCCCGACCTGTTGCTGGTCGGCGCGCTCCTGCACGACATCGGCAAGGGCTGGCCCGGCGACCACGCCAGGACCGGCGCGGTGATGGCGCGCGACCTGGGGGAGCGGCTCGGCTTCGACACCGGCGACGTCCGGGTGCTGGAGGCCGTCGTACGGCACCATCTGCTGCTGCCCGAGACCGCGACGCGCCGCGACCTGGACGACCCGGTGACGATCGAGACGGTGGCTGAGACGGTCGGCGACCCCGTCGTCCTGGAGACGCTCGCCGCGCTGGCGGTCGCCGACGGCCAGGCCACCGGACCGGCCGCGTGGAGCCCCTGGAAGGCCGGGCTGGTCGCCGAGCTCACCCGCCGTGTCGCCGCGGTCCTGGCCGGCGCGCCGCCGCCGGTGGCGCCCGAGCCGACGCCGGAGCAGCTCGCCCTCGCCCGGCACGGCGGCGGCTCCGTACGCGTCGTCGGCTCGCGGATCACCGTCGTCGCGCCCGATCGGCCCGGACTGCTCTGGCAGGCCGCCGGCGTGCTCGCGCTGCACCGTCTGGCCGTGCGCGGCGCCCGTACGGTCTCCTGGGGCCGGGGCGCGGAGGGGCCGACGGCGCTGCTGGAGTTCCTGGCCGTGCCGGAGTACGGCTCCGGGCCGGACCCGGCCGCGCTCGAGGTGGACCTGCGCCGGGTGCTGGCCGGACGGCTGGACGTCGAGAAACGCCTCGAACGCCGGGCGCGCTCGTACCGCCCGCGCAAGGGCGTCCCGGTGCCGCCGCCCCGCGTGACCATGATCGACGACGCGTCCGCGACCGCGACGGTGGTGGAGGTGCGCGCGCACGACCGCCCGGGCCTGCTGTGGCGCGTCGGGCACGTACTCGGCACCTTCGGCCTGCAGGTGCGGGCGGCGCGGGTCGAGACGCTCGGCGCCGAGGCCGTCGACGTCTTCTACGTCGTCGACGCCGAGGGGCGCCCGGTCACCGACGAGGACCTGCGCGCGTCGGTCCGCGCGGGCGTCCTCGACGTGGTGCGCTGAGCCCCCGTCGTGCCTGTGCCGCGTCCCTGAAGTGCGCGGAATCCTTGAGGTAGGTGTCCTGGCCCACACCGGCCAATGAAGATCACGGAAACCTCTGTCGCGATCATTGACCGCGCTCCCGGTGGCGATGACGCTTCTTGCGTTCGCGATGCCTGGGAGGCTCCTGTGCGTAGATTTTCGCGTGCCGCCGTACTGGCGGGTGTGACGGCGCTCGGCGGGCTGGTCGCCGTGCCGGCCGCCACCGCGGGGACGACGACGGTCGTCGAGCGAGGTCACGACCGTACGATCACGTTCCGCGCCGACCGTACGGGCGAGGCGCTCCTCGACGTGACCGCCGCCGCGCCCGGGGTCTCCTGGGGCGAGGAGGGCCACGAGTCGGCGGTGCTGTCGCTCTACGTCGACGGCCGGTACGTCACCGACGACGTGGTGCCGGCCGCGTTCCCGATCACGCGGGAGTTCGCGCTCGGGCACCTGCGGGCGGGCCGGCACCGGCTGACGCTCCGGTTCGCGGCGGACCGTTCGCGCGGCACGCGGGTCGACGTCACCCGCACCGCCGTCCGCGTGGTGAGCCGCGGGCGGGACTACGTGGACCTGGCGCACGCGCCGATCCTGTACGGCCGGAACGGGGCCGACTCGGGCGGGCCGTTCCAGAACGCCTTCACCGACACGCCCCTCGTCGCCTGGCACGAGGACGTGCCCGCGACCGTGCCCGGACACCGGCTGCTGACCTACTCCTACATCTGGAGCAACGAGGACGGCGGCACCTCGACGCCGCAGCTCATGGCCCGCTGGGGCCGGACGACCGACATCGAGTGGATCTACCAGGTCGAGGTCGACGCCCGGGGCCACCGCGTGCCGGGCACCGCCGTGATCCAGGCGCCGAACCACGTGACGCAGCCGTTCGGCGGGACGTACGAGGGCGATCACCCGCTGATGCAGACGTGCACGCTCAACAACAACATCTGCGACAAGGTCGATGACCCGATGCGGTTCTTCCTGTCCACGTCAGCGTCGCTGAACGCGGCCACGGAGGCCCGGGAGCAGATCATGGACCGCAACCCGTGGACGTACTGGGTGTCCGACGCGGAGTCGCGCCGCGAGGGCAAGGTGGAGGCGGACCCGCCGACCTCCTCCACCACGTCCATCGCCGACCCGCGCGACTACCTCTACCTGGTCGTCCGCAAGGTGACGGAGAATCCCCCGAACGGCGCCCTCGACTGGGTGGGCCTGTCCATCGGGGTACGCCTGAAGGACGACCCGACGGTGTACCGCTCGGACCACCTGTTCCCGGACCGTTCGATCCAGCGCGACCTGCCGGCGGCCACGACGGTGCAGCTCCCGCCCGGTACGACACCGTCCGACATCGCGGAGATCACCGCGATCCGGGTGCCGACCTCGAACGCCGACCCGGGTTCGACGATCGAGGTGCAGGCGGTCAACCGGGCGTTCTTCCTCGGCCGCGACGACGAGCCGCAGCGGTCGTTCCTGTCCGGCACGACCCCTGCCACGCTGACCAAGGCCGAGCCGACCGCCGTCATCTACGGCGGCTGAGGGTCACTCGGACCAGGGCGGCACGACGGTCCGCCCGTTCAGCGTCGCCCGTACGCCGGCCGAGGTGCACACCACCAGCCGGGCGGGCTCCGACCCGTCGTTGAGCATCGAGAACGGGACCCCCGGCGGCACGATCACCGCGTCGCCGGGGCCCGCCTCGTACGGGTCTCCGCCGATCGTGGCGGACATCCGCCCGGACCGTACGACGAACACCTCCTCGCGGTCGACGGTGTGCTCCTCGCCGCGCAGGCCGGGCGGCACCTCCAGGTACCAGATGGCCAGCTCGGCGGAACCACGGCTGGGAACCGCCATGGGATGCGCGGTCAGGCCGTGGAACTCGATCTTCTTCGCCTCGGCCAGCGTGTTCACGGGCATGGGTGTCCTCCCTCGATATGGTCAATCTGCTTGACGATGAAGAAGGTAAAGCGGCTTGTCCATATAGTCAAGCCGCTTGTCTTCATGAGGAGGGATTGCCGATGGCCGGGGAGATCCCGGGGCTGCTGGGCATGGCCTTTCACGCGATCATGGAAGAGGTGCACGTCCGGCTGGCCGAGGAGGGGTTCGGCGACGTACGGCCCGCGCACGGCTTCGCGTTCCAGTACCTGTCCGTACGCGGAGGTGCGACAGCGGTCGAGCTGGGGCAGCACCTGGGCGTCACCAAGCAGGCCGCCGTGCAGCTGGTGGACGAGCTGGAGCGGCGCGGCTACGTCGAGCGCCGCCCGCACCCGGCCGACCGGCGCGCCCGCGTCGTCGTCCTGGCCTCGCGCGGCTGGGCCTGCGTCGGACGGGTCGTGGCGCTGTGGACCGAGATCGAGAACCGCTGGGCCGGGCTGGTCGGCGCCGACCGGCTCGAGGTGGTCCGCGAGTCGCTGTCGGCGTACGTCACCGCGGCCGGCTCACCGCCGATCCGGCCTCTCTGGTAGGCGCGCGAGCTCCCGGCCGGCCTCCTCCAGCGCGGCCAGGCCCCGCGCGATCGCGGGCCGGCGGTCGCCGCCGAGCCGGACGCACGCGAGGACGTGGCGGGTGGGTGCGTCCCGCAGCGGGAGCCGGGCGACGTCATGCAGGGCGGGCACCGCGGCCGTACGGGGGATGAGGGCGACGCCGAGGCCGCAGGCGACGAGGGCGGAGACCGCGGCGTAGTCGCGCGCGTGGTGCGCGACCCGTGGTGTGAACCCCGCGGCCGAACACGCCGCGACGGCGAGCTCGTACAGGTCGCAGCTGCCCGCGGCGGCCAGCACCCAGGGCTCGTCCGCGACGTCGCCCAGCACGGCCTCGTCCCGCTCCGCCAGCGGGTGGCCGGCGGGCACGATCAGGTCGAACGGCTCGGCCAGCACCGGGCGGCGGCCGAACTTCGCGTCGTCCAGCGGCAGGGTCGATCCGTCCAGGACGACCACGGCGATGTCGGTCTCTCCGGCCAGCAGCCGGTCCAGCCCGGCGGCCGTCTCCTCCTCCGCGACGTGGACGGTCAGCCTGGTGTCGGTGGCGCGCAGCCGGGCCGCGGCCGGCGCCAGCAGTCGTGCGACCGCGGAGGGGAACCCGCACATGTGCAGCGACTCGGCGCTTCCGTCGGCGTACGCGGCCAGCTCCGCCCGTGCCCGCTCCCAGTTCGCGTGCAGCGCGTCGGCGTGGGTGACCAGGGCGCGGCCCGCGGCCGTGAGCCGTACGCGGCGGCCGTCGGGCTCCAGCAGCGCGACGCCGGTCTCGCGCGCGAGCTGGCGCAGCTGGTGGGAGACGGCGGACGGGGTGAGGTGAAGGACGTCGGCGGCCGCGGTGACCGTGCCGTGGCGGTGCACGAGGCGCAGCACCTGGAGACGCCGCAGGTCCACCGACTCGATCATGCGTTTTCCTCACAAGGTAATGCGTGAAAAGATGAGCTGGACCTCAACTGTAGGCGCGGCCGACACTGACAGCCATGAACCGGTGCCACCGATGCGGCAGCCCGCAGGAACCCCCGTACACCGTCGTCTCGCGTCACTTCACCTCGGAGGGCGTGCTGGTCTACACCCGCTGTGCCTGCGGAGCGTTGCGGCCGCGGCTGCTGCGCTACGACGGTCTTCGCTGAGACGTGAGGGGTGCGGCGGGGAGCCGCGGGCCGAGCGTCATACCCAAGGCCTGCCGAACGGATAGTGTGGTACGTCGATCCCCAAAGCTTCCTAGGACTGGCCAGACACGTGTTCGAGACGCTTTCCGACCGGCTGACTACGGTCTTCTCCTCACTGCGCAGCAAGGGCAAGCTGTCCGAAGCGGACATCAACGCCACGGCGCGCGAGATCCGCATCGCGTTGCTCGAGGCCGACGTGGCGCTGCCCGTCGTCAAGGACTTCATCGCGCAGGTCAAAGAGCGGGCCCGTGGCGCGGAGGTGTCCCAGGCGCTGAACCCCGCCCAGCAGGTCGTCAAGATCGTCAACGATGAGCTGATCAAGATCCTCGGCGGCGAGACGCGGCGGGTGCGGTTCGCCAAGACGCCGCCGACCGTGATCATGCTGGCGGGTCTGCAGGGCTCGGGTAAGACGACGCTGGCGGGCAAGCTGTCACGCTGGCTGAAGAACGAGGGGCACGCGCCGCTGCTCGTCGCCGCCGACCTCCAGCGGCCCAACGCCGTGCAGCAGCTGCAGGTGCTCGGCGAGCGCGCCGGCACGCCGGTGTACGCCCCCGAGCCGGGCAACGGCGTCGGCGACCCGGTCGAGGTGTCCCGGCGTTCGATCGAGCACGCGCGGCACGCGCAGCACGACGTGGTCATCATCGACACGGCCGGGCGGCTGGGCATCGACGAGGAGATGATGCGCCAGGCCGCCGACATCCGCGACGCGGTGAAGCCCGACGAGATCCTCTTCGTCGTCGACGCGATGATCGGCCAGGACGCGGTCACGACGGCTCAGGCGTTCGTCGACGGTGTCGGCTTCGACGGCGTCGTGCTCACCAAGCTCGACGGCGACGCGCGCGGTGGCGCCGCGCTTTCGGTCCGCCACATCACCGGTCAGCCGATCATGTTCGCCTCGACCGGTGAGAAGCTGGAGGACTTCGACGTCTTCCACCCCGACCGGATGGCCGGGCGGATCCTCGACATGGGTGACATCCTCACCCTGATCGAGCAGGCCGAAAAGGCGTTCGACGCCGAGCAGGCCGAGAAGATGACCTCGAAGTTCGCCTCGGGTGAGGACTTCAGCCTGGAGGACTTCCTCGAGCAGATGCAGATGATCCGCAAGCTCGGGCCGATCAAGAACCTGCTCGGAATGATGCCCGGAATGGGGCAGATGCGGCAGCAGATCGACGAGATCGACGACCGTGATCTCGACCGGGTGGGCGGCATCATCAACTCGATGACGCCCGATGAACGGCGCAACCCGAAGATCATCAACGGCTCGCGGCGCGCGCGTATCGCGAAGGGCTCCGGCGTCACCGTGACCGAGGTCAACAACCTCGTCACCCGCTTCTTCGATGCTCAGAAGATGATGCGCCAGATGGCCGGCGGGATGGGCATTCCCGGCATGCCGGGCACGCGCCGCAAGGCGGTCAAGTCCGGTAACAAGAAGAACAAGAAGGGCCGGCAGCGCAGCGGTGACCCGCGCAAGCGCGCCCAGGACGCGGCCGGAAAGGGCGGCGGCAAGCAGGACGCCCTGCCCAAGGGCCTGCCACCCGGCCTGGGCGGCGGCCTGCCGGGACAGCTGCCCCAGGGCTTCCAGATGCCGGATCTGTCCAAGCTGCAGGATCCGAAGAACAAGAATTAACCCAATTCCGCCGATGGCGCGGGTGCAGCGACCTTGATCGGTTACGACTTCACCGCGATCGTCTGGCAGAATGGCAAGCTGGAACCGCGGTCAGCAGGGGACCCTCTCTCAACCCCAGGCGAGCCGTGTCCTTCCGAGTGGCAGCGCAGGTCCCCACCCGGCGTCCGTCCGCTCATCCATTTCGAATCTGGAGAACACCACACCCGTGGCAGTCAAGATCAAGCTCAAGCGTCTGGGGAAGATCCGGGCACCGTACTACCGGATCGTCGTTGCCGACTCCCGCACCAAGCGTGATGGCCGCGCCATCGAGGAGGTCGGCAAGTACCACCCGAAGGAGGAGCCCTCGCTCATCGAGGTCAACTCCGAGCGGGTGCAGTACTGGCTGGGCGTCGGCGCCCAGCCCACCGAGCCCGTCCTCGCGATCCTCAAGGTCACCGGCGACTGGCAGAAGTTCAAGGGCGAGCCGGGTGCCGAGGGCACGCTGAAGGTCGCCGAGCCGAAGCCCGACAAGGCCGAGGTCTTCGCCGCCGCCCTCAGGGAGACCGCGGACGAGCCCGAGGGCAAGGCGACCCAGCCGAAGTCCAAGAAGGCCGCGCCGAAGAAGGCCAAGAAGGACGAGGCGAAGGCGGAGGAGAAGCCGGCCGAGGACGCCGCCGAAGCCAAGAGCGAGGCGTAGCGTGCTCGAGGAGGCGCTCGAACACCTGGTGCGCGGCATCGTCGAGCATCCGGACGAGGTTCGGGTGCGGGCACGTCGGCTCCGCAACGGCAGAGTCCTGGAAGTGCGCGTGCACCCCGACGACCTCGGCAAGGTCATCGGGCGCAACGGCCGTACGGCCAAGGCCCTGCGCACCGTCATGAGCGCCATCGCCGGAGGACGGTACGTCCGCGTCGACCTGCTCGACCTCAACGAGGCGCGCTGACGGTGTCCTCCGGATCCCCGGCCCGCGCCACGGCGTCCGGGCCGCCGACGCTTCGGCCCGGTGACGGATCCACGCCCGTGCGATCCCCGGTCGGCACCATGCCGCCGGGGATCTCGGCGTTGCTCCGTGAGGTGCCGCCCGGATGCGTACGAGGCGGGGCCTGATGCTGCTCGCCGTCGGTCGTATCGGCCGCGCGCACGGAGTCCGTGGCGAGGTCAGCGTCGACGTGCGCACCGACGAGCCGGCCGAGCGGTTCGCCCCGGGCGCCTCGCTCGGCACCGAGAACGCGGGCACGCTCACGGTGGAGACGGTCCGTACGCACGCCGGGCGCCTGCTGGTGCGGTTCGCCGGTATCGAGGACCGCACGGCCGCGGAGACACTCCGCGGCCTGCTGCTGCTCGTCGACTCCGCCGAGATCCCGCCGAGTGACGATCCGGAGGAGTTCCACGACCACGAGCTGATCGGGCTGGCCGCGGTGGCCACGGACGGCACCGAGCTCGGTGAGATCGTGGACGTCGAACACTACGGTCAGGACCTGCTGGTCCTGCGCCGCCCGAGCGGCGACGAGGCGCTGGTGCCGTTCGTCGGCGCGATCGTCCCGACCGTCGACCTCCCCGCCGGCCGCGTGGTCCTCGACCCGCCGCCCGGTCTGCTCGAGTAGAGACCCCCATGCGCCTCGACATCATCACGATCTTTCCCGACTACTTCGCGCCGCTCGGCGTCTCGCTGCTGGGCAAGGCGCGGCAGCGCGGCGATGTCGACGTCCACGTTCACGACCTGCGCGGCTGGGCCCACGACCGGCACCGTACGGTGGACGACACCCCGTACGGCGGCGGCCCCGGCATGGTGATGAAACCCGAGCCGTGGGGCGAGGCCCTTGACGCGATCGCCCCTTCCGGGGCGGCGCCGCGGCTGGTCGTGCCCACGCCGAGCGGACGCCCGTTCACCCAGGAGACGGCCGTCGCGTACGCGGGGGAGCCGTGGCTGGTGTTCGCGTGCGGACGCTATGAGGGCATCGACGCGAGGGTGATCGAGGACGCACGGTCGCGGATGCCGGTCGATGAGGTGAGCATCGGCGACTACGTCCTCGCGGGAGGCGAGTCGGCCGTGCTCGTCATCGTCGAGGCGGTGACCCGGCTCCTGCCGGGCGTGCTGGGCAACGCCGACTCGGTGAGCGACGACTCGTTCGCGCCGGGCCGGATGGCGGCGCTGCTGGAGGGCCCGGTGTACACCAAGCCCCCGACCTGGCGCGGACGCGCGGTGCCGCCCGTGCTGATGTCGGGCAACCACGGCGCGATCGCCCGGTGGCGACGCGACCAGGCCCTGCGCCGTACGGCCGCCACGAGACCCGAATTGATCGCTCGCAATACCCTGGACGACGTCGATCGGCGTACCCTGGCGGAGGCCGGTTTTCCGATCGACGGCGAACATATGGCACACTGAAGTGTCGGCCCGGCCTCACGCTGGGCGCGCCCAGACTTCCCAGAAGACCCCATCGCGTTGCGGCGCTGTGTGCCGCGCGCGTGTCCAACACGAGGAACCTCAGTCATGCACACCCTGATCCAGGAGATCGAGAACGCCGCGAAGCGGTCGGACGTACCGGACTTCCGTCCGGGTGACACGCTCAAGGTTCACGTGCGCGTGACCGAGGGAAGCCGCAGCCGTATCCAGGTCTTCCAGGGCGTCGTGATCCGGCGCCAGGGCGGCGGCGCCCGCGAGACGTTCACCGTCCGCAAGGTGAGCTACAGCGTGGGCGTGGAGCGCACGTTCCCGCTCAACAGCCCGTCGATCGACAAGATCGAGGTCGTCACCCGCGGTGACGTCCGCCGCGCCAAGCTCTACTACCTCCGCGACCTCCGCGGCAAGGCCGCGCGCATCAAGGAGAAGCGCGAGAACTGACCGCGCCTCCGGCGAAGCCCTCCTCCCGAACCGCTCCACCGGAAACGGCCGGCGTTCGGGAGGATCGGTGCTTTCGGAGCCGGCAACGGATCGGGCGTGTTCGCGTACGGTCGGCCGCCCGCCTCCGGGACGTGTCCCTGGACGACGCCCGGACTTCCGTGCCTTGAGAGCTGCGGCCCCCGGATCCACTGCCCTGGTCGGCTGGAGCTCGTTGGTCCTGGCCGCTGGCGGTATGGCGGTCGTGTTCCGTACGGCCAGCTCTCCTACGGCGGTCGTTCCGCCGATGGGGGAGGCGGCCTGTTTCGCGCGTTCCGGCCGTCGATGTGCTCCAGGTTCTGGCGCTCGGGTCGGGCGTGTTCGGCTGGTGGGCCCGGCCTGGTAGGCCGTTCGCCGTACCGCGGTCGCGTTCCGTGCGGCGGCTGGGCGTCGTACAGCGGTCGCTTCCCGGTCTCTTGTCGTACGAGGGGATGCGACCCGCCTCTCGCGGGCAGGATCTCGATGTGGCTCAGGTCGTGGCGGTCCGGCGCGGGTCGTGCCGATGTTCTGGCCCGGGCGGCGACCTCGTACCTGACCGCGCGGCGCGGGCTGGAGGCCGGTTGCCGCTTCCGGCCATCGATGTCGCGACGCGAGCCCGGGACCGGGGGCTGATGAGGCCGCGAGGCCGTCCTCTTTCGGCCGTCGCCGGGGGCCGGAAAGTCAAGTCTCGGCAAGGTCAAGTTGAGCCGAGGGGGCCTTACGGGTACAACGGGCACTGCGAATGGTCCTGGACGGCGCAATGGCGTTCCGGGGCGAAGTTCTCTATTCGGATGACTCCGGCGCCCTTGCCGGAGACGACACGCGGCCGATGACCTCCCGTGCGGCCTTAGGGCATTAGGCTTCCCAATGATGAGTGACGACGAGCAGGGCCTGCGCGAGCCCGCGCCCACTTCCGGTGAAACGCGCCACGACATATCCGGGAACTCTCGGGACGGCGTGAGGGGCGACGGGCACGAGCCGAACGGTCCGTCCGACAATGCGGCCCTGGTCGGAGACGAGAGCGACTCCAAGCGTCCAGGTGACGAGGAGTCGGAACAGAAGGGGCGTAAGAAGAAGCAGGGGTCGTTCTGGAAAGAGCTCCCCATCCTGGTCGGTGTGGCGCTCGCACTCGCGATGGTCATCAAGGCCTTCGCCGTGCAGGCGTTCTACATTCCGTCCCAGTCGATGGAGAACACCCTCAAGGTCGGCGACCGCGTCCTGGTCAACAAGATCGTCTATCACACGCGCGACATCAAGCGCGGTGACGTCGTCGTCTTCAACGGACTCGACTCCTGGGACCCGGAGGTCCAGTACTCCCAGCCGAAGAACCCGGTGTCGAAGGTGCTTCACGCGATCGGCAGCGCGTTCGGGGTCGTGCCGGGGGAGAAGGACTACATCAAGCGCGTCATCGGTGTTCCGGGCGACCACGTGGCTTGCTGCGACGCCCAGGGCCGCGTGACCGTCAACGGCCATCCGCTCGTCGAGACGTCCTACATCTACACCGACCCGCAGACCGGCGAGCAGAACCGGCCGTCGGACAGCAAGTTCAACATCACCGTGCCGGCGGGCCACCTGTGGGTGATGGGCGACCACCGCGAGGTGTCGTACGACTCGCGCGGCCACATCGGCGACCCGGGCGGCGGCACGGTCCCGGAGAGCCGCGTGATCGGCCGAGCCTTCGTCATCGTCTGGCCGCTGTCCCGGCTCACGACGCTGTCGATCCCGAAGACCTTCGACGCCCCGGGGCTGGCGCTGGTGAACGGCGCCTTGCCGGAGGCCCCGCTCGCGCTCGGCCTGATCGGCGCCGTACCGGTCACGCTCCTACGCCGCCGCATCCGCGCTCGCCGCTCCCGCTGACCACCCGCGCCATGCTTCCTCGCTGAGGCGGTGGACGCGGCGCACAGGCCCTCACAGCGCAGGCGTCGTGGCCCGCATCGCCGGTCCCGCCGCCGAGCGAGCCGAGCCTGCGCCGACGCCGATCTGCCCTGATGGTTGAGACGCCGCTTCCTCCCTGGGGATGCCGGGTGCGGCTTGGAACACCGGCCGGGCGACTGCCGCGCCGACCACACATGAGCGGCGCGCCGGTGCCCGGCGCCAGATCCGACCCCGGCGAGCCGGGTGAGGATGCCGGGCGTTCGCAACAGAACGCCGCCGACGAGCACCAGCGCGGCTTCGACCAGTCCCCGCCCGCCCTGACGGAGCCACCGAGGCCCCGGCCGCCGCAAGCCTTGCCCTTGCTTGCCGACTCCTCAGCGAAACCAACACGCCCGGACCGGCACACCTGAGCCGCACGTCGAGATCGCCACGGACAAAGCCACCGCCCGGCCGGCGCGTCGGAAACGCCGCAGATCAAGCCGTGCCCGGGTTGGCACGTCGCGGTCATCATGGGTCGGGTTACGCGTGGGTCGGTGCGTCAGTATCGTCGCGGACCAAGCCGTGCCCGGGCTTGCGCGTCGCGATCGTCATGGATCGGGTCGCGCCTGGACCGGCACATCAGCGCCACAGATCAAGCCATGCTCGAGCCGGCGCATCGCGATCGCCACGGATCAGGTCTCACCTGAACCGGCGCGTCGGAATCGCCGCAGTGGCTGCCGACCTCGGCCGGATGGCCGTGCTGTCGCCGGTTGGGGGCAAGACATCCATTCTGTGGCGCCGTTACCGTGGTCAGTGCAGCACCACAGTCGCGTGTCGTTGGTGTCGGCCATCCGGGTGCGCCGGTCGCCCATGTCCGAGCTTTCTCCGCTGGGCTGGCGGCTCGGTCGCCTCGTGGTGGCCCGGGCTAGGGACGGCCGGCACGGTACGGCGTTCTGAGCGAAGGCGGCCGCGAGCGCCGTGAGGACGATGGAGACGATCACCCACGCGTCGCCCGTGACGTGCATGGCGCCGGCGGTGGCGAAGCCGAACACCGGTACGGCGACGCCGGCGACGGCGTACACGTGGCAGACGCGGTGCAGGAGCCGTGCACCGGCCATCGCCGGGCCGTCGTCGCCCGGGGTGGCGGTGGATCCGAGGGCGGGTTCGAGGGCGGGCTCTTGGGCGGGCCGGGCGGAGGCCCGGCGGATCGCGGCGGGGAACATGCTGGCCGCCACGGCCACCGGCCCGACGGCGAGGAGCATCCCCCCTGGATGTTTTGCCTGAGGTCGGCGGCATGGGCGACGTGGCCGGTCCTGGTCTTTTTACGCGCCGGAAGGTTGTTTCCTGCCTCTATGGGGCGGAAAAGAACGCTTGGTGGTTATGGTGCCAGTGCTGCCGCTCAATCGAGGTATGACCGCAGCTCGAACAGCGGATCACTTCCCTCTGCGCCTTGCCCGAAAAGGATATGGCAGGCCTTTCCAGCGCGCAGGGAGGGCGATCAGCCCTTGTCACCTGGGCGATCTCGGCCTCGGGTGCCCTGTCCTGCCGGTGTTCGAGCGCGGGCTCGGCCGTTGGCGACGTACCCTGCGTCATGTGCACATCGATGTCCGGGCTCACCGCCCCCGTGGTCTCACTCCTCGGCGTGACGCCGGGCTGTACGCCTACGAGCGGGTGCTCGAACGCGCCGGGCTCGGTCCCGTCGCAGGGGTCGATGAGGCGGGGCGGGGAGCGTGTGCGGGACCGCTCGTGGTCGCCGCGGTCGTGCTGCCGCCGAGCCGCCGAGGACGTCTCGAGGGACTGGCGGACTCCAAGCTGCTCACCGCCGCCCGCCGAGAGCGCCTCTACGCGGAGATCACCAAGACGGCACCGGCGTGGTGCGCGCTGGTGATCTCTCGCGAGGAGATCGACCGGGTCGGCCTTCACCGGTGCAACATCGCCGGGATGCGCAGGGCGCTGGCGGGCCTGAACCTGATGCCGGGCTATGTCCTCACCGACGGCTTCCGGGTACCCGGCCTGGTGGCGCCCGGCCTTCCGGTGCCCAAGGGCGACCGGGTGGCCGCATGCGTAGCCGCCGCCTCGATCGTGGCGAAGGTGACACGAGACCGGATCATGATCGACCTGCACGAGCAGTACCCGGAGTATGGTTTCGCCGTGCACAAGGGTTATGTGACACGAGCACATACGGCGGCGCTTCTAGAGCATGGTCCGTGTCCCGAGCACCGGCGTTCTTTCATCAACGTGGCCCGCGCGGCAAACGGGGAGATCGAAGAGACTTGCGTGGTCGCGGGCTCGGCGGAGGAAGAGGATGCTCCGGCAACCGGGGAAGCCGACTGGGATGCGTCAGAGTACGAAGGCACCGCCGGCCGGGCGGATGTCGCCTGAGCCGGTAGTACGGGGAGGGGAACGGCCATGAGCGCAGAGGATCTCGAGAAATACGAGACCGAGATGGAGCTCCAGCTCTATCGCGAGTACCGCGACGTCGTCGGCCTGTTCGCGTACGTGGTGGAGACCGAGCGCCGGTTCTACCTGACCAACACGGTCGACCTACAGGTGCGCAGCACGGACAACGGAGAGGTCTTCTTCGAGGTCACGATGCAGGACGCCTGGGTCTGGGACATGTACCGCCCCGCCCGCTTCGTGAAGAGCGTGCGTGTGGTCACCTTCAAGGACGTCAACGTCGAAGAACTCGCCAAGAGCGACCTGGAGCTCCCCGAAAGCTGACACCGGCCTAGCGCATCACCACGCGAAACCAACGGCCCGAATCATGGTGATCCCGATGGCGCTGATCAGCGGTCCGCTGCGCTTCATCCCCACGTTCTGGACACCGGTCGACCTGTCGTTCGGTGTGGCCGGCATAGTCCCGTTGCTGATGGCCTACCGGCATATCCGTGTCCTGGAACGACAATCCCAGGACGCGGCGACCTGAGCCGACCAGTGCTGAAGCAGGCCGTGACCACCGACCGAGCTTGGGAAACGGAGTCATCCGACTGGCCCAGGACTCCCGAAGCTCCGGCGAGGGGCAAGGTAGGGATCGACGCGGTCACCCAGCGGGCACGAAAACGTCGACATGGACCCCGAAGGCACCTGGTAGGCAGCTCCTTCACAATGGGGTGTGGGGCGGGCCTCGATGGCGCCGACCAGCCAGTTGATGGCGCCGAGTCCCCCGGCCGATGACAGCAAAGGCTGGATGAATCGGTGCCTCGCCCCATTGCGGCGCGCAAGTTGGCCTGTCGGTAAGGCGTTGCCGCCGGCGGCGGACCGTGAGCGTTCTTGACGTCGTGTCGGCGTACTCCTAAACGTGCGGAGGTAGATGACCAACAGGCCGGTTTGGCCAGGGAACCCTCGCGGAAGCCCTCACGCGGGCGGCACCGTGTCGGCCCTCCGCTCCCGAACGTGTCCTCAGCCGCCAGGTATCCGCGACGAAGATGCTCTTGGCCGCTTTGCCGAGTGGGTCACCATGCCCTCCGGACGGCCGGGACGGCGTCGTCGGCGTCGGCCAGGGGGAGCTTTTGGGGCGAAATGTTCTTCATCCGCGGCAGCAGCCGACGGCCCAGACGTGAAGCTCCGGTGAGGGGCAAGATCGGGAACGATGTGGTCAGCCGGCGGGCGGCTCGGTGCGGGGCGTCACTTGCTCGGCCGGGCGTCCTTCGCCCGTCCTGCCGCCCGCACCTGCAGCACCTCCCCATACCGACCGACGACCTCCTTCATCACCACCGGGTTCTGCTCGATGAGCTTGTTCCGCTCAGCCCACCGGAACAGGCTCGTGAACGCGGCCGCCTCTCGATCCGACTTCGATCCACCGATCCGCTCCGGATTCGCATCCGCGAACCGCCGCCAGTGCTCGAAGTCCTCCAAATCCCGCGTCGTCTCCAGCCAGCCGCGGGCACGCCGCCACAAGAACGTCAGCAGTAGACAGACATCCGTCGCGTAATTGCGTTTCGTCTCCGCCGTTGTAGACCGAAAACCGTTCCGTCCCGTCGACCGGCCGTAGGCGGCCAGGTGAACATCCACCCGATAATCCGGCGACAAGGAAACCGGATCGCCGGCCAGGACACCTACCTGGTCCTCACGCGCCGCCAGGTCCTCCCAGCCCTCCAGCAACCCCGCGTGTAGACCGCCCCTGGCCGCACCCCGCGGCACCCAGAACACCCGCCAAGCCACCAAAGCTGTACTCCCCTCAACCAGGATCAACACGCACATGCAAGAGGGAACACACCAACAGTGGTGAGACGTGGTCCAACCGCCACGTCACCGTCAGCCTCTGTGCGGCCAGGCTGTCCAAGCGCGGCAGCGGGTTCGGTCTGGCCGTCTCCGTTGCGGCGCTCGGAGCGGAACGAAGCCGTACTTGAACCGACATGCCGGAATGGCCGTGGGAAAAGCCGTGCCCAAACTCGCCAAGTCATACCGGCATCGGCATGGGCCGGGGCACCTCCGAACTTCCTCAGTAGGCGCATGAGTTTCGCCGTCCACACCAGGGGGAATTCCTGTGGCTCTCCTCTCACGATCGGGTTGAGTCGCGCCGTAGCCTCCAGCCCTTGGCGCAGCGTTCGATGAATCCGCCTGCGGCGAGTGCGCCTAGGCAGGTGAGGGCGGTGTCGAGGTCGACGCCGGCCGTCACCGCTATGCGGGCGGCGCCCGCCCCGCCTCGTGCCGGAAGTGCTTCGAGGACATTTCGCGCCGCCGGGCCGAGCCGGTCGCGGTCGAGTACCGGGCCTCGGCGTTCGGGTGCCAGGTCATCACCGATGAGCCCGACCCGGTCCAGCACGTCGGCGGTGTCGGTCACGCAGACGGCCTCGCCCCATTCGCGCAGAAGCGTGTGGCAACCCGCAGACGTCGGTGACGTGACCGGCCCGGGCACCACCATCACCGCACGTGCGAGGTCACGGGCATGGCGGGCGGTGCTGATGGCGCCGCTGCGCTGCGCCGCCTCGACCACCACGGTGCCGCGGGTCAGCGCCGCGATCACCCTGTTCCGGATCAGGAAATGCGGGCGGGTCGGCGGCGCTCCGGGCGGGAACTCGCTCACCAGCAGTCCGCTCTGGGCGATCTCCGCGAACAGCGCCGAGTGCGAGTGCGGATACGCCACATCCACTCCACAGGCGAACACCGCCACCGTCGTCCCATCGGCGCTGAGCGCACCACGATGCGCCGCGGCGTCGATCCCGTACGCACCGCCGCTGACCACGGTCCAGCCGTGGTCCGCCAGTTCGGCCGCCATCTCGGCGGCGACGTGGACCCCGTACGGCGACGCGGCGCGAGCGCCGACCACGGCGACCGAACGCAGGCATCCGAACCGCAGATCCTGGTCACCGCGAATCCACAGGGCGTACGGCCGAGCCGCCCCGAGGTCGTCGAGCTGGGACGGCCACTCGGCATCACCCGGGCACAGCAGCCGGCCGCCCCCTTCCTCGCAGACGGTCAGGAGCCGCTGCGGATCGGCCTCGGACAGCCGGGCTCGCCAGGCGGGGAACCGTCGCCGGAGCTCGGTCTCGTCGTCGCCGCCGGGCGTCTCGTCGGCCCGTATCGCTTCGAGCGCGCCCTCCGCTCCCGCCGAGTCGACCAAGCGCCCTAAGCGCTCATCACCGGGTTCTGCCACGGCGGTCAACAACGCCCGCGCCAACCGTTCTTCGGCAGGGACGATCATCGGTTCTTCTCCTTCGTTTCGGGGGAGGCCGGACATGCCACCGGCTTACGGCCGGCGGCGGGGCACCGCAGGAGATCACTCGTCGGCTGCCGACGACCAGCGTCCGGTGCGGACGATCAGGGGTCTTTCGCGTGCCGGTGCGGGTGTCGTCCGGTGGCGATGGTCGGTGTGGTCAAGTGCGGCCCTCCCAGAGCCCGAGGGCCTCGTTGACCTCGTCGGCGGTGGGGGTCTCCTTGCCGGTCAGGTCGGCGAGGGTCCAGGCGACGCGGACCACGCGGTCGAGGCCGCGTGCGCTCAGGCGGCCGTCGGCCAGGGGGCGGTCGAGGGCGGCGAGCGCGTCGTGTGGCGGGGCGAAACGGCGGCGTAGTTCGCGGCCGGGGACCTCCGCGTTCGTGCGCCAGGGTGTGTCGGCCAGACGTCTTCTCGTGCGGTCGCGGGCGGTGAGCACCCTCTCGGCCACCACCGCGCTGGACTCGGCGAGAGTCAGGTCGTAGCGGAGCTCGGCCCTCGTCACCTCTTTCAGCTCGGACTTGAGGTCGACGCGGTCGAGCAGCGGCCCGGACATGCGCGCGAGGTAACGCCGTCGCACGGAAGGGGCGCAGCCGCAGTCGCGCGTCCTCTGGGCGGCACAGGGGCAGGGGTTCGCGGCCAGGAGCATCGTGAACCGGGCCGGGAAACGGGCCGTCGACCCCGACCTGGCGATCACGACCTCGCCCCCTTCGAGGGGCTGCCGTAACGCGTCGAGGACGCCGCCGGCGAACTCCGGGCTCTCGTCGAGAAAGAGGATGCCCCGGTGTGCGAGCGACGCGGCCCCCGGCCGGATCAGCCGCCCGGTGCCGCCGCCGACCAGGGCCGCTCGCGACGCCGTGTGATGCGGCGCCTGGAACGGCGGTCTGGTGATCAGAGGCTGGTCCGCCGGAAGCGCGCCGGCGACCGAGTGGATCGCCGTCACCTCCAGCGCCGCGCCGTGGTCGAGGTCGGGGAGCAGCGCGGGGAGCCGTTCGGCCAGCATCGTCTTGCCGCAGCCGGGCGGGCCGGTGAAGCAGACGTGGTGACCGCCCGCCGCGCTGATCTCCAGGATCTTGCGACCGACCGGCTGCCCGCGGACGTCCGAGAGGTCGAGATCGCCACGGTCGGGCGCCAACCGCCGCGCCGGCCCGCCGGACGGTGTGCGGCCCGGCGGGCCGGCGGTCTCCTCATCAGGCTCCTCGGGCGGCGGCAGGTCGCGCAGCAGCGCCAGCAGGGCACGCAGCGAACCCACGCCGACCACCTTCACGTCCGGCACGAGCGATGCCTCGGCCGCGTTGCCCTTCGCCACGATCACCGTCTCGGCTCCGCTCTCGGCCGCGGTCAGGACGGCGGGCAGAACGCCGGACACGGGCCGGATGCGCCCGTCGAGGCCCAGCTCGCCGATCATCACGAGACCCGAACAGGCGTCGATGGGCACGGCTTCGTTCGCCCCGAGCACCGCGACGGAGATGGCCAGATCGAACCCGCTGCCGCGCTTGGGCAGGCTGGCCGGGAAGAGGCTGACGGTGACGTGGCGGTTGGGCCACGTCTCGCCACTGTTGAAGATGGCCGCCCGCACCCGGTCGCGTGCCTCGCTGAGCGCGGTGTCCGGGAGGCCGACCAGGTGCAGGCCGGGAACTCCGTTGGTGATGGCGGCCTCGACGTCGACGATCTGGCCGTCCACACCCAGGATGGCGACGGCTCTCGTGCGGGCGAGCGCCATTCAGCACACCGCCTTGAGATGGTCGATGTCGAACCGCCCGGGCCCCGCGCGTACGAGCCCGATCACGTCGATGCGGACGTCGGCGGCCTGGCTGATGCCGTGCGACGCCAGCCACCGCATGGTGAGGCGTCGCAGCCGCCCCGCCTTGGCGGGCGTGATCGCCTCGAGCGGAGTGCCGTGCGCGGCCCGTGAGCGCGTCTTCACCTCGCAGACCACCAGGCCGGACCCGTCATGGGCCACGATGTCGAGCTCGCCCTCCGGGCACCGCCAGTTGCGCTCGATGATCGTCCAGCCGAGCCCCATCAGATGCCGGACGGCCGCGTCCTCTCCGAGCCGTCCAAGCACGTCCTTCGCGCGCATGTGCTCACCTCCGGCATCGAAACTGCCCGATGGCCACGCTGAGTGGTAGATGTGTCGCAACCTGTGGATAACTCGGTGCGAGAGGCGCTCAGGGTGGTGTCATGCCGACGGTGGGGTCGTCGTCCCACCAGGGCAGAAGGCGTACGGGTGCTCGGCCCACCAGGATCAGCGGGTCGAGATACGAGAGCCCGTGCCGCAGCCCCCAGTGCAGGCACGCGACCTGGCCGCAGTGCCCGAGCACGCCCTCCACCACGCCGATGCGCGTCCCGGCCTTCACGACGCGGCCGGGCCGCACCGTCGCGCGTACGGGCAGGTAAGTCGTGCGTAAGCGCCCGTGGATCACGGTGACCACACCTCGCCCCGCCAGGTCCCGCGCGTATCCGACGCGGCCGGGCCCGGCCGCGTACACCGCCTGCCCCGGGCGGGCCGCCAGGTCGGCGCCTCGATGGCCGGCCTCCCAGGGATGGGCCGGAGGGTCGTAGGGCCGTAACACCTGCGGCGCCGGGCGCAGCGGCCACCGCCACTCCGTCGCGCCGCCGGCCGGGCCGGGACCGGCGGGCAGCAATGTCGTGATCACCAGAAGCACTCCGCTCCACGTCATGCCACCACAGCCTGAGTCCGGCCGGGGCCGGCCACCAGAGCGTCCGCCCCGATGTGGATAACTCCGCTGATTCCACGCCAGGGGCGCGCCGCCGGTACACTGACTGAACGGTCGCATGACCGAATTCACGCGCCCGCCGGCCATCGGCGAACGGTGGGGCGGCCCTCTCGGTCCGTGACGGCAGTCACGGCAGGGGCACGCACGGGCGCCAGACAACCGAGAACGGCCCGCACAGGGCCAGACAGGAGCGGAACGGGCATGGCACCCGTCGTCACCATGAAGCAGCTGCTCGAGAGCGGCGTCCACTTCGGGCATCAGACCCGGCGCTGGAACCCGAAGATGAAGCGTTTCATCTTCACCGAGCGCAACGGCATCTACATCATCGACCTGCAGCAGTCGCTGTCCTACATCGACCGCGCCTACGACTTCATCAAGGAGACCGTCGCCCACGGCGGCACGATCCTGTTCGTCGGCACCAAGAAGCAGGCGCAGGAGTCGATCTCCGAGCAGGCGCAGCGCGTCGGCATGCCCTTCGTCAACCAGCGCTGGCTGGGCGGCATGCTCACCAACTTCTCGACCGTCCACAAGCGCCTGACGCGCCTGAAGGAGCTCGAGGAGATCGACTACGACGACGTCGCGGGTTCGGGTCTGACGAAGAAAGAGCTCCTCATGCGCAAGCGTGAGAAGGACAAGCTCGAGCGCACCCTCGGCGGCATCCGGGACATGGCGCGTGTGCCCAGCGCGGTGTGGATCTGCGACACCAAGAAGGAGCACATCGCCGTCAACGAGGCGCGCAAGCTGGGCATCCCGGTCGTCGCGATCCTCGACACCAACTGCGACCCGGATGAGGTCGACTACCCGATTCCGGGCAATGACGACGCCATCCGCAGTGTCAGCCTGCTCACCCGCGTGGTCGCCGACGCCGTCGCCGACGGTCTGATCGCCCGCGCGGGCGCCTCCGCCTCCGGCGACGAGAAGCCGGCCTCCGTGGGAGCCGAGGAGCCTCTCCCGGAGTGGGAGCGCGAGCTGCTGGAGAAGAAGGCCGAGGCCGACGCGGCCCAGGCTCAGGCCGAGGCGCAGGCCCCCGCCGAGGCGCAGGCCCCGGCTGAGGCGCAGGCCCCGGCTGAGGCGCAGGCCCCGGCTGAGGCGCAGGCCGAGGCGCAGGCCCCGGCCGAGGCGCAGGCTGAGACGACGCAAGAGCAGCCCGCCCAGGAAGCCTGACGGCCGGCCGACAACCGAAGACGAAAGAGACAGACCACAATGGCGAACTTCACCGCCGCCGACGTCAAGCGGCTCCGGGAGCTCACCGGCTCCGGCATGATGGCGTGTAAGAACGCCCTCACCGAGGCGGAGGGCGACTTCGACAAGGCCGTTGAGCTTCTGCGTCTCAAGGGCGCCAAGGACGTCGGCAAGCGCGCCGAGCGCACCGCCGCCAACGGCCTGGTCGCCCAGCACTTCAAGGGCGACAACGACGGCACGCTGATCGAGCTCAACTGCGAGACCGACTTCGTCGCGAAGAACGAGCAGTTCATCGCGCTGGCCGACCAGATCGCCGCGTTCGCCGCGAACACCGACGTGGCGGACGTGCCGGCGCTGCTCGGCGCGGAGATCGAGCCGGGGACGACCGTTCAGCAGCTGATCGACAACAACAGCGCGAAGATCGGTGAGAAGCTCGAGCTGCGTCGCTTCGCCCACTTCTCGGGCGGCTACGTGGCCAGCTACCTCCACAAGTCCGACCCGTCCCTGCCGCCGACCACCGGCGTGCTGGTCGAGCTGGACACCGCGAACGCCGAGGTCGCCAAGGACATCGCGCAGCAGATCGCCGCGATGTCGCCGAAGTACCTCAGCAACGACGACGTTCCCGAGGACGTCGTCGCCAAGGAGCGGGCCCTCGCGGAGCAGATCACGCGTGAGGAGGGCAAGCCCGAGCAGGCGATTCCGAAGATCGTCGAGGGACGCGTACGGTCCTACTTCAAGGACTTCGTCCTTCTTGAGCAGCCCTTCGTGAAGGACCCCAAGAAGACGATCGCTAAGGTCCTCCAGGAGTCCGGCGTGACCGTCAAGCGCTTCGCCCGGTTCAAGGTCGGACAGGCCTGAGGGTCGCCGAAGACAGAACGAGAGACTAAGGAGCCGCCGCCGTGCAGGAGAACGAAACCACCGACACGACGGCGGCTCCGTCGTCCCAGTCCCACGGCTGGAAACGTGTCCTTCTCAAGCTGTCCGGCGAGGCGTTCGCCGGCGGTGAGGGCCTCGGCATCGACCCGGCGATCGTGCAGCACATCGCCAAGGCGATCGCCGAGGTCACGCGCGAGGGAGTGCAGGTCGCCGTGGTCTGCGGCGGCGGAAACATGTTCCGCGGCGCGCAGATGTCGGCCCGCGGCATGGACCGTGCCCGCGGCGACTACATGGGCATGCTCGGCACCGTGATCAACTGCCTGGCTCTGCAGGACTTCCTCGAAAAGCTCGGGGTCGAGACGCGGGTGCAGACCGCGATCACGATGGGGCAGGTCGCGGAGCCGTACATCCCGCGGCGCGCCATCCGTCACCTCGAGAAGGGCCGCGTGGTCATCTTCGGAGCGGGGATCGGCCAGCCGTTCTTCTCCACCGACACCGCCGCCGCCCAGCGGGCCCTGGAGATCTCCGCCGACGCGGTGCTCAAGGGCACGCAGGTCGACGGCGTGTACGACGCCGATCCGAAGAAGAACCCGGACGCCTTCCGGTTCGACCGGCTGGAGTACGGCGAGGTGCTGCAACGCGGGCTGAAGGTCATGGATGCCACCGCGATCAGCCTGTGCATGGACAACGGCCTGCCGATCGTGGTCTTCGACCTGATGGGTCAGGGCAACATCGTGCGTGCCGTACGCGGTGAAAAGATCGGCACATTGGTATGTCCGGCGGACAGTTGAAATACAGGAGCCTAAGGTGATCGACGAAATCCTCCTCGAGGCCGAGGAGAAGATGGACAAGGCCGTCACTGTCGCCAAGGAAGACTTCACCAGTATCCGTACCGGCCGAGTCACGCCCGCGATGTTCAACAAGATCACCGCGGACTACTACGGGACACAGACGCCCATCAACCAACTCGCGTCGTTCCAGCTCCCCGAGCCGCGCATGGTCATCGTCCAGCCGTACGACGCCTCGTCGATGAACGCGATCGAGAAGGCCATCCGCGACAGTGACCTGGGTGTCAACCCCGGCAACGACGGGAAGATCATTCGTGTGGTCTTCCCCGAGCTGTCGGAGGAGCGCCGCAAGGAGTTCATCAAGGTGGCCGGGCACAAGGCGGAGGAGGCGCGGGTCTCGATCCGCAACATCCGCCGTCACGCCAAGGACGCCTTGGACAAGCTCGCCAAGGCCGGCGACGCGGGCGAGGACGAGGTGCACCGCGCGGAGAAGGATCTCGACGACTTCACGCACAAGCACGTCGCCAAGATCGACGAGTTGCTCGAACACAAGAAAGCCGAGCTGCTCGAGGTCTAGTGGGACTCGAACAGGCCCCCATGCCGGCACCGGAGATCCCGGAGGAGCAGGCGGACACGGGCAAGAAGAAGCGCGGATCCAGCCGTAACCTTCCCATCGCCGTCGCGGTCGGTGTGGCGCTGGGCGCCGTGGTGCTGCTGTCGCTCTACACGATCAAAGAGATCTTCCTCGGCGTCGTCGTCCTCTTCCTGGGCATGGCCGTCTGGGAGTTCATCCGGGCGTTCGACTCGCGCGGCATCCGGATCCCGTGGGTACCGGTCATGGTCGGCGGGCTCGCGACGGTGCTGTGCACCTACTTCTGGGGTACGACGGCGCTGGTCGCGGGCTTCGGCCTGACCGCCCTCGTCGTCCTGCTCTGGCGACTGCCCCGGGGCCAGGACGGCTACGTCCGCGACGCGACGGCGGGCGTGTTCGCCACGGCCTACATCTGGTTCCTCGCCGGATTCGTCGTGCTCCTCCTGGCCGCCCCGGACGGCGCCGACCGCGTACTGATCTTCATCGCGGTCACGGTCGCCAGCGACATCGGCGGGTTCTTCGCCGGTTCCTTCCTGGGCAGCCACAAGATGGCCCCGTCCATCAGCCCGAAGAAGACGTGGGAGGGGGTCAGCGGATCGGCGCTGACCTGCATGATCGTCGGCGGAATCCTGCTGCCGTGGCTGCTGCACGGTCACTGGTGGCAGGGGGTCATCGTCGGCGCGGCCGCGGTCTGCTCGGCGACTCTCGGCGACCTCATCGAGTCGATGATCAAGCGGGACCTCGGCATCAAGGACATGGGCAGCCTCCTGCCCGAACACGGCGGGGTCATGGACCGCCTCGACTCACTCCTGGCGACCGTCCCGGTGGTCTGGTTGCTGTTCGAGGTGTTCGTGCCGCCCGCGTAGACCCGTGACACCGGGCGGCCGACCACGGTGCCCGGCGCATGGACGCCGCACGCACACGGCGACCGAGCCGACCCCGCTGGAGTCCCCCAAGGGCCGGCCGAAGGCGGGCGCCTCGGTTACTCGCCCACGACCCAGCTGCGTCCCTTGCGGGCGAGGCGTTCGATGAGGGCGTCCGAGCCTTCCTGCTTGCCGTACTGCCGCTCCTCCTCGGTGATCGGCACGATCCACAGCCACTGCACCGGGTCGCCGCCGAATGAGAACGCCGTCAGATCGGGGGCGTCCGGACCCTCGAGGCGGTTGGGGTTGTCGAGCAGGAGGACGCCTTCCCAGGTCGGACCCAATGGGAACGTCCGAGCCTCGTGGTACCACTTCACATTGTCACCCGGGGCGAAGGAGGTGACGGCCTGCCATGGATACTGCGCCAGCCACGGAAAGACCCTGCCCGCCTGCACGCTGGGCAGGGTCGTGGCGACCGCGAGCTCGATGCGGGCGTGCTCGGCGACGTTGTCCTCATACAGCTCGACCGTGGGCATCCGCTGGCAGCTCATGCCGACGGTCGACAGCACGTTGTACGACCGGTCGCCGCGCGCCGGGCGCTCGGAGACGCCCACGACCGGTTCGCGCCGTGGCGGCGTGGTGGTCGCCGGCGTGGCGGGCCGTGGCGCGGGTACGGCCGGTCGCTGCGCGGATCCGGCGGGCCGTTGCGCGGGTACGGCGGGCTGCGGCCCGTTGTCCGTACGGTCCGGCCGGCGGCCGATGTCATGCCAGTAGTAGCCGCCCGGTCCCAACCGGCTCAGCAGGTGGCCGAGCAGTGACTGCTGAAAGGCCTCCCAGGCGCCCTGTCCACGCCGCCAGCTCCAGAACGCCTCGGCCTGCAGTATCCGCGGGCCGAGCTCGTCGATCTCATCGTCCAGCGCGAACGCGAACGGGCTCCGGCCGATCGCCTCCCGCGCGTATCCGGGGATGCCGCGGTCCGTGTCGGACCAGCCGGGGATGACGCACAACGGCTGCCCGGCCTCCATCAACGCGACCCCGTCACCCTCCTCGAACCACACGACCTCCAGCGTCCGGGGGTCGAGCGGCGGCCGCCCCTTGGGGTGTTTCGTACGGCCGCTGGGCAGTGCCGGCACCAGACCGGCGTTGAGCCGCGCCAGATCGGCGTGGTACGGCGCCTCCTGATGGTTGGCGACCCAGCTGGCCGCGACGGTCTCCCCGTCAGCGGTGCGCAGGTACGCCGCCGTGGCGACCTGGTCGTACTCAACGTCGAGGACACGGCTCCCATAGGGGCTCGTGTCACTGAGCAGGACCCGCGCCTCCCGCGGCGTTCTACGCAATACCGGCATAGGAAGGGACTGTAGTGATTTCAGTGCCCGAGCGGAGTAACGACCTGCCGAAAGAACGCCCTCTTGTCCAAACCGAATCCGGGGCCCGCCCGGTGGCCGGTGGGCGGCGTGCGGTCAAAGCTCTCCCGGGTGTCTGCCACACTGGTACGAACATGTCCGCTCAGCTCACCTTCGCCGCTCCGCGGCGGGCCAAGCCGCCCCGTCATCTCGCCGATCTGTCCCCCGGTGAGCGCCGGGAGGCGGTTGCGGCGCTGGATGAAAAGCCGTTCCGCGCCGACCAGCTCTCCCGGCACTACTTCGGCCGGCTGGTCGACGATCCGGCTGATATGACCGACCTGCCGGCGGCGGTGCGCGACCGTCTCGTCGCCGAGCTGATGCCGACTTTGCTCACCTCGGTGCGCGACCAGGTCTGCGACGAGGGCATGACCCGCAAGACGCTGTGGAAGGCGTTCGACGGCACGCTGATCGAGTCGGTCCTCATGCGGTACCCCGATCGCGTGACGATGTGCGTGTCCTCGCAGGCCGGCTGCGGCATGAACTGCCCCTTCTGCGCGACCGGCCAGGCGGGGCTCACCCGCAACCTGTCGACGGCCGAGATCGTCGAGCAGGTGGTGGCCGGGGCCCGTGCGCTGGCCCGAGGCGAGATCCCCGGCGGCTCCGGACGGGTCAGCAACATCGTCTTCATGGGGATGGGCGAGCCGCTCGCGTCGTTCAACAACGTCGTACGGGCGATCCACCGGTTCAGCGACCCCAGTCCGGCCGGGCTCGGCATCTCCCAGCGCAACATCACCGTCTCGACGGTCGGTCTCGTACCCGCCATCGGGCGGCTCGCCGACCTCGACCTGAAGGTGCGTCTCGCGGTGTCGCTGCACGCGCCCGACGACGAACTGCGCGACGAGCTCGTGCCCATCAACACGCGCTGGAAGGTCGCCGAGGTCCTGGACGCCGCCTGGGCGTACGCCGACCGCACCCGGCGACGCGTCTCCATCGAGTACGCCCTCATCCGCGACATCAACGACCAGGCCTGGCGTGCCGACCTGCTGGGGCGGCTCATCAAGGGCCATCCCGTGCACGTCAATCTGATCCCGCTCAACCCGACGCCCGGGTCGAAGTGGACCGCCTCACGGCCGTCCGTCCAGACGGAGTTCGTCCGGCACCTGGAGGCGCACGGCGTGCCGGTCACCGTACGCGACACGCGTGGCCAGGAGATCGACGGAGCCTGCGGGCAACTCGCGGCGATGCCTCAGGAGGCCCCGCTGCGGACCCGGCAGGGATAGGCGCACGTCACCCGGCCTTCCAACGTGAGGCAGGCCGGATACGGCCATGGCGCGTCGCGTGGTCGTGCGTCGCCTGTTCGGCGGAGATCGGAAACAATGATCAGATGCCAGACTTTCCGCGTGCCTTCCGCGGCTACAGCCCCGCTCAGGTGGATGCGCTCATCGGCCGTATCGAGGGGACGCTCGGGCTGAGCCCGCTGTACGCGCCGCCGGTCACGGCCGATGAGGTCAACGCGGTGAAGTTCCGGCGGGCGGTGCGTGGATATCGCATGAAGGCCGTGGACGAGGCGCTCGAGAAGTACATCCGCGAGCTGGAGGACAAGGCCGGCGGCAAGCGCATGGTGTCGGGCGAGGTGGACCGGCTCGTCGGCCTGGTGCGCAACGTGCAGTTCGCGACGTCGCGGCTCAGTCCCGGGTACGACGAGCAGGAGGTCGACGACTTCCTCGACACGACCATCGCCGCCCTCCGCGCGGGCACGGCGCGGGGCTCGGTGGTGAAGAAGTCGGCGTTCGCGACGACCCGGATGCGTCCCGGCTACCGGCAGGCGGAAGTGGACGCCTTCCTGGAGCGGCTGGCATCGGAGATCGAACGCCTCCGCTCCGAAGGCTGATCCGACGGCCGGGGCCGTCTCGAAGGCCGACCCGGCCGGGGCCGCCCCCAAGGCCGACCCGGCCGGGGCCGTCAGGGGCGGGTGCGGCGCAGGCGGACGTACAGGGCGATCGCGATGGCGGTCCACGCGAGGGTGCGCGCCGCCAGTTCGGGGAAGGCGCCGACGAGGCCGGAGGGCCCGTGGCCGGCCGCGCGCATCCAGTCGATCATCGGGACCGTCAGGAAGCGCAGCGGCGTCAGGCCGAAGATGAGGTTCAGGGTGCAGACGCCCAGCAGGACGAGGATCGAGGTGCCCGTCGAGCGGATGACGGCGCGGCTGGTCAGCGCGCCCAGCGCGGTCGCGGCCAGAGCCGACAGGGGGCACAGCGTGGCGCCGAACACCATGGCCTGGGGGTTCAACCCGGAACCGGCGGCCTGGGCGAGCAGGTAGACCGGAGCGACCAGTGCCAGCACGGCGCTGAAGACGAACGCGGAGAGCAGGCCGGCGATGAGGGCCCGACGGCGGCCCGCGGTGACCGCGGACACGTGCCGCTGGACGTCCGGCTCGGTGTCGAGGAGCCCGCGCGCCGCCCAGGCGCAGATCGGGAAGATCAGTACGGCCGCGTCGGCGATGGCGCTGACCGTCCCCTTCCGCACTTCGGCCGGCGTACCCCCGAGCGGACTGGAGAACATGATCGCCAGCAACAACGCCAGCGCGAGCACCGGGTGCAGCGCACGCACCGACCGCAGGTACCCACTGAGCTGGAAGCGCATTACGGCGATCATCGACCGTCTCTCGGGGGGCGGCGAGACCGGGAGCGGCGGCCGCCGGCGGTCGAGGTCCGTGTTCATCGGCGGCGGGCGTGGTAGCCGTCGGCGGTCAGGCGCTCGACCAGAGCGTCGGCCTCGTCGGAGCGTACGGTGACCTCCACGATCGTGTGCTCGTCCGGTAGGTCTCCCACCGTCACCGTGTGACCCGACACCCGCCACCGGACGACGTCCGGGAGTTTCCGCAGGTCGCCCTGGTGATCGCTCACCACCACCGACGTGCCGTCCGCGGTGAGGCCGGACAGGAGCGACGGCAGCGCCGCGCGCGTCTCGGCGTCCAGGCCCGCGAAGGGTTCGTCCAGCACGAGGAGCTCCGGCTCGGCGAGCAGCGCCTGGATCAGGCCCGCCTTGTGGGCGCTGCCCTTCGACAGGTCGGGCAGCCGGGTGCCGAGCAGGCCGGAGAAGCCCAGGCGCGCCGCCCACTTCGCCACGGCGGAGTCATCGACCCCCCGGATTCTCGCCATGTGGCCCAGATAGGCGCTCGCGGTGAAGGGCTGGGCGGCGGGGAAGAGCTCCGGGGCGTACCCGACGCGCGGCGGACGGCCCGAAACACGCCCGCGCACCGGGGGCACCACTCCGGCCAGCAGCCGCAGCAGCGTGGACTTGCCCGCTCCGTTGGCCCCACTGACCTCGATGAGCCGCCCGCGGGGTACGGTCAGCGTCACATCGCGGAGCACCCACGGCGCGCGTCGCCGGTAGCGGAAGGCGACCTGGTCCAATTGCACGACCCCGGACTCTACCGGCGTCACATAAGCCCAACGTAAGCGGAAGAATGCCACCATGGACTGCGCGTTCTGCGAGATCGTCGCGGGCAGGCGACCCGCCCACGTCGTGCTGGACGACGACGGGCCCGCCGTGGCCTTCCTCGACACCCGGCCTCTGTTCAAGGGGCACACGCTGCTCGTGCCGCGGGAGCACTACGAGACCCTGCCCGACCTGCCGCCCGAGCTGCTCGCCCCCTACTTCGGCGCCGCCCAGCGGCTGGCCGAGGCGATGGAGACCGTGCTCGGCGCCGCCGGGTCGTTCGTCGCGATGAACAACCGGATCAGCCAGAGCGTGCCGCACCTGCACACCCATGTCGTGCCGCGCAACCGCAAGGACGGCCTGCGCGGGTTCTTCTGGCCGCGCACCAGGTACGACTCCGACGACGAGGCACGTGAGTACGCCAAGCGCCTGCGCGAGGCGCTCGGCTGATGCTCGCCGAGGCCACCGAACCCCGCACCGGCGTGCCCCGGCGGCAGGCGGTGGCCGTCGGCGCGCTCACCGTGATCGTGGCGGCCGTGTACTCGGTCTACTCCCTCCTGCGGTTCTGGGCCTTCCGCACCACGACGTACGATCTGGTGATCTTCGACCAGGCCGTACGGTCCTACAGCCGCCTCCACCTGCCCGTCGCGATCGTCAAGGGCGTGCACAACGGGTTCGGCGCGCACTTCACCGTGCTCGGCGACCACTTCTCGCCGATCCTCGCGCTGCTCGCCCCCCTGTACTGGATCCACGACGGGCCGCAGACCCTTCTCGTCGCCCAGTCGGTGCTGCTCGCGCTGGCGATCGTCCCGCTCTGGGCCTTCACGCGCCGCCGGCTCGGGAGCGGGCCGGCGTACTGCGTCTCCGCCGTGTACGCGCTGGCGTGGCCGGTGGCCGAGACGCTGGCGTTCGACTTCCACGAGATGGCGTTCGCGCCGGTCCTGTCGATGCTCATGCTCGAACGCCACGAGGCCGGCCGGCGGTGGCAGAGCGCGGCGGCGGCCGGCGCCCTGCTGCTCGTCAAGGAGGACATGGGCCTGCTGGTCGCCGGCTTCGGGTTCTACCTGCTGACCCGGCGGGGCGAGCGGAGACGCGCGGTCCTTCTCGTCGTGGCCGGGGTGTTCTGGACCTGGCTCGCCTCCCGGGTGCTGATCCCGGCCTTCGGCGGTTCGGCCGACTACTACTGGGCCTACGACGCGCTCGGCCGCGACCTGCCGCACGCGGCGGCCGGCGCGCTCACCCATCCCTGGACGGTCGGGAAGCTCCTGGTCACCCCGCACGTGAAGGTGACGACGATGCTGTGGCTGGTGGCGCCGCTGCTGCTGCTTCCGCTCCTGTCACCGATCACGCTGTCGGTGCTGCCGCTGCTGGCCGAGCGGATGCTGTCGAGCCGGTTCGGGCACTGGTGGGAGCCGCGATTCCACTACAACGTCGCGCTGACCGCCCTGCTCGTCGCGGCCGGCGTCGACGGCGCGGCGCGCCTCGCCCGGTTGCTGCCTCGCCTCCGGCGGCGGCCCGGCCTCCGCGAGCGGCCCGGCCTCGGACAGCGGCTCCGTCTCGGGAGGCCGCTGCCGCGGGCCGAGCACGTATGGCCGGTGGCCGCCCTCGCCGCGACCCTGGTGGTGGTCCCGCACTTCTCCTTCGGCAGGTTCGCCGAGCCGGGCTTCTACCGGCGCGACGCGCGGGCCAGAGCCGCTGCCGCGATCCTGCCCGCCGTCCCCGACGGCGCGCTGATCGAGGCGCCCAACGGAATCGGCCCGCAGCTGAGCGGCCGTACGCGGGTGCTGCTGTGGGACGACCGGCCGCGCTGGGCCCCGTGGGTGCTGGCCGACGTGGCGGCCCAGGACTTCCCGTTCCCCTCGCTGCAGGCGCAGCGCGACCGGGTGAGCCTGCTGCGGCGCGAGGGCTATTCGGTGGTCCGGCAGCAGGACGGGTACGTCCTGCTCAACCGCCCGGGATCGGTCCCCGATCTGAACCCCGGGTGACCAGCGCGGCGATGTGCGCGGGCACGGGGAGGCCGTCCGGGAGCGCCGGGTCGGGTACGGGCGGGCGGCGGACGACCTCCAGCGGCACGACCCCGGCCCAGAGCCCCAGCGAGGCGTCGGGGCCGTCGCCGTCTTCCGGCGGCCCCTCCGCGACCTTCACCGACGCCTCCTCCAGCGACAGCGCGAAGATCGCTGTGGCGGCCAGCTCCTTGCGGCTCGGCCGCCGCGCGTAGTCCCACTGGCCGGGCGCCGCGTGCTCGGTCAGGACGCGCAGCCCCTCGAGCTTGGCCTCGCCGGACAGCGCGCGCGGCATCCCGTACACCATCGCGCTGCGGTAGTTGACCCCGTGCTCGAACACCGAGCGCGCCAGCACCAGCCCGTCCACGTGCGTCACCGTCACGCACACCGTCCGCCCGCCCGCCAGGCTCCGGCTGGCGACCGACCCGTGGAAGTACAGGAACGAGTCGTCGAAGCCGTACACCGTCGGCACGACCATCGGCGTGCCGTCGACGACGACGCCGAGGTGGCAGACGAACCCGGCGCGCAGCACCGCGAACAGGGCCGCCCGGTCGGTACGGCCCTGGTCGCGCAGTCTCCGCAACCGCGTCCGGTCGGTGGACGACAGCGGGGTCACAGCCGGGTCCACGCCTCCGTCAGCACCGACCGCAGGATCCGCTCGATCTCCTCGAAGTGCTCCTGCCCGCAGATCAGCGGCGGTGCGAGCTGGACGACCGGGTCGCCGCGGTCGTCGGCCCGGCAGACCAGGCCCGCGTCGAACAGCGCCGGCGACAGGAACCCGCGCAGCAGCCGTTCGGACTCGTCGTCGTCGAAGGTCAGCTTGGTGGCCTTGTCCTTGACCAGCTCGATGCCGTAGAAGTAGCCGTCGCCGCGTACGTCGCCGACGATGGGCAGGTCGTTCAGCCGCTCCAGAGTGGCGCGGAAACCGGCCTCGTTCGCGCGGACGTTCTCGAGGATCTTCTCCTTCTCGAACACCTCGAGGTTGGCCAGCGCGACCGCGGTGGAGACCGGATGCCCGGCGAAGGTGATGCCGTGCAGGAAGGTCGCCGTGCCCTCGTTGAACGGCTCCATCAGCCGGTCGTCCACGAGCATGCCGCCCAGCGGTGAGTAGCCGGAGGTCAGGCCCTTGGCGAAGGTGATGATGTCGGGCCGGTAGCCGTACCGCTCGGCGCCGAAGTAGTGGCCGAGCCGCCCGAACGCGCAGATCACCTCGTCGGAGACGAGCAGCACGCCGTGCCGGTCGCAGATCTCGCGGACCCGCTGGAAGTAGCCGGGCGGCGGCGGGAAGCAGCCGCCGGAGTTCTGCACCGGCTCCAGGTACACCGCGGCCACGGTCTCCGGGCCCTCGCGCAGGATGGCCCGCTCGATCTCGTCGGCCGCCCACCGCCCGAACCGTTCGAGTGAGTCGCCGTGCTCCGGGGCGCGGTAGAAGTTGGTGTTCGGCACGCGTACGGACCCGGGCACGAGCGGCTCGAACGGAGGCTTGATGCCGGCCAGGCCGGTGATCGACAGCGCGCCCATCGAGGTGCCGTGGTAGGCGATGTCCCGGCTGATCACCTTGTAGCGCTCCGGCTGCCCGACCAGCTTGAAGTAGGCGCGGGCCAGCTTGAACGCCGACTCGACCGCCTCGGACCCGCTCGTGGTGAAGAACACCCGGTTCAGGTCGCCGGGCGCGAGGGCGGCCAGGCGCTCGGCCAGCTCGACGGCGTTCGGGTGGGCGTAGGACCACAGCGGGAAGTAGGCCAGCTCACCGGCCTGGCGGTGCGCGGCCTCGGCGAGCTCGGTGCGGCCGTGACCGAGCTGGGAGACGAACAGGCCGGACAGGCCGTCGAGGTAGCGGCGGCCCCGGTCGTCGTAGACGTAGGGCCCCTCGCCGCGCACGATGACCGGCACGTCGGTGTCGTTGTACGCCGACATCCGGGTGAAGTGCAGCCACAGATGACGTTTGGCCGAATCCTGTGTGTTCATCAGCCGCTCACCCTCCTTACGCTGGGTCATCGCGTTCCCCAGGAGTAGATCTGCTTGCGCAGCTTGAGGTAGACGAAGCTCTCGGTGCTGGTGACGGTCGGGATGGCCCGGATGCGGCCCAGGAGTTCCAGGAGGTGGTCGTCGTTCTCGCAGACGAGTTCGGCGAGCAGGTCGAAGGACCCGGCGGTGATGACGACGTAGTCGATCTCCTCCATCGCGGCCAGCGCGTCCGCGACCGCGGTGAGGTCGCCCTCGCACTTGATGCCGATCATCGCCTGCCGCAGGAAGCCCAGGGACAGGGGATCGGTGACCGCGACGATCTGCATAACGCCGGCTTCGAGCAGCCGCTGCACCCGCTGGCGCACGGCCGCCTCCGACAGGCCGACGGCCTTGCCGAGCGCGGCGTACGAACGGCGTCCGTCCGCCTGCAGCAGCTCAATGATCTTCTTTGACGTCTCGTCGAGGGTCACACCGGTGCGCCGCCCGCTCGGCGTCTGCCGGACGGGCGGGGGGTGTTCGTCGCTCATCGAGTCCTCCTCGATGCGACATCGTGTCATCTATGCCTAGATTGTCAAGGAATCCATCGTGAAATCCGATTGTAACAACGGAATCCCTTGTCTCACCTCAGTTGTTCTGCCATGGTCGGGGCCATCCGTTCCGGACCCCGGAGGTCGAGGATGACTCTGCGAAACTTCGTGGGCGGCGAGTACGTCGAGACCAAGGACGGCCGCGTCTCCGACGTGGTCGACCCGAGTACGGGCGAGCCGTACGACCAGGCTCCGGTGTCGGGACCCGCGGACGTCGACGCGGCGATGACCGCGGCCGAGGCCGCCTTCCCGGCCTGGCGCGACGCCACGCCCGGCGAGCGCAGCCTGGCCCTGCTCCGCATCGCCGACGCCGTCGAGGCCAGGGCGGAGGAGTTCGTCCAGGCCGAGTGCCGCAACACCGGCAAGCCGCTTCAGCTCACCCGGGACGAGGAGATCGGCCCGATGGTGGATGAGTTCCGGTTCTTCGCCGGCTGCGCCCGACTGCTCGAAGGCCGGTCGGCGGGGGAGTACCTGGCCGGCCACACCTCGATGATCCGCCGCGAGCCCATCGGCGTCTGCGCGCAGGTCACGCCGTGGAACTACCCGATGGTCATGGCCACCTGGAAGATCGCCCCGGCGCTCGCGGCGGGCAACACCGTCGTGCTCAAGCCCTCCGACACGACACCGGTCACGACGCTGATGCTGGCCGAGGTCGCGGCCGAGTTCCTCCCGCCCGGCGTGCTCAACGTCGTCTGCGGAGACCGCGGCACCGGGCGCGAACTCGTGGCCCACCGGATTCCGCAGATGGTCTCGGTCACCGGGTCCGTACGCGCCGGCAAGGAGGTCGCCCGGCAGGCCGCCGACACGCTCAAGAAGGTCCACCTCGAACTCGGCGGCAAGGCCCCCGTGATCGTCTTCGACGACGCCGACGTGGAACGTGCCGCCCAGGGCATCGCCGAGGCGGGCTACTTCAACGCGGGCCAGGACTGCACCGCGGCCACCCGGGTGATCGCCGGCCCCGGCGTCCACGACGACTTCGTCGCCGCCCTGGCCGAGCAGGCGCGCGGGACCAAGGTGGGCCCGCCGTCGGAGGAGGACGCCTTCTACGGCCCGCTCAACAACGCGAACCAGCTCGCCCGCGTGAGCGGCTTCCTCGACCGCGCGCCCGCGCACGCCGAGGTCGTGGCCGGCGGCGGGCGCCTCGGCGACCGCGGCTACTTCTACGCGCCCACCGTCGTCACCGGGCTCGCCCAGGACGACGAGATGATCCAGGACGAGATCTTCGGCCCGGTCATCACCGTGCAGCGCTTCACCGACGAAGAAGAGGCGTTGCGCTGGGCCAACGGCGTGGAGTACGGCCTGGCGGCGAGTGTGTGGACCACCGACCACGGCCGCGCGTTGCGGATGGCCAAGGGCCTGGACTTCGGCGCCGTGTGGATCAACACGCACATCCCGTTCGCGTCGGAGATGCCGCACGGCGGCTACAAGCACTCGGGGTACGGCAAGGACCTGTCGATGTACGGGTTCGAGGACTACACGCGGATCAAGCACGTGATGAGTCACATCGGGGCTGAGTGAGGTTTGCGAGGCAACGGTGAGTAGCCCGGTCGGCGAGAACCGGCCGAGCGGGCCGAGGGAACTGGGATACGACGTGACGGAAACGAAAACGGCGGGCGCGCCCGCCGGCACCGACCTCGCGGCGATCGAGCTGAGGGGCGTCAAGAAGACGTTTCAGGCGCACGGCGACGCCGTGGCGGCGGTCAGGGGCGTCGACGTGGCCATCGGGGAGGGCGAGTTCTTCTCGCTGCTCGGCCCGTCCGGGTGCGGCAAGACCACGACCATGCGGATGATCGCCGGCTTCGACGAGCCCACCGAGGGCGAGGTCTTCCTGCACGGCCAAGACGTCGTGGGCGTGCCGCCGAACAAGCGGGACGTCAACATGGTGTTCCAGTCCTACGCGCTGTTCCCGCACATGACCGTGCTGGAGAACGTCGCGTTCGGGCTGCGCCGCAAGGGCGTCGCCAAGGCCGAGGTCGCGCGGCGCGTCGGCGAGATGCTGGAGATCGTCGACCTGAAGGGCCGGGAGAGACGCCGCCCGCGCGAGCTGTCCGGCGGCCAGCAGCAGCGCGTCGCGCTGGCCCGCGCCCTGGTCAACCGTCCCCGCGCCCTGCTGCTCGACGAGCCGCTCGGCGCGCTGGACCTCAAGCTCCGCCAGGCGATGCAGGTCGAGCTCAAGCGCATCCAGCGGGAGGTCGGCATCACGTTCGTGTACGTGACGCACGACCAGAACGAGGCGCTGACGATGTCGGACCGCATCGCCGTGATGAACGACGGCCGGATCGAGCAACTCGGCACGCCGCGGGAGATCTACGAGCGGCCCGCGACCGCGTTCGTCGCCGGCTTCATCGGCACCTCCAACGTGCTGTCCGGCACCGTCGCCCGCGCCGGTGGGGGCCGCGCGGTCATCGAGCCGGGCCCGGGGGAGCGGATCGTGGTGCCGTGTGATGCCGCGCCGGGTGAGGAGATCGAGCTCACCGTGCGGCCGGAGAAGATCGACGTGCGGTCCGACCCTCCGGCCGGCGACGGCTGCGCGCTGCGCGGCACCGTGACCGAGGTGGTGTACCTCGGCATGTTCACCAACTACAACGTGGCGACCTCGACCGGTGCCGAGGTCGTCGTCTTCGTGCAGAACGTCTCCTCCGCGGACGACGTCGCCACCCGGGGGGACAGCGTCTGGCTGTCGTGGGATCCACGCCATTCCTACGTGATCGGAGCCTGACACCTATGACCACAGACCCCGCGTTCCTCCGAGGCATGACGAGCAACCGCCGCGACGCCCTGCGGCTCCTGGGACTCACGGGTGCCGGGCTCGGGCTGGCCGCCTGCGGCGTCAAGGGACAGAAGGCCGCCCCGCCCAAGCAGAACGACGTGCAGAAGTACTGGGCCGGCAAGACCAAGCACGGCCACGTGAACTTCGCGAACTGGCCGCTGTACATGGACAAGGCCCGCACGCCGCTGAAGGCGTTCACTAAGGCGACCGGCATCACGGTGACCTACCGGGAGGTCATCTCGGAGATGCCCCAGTGGTTCGGCAAGATCGCGCCGCAGCTCCAGGCCGGGCAGTCGATCGGCTACGACCTGATGGTGGTCACCAACGGCGTGGAGTTCACCAAGCTCAAGGAGCTCGGCTATCTCGTGCCGCTGGACCACTCACGGCTGCCGAACTTCGCCAAGTACGCCGCGGAGATCTACCGCAAGGAGTCCTTCGACCCGGGAAACGTCTTCAGCATCCCGTACCAGACGGGGCTCACCGGCATCGCGTACGACCCGGCGAAGACCGGGCGCGAGATCACCAGCATCCAGGACCTGTGGGACCCCGCGTTCAAGGGCAAGGTCGGGATGATGTCCGATCCGCAGGAGATCGGGAACTTCGGGATGTTCGCCATCGGCGTCGACCCGGAGAAGTCCACCCCCGCCGACTGGAAGCGCGCCGCCGCCAGGCTGCAGGAGCAGAAGAGCAAGGGCATCGTCCGCAAGTACTACGAGCAGGACTACATCGACGCCCTGACGCGCGGCGACGTGTGGCTCACCATGGCCTGGTCCGGCGACATCTTCCAGCAGAACCTCTCGGAGAAGTCGAACCTGAAGTTCGTCATCCCCAAGGAGGGCGCGACCCTCTGGACCGACAGCCTGATGATCCCCAAGACCGCGGAGAACCCGGTCGACGCGCTCATGCTGATGGACTTCTTCTACCTGCCGGACACCGCCGCGAAGCTGGCCGAGAGCGTCAACTACGTGACCCCGGTGCCCGCCGCGAAGCAGGCCATCGAGGCCGACGCCGCCAAGGCCACCGGCGCCGACCAGAAGTCGCTGCAGCAGATCGCGGAAAGCCCGCTCGTCTTCCCCTCCGACGCCGACTACGCCAAGCTGCGGCACTACCGCACCCTGACGACGGCCGAGGAGAAGGAGTACAACACCACCTTCCAGCACATCACGGCGGGCTGACGATGCGCCGGCGCCTCGCCCCGTACGCCCTGATCCTGCCCGGAGGGCTGTGGCTCGCCATCTTCTTCGTCGTGCCGATGGTGGTGATGCTGTCGTTCTCGCTGATGCAGGGTGACGTCGTCAACGGGTTCCGGCTCACCTGGCACTGGCAGAACTACAGCGACGGCCTGTCCACCTACGCCGACCAGCTCATCCGGTCGCTCGTCTACGGCCTGCTCGCCACGGCGGCCTGCATCGTGCTGGCCTACCCGGTGGCGTACTGGATCGCCTTCCGCGGCGGCGCGCGCAAGACGACGTACCTGTTCCTGATCCTGCTGCCGTTCTTCGTCTCGTTCGTGCTGCGGACCTTCTCCTGGAAGTTCCTGCTGGCCGACGACGGCATCGTGCTGTCGCCGCTGAAGGACGTCGGCCTGTTGCCGCAGGACTTCCACGTGATCGCCACCGGGTTCGCGGTCGTGGCCGGGCTCACGTACAACTACCTGCCGTTCATGGTCCTGCCGATCTACGTGGCGCTGGAGCGGGTGGACCCCAAGATGATCGAGGCGGCCCAGGACCTGTACGCCTCGCCGGCGCAGGCGTTCGCGCGGGTGGTGTTCCCGCTCTCGCTGCCCGGGGTCTTCGCCGGGGTGCTGATGACGTTCGTGCCGGTCAGCGCCGACTACGTGAACTCCACCGTGCTCGGCGGCACCAACAACACGATGATCGGCAACATCATCCAGAACCTCTACCTGGTCAACACCGATTATCCGCAGGCCGCGGCACTGTCCTTCACGCTGATGGCGATCCTGCTCATCGGGATCTTCCTGTACGCCAAGGCGTTGGGCACCGAGGACGTCCTGGAGGTGGCGACGCGATGACCGCGACCGTGGTGGAGGACGGCTCCCGTACGGCGCGCAGGGCGCGCGGGCGCTGGAGCGATCGGCTGCTGTACGCCTACACCTGGCTGATCATCATCTGGCTGTGCCTGCCGATCGCGGTGATGATCGCGTTCGGGTTCAACGACGCCAAGGGCCGGCTCAACCTCACCTGGCAGGGCTTCACGTTCAAGTGGTACGGCCAGCTGTTCTCGGTGCCGGACCTGACCACGGCCCTGGTGAACTCCCTGACGATCGCGTTGATCGCCACGGTCGGCAGCGCGGTCCTCGGCACGCTGATCGGACTCGCCCTCGGCAGGTACCGCTTCCGCGGACAGGGCTCGCTGAACCTCGTGCAGTTCGCCGCGATCTCCGCGCCGGAGACGGTCATGGGCGCGTCCCTGCTGTCCTTCTTCGTGCAGCTGAACATCGGGCGCGGCTACTGGACGATCGTGATCGCGCACATCATGTTCTCGCTGTCGTTCGTCGCGGTCACCGTGCGCTCGCGGGTGCTCACCCTCGACCCGGCGATCGACGAGGCGGCCCGCGATCTCGGGGCGACCGGCTGGACGGCGTTCCGGCTCGTGACCCTGCCGATGATCTTCCCGGCGGTGCTGGCCGGCGCCCTGCTGGCGTTCGCGCTGTCGATCGACGACTTCATCATCACGAGCTTCAACAGCGGCTCCACCCTGACGTTCCCGCTGTGGATCTGGGGTGCGCAGAAGAACGGCCTGCCGCCGCAGGTCAACGTCATGGGCACGCTGATCTTCGTGGCGGGTGTGCTGCTCGCGGTCGGCAACGCGGTGCTCGCCCGGCGGCGCAGGTGAGGCTCTGATGGACGCACTGAGGGCACTGGCCGAAGCCGAGCCCACGCCCTACTGGCTGACCGACCCGGCGGCGCCCGAGCCCGCCGCCGCGCTGACCGGCCCGGTCTCGGCCGACCTCGCGGTCATCGGTGGCGGGTACACCGGGCTGTGGACCGCGCTGCGCGCGCGGGAACGCGACCCGTCGCTCGACGTCGTCCTCCTGGAGGCCGACGTCGCCGGGGGTGCCGCCTCCGGGCGCAACGGCGGCTTCTGCGCGGCGAGCCTCACGCACGGGCTGGGCAACGGCCTGGCCCGCTGGCCCGAGGAGATCGCCACGCTGGAGCGGCTCGGCCGCGAGAACCTCGACGGCATCGAGGCCGCGCTCGCGCGGTACGGCATCGACGCGGAGTTCGAGCGCACCGGCGAGCTCGACGTCGCCACCGAGGACTGGCAGCTCGCCGACCTCGCCGAGCTGGCCGAGCGCGCGGGCGAGGCCGGGCGGCACCTCGAACCGCTCGACGCCGATGCCGTGCGGGCCGAGGTGAACTCGCCGACCTACCAGGGCGGCCTGTGGGACCGGGACGGTGTCGCGCTGGTGCATCCGGCCAAGCTCGCTTGGGGGCTGCGGAGGGCGTGCCTGGCGGCCGGAGTGCGGATCTTCGAGCGCACGCCGGTGCTAGCGATCGAGGAGGCGGGCGGCGGGCTCCGGCTGCGGACGCCGTACGGCACGGTCACCGCGGGGGAGGTCGCACTGGGCACCGGCAGCTTCCCCGCACCGCTGCGCCGCCTGCGCCACTTCATCGCGCCGGTCTATGACTACGCGCTCGTCACCGAGCCGCTCTCCGACGCGCGCCTCGCCTCGGTGGGCTGGCGGAGCCGTACGGGCGTGGGCGACTCCGGCAATCGGTTCCACTACTACCGGCTGACCGCCGACAACCGGATCCTGTGGGGCGGCTACGACGCGATCTACCACTTCGGCGGCGCGGTCCGCGCCGAGCTCGAACGCCGGCCGGCCACGTTCGCGACGCTCGCCGAACACTTCTTCACGACCTTCCCGCAGCTCGAGGGCGTGCGGTTCACCAACGCCTGGGGCGGCGTCATCGACACGTGCAGCCGGTTCTGCGCGTTCTTCGGCACCGCGTACGGCGGGCGGCTCGCGTACGCCGCGGGGTACACCGGGCTCGGCGTCGGCGCGACGCGGTTCGGCGCCGACGTCATGCTCGACCTGCTGTCGGGCGAGGAGACCGAGCGCACCCGGCCGGCGATGGTGCGCTCCAAGCCGGTGCCGTTCCCGCCGGAGCCGCTGCGGTACGGCGCGGTGCAGCTCACCCGCTGGTCCCTGGCCCAGGCGGACCGGCACGAGGGCCGCCGCAACCTGTGGCTGCGCACCCTCGACGCCCTGGGCGTCGGCTTCGACTCCTAGTGGTCGCGTCTGATGGTCGCGCTCGCCTCCTCACTCGCTACGCGGACGGCTCGTTCCTCACCGGCCGCTCCGCTCGCTCGTCGGCTCGTCGCTCAGTCGTCCCCATGGCCGAACGCCACCGCGGAGATGTCCAAGTAGATCGACTCCGGCTCGGGGACGTACTCGACGCGTGACAGGGCCTGGTCCTGACCGGCGGACTCCAGCACGATCGTGCCGTAGCCCAGCATCCGGCCCAGGATCGAGCGGTCGACCGTCAGGTCGGTGACCTTCGACAGCGGCATCATGTCGACGCGGCGCGTGACGATGCCGTGGACGAGGATCGCGCGCACCTTGGTGACCGCGAAGAACTCATCGGACCACTCGAACACCTTGAAGACCAGCCGGGAGGCGACCATGAGGAAGCCCACCCAGATCACCGTGACGGCGGTGGAGTTGTGCACGAAGCCGGTGAGCACGCCGGCGAGGATCAGCGCGCCGAGCGTCTCGAAGACCTGCTGCAGGAACACGGCGGGATGACGACGGATCAACACCGTGTCATCGTCCATCTCCTGCGGAAGCAGGTACTTCTGGAGATGGTGCGGATTGACGTTTCGTACGGCCAGAAAACCCGGGATCGGCACGTCGGCACTCTAACCCGAGGCCAGCGCGTTCGTGATCCTTTTGGCCGCGCGTGGCCTGTTCCCCTGGGCTTGGAGCCCACGGCTCAGTCGCCGGTCACGCCGTCGAGCATCTCCCGCAGGATGTCGATGTGGCCGTTGTGCCGGGCGGTCTCCTCGATGAGGTGCACGATGATCCAGCGGAGCGTGACACGCCCGTTCCGCCGCTCGATCTTCGACTCGGTGTCCAGGCTCAGCGAGCGCAGGACCTCGTTGTTGGCCGAGCACTGCCGCTCGTACGCCGCCAGCAGCTCCGACAGCGGCGTGCCGTCGGCGCGGAAGTCCTTGTCCGGATCCTCCTCGGTCCACGGCTGCTCGTCCGGGCCGCCGAGCAGCGTGTGCTCGATCCAATTGCGCTCCACCCAGTAGAGGTGGCTGACGAGCCCGGCGACCGTCATCAGGGGAGAGGAGGCGAGCAGCGGACGGTGGGCGAGATCCTCGGCCAGGCCCTCGGTCTTGGCGAACACGGTGGCCCGGTGCCAGTCCAGCCAAGAGATGAGCATCGAGCGCTCATCGGCGGCGTACGGCACGTCGATACGTTCCATGACCTTGGATCCTGCCGGTCGGGCGCGACGTGGGGCAAACGACTTCACGGCGTCCCGGCGGCCGTGCTCGTTTCGTAGGCGGTCACGATCGCGTCCAGCAGCCCGGGGAAGCGGCGGTCGAGCTCCTCCTCGCGGAGCGTGGTCCACCGGCGCGTGCCCTCCTCACGCTGCCGGATCACCCCGGAGTCGCGCAGCACGCGGAAGTGATGGGACAGCGTCGAGGGCGCGACGTCGACCGGGAACGTCCCGCACGCGCGCTCCGGCGTGGAGCGCAGGGTCTGGACGATCGTCATCCGGGTCGGGTCGGACATCGCGTGCAGGATGTCCAGCACGTCGAAGTCCTCCGGCTCGGGATGGGTGAGCGCCGTGCGGCGGCGCTGAGATCTCGGCATCGTTCCCTCTTTCATTCGACAAACATCGTACAACGGTTGTACGGTTTTCGTCGTTCTACGAACATCGAAATTCGAAGGAGCTGTCATGCGCGCACTGGTCATGGCCGGACCGTCCCAGGACGCCGACCGCACAAGGGTCGCCGAGGTCGAGGAGCCTCATCCGGGCGCGGGTGAGGTGACCGTGGAGGTGGACTACGCCGGGATCAACTTCATCGACGTGATGGCCCGTCGCGGTGACCCCGGCTACGCCAAGGAGTGGCCGTACCGCCCGGGCCTGGAGGTGTCCGGCACGGTCCGGGAGGCCGGGCCGGGCGTCACGGGCCTGGAGCCGGGCCGGCGGGTCGCCGCGTTCACCGGTGGCGGCGGTCTGGCCGAGGTGGTGCGGGTGCCCGCCGCCTCCGCCGTGCCCGTGCCCGTGGGCGTACCGTCCCCGGTCGCGGCGGCGGCTCCGCTCATGCTGACCACCGGGCTCCTCCTCCTGCGTGACGCCGCGCGCTTCCGGCCCGGGGAGACCGTGCTGGTCCACTCGGCCGGCGGGGGGATCGGGAGCGCGGTGGCCCGGCTCGTGCCGGTGCTCGGCGGAGGACGGCTGGTCGGCACCGTGAGCCGGCCCGCCGGTGTCGGCCCGGCGCTGGAGAGCGGGTACGACGCCGTGGTGCCGCGCGACGCCGGCCTGGAGGAGGCGATTCGCACGGCCACCGGTGGCGTCGGGGCGGACGTCGTGCTCGACCCGCTGGGCACCCGCGCGCTCCGGACCGACCTGGCCGTCACCGCCCCCGGAGGCCGGATCGTCCTGTTCGGCAACGCCGGCGGCGGCGAGCAGGACCCGCTGCCCCCGGCCGGCCGGCTGATCGGCGGCAACCTGTCGATCGGTGGCTTCAGCATGAGCGGGCTGTGGGCGCACGCCACGCACCGCGCGGCGGCCGGCCTGCGCGAGGTCCTCGATCTCGTCGCCGGAGGCGCGCTGGATCTCCCGGTCACCGAGGTCGACTCGCTCGCGGAGGTGCCGGAGATCCACCAGGCGCTCGCCGAGGGGCGGGGGAGGGGCAAGTACGTCGTCCGGCTCGGGTCGTGACCAGGAACGTGAGGACCCCCGGGACCACGGGTCCCGAGGGTCCTCACGCCGATCCGGCGGGATCGGGATCTGGCCGGAGTATCAGTAGACGCTGACGCCGTACGCGCTCAGCGCCTCGGTCACCGGCTGGAAGAAGGTCGTGCCGCCAGAGCTGCAGTTACCGCTGCCGCCGGAGGTCAGACCCAGGGCCTTCGTCCCCGCGTAGAGCGGGCCGCCGCTGTCGCCGCCCTCGGCGCAGACGGTGGTCTGGATCATCCCGTACACGGTGCCCTCGGCGTAGTTCACCGTGGCGTTCAGCGCGGTGACCCGGCCGGAGTGCACGCCGGTCGTGCTGCCGCGCCGGTAGACCGTCTGGCCCACGGTGGGGTTGCCGGAGCTGGTGATGTCCTGGCTGCCGACCGTGCCGGACGGCGTGCCACTGGTGCTGTAGCGGACGATGGCGTAGTCGTTGCCCGGGAACGAGCTGCCGGCGGTGTTGCCGAGCAGCGACGTGTGGCTCGAGTTGGAGTACCACGTCGAGGCGATGTTCCCGCAGTGGCCCGCGGTCAGGAAGTAGTACGTGCTGCCGCTGCGGACGTTGAAGCCGAGCGAGCAGCGGTACTGCCCGCCGTAGATGGCGTCGCCGCCGCTCAGCCGCGTGGTGAACGCGCCCGGCACGTGGTCGACGCGGACCGCGCCGCCGAGCTGCCGCGCGGCCTTGGTGACCTGGGCGAGCCTGGCGCCGGTGACCGTGCTGTCGACCGACAGCACGACCTGGTCGCTGGCCGGGTCGACCGCCCACGCGGTACCCGGCACGCGAGCCGTGCTCTCCAGCGTGCTCGTGGCCTTGGCGAGCTGGGCGCCGCTGTAGGCGACCGTTCTGGGCACGGCGCCGGCCGCCCGAACGATCTTGGCGTCGGACGTGTTGGTGACGGTGACGACGAGCTTGTTGGTGGCGTGGTCCAGGTAGGACCCGGCGGAACGGGACCCGAGCTGGCCGGCCAGTTTGCCGGCGACCTGCGACGGATCCACCTGCGAGGCGGAAGCCTGCGCGGATGCGGCGACGAGTGTGCCGCCGACCAGCCCGGCCGCCACGACGATCAGTCCGGCGCGTCGGGATGCAGTGAACCTCACACGAGCCTCCCTCGGGGGGTGGCGGGCGCGCCCCGGTGGCGCGCCCGAGGGATGGCGCGGTACGGCGGGGGCCCGCTCGTGCGGAAGGTCTGGGGTCGTCCGCACTCGCGGGGCGTGAACCGAGTACCTTGCCTGCCGAGAGGTTCACTCATCTAGTAAAATTTTGCAAGATTCATAGTAAGTCCGCTTATGGCCATGAAGGCCGTATCCTCGGGACCGGCGGGGCGTTGGACCCGTAGCGGGGTGTCAGGCCGGGGGTCCGGACTCACCTACGCAAGGTAGTCGATCGGTCGTGGACCGCTATCAAAGGTCAAGGACTACCTGAGAGTTCGCTGTAAATACCCGGCCCAGGTCAGACGACCTGTCCGAATGTGAGAGCCTTGCCTAACGATGGACCATCCTGTATTCGTAGCATTCATCCTGGTAGCAGGCCTGATCATGGCCGTCCTCGCGCAGTGGCGCGGCTGGCGGCCATCGCTGCGGACCTCCCTCGCGGTGGGTATCGGACTGCGGCTGATCCTCCTGGTCCTCGCCGCCACCGCCGCATGGCAGCCGGTCGACTACAACGAGGGTTTCCGGCACGCCGGGCGCGCCATCCTGCACCACCAGGATCCGGTGCTCGCGACTCAGGGCTCGTGGCACTTCCTGCCGATGATCCCCTACTTCTACGCGCTGGTGCTGGCCACCGGGCTGCCGTGGGAGGTCGCCGGCCGGGTCGTCACGTTCGTGGCCGACGCCGTCCTGATCGTGCTGGTCGGCAAGCTGGCCGGACGCAAGTACCAGGCGCAGGCGCGCTTCCAGTACGCCTGCAACCCGATCGCCCTGATGATCGCGATCATCCACGGCCAGGTGGAACCCGTCGCCCTCATGTTCCTCGTCGGCGCGTACGTCGTGGCACGTGCGACGCCCGCACCGCACGGCGAGGCCGGTAACCGGGCCGCGATGTACGCCGCGTGGGCGGGCGCGCTGTTCGGGTTCGCGCTGTCGGCCAAGAGCTGGCCGATCATCCTGCTGCCGGTGCTCCTGGCCATGCTGCCCTCCTGGCGCCAGCGCCTGTACGGGCTTTTCGCGGCCGGTGCGGTGCCGGTGTTCTTCCTGGTGACGCTGCCGCTGGTGGTGGACAGCTCGTGGTCGGGCATCCTCGACGTCGCCCGCTATCTCGGTGAAGTACGCCCCATCGTCGGCGAGTGGGGCTGGACCGCCGTGATGACCGGCGGTGACTGGCAACTCGCCTCGGCCGCCGCCTCGATCGGCCAGGTCATCCTGTACTCCACGATCGCCCTCGTCATGTGGCTGTGGTGGCGCTCGGACCGGATCGACCAGACCTCGGCGATCCTGCTCGCGTTCATGATCGTGACTCCGCGGATGGGCGCGCAGTACCTCCTGTGGTTCATTCCGTTCCTGTGCGCCCGCCCGACGCGCTGGAGCCGCCCGGCCATGACGCTGGCCGCGATCTGGGCCGGGCTGGGGTACCTCTACCTCACCCAGTTCGACGACAACGGCTGGTGGAAGAACCACGAGTGGTGGGCGATCAGCTCGGTGGCGGTGATCCCGTTCCTGGTCCTGGCGATGCCGTGGGCACGCCGCGTGTCGCGCCCGGCCAAGGAGACCGCGATCCCGGAGACCGAACTCGTCACCACGGGCTCCTGATCACCGGCTCGTGTTCATCGGATCGGGCCCGGCCGCGTGACGAACTCCAGCAGGCGGTCCGGGTCCAGGCCGTACGCGGTGACGCCGTCGCGGCCGGTCATCGTCTCGGCCGCCAGCAGGGCATTCACCACGGCCTCCTCGGTGGCCTCGATCACGCCGTGAAAGAGCGGTGTGAAGTGGGCGTCGGCCAGCACGTCGACCTGGAAGACCTGCGGCGGCTCCGCGCCGGGCGCGTCGGCGGGCAGCCGCCCGCGGTTGGCGGTGGAGAACGCCAGGAAGCCGTCGCCGCTGAAGTTCTCCCCGGCGCCGCCCGTACGGGCGATGCCCAGCCCGGCCCGCTGGGCCAGCCGCCGGCACTGGTGCGGGAGCAGCGGCGCGTCGGTCGCCACGATCACGATCACCGAGCCCGCTCCCTCGGTCGCCGGCGGACCCGGGGGCGGCACGTCGTCGATCCGAACGGGGACGCCGTCGACGGTGAGGCGCTCGCGCCGGCCGTGGTTGGCCTGCAGCAGCACGCCGACCGTCCAGCCGCCCTCCACCACGCGCGAGGACGTGCCGATCCCGCCCTTGAAGCCGTGGCAGATCATGCCGGTGCCGCCGCCGACGCTGCCCTCGGCGACCGCCTCGCCGGGTCCGCTCCGCGCCGCCGCCTCGTACGCCTCGCGTACGTGGGCCGCGGTCACATGGGCGCCGTCGATGTCGTTGAGGACGCCGTCCCAGGTCTCGCCGACGACCGGCAGCCCCCAGGAGCCGTACCCGCGGCCCCGGCGTTCGAGGTCGATGAGCGCGTCGCGGACCACGCCGACGCTGTGGGTGTTGGTCAGCCCGATGAGCGTGGTGAGCATGCCGCCGTCGTGGATCCACGCGGTGCCGGTGATCTCGCCGTTGCCGTTGAGCCAGTGGTACCCGGCGTACAGCGGCTCGTCCTCCAGCACGCCGTCGTGCGGCAGGATCACCGTCACTCCGGTACGGACCGGGCCCTCGCCGACCCGCAGCGGCCCGTCGCCCCGGACGATCGTGGTGTGGCCGACCCGGACACCGGCCACGTCGGTGATCGCGTTCGCCGGCCCGGTGTCCGCCGTGCCGATCCGTATCCCCAGGTCACGAGCGCGTTGTCTCAAGGGTCCTCCTCCTCAGCCGTCGCTCGCTTCGCTCGCTCAAGAGCGGTCCCTTCGTACGGAGTCGAGGGCGAGGAGGGCGACGTGCAGCGACGCGCAGGATTCCACGTCCTCCAGGTCGGTGTCGAGGACCCGTTCGATCCGGCGCAGCCGCTCGTACAGGGCCGGACGTGACAGGTGGGCCCGCTGGGCGGCGAGCGCCTTGTTGCGCCCGCTGTCGAGGTAGAGCGTGAGCACCTGGACGAGGTCGCCGCCGCGGCGCGCCTCGTGGGCGAGCAGTGGGCCCAGCTCGCGCTCGATGAACGTCTGCAGCCGGGCGTCGTCGCGCAGCAGGTGCAGCAGCCCGCGCAGGCGCAGGTCGGGCAGGCGGTAGAACGGCCGGTCGTCGCCCCGCCGCGCGGCCACGTCGGCGACCTGCTCGGCCTCCAGGAACGAGCGCCGTACGTCGCGGATCGACTCGACGATCGACCCGGCCGCCATGACGAAACCGTGCCCGGCCTCCGGGGCCCCTCCGACGGCGTGGTGGGCGCGCAGCCGCTTGGCGACCTCGCGGAGGATCCGGTCGTCCTCGGCACGGGCGGACAGCGAGGCCAGGACGCCGACCCGCGCCTGCGGCGACCCCTCGTCGAGGGTGCCGACGAGGGCGGCGAGACTCGCGTCACGGCAGGCGGCGGCGGTCGCGTCGGCCAGCTCCGCGAGCGGCGGAAGTTCGGCCGTGCCGACGGGGCAGGGGAGCACCACGATGCCGAGGAGACGGCGCCCGGTGAGCGGCACGCCGAGGGCGCGTGCGCGCGCCGCGGCCTCCTGCGGGTCGGAGTAGGCGTGCGCGAGGATCCCGGCGATGATCGAGCCGTGGGCCTGGCGTTCGAGGCTCTGGGCGTGCTGGTCCAGCAGGCGCCCGAGCGCGAGGGTCGTCGCCGCGCGCTCGATCAGGACGCCGTCGCGCGGGGACGGCGGCCCCTCCCCGGCGATGATGAGCCGTCCCCAGTCCTCGCCGCGCGCCCCGACGACGGTCACGAGCCACTGCGACGACGCGTCGTAGGCGGTGCGCTGCTCCGCGCGCACCGCGCGGGAGCGGGTCTCCCAGCTCGTCAGCAGCTCGGTGGGGTCGGCGCCCGCGGCGTCGGCGGCCAGCACCTGGTGGGCGAGGTTCTCCAGCACCACCGGCCGGCCGGAAAGCCGGGCCACCTGGCGGACGACCTCGTCGGGCGGCGCCCCGTCCACGGACAGTTGCGTGAAGACCTCGTGCAGCTTGTCCGAGGCGCGCAGCTCGGCGAGCTGCGCGTCGATGATCTGGGCGTGTACGGCCTCGGTGACGTCGACGAACGGCGTCTCACGCGCCCAGGCGATCAACGGCAGCCCGTACTCCTCGGCCGCGGAGATCAGCGCGGCCGGCAGCGCGCTGGCGTACTTGCGCCCCAGCTCCACGATGAGGCCGCTGGCACCGACCTCGGCCAGCTCGGCGACGTACCTGCGCAGCCGGTCCGGCTCGTCCGGCAGCGCGATGCCGGTGGTGAGCACGAGCTCGCCGCCACGCAGCAGGTGGGCGATGTCGGTGACCTCGGCGCTGTGCACCCACCGTACGCGTGCGTCGAGCCGGTCCGCGCCCGCCACGACACGTGGCTCGCCTCGCCGTACCGCGTCCAGGCGCAAGACGTCGGCCAAAGTGGGCAGCACATTCCTGATGGTATGAAACAGAAGTGAGGAGTGCCGAGATGAAGCGGTTGAGCGTGGCCGAGATCGAGCGCGAGCTGGCCGAGACACCGGGCTGGGAGCTCGCCGAGGACGCCATCGTCCGCACCGTGAAGCTCCAGGACTTCAGGGAGGCGATGGCGTACGTCAACCGGGTCGCCGAGGTGGCGGAGGAGCTCAATCACCACCCGGACATCGAGATCCGGTGGGACACCGTCGTCCTCACCCAGACCACCCACGCCGCCGGTGGCCTGACCGAGCACGACTTCCACCTCGCCCGGCGCCTGAACGCGCTGTGACCGAGGCTCGCCGGGTATGACAGCCTGCCAGGCGCCGATCGCGATTCCTGACACTGTGCGGCCTGGCGCGGGGTACGGAAGGACGGGAAGACTCTAGACATGTCGGACTTGCTTGCACGTCATCGCGCGGTCATCCCCACCTGGGTGACTCTCTACTACGACGAGCCCATCGAGATCGTCAGCGGCCGGGGCAACCGTGTCACCGACGCCGAGGGCCGTACCTATCTCGACTTCTTCGCCGGCATCGTGACCAACACCCTGGGCTACGACATCGCCGAGGTGCGCGAGGCCGTGGAGCGCCAGCTCGCGACCGGGGTCGTGCACACCTCGACGCTGTACCTCATGCGCGGGCAGGTGGAGCTGGCGGAGAAGATCGCCCGGCTGTCCGGCATCGAGAACGCCAAGGTGTTCTTCACCAACTCCGGCACCGAGGCGAACGAGACGGCGCTGCTGCTCGCGACGTACGCGCGCAAGACCAACCAGGTGCTCGCGATGCGGCAGAGCTACCACGGCCGGTCGTTCGGCGCCATCGCGATCACCGCCAACGCCTCGTGGAAGAACAGCGCCCTGTCGCCGCTCAGCGTCTACTTCCTGCACGGCGGCGACCGGCACCTCGCGCAGTTCCGCGGGCTGTCGGACCAGGACTACATCAAGGTGTGCGTGGACGACCTGCGGCACACTCTCGCGACCGTCGTCGGCGGTGACGTGGGCGCGCTGATCGCCGAGCCGATCCAGGGCGTCGGCGGCTTCACCGCGCCGCCCGACGGGCTGTACGCCGCGTACCAGGAGGTCCTCGCCGAGCACGGCATCCTGTTCATCGCCGATGAGGTGCAGACGGGCTGGGGGCGTACCGGGCAGAGCTTCTGGGGCATCCAGAACCACGGGGTGACGCCCGACATGATGACCTTCGCCAAGGGGCTCGGCAACGGCTTCGCGATCGGCGGCGTGGTCGCCCGCGGCGAACTGCTCGACGCGCTGCACGCGAACGGCGTGTCGACGTTCGGCGGCAACCCGATCTCCACCGCGGCGGCGAACGCCACGCTCGACTACATCCTCGACCACGACCTGCAGGCGAACGCCGCCAAGGTCGGGGAGCGGATCATCGACGGGCTCAGGGCCGCCGGCGCACGGCTCGACGTCGTCACCGACGTGCGGGGCAAGGGCCTGATGTTCGCCATCGAGCTGTCCTCACCGGAGGCGGCGAAACGCCTGCTGGAGGCCACGAAGGCCCGCGGGCTGCTCATCGGCAAGGGCGGCCTGTACGGCGACACCGTCCGGATGGCGCCGCCCCTCACGCTCACCGAAGACGAGGCCGAAGAGGGCCTGGGCATCCTCATCGACGCACTGGAAGAGATCTCATGACCGAGCGCAGCGAGGGAATCAACGGGCACGCGCCAGTGGTCACTCCCTCCGACGAAGGAGGACTCATGACTCGCATCACCCACTGGATCGGCGGGAAGCCCTGGACGGGCACGGCCGAGCGCCAGGGCGACGTGTACGACCCCGCGACCGGGCAGGTGAGCGCGCACGTCGACTTCGCGACCGCGGACGACGTCGCCTCGGCCGTGGCGACGGCCAAGGAGGCGTTCCCCGCGTGGCGCGACACCTCGCTGACCAAGCGCTCCTCCGTCCTGTTCGCCTTCCGTGAGCTCGTACGGGAACACCGGGACGAGCTGGCGGCGCTGATCAGCGCCGAGCACGGCAAGGTGCGGTCGGACGCGGCCGGTGAGGTGGCGCGCGGGCTGGAGGTGGTGGAGTTCGCCTGCGGGATCCCGCACCTGCTCAAGGGCGGCTTCTCCGAGAACGTCTCGACCCGGGTCGACTCCTACTCCATCCGCCAGCCGCTGGGCGTCGTGGCGGGCATCACGCCGTTCAACTTCCCGGCGATGGTGCCGATGTGGATGTTCCCGGTGGCGATCGCGACCGGGAACACCTTCGTGCTGAAGCCGTCGGAGAAGGACCCGTCCGCGGCGGTCCGGCTCGCCGAGCTGTGGCAGCAGGCTGGCCTGCCCGACGGCGTGTTCAACGTCGTGCACGGAGACAAGGTGGCCGTCGACGCCCTCCTCACGCATCCGGACGTACGCGCGGTGAGCTTCGTCGGGTCCACGCCGATCGCGCGGTACGTCTACGAGACGGGCACGTCGCACGGCAAGCGGGTGCAGGCGCTCGGCGGCGCCAAGAACCACATGCTCGTCCTGCCCGACGCCGACCTCGACCTGGCCGCCGACGCCGCCGTCTCGGCGGGATTCGGGTCGGCGGGGGAGCGCTGCATGGCGATCTCCGCGCTGGTCGCCGTCGACCCCGTGGGCGACGAGCTGGTCGCCAAGATCAAGGAACGGGTCGCGGGTCTCCGGGTGGGCCCGGGCACGTCGCCGGACGCGGAGATGGGCCCGCTGGTGACCCGGCAGCACCGTGACAAGGTGGCCTCCTACCTCGACGGAGGCGTCGCCGAGGGCGCGACGCTCGCCGTCGACGGGCGCTCGCACCCGCTGCCCGAGGGCGACGGCTTCTGGCTCGGGCCGACGGTCCTCGACCACGTCACGCCGGAGATGGCCTGCTACCGGGACGAGATCTTCGGCCCGGTCCTGTCGGTCGTACGCGTGCCGTCGTACGACGCGGGCATGAGGCTCATCGCGGACAACCCGTACGGGAACGGCACCGCGATCTTCACCAACGACGGCGGCGCCGCCCGCCGGTTCCAGAACGAGGTGGAGGTCGGCATGATCGGCGTGAACGTGCCGATCCCGGTGCCCATGGCGTACTACTCGTTCGGCGGCTGGAAGGCGTCACTGTTCGGCGACACCCACGTCCACGGCACCGAGGGAGTGCACTTCTACACGCGGGGCAAGGTCGTCACCGCCCGCTGGCTCGGTCCCGAGCACGGCGGGGTCAACCTGGGCTTCCCCACGAACGGCTGAGGGCGGCGTGGCGGCCGGGCCGGAGGCCACGGGAGACGGGCCCCGGCCCGGCCGCGAAGCCGGTCACCCGGGCGAGCGCCTGGGAACGTTCCGCGACCGAGAGGGTGTGCTCGGCGAGACCGCGGCTGTACAGGCGGATCAGTTCGTGGAAGTAGTAGCGGGGCTCACCGGCGCCCTCCTGCTGCGCGACGTGGAGCAACTGGCTCTCCACAAGGAGCTCCAACCGGGCTTCGGCCTCGTGGATCGAGACGTCGAGCAGCGGCGCGGCGAGCCAGGAGGCGAAGTCCTCCACCTGGAGGATCCCGAGAAGGCAGAACAGCCGGCGGCCGGCCTCGTCGAGGGAGGCGTAGGAGAGACCGAAGCCGGCCCGCACGTCGTGGTTGCCGTAGGCCAGTTCCGCCAGCCTGAGGTCCTTGTCGGCCAATCTCCGGCACAGGCTCATCAGGGACCAGTGCGGGCGGGAGGCGAGGCGCGTCGCGCAGATGCGTAACGAGAGCGGGTGCCGGCCGCACAACTCGACGATCTCCGCCGATGACTCGGGCTCCCGCGCGACCCTGTCGGCGCCGACCACGTCGCGGAGAAAGCGGATGGCCTGCCGGTGGCTGAACAGGTCGAGGCGCAGCTGGCGCGCTCCGAACAGTGCGGAAAGACGCCGGCCGCTGGTCACCAGGACCGCGCATGTCGGACTGCCGGGGACGAGCGGCTCGACCTGCGTCTCGTCCGCAGCGTTGTCCAGGACTATCAGAATGCGACGCCCCGCCAGAACACTGCGGTACAGGGAGATCCGTTCGCCGTAGTCGAGGGGAATCCTCTGCTCGGTGACGCCGACGCCGCGTAGGAACGCGTGCATGACCTCGTAGGAGGTCGGAACCTGCTCCTGGGCGCCCTTCAGGTCGATGAAGAGCTGGCCGTCGGGATAGGTGTCGCTGAGGCGGTGGGCGACATGCACGGCGAACGTCGTCTTCCCCAGGCCGGGCATGCCGTAGATCGCGACCACCGGAACGGCCTTGCGGCTCGTGGGCGAACCGAGCAGCCGGTCCACGTCCGCCACCGCCTCTTCGCGGCCGGTGAAGTCGGCGATGTCGGGCGGGAGCTGCCGGGGAGGCACCCTGGCGGTCACGGTGAGCTCGGTCGGCCGCCGGTCGGGGACCTTGTTCTCCTCGATCTGACGGTGGAGCAGCCGCAGGTCCGGTCCGGGTCCCACACCCAGTTCGGAGAGAAGCGTGGACCGTGCTCTCTCATAGACCCGTAACGCCTCGATCCGACGACCCGCGCGGTGGTGCGCGAGCATCAGCTGTTCCCACAGGCGCTCTCGTAACGGATGGGCCGCGACCAGTGGCCGGTTCTGCTCGACCACGTCGGCGTGGCGTCCGTGCGTGAGCCAGTTCTCGGCGCGCATTTCCAAGATCTCCAGGCGGGATTGTTCCAGTCGTTCCGCCTCGACTGATACGAGCGGTGTCGACGGGATGTCGGCGAAAGCGTCGCCGTGCCAGAGGCCGAGGGCTTCGGCGACGGCGTCGTCGATGTCCGCCGTGGGGTCCTCCGCGAACCGCGAACGGATTCGGGCGGCCCTTTCGTCGAACTCGTGAAAGTCGACCAGGAAGGCGTCGCCGAGAGCCAGTCTGTATCCCCTTCCCTGCTTCAGCAGGAGCTTGTCCATACAGGGGTCGACAGTGAAGGAACGCCGTATTCTCGAGACGAGTGACAGCAGGGTTCCCTGGGCGGAGGGAGGTGCGTCGTCGCCCCATAGCTCGGCGATGAGCCGGGTCGTGGAGACGGTGTGCCCCCTGCTGATCAGGAGAAGCGCGATGATGGCACGCTGTTTCGCTGCGCCAATGGTCGTGACGGTGCCATTGTGTTGAATGAGAAACGTACCCAGAAGGTCGAATCTAATCATTCTCGCTCATTTCAGCAATGAGCCGCAGGCGCGCCATTGGCGCATCCTGTCAATCCCGCCTTGACGTTTACTCAAGATAGGTTAGTTAGTAAATGACGTCAGGTCTAGATCATTAGGTTATAAATTACGCGAGGTGCCGGCCCGGGCGCCCACGGTGACCTCGTGCCCGGTGACCAGGAGTGACGTCCTCCGCGTCCTCGTCGGCGTGCACCGGGCCGACGGACCTTCGCGGCCTTCCGGACCATGGCGCTCGTACGGCGCAAGGTTCCCGCAATACGGCGGCCCCATCCTGTCGCTGCTCGTCGAACCCCGCGAGCAGAAGGAAGGCAGGGTCCGCGGAGACGAGGCAGGTGGCGCCGCGGCCCGCGAGTCCTTGACGGCCGTGATCCCGTCCAGCGCCGGGCGTGCCTTCTGCCTTCGGTACGCCCCGAAGTGGTAACCCGAGTGGAGGTAAAGGTGGAGGAAGTCCGGTGCCGTTCAGGCAGGGCCCGTATTATTCCGGGAATTCTGGCGATTTCCGCGTCGGTGCTGCTCGCAGGGTGTGGTACGCAACATTACTCGGCCGCATCGGCGTCGCGAAACGACGGCCGGCTGCCGCTCGACTCCTACATGTTGTCCGACGGCCAGGTGGAGACGCTGGCGCGGGCGCAGCAGAAACTCGAGCGTCAGTGCGCTCTGGACTACGGCGTCCCGGCCGCCGTCGCCGACAGCATCCATGTGCCGGGAACGAGCGGAATCGATTCCCGCCTGTTCAAGCCGCTGCCCATCGCCGCCGCGCGCTCGACGGGCTACGACACGCTGAACAACGCGGTGTCGAGGCAGACCGCTCCGCGGGTGGCACCGCCGCTGGGCACCGATCGTGCGAACGCGACCCCGGGGCCCGCCGGGCCGTCGCCGCGGCCGCGGCAGACCAGGCCCCCCGCCGACGCGCCCGCGGTCGTCCTCGGGAAGTCGGCCCCCGTGGCGCAACAGGCCGCCGTGGTGGCGGCCGGCGGAGGCACTCTGCCCAACGGGCGGTACGTACCGCGCGGCGGATGCACCAAGAAGGCGGTCTCCAGGCTCCACAAGGGCGCCCCCGATCTCACCGTCGACCCGCGAGGACTCGCGTTGACGGCGCAGTTGTCCGCGGAGAAGGACGCGCGAGTGAGCACGGTCGTCCACGCGTGGTCATCGTGCATGTCCGCGCGCGGATACCGCTACGACTCTCCGTCCACGGCCGAGAACGACACCCGATGGCGAGGGGACCTCACTCGCTCGTCAATTCGTCAACAGGAGCTCAAGACGGCGGCGGCCGACAGCGAGTGCAGGCAGGAGACGCAACTCCCGGACAAGGGGTCCGCGGTGGAGGCCGAGTACCAGCAGCGGCTCATCACCGCGCGCGGAGCCGAGCTGAACAAAGCGGCTGCCGTCACCCGAATGTGGTACCGGACGGCGGTCAGCGTCCTCTCCCACTGATTCGTACGTCGTACAGAGCATCGGTTCTCACTCGCCGTCAATAAGGAGCTGCATCGTGATCTCAAAGTGTTCGGGACGTAAGAGACTGGCCGTGCTCACGGCGGCGTTGGCTCTCGTGGCCGCCGTGAACGGCCCGGCCGCGGCCGACACGCCCGCGCCCGCCGACCTGCAGGCGTCCAACGAGACATGGGTCCAGGCCGGTAACTGTCTGGGCGAAGGCTGTAGCCTTTATATGGAGATCTACAATTCCACGAAATACAACGGATCGGTGGTCGATCAGTGGACGTGGAACGGGTCGGCCACCCAGTACTGGTACTACTGGTATCTGAGCGGGCCCGTCGTGATGGGCGACAAGCACACCTACAGTAGTTCCGGCGTTCAGGTGATCGAAGACCACGGATGGAAGTCGGACGTCCCTCTCGACACCTGGGCGTGGGTCGGGCAGACGAACGAGGAATGGTATTTCAACGTCGTCGATGCCGGGGTCGGATATACCAATATTCTGTCCAACGTGCACAACTACAACATGATCATCAATGCCAACCTGAAGGGCAACCAGCTTTATCTCTGGGACTCCCAGCCCAGCGGTTGGTGGCCCTACCTCGTGACGCCGGGCTACATAGCGGGATGACGGCGCTTCCGGGGGGAGGCGATCGGTGATCTGGTGGTGCGAGGGCCCGGCCCGGCTCGTCCGAGCCGGGCCCTCGCGACGGTCGGCGGATGCCGGCCGCGACGCGGGCGAGCCACGGCGAGCGTCGCCCCGCTCCTCATTCTTCGCCGCCGGAGGCCGGGAGGTCCGCCGGTGAGCTCACGGACCGGCTGCCGGCACGTCGGCCGTTCCGTCCGAATCTCGCGGCCCGGATGTCGGCGAGCGCCGTCCGGGGACGCCTGCGGCCATGGTGAGCCTGCTCGGGCCGTCGTCCGCCGGCCCTGCGTCCTCGTGAAGGGCCATAAAAGTCGCGTTCCTTACGGCATTTTGCGCCCCAGTCCTCGGCTCCGTGATTCCACGAGCCGAAAAAAGGCGGAGACCTGATTTTCGCGATGTGCGCCACCGGTTTTCCGGGCGGGGCGAAACGCGGTCCACGGTGATGTGGCCGAGAAGGGGCGGCCCCGGAGGGTGGTCACCGGCCGCAGAGTAGGTCACCATGGCCTCAGGGGGACCGCTCAACAGGTCCAAGACGGAGGGTGGCCCGGCCGGTGCCGCCCGAACGTGGTCTGCGGACGGCGGGGAAGATCATTCCTGTCGCCACGCCGAGCGTGGCGTTGAACAGCGCTTTTGCCCTGCCTAACTTCGTTGACTGGGCAAACTACAAATAATAGCTAGGCCCCTTGACCTCCTCTGTGGCATACGACACACTTCGTACTGTCGACTTTTGCTTCTCGCAAAAAATAAGACGTTCCCCGGTCGTCAGGGAGCCCTCCATGTCTGCCGACGAATCGCTCGACCAGCAGCCGTATTCGTTACTGGCCATGCTGGCGGCACGCTACCCGCACTGGACGATCTGGTTCGGGCAGGCGACTCGTCACTGGTGGGCGCTTCCGCCGCACGAGCGGGGAGCGGACCGCTTCATCGAGGCCATCAACGTGAAGGAGCTGGTCGAGTCGATCGAGGTCATCCAGGCGCGTCGCCGTGTGCCGGACCCGTCATCGCAGCCGGGTGGCATCCTCTTCGGCGAGGCCGTGACGTCACGGGCGGGCCGGGTGCCGGCGGCCGCGTGGCCCGGCGGCCCGCGATGACCGTCCATCCACCGGCCGTCGACCGCCGTGGCTCCCGCCGCCTCCAGAGCCGCGGTCTCGGGCGAGCGATTTTCAGTCGCGCCGCCTCCCCCTCCAACACCTCCGTGACAGGCGTGACTGCAGAGGGGTGCTCTCCCGAGGCCGCATGACGCCCGGACAACCGCGTAGCCCCCGGCGCGGTTGTCCGGGCCTTCTCCTTTTCTCCGGCCGGCCGCCCGCCCCGGCTTCTCCGTCCGTTCGGCCCCGGCATCTCCGACCGTGTTGAACCGGACCACGTACGCATTCGCTCACGTACGTCGTTACGCTCACCGGCAGAGGTTTCAACGCGACGAACGGAGCGGCATGAGGCGTTCGCGGATGCTCGCGGCGGCCATAGCGGCCACCGCACTCGGTCTCGCGGGCTGCAGCGGCGGGGGCGCCGACGACGGCCGGCGCACCAAAGAGGTGCGTGCGGCGCAGACCATGGGCCAGGGCGAGGGCCTGGTCTCCCTCGTCAGCTGGAACGGCTATGCCGAGAGCGGCGGGAACGACCCGCGCGTCGACTGGATCACTCCGTTCGAGAAGAAGACCAAGTGTCAGGTCAAGATGAAGTACGCGGCGAACCCGCAGGAGATGCTCGACCTGATGTCGAATCCGGACCTCCACTACGACGGGGTCGCGGCCACACCGGAGATCGCCGGCGAGCTCATCGCCTCCAAGCAGGCCGTGCCGATCAACACCGATCTCATCGACGACTACAAGGATCTCGAACCCGAGCTCCGCTCCCAGCTCACCGTGAAGGGCAAGCACTACGCCGTGCCGTTCACCTGGGGGGCGAACCTCCTCATGTACGACCCGCGCACCGTGCGCCCGCAGCCGGACAGCTGGGCGGCGCTGTTCGACTCGGCTCAGGCGAAGAAGTACTCCGGGCGCCTGGTCGTCCGCGACAGCCCGTTGACGCTGGGCGATGCCGCGCTCTACCTGCGGTCGCACAATCGCAAGCTGCACATCAAGGACCCGTTCGCGCTCACGCCCAAGCAGCTCGCGGCGGCGGCCGCGCTGGTGGACAAGCAGCGGCCGATGGTGAAGACCTACTGGCTCAACCCCTCGGACGCGATCGCGGCGTTCGCCACCGGCGACGCGGTGCTGGGCGAGGTCTGGCCGTACCAGGTCGACGTGCTGAGCCGCAGCGGACGGCCGGTCGCGGGCGTCACGCCGCGCGAGGGCGTGACCGGCTGGATGGACGCGTGGATGATGAGTCCCCGCGCCGACCATCCCAACTGCATGTACCAGTGGCTCAACTGGGCGAGCTCGCCCGAGGTGCAGCAGCAGGTGGCCGAGTGGGACGGCGTCGCGCCCGCGAACCCGGACGCCTGCGCCCGTGACCGGCTGCGCCCGCAGTTCTGCAGCGCCTACCACGTGGGGGACCGCGGCTACCTGAGCAAGGTGATGTTCGCCCGGATGCCGGCGGCGAGCTGCGTGAACAGCAAGAGCTGCGCCGACTACGCGGACTGGAACCGCGCCTGGCGGGATGCCCGCGACTGAGCTTCCGGCGCCGCGTCCGCTCGCGAGGTGTCCGGCGCCGGCCCCGGACAGGTGAAGAGACGCGCGCCCGGCCGCCCCCGCCGGGCGCGCGTCTCCATGAGCGTCCTGGGCTCCCCCCGGACTCAGGACGCTCTCCAATTAGGCTCTGGTCAGGCTCTCGCTTCGCCTGGTCTGCCGGCGCGCGGTGGTTCGCCGGCGCACCGGCTGCGGGATGATCCGCAAGGCCGGTACGCAGTCGTCGCACGCGAACACCCGCGAGTCGTCCGGCAGCCGTCCGACGTGGGCCCTCGGCCGTGGCCACTTCTTGTGGCACACGACGCAGGCCTCTCCGTCGCGCTGCGCGGCGGTCAGACCGTCCGGGTCGAATGTCGGACCGGAACGGGCCATGAAGCTCAGCTCCCCCCAACCTCGTCGGCTCCGCTTCGGCTCCATTTCTATCGCCGGGAAGGTGTTTAATCAGTCGCTGAAATTGCAAAGCACGGCAAAACCGGGCCCGCTGGGGATTACCGTACGCCGCGACCGTCTCACCGGGTCAGAATCCGGCTGTCGGCGACAAACCACCTGGTCGTACCCTCTTGCCGACGTAGCGCGGGCGATTTCTAGGCCGAGCCCTTCTCCAGCCCGATCGTCTTCGCCAGATCATTCAGCTCGGCCTCGAACAATGGTTCCATGTCCTCGAGCATGAAATGCATGTGTCCGAAGACCTCAATGGCCACCAAGCCGTACAGGCGCACCCAGGACGCCGCGAACAGCCGGATGACGCCCAGCGGAGCATCGTCGTCCTCTCCGCAGCACGCGGCGGCGAACAGCCGCAGCTGACGCCTCAGCGCGGGCGTGATCTCCTCGTCCGGCGGCACGGGGAACGGCTGCCGCCGCCACAGCTCGAAGAACAAGGCGAAGAAGATGGCGCCCATCCGCCCGCCGGCCTGGTGCACGCCGCCCTCCTCGGGCTCGGTGTAGCCGGGTACGGGCGCGCCGAAGACCATGGCGAACTCGGGCCGGTGGTCCAGCGACCAGCGGCGGAAGGCGCGGGTCACCGCGACGAGCCGCCCGTCGAGGTCGTCGGCGGGCATCGCGTCGCGCGCCGCCTCCATCGCGTCGCAGATCTCGTTCGTGTACGTCTCGATCATCGCGGTCAGGAGATCGTCGAGGCTCGCGTAGTACCGGTACAGCGCCGGAGCGGTCATGCCGAGGTCCCGGGCGATGCCGCGCAGGGAGATGCCGGATGGGCCGTGGGCACGCAGGTGCTCCCTCGCCACCTCTTTGATCTCCAGCAGCGTCGCGTCGCGCATGCGTTCCCGGCGGGTCGTCGGCACGGTTCTCCCTTGACGGTCGTAAACGGCGTGTGCTTTAGTTAACGCCGTTTACGAGTAAACGGCGTTAACTTTCGCTATCGCCGATAACAGCCTACCTGGGGAGCAGGCGCATGTTCGAATCTCTCGGCCGCTTCGTCCAGCGGCGACGCCGGTGGGTCATCGTCGGCGCCCTGGTGCTGATCGCCGCCGCCTCCGCGTGGGGGACCGGAGTCTTCGGGGCGCTCAAGAGCGGCGGCTTCGACGACCCGGGCTCCGGGTCCTCCCACGCCGCCAAGATCGTCAACGACCGGATCGGCCCGGCCGACGACGAACTGGTCGTGCTGTACGAGAGCGCGTCCACGACCGTGGACGACCCGGCGTTCCGTGCCGCCGTCACCGGTACGCTGGCCCGCCTGCCCTCGGCCGACGTGCCCCATGTCACCACCTACTGGAACAGCGGATCTCCGGCGCTGGTCTCACGCGACCGGCACGCGACCTACGCCGCGCTCCGGCTGGCCGGTGCCGACCTGCCGGAGCGCCTGAAGACCTACGACCGGATCCGCGACCACCTGGCCGCGCCGGGACTTCGCACCTCCCGCGGGGGCGTCATCGGCACCAACGCCGAGCTGAGCCGGCAGACCGCCGCCGGCCTCGCCCGTGCCGAGATGATCTCCACGCCGATCCTGCTGGTCCTGCTCGTGGTGATCTTCGGCAGCCTGGTGTCGGCGCTCCTGCCGCTGGCCATCGGCGGCGTGGCGATCCTCGGCGCCTTCACCGCGCTGCGGCTGATCACACTCGCCACCGACGTCTCCACCTTCGCGACCAACATCGTGACGATGCTCGGGCTCGGCCTGGCCATCGACTACGCCCTGTTCATCGTCACCCGCTACCGGGAGGAACTGCGCCGGACCGGCTCCGAGCGGGAGGCGCTCGTACGGACCATGGCCACCGCCGGCCGCACCGTCGCCTTCTCCGGCATCACCGTCGCCATCGCGCTCGGCGGCCTGCTGTTCTTCCCCCAGATGTTCCTGCGGTCGATGGGCCTCGGGGGCATGGCGGTCGTGCTCGTCGACATGCTCGCCGCGCTCACCGTCCTGCCCGCGCTGCTGGCGCTGCTGGGCCGTCGCGTCGACGCGCTGCGGTTCGGACGCGCACGCCGGACGGAGAAGGAGAAGGGCCGGGGCGCGTGGTCGCGGCTCGCGGCCAGCGTCATGCGGCGGCCCGTCGCGTACGCCACCGGCTCGGTGCTGGTCCTGCTCGTGCTGGGCGCGCCGTTCCTCGGTATCCGGTTCGGCAGCGTGGACGTGCGCGCGCTGCCGCCCGGCTCCGAACCGCGCACCGTCTCGGCGACCCTCGACCACGACTTCTCCCACGGCGCACTGTCCCCGATCGACGTCGTCGTCGCGGGTGACGTCGCGAAGGCGGACGTGGACGGCTACACCGGCCGCCTGCGGAGCGTGCGCGGGGTCGCGGGCGCGGACGTCGTCGGCACGGGCCGGAGCGCCACGCACATCGCGGTGCGCACGCCGGCCGACCCGCAGTCGCAGCAGGCGCGTGACCTGGTCAGGCGGATCCGTGCGCTGCCCGCACCGGGGCGGGTGTACGTCGGCGGCCAGAGCGCCGAACTCGTGGACCTGCTGAGCAGCCTCGGCCACGTGCTGCCATGGACCGCGCTGTTCGTCGGCGTGGTGACGTTCGCGCTGCTGTTCGCCGCGCTCGGCTCGGTCGTACTCCCGCTCAAGGCGCTCGTGATGAACGCCCTGTCGCTCAGCGCGGCGTTCGGCGTGATGGTCTGGGGCTTCCAGGACGGGCACCTGGCCGGCCCGCTCGGCTTCACCTCCACGGGGACGGTGGAGGCGTCGCAGCCGGTCCTCATCCTCGCGGTGGCCTTCGGGCTGTCGATGGACTACGAGCTGTTCCTGCTCAGCCGGATCCGCGAGGAGTGGGATCGTACGAGGGACAACACCGCGGCGGTCGCCGCCGGCCTGCAACGCACCGGCGCGATCATCACGAACGCGGCGCTGCTCCTGGCCATCGTGATCGGCGCCTTCGTCACCTCGGGGATCATGTTCATCAAGCTGATCGGGGTGGGACTGCTCGCCGCCGTGGTGGTCGACGCCACGCTCGTACGGGCGCTGCTGGTGCCGGCCACGATCCGCCTGCTGGGCCGGGCCAACTGGTGGCTGCCCCGCCCGCTGCGCCGCCTGCACTCCCGCGTCGCCCTCGGCGAGGCCGGTTAGGGGCCGTCACCGCCCTGCGGGGGCGGGCGTTGAGACGGGCCCGGGAAGGCGTCGGGCGGACCATGTCCGCCTGACGCTATTTTCCTTATATGAACGAGAGTGTCCGAGTGATGCTGGCGGACCGGTACCACATCCTCGGGCCGCTCGGCCGGGGCGGAATAGGCGCGGTGTGGCGGGCGCGAGACACCGACCTCGACCGCCTGGTGGCCGTCAAGGAACTCCGTCTCCCGGACCACGTCGGTGAGGGCGAGCGCCGTGTCTGGTACGCCCGGATGGAGCGCGAGCCGCGGGCGGCGGCCCGGCTCCGGCACCCGGGCATCGTGACGGTGTACGAGCGCGTGGTGGGGGACGACGGGCGCCCGTGGATCGTCATGGAACTGTCCCGTGGGTCGCCGCGATCGGCGAGCAGGTGCTGGCGGCCCTGTCGGCGGCTCACGCGCAGGGCATCGTGCACCGCGACATCAAACCCGCCAACGTCCTGCTGGAGGTCGACCGCGCCGTCCTCACCGACTTCGGCATCGCCGCGCTGGACGGCGACGCCACCATCACTCATACCGGCACGCTCTTGGGCACTCCAGCCTTCATGGCGCCCGAACAGGTACGCGGCCACCGCGCCGGCCCTCGGTCGGACCTGTGGTCCCTGGGCGCCACCCTGTACGCCGCCGTCGAGGGGCATCCGCCCTTCTCCGGCCCCACGCACGGATCGGTATCCGTCGCCATCGCGACCGAGAACCCCGCCCCGCCCGTCCACGCCGGTCCTCTCACCGAGGTGCTGGCGGGCCTGCTGCGCAAGGACCCGGCCGAGCGGCTGACGGCCGACGCCGTCCGCGGTCTGCTCACGCCCCTCGCGCACGCGGAACCGCGGCGGCCCGCGCCCGTCGCGCCGTCGCCACCCTCGCCGACCCCGACGACGCCGCCGTCAACTCCCTGGCGTTCAGCCCGGACGGCCGGACCCCTGGCCGCCGGCGCCAACGACCGGACCATCCGGCTCTGGAAGGTGCCCTGACCGCTCGCGGTCAGCCGGGCCGGCCGCCGGTGACGAGCAGCGACTTCTCGAAGCAGACGCTCGGCCCGGGCCGCCGCCCGAACGGCGCGATCCGGACGTAGCCGCGCGAGACGTAGAGCCCGGCGACGCGCAGGTCGGCCGCTGCCAGGCGGACGACCGCGAAACCGCGCCGCCGGGCGAGGTCCTCCACTCCGGCGAGCAGCAGCCGTGAGATGCCCTGCCCGCGGTACGGCGGGCGTACGTAGAGGCGCTCGACCTCGGCGGTGTCGTCGGCGATGCGCCGCAGCCCGGCGCAGCCGACCGGGCCGTCCGGCGCGTCGGCCCGCCGGGCGACGACGAACACGACCCCGGCGTCCGCGGGCACGTGCCGGCCGTACGGGTCCGCTCCGGACCGGGGGCGGGGAACCACCGTCTGGCCGGCCGCCGACGCCTCCGCGCGGGGCCGTGCCTTCGCCAGGAGTCCGGTCACGATCGGGTCGTCGAACGAGGCCACCACCAACTCGACACGTCGGCTGACGCTCATGAGCCCTCCTTCGTCGGAGGAGTGACCGTGCGCGCGTGTTTTTTGGTTCGCTCGCTCCGCTCGTTCACGAGCCCTCCTTCGTCGGAGGAGTGACCATGCGCGCGTGTTTTTTGGTTCGCTCGCTCCGCTCGTTCACGAGCCCTCCCTCGTCGGAGGAGCGACCGTGCGCGCGTGTTTTTTGGTCCGTTCGCTCACGCGGGACAACAGTAGAGATCCGCCGGCGTGCGGGCCCGCATTTCACGTCCGCTGGGCGCGGTCGTACATCCGGCGGACCGTGTTGCCGAAATAGGGGCCGTACATCGTGGCCGGGTCGTCGGCGTACTTGAAGCTGCTCACCGAGGTCACGACGCCCGTGCCGGTGCCCGCGTCGAAACGGGTCAGCCACGGCCCGCCGCTGGAGCCCTCGGTCATGTCGCAGCGCAGCCCCTCGTCCTTGGTGATCTTGTGGGAGTCGGGGTAGGTCCGGCCGCTGCAGTACGTCAGCCGCTCGCCGTCGTACCGCCCGCCCGCGGGGTAGCCGAAGCCGTACACCAGCGCGCCGCGCGGCTGGTCGAAGGCGATGCCCTGCGCGCCGACCACGTCGGTGACGTGGCGTCCGGCGGAGGTCGCCAGCGCGACGAGCGCGACGTCGTAGTTCTGGTCGGCGTGCGCCGTCCACGGCCCGGGGACGAACAGGTGACGGGCGGTGAAGGCGCCGTACGGCCGGTGGCCCTCGTCGTAGCCCGGCACGTAGATCCAGTTCTCGGCCCAGTGGCCGGCGGCGTCCCGCGCGCAGTGCCCCGCGGTGACCACCAGATCGCGGTTGGCGCTGGCGACGGTGCCGGCGGAGCAGACGTAGTCGCCGCCGTTGATGGTGAAGAAGACCTTGCCGGTCGTGGCGCGTACGGCGCCGCGTGAGGTCCAGGGCGCGCCCGGGGTCTCCACGGCGCGGCGGCTGGACTGCCGCTCGGGCACGCTGCCGGGAACGGTGACCGGCGTGCCCGGGGCGTCGCCGGCGCCGGAGGCCGTGCCTTCGGCGCGCTCGGTCATGGCGTACGGGCGCGGGCGGTGCGGGGGGACGACGGCGCGCCGCATCCGCTCGACCGTCCAGTAGCGGAGGGTCGCGGACGACGCGGTCGCGATCACGTGGTCGGTCACCGCGGTCACGCCGGGCGCCGGATGCGAGGTCGCCGAGCCGACCATGCCGAGCGCGGCGCTGACGGCGGGGACCACGAGAGCCAAGGGGGATCTGGTGAACATGAGCCAAAAGTGTGCAGCACCGAGGGTGATCACAAGCTCACTTTGAGTAAAACGGCGCTCGTGATCGGGTGATGTGTGCTTTGACGTCGCGGACCTCTCCGGCCGTGGTGAGAATGGAGGGGTGATTTCCGAGGAGAACCCCGCCGCGGGCGGTGCGAAAGACGTCGTGATCCTGGGCTCGACCGGGTCGATCGGCACGCAGGCCATCGACGTGATCCGGCGTAACCCGGACCGGTTCCGCGTGACCGGGCTCGCGGCGGGCGGAGGCCGGGTCGACCTGCTTGCCGCGCAGACGCTGGACCTGCGCCCCGAGGTGGTCGCGGTGGCCAAGGGCTCGGCCGCCGAGGACCTGCAGCTCGCCGTGTACGCCGAGGCGCAGAAGCGCGGCTACTCCTCCGGCGACTACCGCCTGCCCCGGATCCTCGCCGGTCCGGCCACCATCGCCGAGGTGGCGGCGTGGCCGTGCGACATCGTGCTCAACGGCATCGACGGCGCCGCCGGCCTCACCTCGACCCTCGCCGCCCTCGACGCGGGGCGCACCCTCGCGCTCGCCAACAAGGAGTCGCTGATCATCGGCGGCCCGCTCGTCCGGCAGCGCGCCAAGCCGGGCCAGATCGTCCCGGTCGACTCCGAGCACTCCGCGCTCGCGCAGTGCCTGCGCGGGGGAGACCGCGGCGAGGTGCGCCGGCTCGTCGTCACCGCGAGCGGCGGGCCGTTCCGCGGCCGGAGCCGCGCGGAGATGGCGGACGTCACGCCCGAGCAGGCGCTCGCGCACCCCACGTGGGCGATGGGCCCGCTCATCACGATCAACTCCGCCACGCTGGTCAACAAGGGCCTCGAGGTGATCGAGGCGCACCTGCTGTACGACGTGCCCTTCGAGTCGATCGAGGTCATGGTGCACCCGCAGTCGGCCGTCCACTCGATGGTGGAGTTCGCCGACGGCTCGACGATCGCGCAGGCCAGTCCGCCCGACATGCGCCTGCCGATCGCCCTCGCCCTGGCCTGGCCCGACCGGGTGCCGGACGCCGCCCCCGGCATCGACTGGACCCGCGCGCACACCTGGGAGTTCTTCCCGCTCGACAACGACGCGTTCCCCTCCGTGCGCCTCGCACGTGAGGTCGGGGCGGCCGGCGGCACGGCCCCGGCGGTCTACAACGGCGCGAATGAGGAGTGCGTGGCGGCCTTCCTCAAGGGAACCGTCAGATTTCCCGCGATTGTCGACACCGTCGCACGGGTAGTGTCGGAGCACATGAGCGGATCAGGCGCTCAGACGCCGGCCGCGCTGACGCTCGACGACGTGCTGGCCGCCGACGACTGGGCACGGACCCGGGCACGGGAGCTGACTTCTGGTTGACCCATCTCTACGGCCTCCTCGGAGTCGTCGCCTTCGTCGTGGCGCTCCTGCTGTCCGTCGTGCTGCACGAGGCCGGGCACCTGATCACCGCGAAGCGCTTCGGCATGAAGGCGTCGCAGTTCTTCGCGGGGTTCGGTGCCACCCTGTGGTCGCGCCGGCGGGGCGAGACCGAGTACGGCATCAAGGCGATACCGCTCGGCGGCTTCGTGAAGATCGTCGGCTACACCCCGCTGGAGGAGGTCGACCCCGCCGACGAGCCGCGCGCCTTCTACCGCCAGCCCGCGGCGCGCCGCGCGACGGTCATCGTCGCCGGCGTGGTGATGAACCTTCTCCTGGCGTTCCTGCTACTGGTCGGGCTGGCCGCCGGGATCGGCCTGCCCTCCGACCGCGCCGCCACGACCGTCGTACGGCGCGTCTCGCCCTGCGTGACGGCCGCCGACACCTGCGCGCCCCGTGACCCGGAGTCCCCGTCGAAGAAGGCGGGGCTGCGGGCGCGCGACCGGATCGTGTCGTTCGGCGGGCGCCCGGTGCGCGACTGGAACCAGCTGTCCGCGGCGATCAAGGACACCGGGCCGGGCCGCCCGGTGACGGTCGTGGTCGAGCGGAACGGTCGGCGGGTCTCCCTGCCGGTCACCGTCGCGGCCCTCCAGGGGCACGGTTACCTGGGGGTGGAGCCGGTCGCGCACACGCGCCGGCTCGGACCGGTGGCGTCGGTCCGGTTCGCCGGGCGGTTCATGGGGGACATGACGGTCTCGATCGCCGGGGTGGTGGCGGACATCCCGCACGCGATCCCCAAGCTGTTCGGCCACGAGCGCGCCAGCACGCCCGGCGGCCAGGCGGGGAGCATCGTCGGCGGCGCGGAGGCGTCGGGGCAGGTGTTCTCCTCCAGCGACACGTGGCGGGACAAGCTCACGTCGTTCGTGCTGCTCATCGTCTCGCTGAACCTGTTCGTCGGCCTGCTCAACCTGGTGCCGCTGCTGCCGCTGGACGGCGGTCACCTCGCCGTGGTCTGCTATGAGCGGATCAAGGCCCTGGTCTTCCGCGTGCGGGGGCGGCCGGACCCCGGGCCGGTCGACATGACGAAGCTGATGCCGCTGACGTACGTCGCGGTGACGCTGCTCGTCGGGCTCGGGGTTTTGCTGATTCTCGCCGATGTCTTCAACCCCCTCAAAGTGCCTCAATAGACCCTTCGGGTGCGCATCACTTCACCCGTTGCCTAGGCTTGTGTCCGTACGTCCGCCTGACAGTGACAACTCGAAAGGAGGGCGCGGCAGCTCCCGGAGCACACGGCTCCGTGCCGCGTGACCCATGACCGTCGAACTCGGGATTCCGCAGGCGAGGCCCAAGCCGATCGCTCCGCGCCGCAAGTCGCGGCAGATCATGGTGGGCTCGGTCCCCGTGGGCGGCGACGCCCCGGTGTCGGTGCAGTCCATGACGACGACACTGACGGCGGATGTCAACGCGACTCTTCAGCAGATCGCCGAGTTGACGGCGTCGGGTTGCCAGATCGTGCGGGTGGCGGTGCCGTCGCAGGACGACGCCGACGCGCTGCCGGCGATCGCCCGCAAGTCGCAGATCCCGGTGATCGCCGACATCCACTTCCAGCCCAAGTACGTCTTCGCCGCGATCGACGCCGGGTGCGCGGCGGTCCGGGTCAACCCGGGCAACATCAAGAAGTTCGACGACAAGGTCGGTGAGATCGCCCGCGCGGCCAAGGACGCGGGTGTGCCGATCCGCATCGGCGTCAACGCCGGGTCGCTGGACAAGCGCCTGCTGGAAAAGTACGGCAAGGCGACGCCGGAGGCGCTGGTGGAGTCGGCGCTGTGGGAGTGCTCCCTGTTCGAGGAGCACGACTTCCGCGACATCAAGATCTCGGTCAAGCACAACGACCCGGTCGTGATGATCAACGCCTACCGTCAGCTCGCCGCTCAGTGCGACTACCCGCTCCACCTCGGGGTCACCGAGGCCGGGCCGGCGTTCCAGGGCACGATCAAGTCCTCGGTGGCGTTCGGCGCGCTGCTGGCCGAAGGCATCGGCGACACGATCCGGGTCTCCCTGTCGGCGCCGCCCGTCGAGGAGGTCAAGGTCGGCCTGGCGATCCTGGAGTCCCTGGGGCTGCGCGAGCGCGGCCTGGAGATCGTCTCCTGCCCCTCCTGCGGCCGCGCCCAGGTGGACGTCTACTCCCTGGCCGACCAGGTGACCGCCGCGCTGCAGGACTTCCCGGTGCCCCTGCGGGTCGCCGTCATGGGTTGCGTCGTCAACGGCCCCGGCGAGGCGCGCGAGGCCGACCTCGGCGTCGCCTCCGGCAACGGCAAGGGCCAGATCTTCGTCAAGGGCCAGGTCATCAAGACCGTGCCCGAGTCCGCCATCGTCGAGACCCTCATCGAAGAGGCCGTCCGCATCGCCGACGAGATGGGAGTCGACGTCACCGGCGAAGGCCCCGGAGCGGACGTCACCGTCTCCTGAGCGTGGGTGACGGCTCCGCGTCCGCCTGACCACTAGGCTTCGCAAAGCCCCCGGCCGAACGGCCGGGGGCTTTGCCGTGCGTGCGGCCTTTGTGCTGGCCACTGTCGGCCGGACTCTTCCCGGCCGTACGGCGTCGTCACGAAAATCGTGCGTTACCGCATGAACCGGGGTTCATTTCCGAACCCCGCGCGAAAGGGGTTACGTGAAAAAGCTTGCCATCACGGCGGCCGCCGCCGGAGCCGGTCTGGTCGCGTTGGCGCTGGCGCCGACCGTCGCCCAGGCCCGCCCCGCTCAGCCGACCACGAGCCTGAGCTGGTCGGCCTGTACCGATCCGAGCCTGAGCGGCCTGGAGTGCGCCAGCCTCCAAGTGCCACTCGACCACGCCAAGCCGCACGGCCGGCAGATCACCCTGGCGCTGTCCCGCTTCAAGCACACGGGCACGACCGGCTACCAGGGCTCTCTGCTGGTCAACCCGGGCGGTCCGGGCGGCACCGGCCGCGACTTCGCACTGCGCGTGGCGAACGGCCTGCCGGACAGCCTCAAGGCCACCTACGACGTCGTCGGCTTCGACCCGCGCGGCGTCGGCGGCAGCAGCCCGTCGCTCAGCTGCGACCCGAACTACTTCCAGCCGGTGCGGCCCGACTACGTCCCCACCAGCAAGGCGCTGGAGGCGACGTGGCTGAAGAAGGCGGCCGGGTACGCCAAGGCCTGCGGGAGCAAGTACGGCTCTCTGCTCCAGCACATGAAGACGACGGACGCCGTCCAGGACATGGACGACATCCGCGCCGCGCTGGGCCAGAAGCAGATCAACTACTACGGCGCGTCCTACGGCACGTACCTCGGCTCGGTGTACGCGACGATGTACCCGTCGCATGTCCGCCGCATGGTGCTGGACAGCAACGTCAAGCCGAGTGACGTCTGGTACGACGCCAACCTCGAGCAGGACAAGGCCTTCGAGGGCAACATCAACGCCCTGTTCGCGTGGGCCGCCAAGTACGACTCGGTCTACCACCTGGGCACGACGCAGCAGGCGGTGCGGAAGGTCTTCTTCGACACGCGCGAGAAGCTGGTCAAGTCGCCGGCGGGCGGTGTCGTGGGCGGTGCCGAGTTCATCGACACCTACCTGGTCGCGGGGTACATCGACCTGGGCGCGTACTGGCCGTACCTGACCAACGCCCTGGCCCAGTACAAGGCCGGCAACAGCAAGCCGCTGGTCGACGCCTTCAACCTGCTCGGCGCGACCACGGACGACAACGGCTACGTCGTCTACAACGCCGTGCAGTGCAGCGACGTCCGGTGGCCGCAGAACTGGAACACCTGGCGCAAGGACAACGCGAAGCTGTACGCCCAGGGCTACCAGTTCGAGACCTGGTCCAACGCCTGGTACAACGCGCCGTGTCTGACCTGGCCCGCCAAGCCCGGCAAGCCGGTCGACGTGGGGCACGCCAAGGGCATCCCGCCGGTGCTGCTCTTCCAAGCGACCAACGACGCCGCGACGCCGTTCCCCGGCGGCGTGGAGATGAACAAGCGGCTGAAGGGGTCGCGCCTGGTGATCGAGGACGGCGGCCGTACGCACGGCGTCGTCGAGCGGGGCAACACCTGCATCGACTCGAAGTTCGCCGCCTTCCTCACCGACGGCACCCTGCCGGCGAACCAGACGCACTGCCCGCGTCTGCCCGAGCCGGTTCCGCCGTCCTCGGCGTCGTCGGCCACCGCCAAGGCGGCCGTCGCGCCGCAGTTCCCGCAGGCGCTCGTCCGCCCGTAGGAGCGAGAAGGAAGACCCCCGGCGGCGCGCCGGGGGTCTTCCCCTGCCTCGCTTTTCCCGGTAAGCAATCACGATCTCGCAACACTTAAATAGCCCCCTTTTCGCCAAATGCCCCGAGCGAAACAATCTGCGCATTCAGACCAGCGCGGCCATCGTCGGACGCCGCGTGCGTAGGGGGTTTCGTGAAGAGACTTGCTGTCATCACGGCCGTGGCGGGCGTGGGACTCGCCGGGTCGGCCGTGGCCGTGTCCGTGTCCGCGTCGGCCGAGGCGACGCCGGCTCCCGCCGCGATCGCCTGGGCGAAATGCGCCGGCGACGATCCTTATCTGGCCAATGCGGAATGTGCCCAGATCCAGGTGCCGCTGGACTACGGCCATCCGAACGGAAAGAAGATCTCCGTCGCGATCTCACGGGTCAAGCACACCGATGACGCGCACTACAAGGGCGTACTGATCGGCAACCCGGGCGGCCCGGGCGGCAGCGGGCTGTACCTGTCCGGCGGCCTCGCGAGCTGGTTCAGCGGCGCGGGCCACGACGAGATCCCCGCCGACTACGACATCATCGGGTTCGACCCGCGTGGCGTGGGGGCCAGCGAGCCAGCGCTGACCTGCGACCCGCACTACTCCGACCCCGTGCGGCCCGACTACGTCCCGCACTCGGCGGCGGACGAGGCGGCCTGGCTCAAGAAGTCCAAGGCGTACGCGCAGGCCTGCGCCAAGCGGTTCGGCTGGCTCCTGCCGCACCTGCGCACCACCGACGCGGCACGCGACATCGACGCGATCCGCTCCGCGCTGGGCCAGAAGCAGATCAGCTACTACGGCTTCTCCTACGGCACCTACCTCGGCGCGACGTACGGCACGCTGTTCCCGCAGCGCGTCAGGCACATGATCCTCGACGGCAACGTCGACGACCGCGGCGTCTGGTACGACGCGCAACTCGAGCAGGACAAGGCGTTCGAGCGGAACATCAAGTTCTTCTTCGGCTGGGTCGCCAAGTACGACTCGGTGTACCACCTCGGCACCACCGAGGCGAAGGTGGAGCAGGCGTACTACGCCATCCGCGCCAAGGCCGGCAAGCAGGCCATCGGCGGCGAGGTCGGCCCCGACGAGCTGGACGACACCTTCCTCAACGCCGGATACAGCACCGGCTGGTACGAGCCGACCGCGGACGTGTTCTCGGCGTACGTGACGAAGGGCGACGCCTCGGCGATCACCGACTTCTACGAGAACTACGTCTTCTCCGCCGACGACAACGGCTTCGCGATGTACAACGCCGTGCAGGCCGCCGACGCGCGGTGGCCGCGCGACTGGAGCACGTGGCACAGGGACGCGGCAAAGCTCTACCGGCAGGGCTACCGCTACAACACCTGGAGCAACGTCTGGTTCAACGCCCCGGTCGCCTTCTGGCCCTTCCAGGGCGGCCCCAAGCTGAAGATCAAGGCCAGGGGCATGACTCCGGCGCTGCTCGTCCAGTCGACGCTGGACGCCGCGACGCCGTACCCGGGCGGCGAGGAGATGCACAAGCTGCTGCCCTCCCGTCTCGTCTCCGAGATCGGCGGCAAGACCCACGCCAACACGCTGAACGGGAACGCCTGCCTCGACGACAAGGTCGCGGCGTACCTGGCCACGGACGCGCTGCCCAAGGACAGGCCGGGCAACGGCCCGGACGCGACCTGCAAGGCGCTGCCGGACCCGGTGCCCGCCGGTGCCGCCGCCAAGGCGTCGGCCAGGACCTCGGGGGGATCCGTCACGCCGCGGGTGCCCGCCCGTCCGCTTTTCGGCCGTCCCTGACCGCCGGCTGAGACCGCGGCGCCCCCGGCCTCCGGCCGGGGGCGCCGTTTGTCGCAAGCGCCGTAAATTCCCGAGGATCTCCGCTGATGAGATGCCTGTCGTACCTTGGGAGAGATCTTCGGCTGATACTGCCGTACCCTTGACACCGTGAGGGGAGCGGATCTGTCGGCACGGCGGCGATCCGGCCCGCATGGCTCCGAGCGAGCAGCTGAGGAGATCTCGTGAGCCCGGTGCTCCGGACCTCGCCGGTCCGCATACTCGACGACCGCCACCTCGACGAGGCGCTTGCGATCCTCGACGCCGACCCGGTCTCCAACGTCTTCGTCAGTTCCCGCGTCCACGTCGCGGGCCTGGACTACCGACGCCTGGGCGCCCAGATGTGGGGCTATCTCCCCGACGGGCGACTGACCTCCCTCTGCTACGCCGGCGCCAACCTCGTGCCGGTCGCCGCCGACGAGCAGGCGGTCCGCCACTTCGCGGACCGGGCCCGCTCGCAGGGACGCCGGTGCTCCTCGATCGTCGGCCCGGTCGGCCCGGTGACCCAGCTCTGGAACGCCCTGCGTCCCTCCTGGGGGCCTCCGCGTGCCATCCGCGCCGCCCAGCCGGTCATGTCGACCACGTCGCCTCCGCAGGTCGCCCCCGACACCCAGGTGCGGAGGGTCACGATGAAGGACTTCGACACCCTCTATCCCGCGTGCGTCGCCATGTTCACCGAGGAGGTCGGGATCTCCCCGCAGGCCGGTGACGGGGGAGTCCTCTACCGCGCCCGGGTCGCCGAGCTGATCCGCTCGGGCCGGGCATTCGCCCGCATCGAGGGCGGACGCGTGGTGTTCAAGGCCGAGATCGGCGCGGTCACCCCGCACGCGTGTCAGGTGCAGGGCGTGTGGGTCAATCCCGAGCTGCGCGGCCGCCGCCACGCGGTCCACGGCATGGCGGCCGTCGTCGACGAGGCTCTGCGGTCCATCGCCCCCGCGGTCTCGCTGTACGTCAACGACTTCAACATCCCGGCGCGCGCCACGTACCGCCGCGTCGGCCTGCACGACGTGAACACCTTCATGTCCGTGATGTTCTAGCGGACGCCCGTACGGCGGAACCGCCGCCGGAGGCCGCTCGTCGGATCGGATGACGTCGCCGCTGGGAATGGATGGGACAACGGGTGGGGATCGGATCGAAGGCCGGCGTCGCAGCGGAGCGCCTGGGAGCCTTCCGCGTGCTGAACGCCTTTCTCCGGGCGCCGGCGACGCGGGCGATCGGCACCGCGGCGCGGTCCAGCACGCGGGTGGTGCGCAGGACACTCCGCTCGACCCTGCAGGGGGTCGGCCGCGGAAAGGAGTTCGCCAAACGCGTCCTGACCCGTGACCCGATCGACGTCGCGAGCGGCGAGGTGGTGCTCCGGCAGGTCGACGTCGAGCTGGAAGCCGTGCTCCCGATGGTGATCGAGCGCACGCACCTGTCGTCCTGGACACACGGCCGGCTCTTCGGTCCCTCGTGGGCCTCCACTCTCGACCAGCACCTGGAGATCGACGACGACGGCGTCTGTCTGGCGGGTGAGGACGGCATGGTGCTGGCCTATCCCGCGCCGCCGCTCGGGCGGAGCGTGCCGCCCGAGAACGGCCCGCCGCGTCTGCTGGCCCGCACCGCCGAGGGCGGATACACGGTGTCGGAACGCCGGACGGGGCGCACGTGGCACTTTTCTCCGCTCGGCGCGGCCGGGCGCACGATGCCGCTGCGGGCGATCACCGACCGGAACGCCAACCGCATCGACCTGGACTACGACGAGGCGGGCGTCCTCCGCGAGCTGCGGCACTCGGGCGGCTACACCATCGGCGTGGACGTCGAGGACGGGCGCGTCCGGAGGCTGTGCCTGCGGAGCGGAGAGCCCGGCGGCGACACGGAGCTGGTCCGGTACGGGTACGACGGCGTGGGGCGGCTGACCGAGGTCGTCGACTCCTCCGGCGAGCCGCTGCGGTTCTCCTACGACGACCTGGGCCGGTTGACCGGGTGGACCGACCGTAACGGCCACTGGTACCGCTACGAGTACGACGATCAAGGGCGGGCGGTGCGCGGCACCGGATCCGGCGGGTTCCTGGACGCGACCCTGACCTACGACGTCCCGGGGCGGGTCACGACCGTCACCGACTCGCTCGGCCACACCACGCGCTACCACCTGAACGAGTTCGGCCAGGTGGTGACCGAGGTCGATCCGCTCGGCCGCGAGACGCGGCGTGAGTGGGACCGCCACGACCGGCTCCTGGCCGAGACCGACCCGCTCGGTGCCACCACCCGCTACCACTACGACACGGCGGGAGATCTGACCGCCGTCGAACGGCCCGACGGGCACCAGGCCCGCGCGACCTACGACGACCTGGGCCGGCCTGTCGAGGTGACCCAGGCCGACGGTGGTGTCTGGCGCTACGGCTACGACGAGCGGGGCAACCTGACCCACTTCGCCGATCCGCTCGGCGCCCTCACCCGTTACACCCACGACGAGCGCGGCGCCGTCACGTCCGTCATCGATGCGGCCGGTGGCGTCCAGCGCCTCCGGTCGAACGCCGCCGGGCTCCCCGTCGAGGTGACCGACGCCGACGGCGCCACCAGCCGGTACGAGCGCGACGCCTTCGGCCGGGTGGTGACCGTCGTCGACCCGCTGGGCGGCCGTACCGAACTCCGCTGGACCGTGGAGGGGCGGCTCACCGAGCGGGTGCTCCCCGACGGCGCCGTGGAACGCTGGACGTACGACGCCGAGGGCAACGAGATCGAGTACGTCGACGCCTCCGGGCGGGTGACGCGCACCGAGTACACCAACTTCGACGTACCGACCGCGCGCACGACACCGGAGGATGGCCGCCTGGAGTTCGGCCTCGACACCGAACTGCGCCTGGTCGCGGTGACCAACGAGCTGGGCCTCGTCTGGCGGTACGAGTACAACGCGGCCGGCGAGCTGGTACGCGAGACCGACTTCAACGGCCGGACGCTCGGCTACGCCCACGACGCCGCCGGCCGGCTGGCCGAGCGGGTCAACGGCGCCGGCCAGGTCATCCGCTACACGCGAGACCGGCTCGGCAACGTCGTCCGGCAGTACGACGACCAGGAGACGGTGTTCACCCGTGACCTCGCCGGCCGGATCATCCGCGCCGTCAACGCCGACGCGGATGTGCGCATCGACCGGGACGTGATCGGCCGGATCACCGCGGAGACCTGCAACGGCCGCGTGCTGTCCAACGTCTACGACGCCCTGGGCCGCCGCGTGGGACGCCGCACCCCCAGCGGCGCCGAGTCCGTCTGGAGTTACGACGCCGTGGGCCGGCCGCTCGCGTTGCGGTCCGGAGGGCAGACGGTGCGGTTCGGCTATGACCGGGCCGGCCGCGAGGTTCGCCGGCACATCGGTGACGGCGCCGTCCTCGACCAGCGCTGGGACTCGGGGCACCGGCTCATCGCCCAGACGCTGTGGGGGGCGCCGGCGCGGGACGGCCGGGTCACGACGGGCCCCGCGCCGTCCGCGCCCGGTGCGGCGCGGCTCCTGCAACACCGCGCGTACCGCTACCGGCCGGACGGCCACGTCACCGGCATCGCCGACCAGATCTCGGGGGAGCGGCGGTTCGAGCTGGACGCGGGCGGCCGTGTCGCCTCCGTGGTCCACGCCCGGGGCTGGACCGAGCGCTACGCCTACGACCAGGCCGGGAACATCACGTTCGGGACCTGGCCGGCATCCTCGTCCGCCGGCGCGCCCGCCGATGCCGGAGAGCGCGAGCTGCACGGCACGCTGGCCCGCCGTACGGGCACCGCACACCACGAGTACGACGGCCAGGGCCGTGTCGTGGCCCGGCGCCGGCGTACGCTCTCCGGGCAGGTGCAGGTGACGCGGTTCACCTGGAGCGCCGACGACCGGCTGGTCGCCGTCGCCACGCCGGACGGCTCGACGTGGCGGTACCGCTACGATCCGTTCGGCCGGCGGATCGCCAAGCAGCGGGTGTCCGGCCGGCGCGGCGAAGAGACGGTCGAGGAGCAGACCGACTTCACCTGGGACGACACGGTACTGGCCGAACGGACCCACACCGTACGGGGCGGGGAAGGCACCACGACCACCTGGGACCACGAGCCCGGGACGTTCCGCGCGCTGACGCAGACCGAGCGCATGCGCGTGCCGTCGCAGGAGTGGGTCGACCGGCGGTTTCAGGCGATCATCAGTGATCTCACCGGCAGCGCCACCGAACTGGTGGACGCGGCGGGTCACGTCACCTGGCACCGAAGCCGCACCGCCTGGGGAGCGCCGCTGCCCTCGACCGGCGCCGAAGACGCCTGCCCGCTGCGTTTTCCCGGCCAGTATCACGACGCGGAGACCGGCCTCCACTACAACTACCACCGGTACTACGACCCGGCCACCGGCCGGTACCAGTCGCCCGATCCGCTCGGCCTGGCACCGCAGCCGAACCCGCACGCCTACACGCGCAACCCCGTCACGCTGATCGACCCGCTGGGCCTGACGCCCTATCCCGCGGAGACGAACTGGAGCCCCAAGAGCACCAAGACGTTCGGCCACACGTTCACGAGACATGGGCAGAAGCAGTTCAACAAGCTCAAGGGCCGAGCGGCCAGCACGGGCCAGGCGCAGGGACACTGGCTGGACGACGAGGGGGCGGCCGCTCTGATGAAGGAGAATTACCGCCCGGAGGCCACCGAGCCCTACGAGGTGGCACTCCCGCCCAAACTCGGGGAGGTCATCAATCCCGACGGCACGACGACCGCCGCCTCGGTGGCGCGGCTCGTGCCGATGAAGGGCGGCATCTACCGATCCGGTTTCCCGCTTCCTCCTCCGGAGTAGCCGAACATGTCATTTCACGTGAAGTTCCTGCCGTCCTCCGCGCCCGACGGGGCGGGTGTCCTCGACGAGGACGAGCCGATCGACGACCCGATGACGTTCGCGATCGAGGTCTGCCCGGTGCTGGAGGACCTCGGGGTGGGGTTCGTCGCCGGGGGCTTCGGTGAGGAGCGCTGGCCGGTCGACGTGGCGACGGACCTGGCGACGATCGTCCCCCAGCTGCGCGACCTGATCGCCGCGCTCGGGGCCGGCGCCCCGGGCATGCTGGAGTTCTTCGAGCAGGGGATCGAGCGGCGCGTGTCGTTCACCCCGCAGGGGGACACGGTCGAGCTCCACTGTGAGTCGTGGGGCGGCTGGAGGCCGCCGACACCGGTGGAGCACGCCGATCTCGGCGCGACACGGGCGATGCTGACCGATCTGGCCGTCGGTTTCTCGCGCGAGGTGGCGCGCCTGCTCCCCGCGCTCGCGGGCTCGCCGTACCTGCCGGCCTGACGCCGTACGCGCAGGTCGGCGGGCGTTTCAGCCCCCGGGCCCTCCATACAATCGAAGAAGAAGGGGAGAAAACCGCTGGCGGACTTGGGAGGCCGCTGAGTGGTCGACAGCGAGGGGGACACGGCCCGCCGGGTCGCGCGGGCGCGTGAGCGGTTCCTGGCCTCCGGAGACGCGCCGCAGACGCCGCTACGCGCGGGGATCATGGAGTCCTGGCGCCGCTCGCTGTACTCCGGCGTCGACTGCGACCGCCTTGACCCTCCCTATGCCGGCGACCTCGACACCGGCGGCCGTCTCATGTGCGCCGCGCGGCCCGTCCTGGACCGGCTGGAGGAGACGCTCGCCGAGGCCGCGATGGGCCTGCTGCTCACCGACGCTCAGGGCCGCGTACTGGACCGGCGCGTGAGCGATCGACGCCTGACCCGTCAGCTCGACGAGATCCTGCTCGCCCCGGGCTTCAGCTACGCCGAAGAGCATGTCGGGACCAACGGCATCGGCACCGCGCTCGAGACGCGAGGTGTCTCCTGCGTGTTCGGCAGCGAGCACTTCCTCGAGCCGCTGCAGCGGATGGCGTGCGCCGGCGCGCCCATCCGGGACCGCCTCACCGGGCGGCTGGCCGGGCTGCTCGACATCACGGCCTGGCACTCGGACGCCGGCCCGCTGATGGCGGCCGTGGCGCAGGACGCCGCCCGGGAGATCACCCAGCGGATGGTCGAGCTGGGGTCGGCGGGTGAGCGGGCGATGCTGGAGGAGTTCCTGGCCGCCCGGGCGCGCGGCGGCCGGGCGGTCGTATCGGTCGGAGAGAACCTGACCATGGTGAACGGGCCGGCGGCCGACCTGCTCGACCAGGCCGATTACGCGCTTCTCCAGGACAAGGCGGCCGAGATGTCGCGGTCGGGCCGGGAGACCGTCGGCCGGGTCACGCTGTCGCGGGGCGAGACGGCCACGCTCCGGTGCCGTGCCGTCGGGACCCACACCGGGACGGCGGGCGCCGTACTGGAGATCGCCATGGTGGAGGACCGGCCGTCGTCCCCGGCGCCGAACCGGCCCTGCGAGCTGGACCTGGCGGGCGGCTCCGTGGCGTTCAGCCGGGTATGCACCGAGTTGTCGGCGCGGTGCCGGGCCCGTACCTGGACGGTCGTGGAGGGTGAGCCCGGCGTGGGCAAGCTGACGCTCGTCGCGGCCGCGCACCGCCGCTGCACCCCCGAGGGCACGCTCTCGGTGATCGAGCCGGACGCCCTCGACGAGGACCCGGCCGCCTGCCTGGACCGGGTGACCTCGGCCACGCGCCGTCCCGGCTCCACCGTGGTCCTGCGCCACCCGGAGCGGTGCACCGCCGCCGCGCTCGCGGCGATCGCGAGCCGGCTGGACTTCTGGCCGGACGCGGCGTCCGCCTCCGCGGACCGGCCCTGGGTGGTCGCCACCCTGCCGGTGGGCGCCGAGCTCGCCGACGAGCTCTCCGGCCGGCTCCCGGTCACGCTGACCGTGCCGGCGCTGCGCCATCGCATCGAGGACGTGCGGGATCTCGTCCCCGCGCTGCTGTGCCGCTTCACCGCCGGCCGTACGGTGTCGTGCGGTCCGGCGGCCATGCGGATACTGCTGCGGTCGGCCTGGCCGGGCAACGTCGCCGAGCTCGCGGACGTGCTGCGGCAGGTGCTGGCCCGCAGGCGCACCGGGCAGATCGAGCCCGCGGACCTGCCCGCGTCCTGCCACGCGCGGAGCCGGCGCGTCCTGACCCCGTGGGAGACCACCGAGCGGGACGCGATCGTCGGGGCCCTTCTGGAGACCGGGGGCGACCGGGCCGCCGCGGCCGACCTGCTCGGCATCTCCCGCGCCACCATCTACCGCAAGATCAACCTTTACGGCGTCTCGGTCGGCCCGCGATCGGCCGGAAGGCGGCGTGACGTCTCAAGATGAGACATCTTCCGGCGGGAGGCGTGGGGTTGTCTGAAGTCATGGTCGAGACGACGACCCAGAGCGTGTGCTCCTCATCGGCTCGGCGGCGTCACCGACGGACCACCGCTCCCGGCAGGACCATGACCATCAGCTGCGTCATCGTGGATGACAACGATCGCTTCCTCAGGGCCGCCGGCGCGCTCCTCGAGCGCGAGGGAATCACCGTCGTCGCGGTCGCCACGAACTCCGAGGAGGCGCTGCGGCGGGCCGGAGAGTTCCGGCCGGACGTCCTGCTGGTCGACATCGAGCTGGGCCAGGAGAGCGGCCTGGACCTCACCCGCCGGCTGACCGCCGCCGCACCCGCCCCCTGGTCGCGGGTGATCCTGATGTCGGCGCACTCCGAGGACGACTTCGGCGGCCTGATCGACGCGAGCCCCGCCCTCGGGTTCCTCGCCAAGCCCAGGCTGTCCGGAGGAGCGATCCGCCGCCTCCTCGGTGACGGACACGGGGAACCGGGGTGAGCGAACCGCGCCGCGGTGCGCGATGCTCGGGGGCATGACAGATCGCAGACGCGGGCGGACCGAGCCCGAGACCGACACGACCGTACGGTCGGAGGACTGGGACGGGCGTGACCTGACGGGCGAGCGCCACGAGCGGGTGGCGTTCGTCGACGTCGACCTGACCGAGACCGTCACTCAGGGCACGGCCTTCACCGGCTGTGTGTTCCGCGGCGTCCGGTTCAACGCGTCGGCGCACACCAACACGGCGTTCACCAACTGCGTGTTCACCCGGTGCGCGTTCTTCGACGCGACCTTCACCGGCTGCAAGCTCGTCGGCAGCGCCTTCGACGCCTGCACGTACGGATTGCTGAAGGTCTCCGGCGGCGACTGGTCCTTCGCCGAGCTGGCCCGGGCCGACCTCGGCGGCGCCTCCTTCGAGGACGTGCGGATGCGGGAGGCCGACCTGACCGGCGCCCGGCTCGGCGGTGCCACGCTGCGGAACGTCGACCTGTCCGGGGCCTCGCTGCACCGTGCGGATCTGACCGGCTGCGACCTGCGGGGCAGTGACCTGTCGGCGCTCGATCCGCTCTCGGTCGAGCTGAAGGACGCGGTGATCGACCCGGCGCAGGCCATCATGATCGCGACCAGTCTCGGCCTGGAGGTGCGGTCGGGATGAGCGCTGTGCCCGCCGGACGGGCCCCGCGGGTGCGCCGGGCCGGGGTGACCGCCGCCCTCGCGCGTCTGCGCGAGCTGATGCGGCGGGAGATGGGCGGACCCGTTCTGGGTCACGGGATCTAAGGGACTTTTCGGGGAACCCTTCTCAAGAAGGGCATGGGTTCCCCGCCGGACGCGGGTCCGGCGTTGATCGCATGCCACTGGTCGAGCGCGTGGACGCAACGGGTGGGTGATCTGGTGCCGGAGCCGAAGAAGGTCGGGCTGCTCTACCGGGATCTCGGCATCGCCGACGTCTCGGTCGGCGACGGGAGGCGCGGCAACGCGCTGTCGAGCGACGACTGGCGTGAGCTGGAGCAGATCTTCCGTCGCCTGGCCGAGGACGACCAGGTGCGCGCGGTGGTCGTCCGGGGCCAGGGTGGCACGTTCAGCTCCGGCTCGGACATGCGCGAGTGGGTCCAGGCGGACCGGATGGACGTCGCGGAGAGCTTCGCGGCGATGGAGGCGGCCTTCACCGCGATCGAGGACCTGCCGGTGCCCGTGGTCGCCGAGGTCGAGGGCGTGGCGGCGGGCGCGGGATGCCAGCTCGCGCTGGCCTGCGACCTTCGGGTGCTGGCCGACACGGCCCGGATCGGGATGCCGATCGCCCGGCTCGGCATCCTCGTCAGCCCGCTGTTCGCGGCCCGGCTGAGCGTGCTGGCCGGCCCCGGGGTCGCGCGGGAACTCCTCTACACGGGGCGCCTCGTGTCGGCCGAGGAGGCGGTGCGCCTCGGCCTGGCCACCCGGAGCGTGCCCGCCGAGGACCTGGCGGCCACCACGCGCAGGCTCGTGCTCTCGGTGGTCCGCCATCCGCCGTCGGCGATCCGGGCGGCCAAGCACGCGGTGGACGTGGCGCTCGCCCCGGCCCGCGCGGCGGCACGGGCGCAGGCCGAGGGGCCGCCGGTCGCCTACGACGAGTTCCAGCGGGGGATCATGACGTTCCTCTCGCGCAGTCCCGCGTCCGGCCCTGACCGCGATTCTTCCGAGGGCTGAATTCGCCGAACGCATAATGTGCTCACAGTGAAATTCATTGACCGGCTGAATTTTCGCGTATAAGTGCACGATAAACGCTCCGCCCCTGGCGAACGACCTTTTCCTGAACCGGGAATCGTGATTAATGTCGTTGTCGCCGAACACGCGACAACGAACGGGTGGCATTGTGACGTCACAGACCCTGCCCCGGCCGCTGAGCGACGCGAGCGCCGTCGAGTCGCCGCTCGTCTCCCCGGGAGAGCAGCTGCACCAGCGCCTGCTGAACAACCGCATCGTCTTCCTCGGACAGGAGGTGGACGATGAGATCGCGAACCGCATCTGCTCGGAACTGCTGCTCCTGTCCGCCGAGGACCCGCGCGGCGACATCTACCTCTACATCAACTCACCCGGCGGCTCGGTCACCGCCGGCATGGCGATCTACGGGATGATGCAGTACATCCCCAACGACATCGCCACCGTCGCGATGGGGTTCGCGGCGTCGATGGGCCAGTTCCTGCTCTGCGCGGGTACGCCGGGCAAGCGGTACGCCCTGCCGTTCACCCAGGTCGTCATGCACCAGCCCCACGGCGGCGTCGGCGGCACGGCCACCGACGTCAAGATCATGGCCGAGCAGATGCGGCACACCAAGCGCACGCTGGCCGAGCGCATCGCCTTCCACACCGGCCGGCCGCTGGAGCAGATCGAGCGCGACTCCGACCGCGACCGCTGGTTCACCGCCGAGGAGGCGCGCGAGTACGGCATCATCGACCACGTCGTAACGGCCGCCCGCCGCGTCGACGGGCCACTGTCGTGAACGCCCGGTCGGCGGCGGGTGAACGCCACGTGTTGCCCTCCTACGCCGAACGCACGTCGTACGGCCACAAGGAGACGAATCCGTACAACAAACTGTTCGAAGAACGGATCATCTTTCTCGGCACGCCGATCGACGACGCCGCGGCCAATGACGTGATCGCGCAGTTGTTCACGTTGGAGTTCCTGGATCCCGACCGCGACATCAGCGTCTATATCAATTCGCCCGGCGGGTCCCACACGGCGATGACCGCGATCTACGACACGATGCAGTTCGTCCGGTGCCGGATCCAGACCGTGTGCGTCGGCCAGGCGGCGGGCCCGGCCGCCGTGCTCCTCGCCGCCGGTGCGCCGGGCGGGCGCGCGGCACTGCCGCACGCGCGGATCCTGCTGCACCAGCCCGCCACCGAGGGCACCCGCGGGCAGGCCAGCGACATCGAGATCCAGGCCGAGGAGATCCTCCGCGTCCGCGCGCAGATCGAGACGCTCCTCGCCCGGCACACCGGCCAGGACCCCGGCCGCGTAAGCCGCGACATCGAGCGCGATCGGTTCCTCACCCCGGAGCGGGCCCGGACGTACGGCATCGTCGACGAGGTCATCGCGAGCCGCAAACGCAGCCTGGTCGCCCTGGCGTAGGCGGCGAACCGGCGGTCGTGGCGCGAAGATCTCGATAGCCTCGACCGCCATGAGCCCCGACGAGAGCGACGAATCTCCCGAGATCGCCGTGATGAGGCGGCCGGTTCGGCCGCTCGCCGCCGTGGCCGCCGCAGCCGGGCTCCTGCTCGCGCTCACCACGGTGCTGATCTGGGCGACCGGCGTGGTGTGGCACGTCGAGCAGCGACCGCGGAACACGGCCGTCTCGGTGTACGTGGGCGTCATGGGGGCCTCGCGGTCCCCCTGGAACGGGCCGAACGCCGTGGCCACACTCCTGCTGCTGGCCGTCCCGCTCGCCGCCGCCGCGCTCGCCGCGGTGGGTACCGTACGGCGGCGGCCTCGCCTGATCCGCCTGTCGGCCGTGCCGGCCGCGGTCGCCTTCGTGGCCACCTGGGCCCTGATCGGCCACGCCTACATCTGGGGAGGAGTCCACTCGACGATCGACGCCCCCGGCCGGCCGATCCGGATCGCGATCGAGCCCCGCCCGCGCATCGAGGCCGCCTGGCCCGCCGCCCTGGTCTTCTCGGCCGTGGCGCCGGCGGCCGCGATCGGCGCCTGGTGGATCCTGCGCCGGGCGCGTTCGTCCTAGCGGACCAGGCAGTCCAGGAGGCGGTCCAGCTCGGCGGCGGGGTCGCCGGTCAGGCCGGCGTGGACCGGGCCGGTCTGGACGATGGTGCTCCGCGGCGCGGTCAGCCAGCGGAACCGGCTGCCGAGCGGCTCGTCGCCGGCCTGGCCGGCGTGCGGGCCGCCGTGGCAGGTGCACTCGACCGCGGTCAGCGCGGCGCGTACGCCCTCCAGGTCCAGGCCGGGGTCGAGGGCGCGGAGCCGGGCCGCGTCGACGTGCACGCGGCAGCCGAGGAAGTCGCGGGCCTGGCAGTAGACGATCACGCCGACGTTCATGCTCTCGCCGCGTTCGACACGAGGCATCACGCGGAGCGTGGCGTACTCGAAGACGTTCATCGGCGCAGCCACCCCGGCCGTGCCTTGCCCCGCGGGGCCGGCGGGCGTGCGGGCCGTGCGGGTCCGACCTCGGGCAGCCACACCGAAGGGTCGGCGGCGCGGGCGTGCAGATGCGTCACGTACGCCGCCGCGAGCTCGGCGGGGGAGTCGAAGCCCGGCTCGTCCTCGAACCACTCGACGGGCACCAGGTCCACCACCGTACGGAGCAGGTCGTCGGTGATCCGCGGGGCGAGCTCGCGCCCGGCGGCCTGAAGGGCCTCGTCGTCGACGAACGTGGTGAGGACGTGGTCGCTCGCGTCGTACGGCTTGGCGGTGAGCCGGTCCGCGCTCGCCCACGCGTGGTGGAAGTACAGGCTCGCCCCGTGGTCGATCAGCCAGACGTCGCCGTGCCAGACGAGGAGGTTCGGGTTGCGCCAGCTGCGGTCGACGTTGCCGATGAACGCGTCGAACCACAGCACCGAGGCGGCGAAGCCGGGGTCGGGGGACCAGGCGAGCGGGTCGAAGCCGAGCGAGCCGGGCAGGTAGTCGATGCCGAGGTTGCGGCCCGGGCTCGCCTTGAGCAGGTCCTGCACGTCGGGGTCGGGTTCGTGTCGCCCGATCGCCGGATCGAGGTCGACGGTGACGATGTCGGGGACCCGCAGGCCGAGCCGCCGCGCGAGCTCGCCGGCGATGACCTCGGCGATCAGGGCCTTGCGGCCCTGGCCGGCGCCGTGGAACTTCACGACGTACGTGCCGAGGTCGTCGGTCTCCACGATCGCGGGTAGTGACCCGCCCTCGCGCAGCGGCGTCACGTAGCGGATGGCGGTGACGTTGGACAGCACGGGCATACGGTATCGAGGTGTGGCGGCATGCGAGCACGATGCGCGCGCATGCCGCCCCCGAACGCCACGGACCCAGGCGGGCAGGCCCCGGAACCGCCCGCCCGGGGCCAGTGCATCCTAAGCGCGTGTTCGCCACCTGATGTGATGCATATGTCACACGTCGGCGGTTCTGGTGGTCCGTATCCGGGGGAGGAGGCGGAACAGCCGCTCGGCAACGCCCGGCGGGACGTGGACGGTCCTCCCACGGAAGCGCACTCGTCCTTTACTCTCCTCTCGGGCAATATGCGGCATATCAGTCATACCGGGCCGCGCCCGAAAGGGGCATCGATGAGTGTCGAGGTAAGCGAAGCCGCGATCGCCGGCGTGGACCTGGACGTCCTGGACGAGATCCAGCGGCGGGTGCTGTGGCTCGCGGTGCGCATCGTCGACGCCGCCAACCGCGAGCGGCAGACCGGCGACGGCATCAAGGTGGGCGGGCACCAGGCGTCCAGCGCCTCGCTGGTGACGGCGATGACGGCGCTCTGGTTCGCGTACCTGCGGGCCGAGGACCGGGTGAGCGTCAAGCCGCACGCCTCGCCGGTGTTCCACGCGATCAAGTACCTGCTCGGCGACCTCGACCGCTCCTACCTCACCACGCTGCGGTCCCGCGGCGGGCTCCAGTCCTACCCGAGCCGCACCAAGGACCCCGACGACGTGGACTTCTCCACCGGTTCGGTCGGGCTCGGCGCGGCGGCGCCGCTGTTCGCCGCCGCGGTCCGCCGCTACGTCGACGCCCACTGGGGCAGCGACCACCCGAGGCCGCCGCGGTTCATCGCCCTGCTCGGCGACGCCGAACTGGACGAGGGCAACGTCTGGGAGGCCATCGCCGACCCGGCCACCCAGGGCCTCGGCAACGTCATGTGGCTGGTCGACTTCAACCGCCAGTCGCTGGACCGGGTCGTGCCGGGCGTGCGGATCGCGCAGTGGCGCGGCCAGTTCGAGGCGGCCGGCTGGCACGTCGTCGAGGTCAAGTACGGGCGGCGGCTGCGCGAGGCGCCCGCGTCCGTACGCGGCTGGATCGACCTGATGTCCAACGAGCAGTACCAGGCGCTGTTCGGGCTGACCGGCCCGAAGCTGCGTGAGGTGTTCCTCGACGGCGCGCCCGCCGAGGTCGGCGAGGCCGTGGCCGGCCTGCCCGACGACGAGCTCGCCCGGCTCGTGCAGGACCTCGGCGGCCACGACCTGGTGGCGATGCTGGAGGCGTACGCGCAGTGCGACGCCGTCACCGACCGGCCCAGCGTGGTGTTCGCCTACACGGTCAAGGGCCACGGCCTGCCGATCGCCGGCAACCCGCGCAACCACTCGGCCCTGCTCACCGCCGAGCAGATCGCCACGCTGCGTGAGAGCATGGGGCCGGCCGGAGACTGGGACCGGTTCGACCCGGCCACGCCCGCCGGCATCCTGTGCAACCAGCGGCGCGAGGCGCTGCGGCGCCCGCCGGCGAACGTCGCGCTCGACGTGACCGTGCCCACCGCGACCGGCGTGCGCACGACACGCCCGGTCTCCACCCAGGACTCCTTCGGCAAGATCCTTGTGGACCTGTCGCGGAACGAGAGGCTCGCGCCGTACCTCGTCACGACCGCGCCGGACGTGGCGACCTCGACGAACCTGGCCGGCTTCATCAACCGCATGGGCGTCTTCGCGCCCGCCGAGCAGCGCGCGTGGAGCCCCGACCCGCTGCTGAGGTGGACCGAGGGACCTCAGGGCCAGCACATCGAGCTGGGCATCTCCGAGATGAACCTGTTCCTGCTGCTCGGCCAGCTCGGTCTCTCCGGTGACCTGCACGGACGCCCGCTCCTGCCGGTCGGCACCGTCTACGACCCGTTCGTGTGCCGCGGCCTGGACGCCTTCATCTACGGCGTCTACTCGGGTGCCCGGTTCGTCGTCGCCGGGACGCCGTCCGGTGTCTCGCTCGCCCCCGAGGGGGGCGCGCACCAGTCGAGCATCACCGCCTCGATCGGCCTGGAGCTGCCGAACGTCACCTACATCGAGCCGGCCTTCGCCACCGCGCTGGACTGGCTGCTGTGCGACGCCCTCGGCCGGATCGCGGCGGGGCCGGGGGAGGCGCCGACCGCGGTGCCGGCCGAGGAGGGCGCGTACTACTTCCGGCTGACGACCCGGCCGCTGGACCAGACGCCGTTCGAGGAGGCGCGGGCCCGGCACGGCGACGCGGTTCTGCGGCGGCAGGTCCTCGCCGGGGCGTACTCGCTGCGCGAGTCGAACGTGGACGGACCCTCGGTCACCCTGGCGGCCACCGGAGCCGTGCTGCCGGAGGTGCTCGCCGCCGCCCGCGAGCTGGAGGAGGAGGGCATCGCCGCGAACGTCGTCGACGTGACCTCGCCGGACCGGCTGTACTCGGCCTGGCGGCGCACACTGCGTCAGGGCGTGCGGACCGCGACGACCCCCTCCCAGGCGGGCGCGCTGCGGGCGGCGTTCCCGGACCGGGCGCCGATCGTCACCGTGCACGACGCCGCCTCGCACGCCATGGCCTGGCTCGGCTCGGCGCTCGGCGTGCCGTGCGTGCCGCTCGGGGTCGATGAGTTCGGCCAGTCGGGTTCGATCCCGGAGCTGTACGAGCTGCACGACCTGCTGCCGGGCTCGATCGTCAACGCCGCCCTGGCCGCCTTGTCCCTGTGAGACTCGTCCCTGTGAGACTCGTTTCGGTGCGGGACCGCCCGGAACCCACGAGGGCTCCGGGCGGCCTCCGGGTCAGCCGGCCAGCGACTCTCCGGTCTCCAGCAGCGTCTTCAGCCCGCTGAGGACGCGCATCCAGCCGGGGCCGGAAACGCTCCTGGCCGTCTTGGGCGCGCCCTCCAGCCGGTCGTGGACGGCGGTCAGCAGGCACGTGCCGTCGTCCTGGGGCTCGATCTCCCAGGTCACCCGGCTGGTCTCCTCCTTGGCCATCTCCTCGTCGTACAGGGAGCGCCAGCCGTGGACGAGCCGGCGCGGCGGGTCCCACTCGATGACCTCGTCATCGCCCCACAGCTCGCCGTTCGGGCCGTGGGCGACGTACCGGCCGTCCGTCATCGTGATGCGGGCGCCGTGGAAGTACTTGGCGGTGAACTCCGGGTTGGTGATGGCCTCCCAGATCCGCTCCGGGGTGGCCTTGATGAACACCTGGTAGACCTGCGTGGTCAGTGTGTCGGTCGTGCTGGTCACGGTCTCCTCCAGCCGGGTCTTGAGCTCGCTGAGGGCGGCTGCCCGCCGCTCGGTGTACTTGCCGATCCAGCGGTCGTGGATCCGCCGGACCGGCACGGGGTTGAGGTAGTGCGTTCGGCTGCGTCCGGTCTTTCGCGAGACGACCAGCCCGGCCTCCTCCAGCACCCGCAGGTGCTTCATCACGCCGAAGCGGGTCATGTCCAGCTGGGACTCCAGCTCGGTGAGCGTGCGGCCGTCACGCTCGAAGAGCCGGTCGAGCAGCAGCCTCCGCGTCGGGTCGGCGAGCGCCTTGAAGACGAGGTCGTCGTCCATGCCGGAGAGAATAGGTGACCAAATGGTCACCTGTCCAGGGTGGTGGCCATGGTCGGGTCGCCGCGGTCGTGGGGCCGGGCCGGGGCGGCACGTATCCGCTGAAAGCCGTCGTCGTACGGATGTCTCGCAAGGTGGCCGAATGCGGGCATGGTTCCGGCGGAACCGTGCCCGGCACGCCGCTCGTCTTACGATTGTGATCATGTCCGGGCCGTATACGTGGTCGACTCTTCCTGAGGGGGACGGGGTCGAGTTGCGGGACACGGCCTCCCAGCGGTCGACCATCCTCCGCCGGCCGCCCCCCGACCTGCTCGAGATGGACGACATCGTCCGCATCGAGGCCCTGGCGTTCCGCGAGGGCGACCGGCCGCAGGCGGAGCTGTTCGGCGCGATGGACACCGACCCGTTGCGCGTGCTCACCGGGATGAACTGGCTCATCGCCTTCTGGGCCGTTCTGTGGGACCTGCGCACCGGCGAGCCGGCCGACGGGCTGATCCGCTCACTCGACTACAACGGGCCCTGGCGCAGCGGCGCCATCCCCGAGCGGGAGCAGGTCTGGCACACGATGAGCCAGCGCGTGCGCTCGGGCGTGCTCGCCGCGCTCACCGGCAACCCCGAGGCCCACCGTGTGTACGAGGACGAGGTGCGCCGGCTCGCGCCCGACGTCTTCCTGCACGTCACGCTGACCATCATGGACGCGCTGAGCCGTGACCTGGTCCGGCGGGGACTCGGCCTCGACGGCATGGCCGCCGGTCTGGCCGAGCGCACGCGCCCCGGCTCCGTCGGCGGGCCGTCGTTCTCACCGCCGCGCTGACGGCCCGGCCCGGCGGCGATCCGGCGGGCGTCAGCCGCCGGGCAGCCGTTCGCCGCGTACCGCCTGGATGTCGATGGCCACGCGCAGCGTGGTGCCGATCGCGCCGATGCCCGCCGAGAGGATCTGGTTGTAGACCATCGAGAAGTCCTCACGCCGCAGCTCGGTCGTCGCGCGGAACGCCGCGCGGACGCCGCCCCACGGGTCGGGGCCGGTGCCGAGGTAGGACATGTCCAGCTCCACCGGACGCCGGACGTCCTTCAGGGACAGCGCGCCGTGGACGGTCCAGCGCTCACCGCCGACCGGTACGACGTGGGTGCCCAGGTAGCTGATCACCGGGAAGCGCTCCACGTCGAGGAAGTCGGGGCCGCGCAGGTGCCCGTCCCGCATGGCGTTCGCGGTGTCGATGGTGGCGGCCTTGATCTCGGCGCTCACCCGGGACCGCTCGACCGGCTCGGCGATGTCGATGCGGCCCCCGAACTCCCCGAACCGCCCGTGGATGCTCGACAGGCCCAGGTGCCGGACGGTGACCATGATGCTCGAATGCGCCGGGTCGATCGTCCATGGTCCGGGCAGGGGCAGCTCACCGTCACCGGTCTGGCGGTCCAGCACCACGGTGCCGAGCTCGGCCGCGCCCGCCGGCCCCACCTTGGCGGTGGAGGCCGCCGGGGCATAGCCGATGGCCGTGACGATCGCGGTGTAGCGCCCGGTGGGCAGCGGCCCGGTGCACACGACGCCCTCGGGGTCGGCCTGGGCACGGGAGACCTGCTGGCCTGTCATGTCGGCGACGGTCACGACCGCGTGGGGCACGGCCCAGCCGTCCTTGGTACGGATCCGTGCGCGCACGCCGCGGTGGTCCGTTGACATCGATGTTCTCCTCGAAGGGTCACTCGTCCGGGTGGCTGAGGGTGAGACCGAACGGCTCGGGCGCCGTCTCGCCGACCGTCACCGCGGCGGCCACCGGCGGGTAGCCGCTGGCGATCACGGTGTACGGGCCGGGGTCGAGGTCCTCGAAGGAGTACGCCCCGTCGGGACCCGTGGTGGCGGTCGCGACGACGTTGCCGGCGGCGTCGACCAGCGTGACCCGGGCGTCGGAGAGCAACAGGTCGTCCGATCCCGCGCGTACGGTGCCGTGCACGCGGGCGCCGGCCGGCAGCCGGACCTCGCAGCGCGTGGTGCCCTGGCCGTCGACCGCGACCGGCAGCGCGCCCGGCCGGTGACCGGCGGCGGTCACCGCCACGACGAACGCGCCGGCGACGAGGTCGTCGAACTCGAACTCCCCGTCCGCGTCGGTCTGGGCCGAGGCGATCACCTCGCCGTGGGCGTCGGTCACGACCACGATCGCGCCTCCGACGCGCTCGCCGGTCGCGGCGCTGCGCACCACACCCGCCAGGCCGGAGGTGCCCGAGAGCGTCACGTCGTAGTGGAGCGGGTCACGGGCGACCGCGACGGAGGCGGCCTGCGGCTGGTGCCCGTCGGCCGCGGTGATCAGCATGTACGGACCCGCGCTGGGCGCCCGCAGCGCGTAGGCGCCGTCGACGCCGGTGGTGGCCCGGTCGACCTGGCGTCCGCCCAGGTCGATCAGGGTCAGCGCGGCGCCGCAGACGGGCCCGCCGTCGCCGCCGCGCACCCGGCCGTGCACCGGAGTGCCGAACGCGCCCGAGCCGGCCGACGCCATCGGCGCGTACGCCGGTGACGTCTGGGCGGCGAGCGGCCCGTCGTCCACCGGCTCGCCGCGCGCGCCGACGGAGGCGAGCACTCGGGCGGGCGGCGGCGCCTCGGCCGTCACGGCCTCGCGTACGCCGGGCTCGGCGACGACGCGTGCGGTGCGGCGCGCGCCCCGGCTGTCGACCAGCACCGAGACGACGACGGCCGCGAGGCAGATGACGCCGACCGCCCACCACAGCGCGACGGTGAAGCCGTGCACCAGTCCGGCCGCGGCGAGCGCCGGCGAGGGCGGACCCTGGGCGTGCGCCGCGATGTAGGAGGTCGTGGCGGTCGCGCCGATGGTGTTGAGCAGCGCCGTGCCGAGCGAGCCGCCGACCTGCTGTGAGGTGTTGACCATCGCCGAGGCGATGCCGGCGTCGTGCGCGTCGACACCCGCGGTGGCGAGGTTCATCGCCGGCATCAGCGCGGTGCCCAGCCCGATGCCCAGGAGTAACTGGGCGGGCAGCACCGAGGCGGCGTAGGCGCTGTCGACTTGCAGCCGGGTGAGCAGCATGACGCCCGCCGCGGCGACGAGGAGGCCGGGCACCATGAGCAGGCGCGCCGGCACGTGGTTCATCAGCCGCGCGGAGATCTGCGTCGAGCCGGTGATCATGCCGGCCGTCATCGGCAGGAAGGCCAGCCCGGTCTCGACGGGGGAGTAGCGCTTGACGGTCTGGAGGTAGTACGTCAGGAACAGGAACAGGCCGAACATGCCGATCACCGACAGGCCGACGGACAGGTAGGCGCCGGCCCGGTTGCGGTCGAGGATCACCCGCATCGGCAACAGCGGCGACCGGGTCAGCGTCTCGACGACGACGAACGCCACCAGCAGCACGCCCGCGCCGGCGAGCAGGCCGACCACGCCGCGCTCGCCCCAGCCCTCGGACTCGGCGCGGGTGAAGCCGTACACCAGCGCGACCAGGCCGGCGGTGACGAGCACGACGCCGGGCAGGTCGAGGCGGGTGTGGGACCGGGTGCTGACCGGGTCGCGGACGAAGGCGATGCCGCCGGCCAGCCCGACCACGGCGACCGGCACGTTGACGTACAGCGCCCAGCGCCAGTCGAGGTACTCGGTGAGCAGGCCGCCGACGATCAGGCCGACGGCGGCGCCCCCGCCCGCGATCGCGCCGTAGATGCCGAACGCCTTGGCCCGCTCGGCCGGTGCGGTGAAGGTGACGGCGAGCAGGGAGAGCGCCGCCGGGGCGAGCAGCGCGCCGAACGCCCCCTGCAGGGCACGCGCGGCCAGCAGCATGCCCTCACCGGTCGCGGCGCCGCCGACCGCCGAGGCGGCGGCGAACCCGACGAGCCCGATGAGGAAGGCGTACTTACGGCCGATGAGGTCGCCGACCCGGCCGCCGAACAGCAGCAGGCCGCCGAACGCGAGCGTGTAGGCGGTGATGATCCACTGCCGGTCGGCGTCGGAGATGCCCAGGGCGTGCTGGGCGGAGGGCATGGCGATGTTCACGATGGTGGCGTCGAGAACGACCATGAGCTGGGCGAGGGCGATGAAGACCAGCGCGATCCAGCGCCGGGGGACAGGTGGGCCGGAGACCGGTGCGGTCATCGACATGAGGAGACGTCTCCAAAGTTGGGGAATCAGCGCCTGGGCGAGCGGTGTGTCGGCAGGACTGCCATCGATCGGAGATCGTGGGGCCGGGCGGCGCGTGCACCATGAGCCGCGCCACCCCCTGTCGCCCCGAATAACATAATGTACTGGTTCCGTCACTGAGGGTACATCAACCATGTGACGGGATAAAGACCGAACACATCGCAAATGACCCAGCCGCTGACCAGGCCGTACGGAGCCAAGCGTCGTGTGTCAGTAACCTCCGGGCCGCCCGGCGGACCATGTCCGTCCACCGCCGTTGATCAAACTTCTCGGTCGGCACGTCATGGGACGAGCCGGGGAGGATCGGATGAATCGCCTGCACACCGCCGTTGCCGCCACCACCGTCGTGGCGCTGTCCCTCGCACTCGGCGGCACCGCCGGAGCCGCGCCCGCGCACGGCCGTACGCTCGCGCCGCACGACGACACCTACCGCGTGCGCGCCGGTCACACCTTGAGCGCACCGGGGCTGTTCCGGAACGACGACGGCGACCCGATCACGTTGACCTCGCACACCTCGCCGGCACACGGCTCGCTCAGCCTCAATCCGGACGGGACCTTCCGCTACACGCCGGCCGCGGGCTTCACCGGCACCGACACGTTCACCTACACGGTGACCGACGCCGTCCGGCTGTACCCCACGCACCTCCCGCCGCTCGCCACGATCGGCGGCGTGAGGATCACCGGCGGGGCGTACGGCTCGTCGCTGGCCCCGGTGCCCGGCTCGCGTGACGAGTACTACGGCCTGACCGACCGCGGCCCGAACGTCGACGGCCCGGACGGTGAGAAGATCCTCCCGCTACCGGGCTTCACGCCGTCCATCGGCCGGTTCCGGCTCGCCGGCGGGAAGGCGACGCTGGAGCGGAAGATACCGCTCAGGGAGGCCGACGGCACCCCGTACACCGGGCGCGTCAACCCGGAGGCCGCCACCGGTGAGAAGCTCGTCGACCTGAACGGCGAGGCGCTCGCGCCGAACGAGTCCGGTTACGACTCCGAGGGCCTGGTCGCCATGCCCGACGGGACGTTCTGGGTGTCGGACGAGTACGGCCCGTTCATCACGCACTTCGACCGGAGCGGACGGGCGACCCGGAGGCTGTCGCCCTTCGACGGCTCCCTCCCGCGCGAGCTGGCGAACCGCGTGCCGAACAAGGGCATGGAGGGGCTGACGGTCACACCGGACGGCCGGACGCTGGTCGGCATCATGCAGTCGGCGCTGCAGCAGCCCGACGTCACCGCCAAGCCGGGGAACGTCACCACCCTGCGCATCGTGACCTATGACCTGCGCACGCGGGCGACGCACGAGTACGTCTACCTGCTCGACGACCCCAAGGACAACAGCGGCGCGGTGAGCGAGATCACCGCGCTGGGCGGCACCCGGTTCCTCGTCGACGAGCGCGACGGCGGCTTCGAGCCGGACGCCTACAAGAAGCTGTTCACGATCGATCTGGCCGGCGCGACCGACGTCGGCCCCTCCGCCTCGGTGCCCGGTGCCACGTACGACGCGGCAAGGGGCGGCCTGCTCGCCGGCGGCAGGAGCATCGACGCGTACGTCGGCAAGGACGACACCGCCCAGTCGCGGGCCGACCTGGCCGAGGTGGGCATCACGCCGGTGCGCAAGTCGCTGGGGCTGGACCTGGGCGCGCTGCTGACCCGGCTCGACCCGAGCGGCGGCTTCTTCGGCCACGACAAGGTCGAGGGGGTCGCGACCACCGACGGCGGGCGCACGATCGTGGTCAGCAACGACAACGACTTCGGCGTGGACGGCGTCACCGGCGACACGCCGCCGTTCCGGCTGCACGCCAAGACGCTGCCGAACGGCGCGCAGGACGACGGCGAGTACCTCGCGATCGACACGACTCGGCTGCCCGCCGCGACGCGGACGGCGACCGTGACCATCAGGGTCACCGCCCGGTAGCATCGGCGGCCGTCCGGCCGCGGTCCGTGGCCGGACCGGTCGAGCGGGACGAGAGATGGCGAGCACACACGCGGTCGAGGTCGGCGCCACGACGGTGGTCAAGCGGTTCCGCCGGTGGGACCAGGACGAACACCGGCGCGAGTGGCGCGCGCTGGCCCTGCTCGCCGAGCACGCGCCCGGGCTGGCGCCCACGCCGGTACGTGCCGACCTGGACGCGGACCCGCCGAGCGTGACGATGGCGCGCCTGGACGGGACACCGCTCGCCGGCCGGCTGACCGGCGTCCAGGTCGACGGGCTCGCCGAGGCGGTCGCCGCGGTCCAGACGGCGATCCCCGAGCCGGTCCTGCGCGGCCTGCCGTCCCGGCTGCTCCACCCCCTGGTCGCCCTGCGCCGGCTGCGTGGCCAGTGCGCACGGCGACCGCCGCCGGGCGAGGACCCGGTCGTGGCGCGGGCCTTCGACGAGGTCACCGGCTGGGTCGCCCGTCCCCGGCTGGATGAGGTCTTCGCCGCCGAGCTCACGCCGGTCTTCGGGCTCGGGGACGGCAACCTGGCCAACTACCTGTGGGACGGCGACCGGGTCCGGGTCGTGGACTTCGAGTACTCCGGGCGGAGCGACCGCGCCTACGAGCTGGCCGAGGTGGTCGAGCACATCAGCGTGTGGGTGGATGACGGTCTCGACGCGTCGGCGCTTCTGTCGCGGTTCGAGCTCACGTCCGCGGAGACGGCGCGCCTCCGTGAGTGCCGGCGGCTGCTGGCGCTGTTCTGGTTCCTGTCCGTGCTGTCGGAGGATCCACGGCACCCGCGCAACCCGCCCGGCACCGCCGTACGCCAGGCCGGGCGCCTGCTGGCGCTGCTCGGCGCCTGAACGCGAGGACCGGTCCCGCTGCCACCCGGGACCGGTCCTTCGCCGTCTCGGTCCGGACGCGCAGAGGACCCCTCGAGACGGTGTGCCGCGCCGGCGAAGCGATGGCTGCCGCTGAGGCGCCGGGCGCAATGCCTACTATATCTACCGGAAATGCTTTGTAAAGGCTTACGCCAGGGCATCGAGGGCGGGACGGTACAGCTCCGCGCGGATCCGGGCGATCGTGGCGCCGTCCTTGGCCGCCAGCGGGGCGGCGAGGGCGAGCGCGGTCGCGGTGACCTCCGGCTCGGGAACCGCCCGGTGGGCGATGCCCGCGGCGACGGCGTCCTCGCCGCCGTACCGGCGGCCGGTGACCATGGCCTCGTGCGCGGTGATCTTCGGCAGCCGCGCCTGGATCAGCGCGCTCATGCCGGGCGTGAACGGCAGCCCGAGGTCCACCTCCGGCAGGCAGAACCATCCCCGGTCGGCGCGCATCACGCGGTAGTCGTGGGTCAGGGACAGCATCGCGCCGGCGGCGAACGCGTGCCCGTTGACCGCCGCGACCGTCGGCATCGGCAGCGTCAGCATCCGGGCGAACAGGCCGTGCACGCGATCGAGGTACGGGCCCCACTGGTCGGCGTCGGCGCCGAGCCGGTCCAGATCGAGGCCGTTCGAGTAGAACTTGCCGGTGCCGGTCGTCACGAGCGCCTTGGGTGCCGGTGCGTCGGTCAGTTCGTCGAGGGCCGCGGACAGCGCGTCCAGGAACTCGGGGCTGAAGCGGTTCTCGCCGTCGTCGAACCGCAGGACGTACACGTCGCCCTCGCGCCGCAGATCGATCATCGTGACCTCTCTCGCATCGTTATTACCCGTGGGTAACTGTAGAGGATCGGGCCGGCATCTCGTTCTTCCCGCCGCGAGAGCGCGCGGACTATAGCCTTGGCCCCGGGGCGACCTGCGGCATGACGCCGGCGCCCGTCTTCCCCGAAACAGAAGAGGCCCGCATGACCGAGGAATCCGGGGCCGTCGAGATCCTGTTCGTCGACGGCAAGGACGTGCCGATCAAGCACAAGCACGCTGACCGCATGGTCGTCATGCGCGACTCCAGCAAGCCCGACGGCGACGCGCTCTACTACACCCCGAACGAATGGGAGGCCTTCATTCTCGGGGTCAAGGACGGCGAGTTCGACGACATGGTCGAGAACTCCTAGCCGTCGGAGAGCACCCGGTGTTCGCGCAGCTGCGCCGCCACCCGGCGGGGATCTTCGGGTGGCAGCGCGGCGGCGAGCCGCCCGAGGATCTCCAGGTCGTCGTCGCCCGTCTGGGCGTAGGCCCACAGGTCGTCCACGTCGCCGCGGTGCAGCAGCTGCCGGCGCAGCTGGTTGCCGAGGTCGTCACGCTCGATCTTGATCGCCTTCGACTCCGAGCGCGGCAGTAAGGGCCCGGCGTAGAGACGCACGGCGCCGGCGACGTTGCCCGAGCCGAGCAGCCGTCGCACGTTGAGGAAGTCGGCCTCCACGTCGCAGTCGAGGCGGTACGGCTTGGCCCGCACCACGTCACCGAGCTGGCCGCGCAGCCGGTGGATCTCCGCGCGCACCGTCACCGGATTGCCCTCGTCGCCGTAGAGGTGGAACGAGGACTGCTCGCACGTCAGGCCGCGCGGGTGCAGGGCCATCAGTGCGAGGAGCTCGGCGTGGCGCAGCGACAGCGGGATGCGCCGGCCGTCGAGGACGGCGCACGGCTGCTGGTCGCCGAGCAGCCGCAGCTTGAGCGAGGGCCGTCCGCTCTCGACCGTGCGCAGCAGGAACGCCGAGCCGAGGTCTTCGGCGATCGCGCTGCGGCCGTCGGGCAGCGTCACCCGCCCCGCCTCCGGAATGACGATTCGCCGGTCGCGCCAGCGGTCGGGGTCGGCCGCCAGCACCCGCCCGGTCGTCGTCACCAGCACCCGCGTGTCGCCGCGGAGGCGGTGGAGGTGCCGGGCGCGCAGGCGTTCGTCGCGGCGGTGCATCTCGACCGTGAGCTGTGCCTCGGTCAGCCGGGCCGCCGCCTGGGCGAGCGCGACGACGGCCGGGTGCAGGGCGCTCTTCGTGCCGCTGATGTCGACGCAGCCGATCACCTGGCCGGTGTCGGGGTCGGTGATCGGCGCGGCAGCGCACGACCAGGTGTGCAGAACCCGGACGAGGTGCTCGGTGGCCTGGATGCACACGGGCCCGCCGACGCTCAGCGCCGTGCCGATGCCGTTGGTGCCGACCGAATCCTCGGCCCAGCGGAACCCCTCGGCCAGGCCGATGCGGTCGGCCCGGCGGCGTACGGTGCGCGGCCCCTCGCTCCACAGCACGTGACCGTCGGCGTCGGTGACCACCATGAGGTGGGCGGACGCGTCGGCCATTCCGCGCAGGGCCTCGCGCAGCATGGTCAGGTGCCGGTCGAGCGGGTGGGACCGCCGTACGCCGGCGATCATGTCGGCGTCGAACACCAGCGGAGCCGACGCCAGGCCGGGATCGACGCCCGCGGCGAGCGAACGCCGCCACGAGTCGGTGACCATGGGGCTGGGGGCGTCGCCGGGGGCGTGTCGGCCACGGTCGGCGATCGGATCGCGTGCGTCACTGCTCCGCGTCAAGGGCGTCTCCATGGGCTGTGGTCTTATGAGCATCCGTGCCGACGGCTCAGGTTGCAACCCAATACGTAAAACCTTCACCTGGTATTTGTCACATGCTGCTATCGAGTGAGTGCAACGTGTTTGCAACCCGGTGTCGCCTAGTGTGCGTGTCGCGGCACGGCGGGTGACGACTTTCACCCGGACGCAGCCGCACGACGGCGGTCCGCCCGGAGCCGTTTGAGGGGACGGGTCCGGCGCGCCGCGCCAGCGCCCGCCGCCGGGGTGCCTCAGGGAGAGGGGCATTCCCGGTGGCGGGTCGCGGGCAGGGGGGAGATGGCTTTGCTGTGCCTGACCTGCAATCGGGTGCGCCCGGCGCGGAACCCTGCGGAGTACACCGTGGTCCGCGCGCAGGCGATCACCGTCCACGGCCTGTGCACCTGCGCCCAGCCCGGCGCCTGGCCGCCCGAGGCGTACGGGGTCGCGGTCGCCGCGAGCCCGCGCGACCGGGGCGGCTGAGCGACCGGGGACGAAGCGGCTGAGCGGCCGGGTTGGCTGAGCGGTCGCGATGTCTGAGCGGCCGGGTTGGCTGAGCGACCCGGCCGGGGCCGGTCGTACGCCGCGGTGCTCAGGTCTCCGGCAGGTCGTCGAGCAGCTCGGCCCAGAAGCCCTCGACCGTGCGCTCGTAGCGGATGCCGAGCTCGAGCGACTTGAGCTGCCACCGGTCGATGGAGCCGCCGAACGCCTGGTGGATCCGCTCGTACTCATCGGCGCGCTCGCGGTGCGAACGACGCTGGTCGATCGCGAGGTGACGGATGTCGCGGGGCCGGGCGTGCCTGGCGAAGAAGAGCTTGAGCAGGCCGGGGTCGCGCACGTCGGTCCGGTCGGGTGTGGGCGCGGCGAGCCAGTCGGCCAGGGCGTCCCGGCCGGCGGCGGTGATGCGGTAGGTGCGGCGGCGCCGGCCGCCCGGCTCGGTCTCCACGTCGACCAGCCCGGCGTCGGCCAGGCGCGCGGGTTCGTCGTAGAGCTGGGAGTGCGCGAACTCCCAGAAGTTGCCGATGCTCACGGCGACCTTGCGCTTGAGCTCGTAGCTCGTCGCGGGACCGTCGGACAGCAGTCCGAGTACGAGGTATGACGTCGCGGTCATCCGATGGTCGGCCACGGGGCTCCTCTCCGCCGACGCCTATCCTGGCCCATGTCCGGACCACGGCCGACGGCCGACCGTCGAGTCCGACCGCCCGGTCAGCCGGCGTCGGCGACCGTGGTGGGGACGTCGTGGTCGGTGAGGGTGGCCAGGGCGTCGGGCGGGGCGGCGTGGTCGGTGATGGCGCGGGAGAAGTCCGCGAGGTCGGCGACGCGGTGCAGGGCGGTGCGGCCGAGTTTGGCGTGGTCGACGAGCAGGACGCGGTGGGTGGCGACGGACAGCAGCGCCCGCTTGGTCACCACGATCTCCTGCTCCTGGTGGTGGACACCGCCGTCGGAGACCCCGGCGAACGAGTAGAAGCCGAGATCGGAGTGGAGCGCCCGAGCCGACGCGGTGCACGGTGAGCCGAGGAACGCGTCATGCGCCTCGTTGTACTCACCGCCCAGCGCGATCAGCCGGATGTTCTTGCGGCCCATCATCAGCTGGATGATCGGCGCGAAGTTCGTGATGACGGTGAGCGGGTCGATGTCGACGGCCAGCTCGGCCAGCACCAGCGTGGTGGTGGAGTCATCGAGCAGGACGGACATGCCCGGCTCGATCAGCTCCACCGCGGCGCGCGCGATGGCCCGCTTCTCCGCGACGGCCAGCTGGCGCCGGTAGGTCACGTTGCTCTCGAAGACGCTGGACGGCTGGGCGGTCACGCCACCGTGGAACTTGCGGACCAGCCCGCGCTTGGCCAGCTCGTCGAGGTCGCGGTGGGCGGTGACGAGGCTGACGCCGAAGCGATCGGCCAGCTCCTGGGCGGTGGCCGTGCCGACCCGCAGGATGTGCTCGGCCAGGTCCTGCTGGCGGGACGCCGGGTCCTTGCGGCTTCTCATGCCATGAAATTACCACCTTGATTTTAACTTCGCTGATGGTAACTTCTCGGTCCAGACTGATAATTCGCAGTCGGAGGGCCTACCGGACGGAGACCCGGATATGGCGGCCACCACCCTCGACCTGGCGGACCTCTCGGGGTTCCGCCGCAAGCTCACCCTGCTGTCGTCGATCGGCATGTTCCTTGACGGCTTCGATCTGACGGTGATCGCCGTCGCGCTGCCGGTGCTGAAGAAGTCGTGGACGTTCACCCCGTTCACGTCCGGCGTCACCAGTTGCTCGGCCATCGTCGGAATGTTCGTCGGCGCGCTGGTCTTCGGCCGGATCGCCGACCGGCTCGGCCGCAAGAAGATGTACCTGGTCGACCTGATCGGCTTCGTGGTGTTCGCCGCACTGGCCGCGGTGTCCCAGAACGTGTGGGAGCTGATCGCCGCGCGCTTCCTGCTCGGGCTGTGCCTCGGCGCCGACTATCCGATCTCGTCGTCGCTGACCGCGGAGTTCGGTGCCGTGCGTGACCGCGGCCGGCTGGTCGTGGCGCTCAGCCTGATGTGGAACGTCGGCGCGCTGGCCGCCTACCTGGTGGGCGTGGCGTTCCTGCCCATCGGCCCCACCGCGTGGCGCTGGATGCTACTCGTCGGCGCGGTGCTGGCGTTGGTCACGCTGGCGTTCCGGACCAGCATCCCGGAGTCGCCGCGGTACCTCATCGCGCAGGGCCGGCACGACGAGGCGCGGCGGGTCATCGCGAAGGTGGTGTCCGGTAGCGGTACGGCGGTCGCGCCGGAGGACGTGGTGCTGCCGGAGCCGCAGGTCGAGCCCGACCGCCCCACCGCCGCCGGCAGCGCCTCGTGGCGGCGGCTGTTCGCCCGCGGGCTGGCCGGCGCCACGATCTTCGTCTGCGTGTTCTGGTTCGCACACGACGTGGCGTACTACGGGATCCAGATGTACAGCCCGACGATCCTGACCGGCCTGGGCGGCTCGACGCAGCTGGCCGCGTACCTCGGATCGGCCATCATCGCGCTGCTCGGCGTGGTCGGCGCGGCGATCGCGCTCGCGTTCGTCGACTCGTGGGGCCGGCGGCCGGTGCTGATCACGGCGTTCGCCGGCGAGACGGCGGTGCTGGTGGTGCTGGCGCTGGTCCACGCGCCGGCGCTGGCGCTGATCGTGGTGCTGTTCGCGATGGCGATCCTGTTCTCCAACATGGGTCCGGGCACGCTCGACATGGTCTACTGCACCGAGCTCTTCCCGACCGAGCTGCGCGCCGTCGGCACCGGCCTGGGCACCGCGGTGAGCCGGCTCGGCGCGATCCTCGGCGTGCTCGTCTTCCCCGACATGGTGGACGCGTGGGGCGTGAGCGGAGCGTTGTGGCTGTTCGTCGCGGCCGGGCTGCTCGGCCTGGTGACCACCGTGTTGCTGGCGCCGGAGACCAAGAACCGCAGCCTGGAGCAGACCGCCGGGGCCCGCCGCGTGTTCGGCGGTACCGCGCCCGCCGCCGCGAGTCCCGGACTGGTGGCATTCACGACCGAGGAGGATCGGTGAACGACACGACACTGACGGTGCTCGGCTTCCGGGCCGGCCGGCCGGACGCGGACTCGGCCTGTTCCGGCTACCTGGTGGAGCACGCCGGCTCGACGGTCCTCGTCGACTGCGGGCCGGGCATCGTCACCGAGCTGGTGTCGCGCGGCCTGGAGCACCGGCTCGACGGGGTCGTGCTCACCCACCTGCACCAGGACCACATGTTCGACGTGGTGCCGCTGGCCTTCACCCGGCTGCTGACGAAGACGCCGCCGGCCCGGATCCCGTTGTGGGCACCCGAGGACAGCATCGGCACGCTGGCCGCGCTGGACGAGTGGGTGGCGGTGCCGACCGATCCGGTGGTCGGCCGGCCGCTCGCCACCGCCTTCGACATCCGGCCGCTGGAGCGCGACGGCCGCACCGAGGTGGCGGTCGCGGACGGCATCACGCTGACCGCGTTCGAGGCCCGGCACGCGGTGCCGAGCGCGTCGCTGCGCTTCGCGCTGGGCGACCGGACGCTGGCGTTCTCGTCCGACACCGGCTGGTGCGACGGCGTGCTGGCCGCCGCGACCGGCGCCGACGTGTTCGTCTGCGAGGCCACCTACCTGGACGCCGACCCGGCCATGCTGTCCGAGCACGGCCACCTGACCGCCGAGCTCACCGGCAAGTTGGCCGCCGCGGCCGGGGTGGGCCGGCTGGTCGTCAGCCACCTGCTCGGGTACGACGACGCCGAGTCGTTCGAGGCGGCCCGGGCGGCGGCCGGTGCGGTACCGGTGACGGCCGCCCGCGCCGGGCTGGTCGTGCCGGTCCGGGCGGCGCGGTAGCCGATGACGCTCGTGCTCTGGGACATCGACCAGACCCTGCTCGACGCCGGCACGCTCGATCGGGAGGTGTGGTTCACACTCTGCGGTGATCTGCTGGGCGTGCCACCACGGCCGGTGCACGTCGTACCGGGTCGCACGATCCGCCAGATCCTGCGCGCGATCCTGCGGGAGTACGGCGCGGACGCGGCCACCGCGGAGCGCCTGCTGCCCGAGGCGCTGCGCCTCGAGGTGGAGCGGCTCGCGGCGGAACGACCCCGGATGGCGTCGCGCGGGCGGCTGCTGCCCGGCGTCCGCGCGGTGGTGGAGGCACTGGACCGGACGCCCGGCGCGGTCCAGTCGGTGCTCACGGGCAACCAGGCCGCCACCACCCGGCTCAAACTGGCGGCGTTCGGCCTGGCGCCGCCGCTGGACCTGCGGGTCGCCGCGACCGGCACCGACGACGAGCACCGCCCCAGCCTGGTGCCCGTCGCCCGATCCCGTGCCGAGGCCCGTTACGGCCCCGGCACGGCCACCCCGACCGTCCTGGTCGGCGACTCGGTCCTGGACATCGAGGCGGCCCGTGCCAACGGCGTCCGCGTCGTCGCGGTCGCCACCGGCATCACGTCACGTGCCGACCTCACCGCCGCCGGCCCCGACGCCGTCCTCGACGACCTGGCCGACCTCCGGGCCGCCCTCACCGCCATCCTCCCGTCGCCGGTCCCCGGCCACGCCGGTCAGTAACCGGCCCCCGTGAGCATTCCGCCGTCGACCACGAACTCGGCGCCCGTGCAGTACGTCGCCTCGTCCGAGGCGAGGAAGACCACGAGCGCGGGGATCTCCTCCGGTGTGCCCATCCGCCCGAGCGGCAGCGCGCGCAGGAACGCGTCGGCGCTCTCGGCCTTGGCCGACACCAGGGCCGCGTCCTCGGTGACCATCGGCGTGAGGATGGCGCCCGGGTGGATGGAGTTGACCCGGATGCCGTACTCCCCGAGCTCCCGCGCGGCCGCCTTCGTCAGGCCCCGTACGCCGAACTTGCTGGCGCTGTAGGCGGCCAGGCCCGTGGCGCCGACGAAGCCCTCGGTGGAGGAGACGTTGACGATCGCGCCGCCGCCCGCGGTCCTCATCGCACCGATGACCGACTTCACCCCGAGCCACTGTCCGACCAGGTTCACCTCGATGATCCGGGTGAACTGGTCGAGGGACATGTCCTCGATCCGCCCGTACCGGAGGATCCCGGCGTTGTTCACCAGCACGCCGAGCCCGCCGAACGCGGCCAGCGCGGTGTCGACGGCGGCCTGCCAGTCGTCCGGCCGGGTGACGTCCATCCGGACGAACCGCGTCGCGTCGCCGAGCTCTTCGGCGAGCCGGCCGCCCTCCTCCTCCAGCAGGTCGCCGAAGACCACGCGGGCGCCCTCGGCGACGAAACGCCGGACGTGCGCCTCGCCCATGCCACGCGCGCCGCCGGTGATGAGCGCCGTCTTGCCCTCAAGCCTGCCCATGGCACCTCTCATCTGGTCGAACGTCCGAACGAGGCCGGAGGGCGGACGCCCGGACATCCGGCCCCGCGGCGCCAGACACTACGATGACCGATCAGACCAGACATCCGGGGGAGTGTCACGAACTCGTGCGACACAAGATCCTGTGGGCGTCCATCGCGGCGGGGACGGTGGTCGTCCTCGGCGCTGCGGGTGGCGCCTATCTGCTGCTCAGAACCAAGGGGAGTCCGACGGCGACGGCGCGGGCCTTCCTGTCCGCGTGGGAGCGCGGCGACGCCACCGCGATGCGCGGCGAGACGCTCGCGCCCCCGCCCGACCTCGACCAGCAGTACCAGACGCTGCGCAAGGGGCTGGGCGTCACGAAGGTACGCGCGGAGCCCGGCGCCGTGACCAAGCAGGGCGGCCACGCGACGGTCGCCTTCGCCGCCGACCTCACCCTTCCGATGGGCACCTGGCACTACCAGGGGCGGCTGCGGCTGACGACGGACCATCGCGAGTGGAAGGTCGCCTGGTCACCGGAGAGCATCCACCCGGACCTGCACAGCGGGCAGCACATGACGATCACCTACCGGTGGCCCAGGCGCGCCCGGGTGCTCGCGGCCGACGGCAGCCCGATCGACGGCACCGGCGTCTCCGGCTCGGTGCAGCAGATCGTCGGCACCACCGCGCCGCTGACCGAGAAGCAGGCCAAGAAGCTCGGCACGTCCCACAGCAAGGGCGACGTCGTCGGACAGTCGGGCATCCAGCAGCGGTTCAACGACCGCCTCGCCGGCACGCCCTCCGCCTCGGTCATCGTCGCCGACGCGTCGAACCACCCGGTCAAGAAGGTCGGCGGCTTCGCCGGCAAGGCGGGCCGCGACGTGAAGACGACCCTGGACCAACACGTCCAGAGCGCCGCCTCGGCGGCCCTGCAGGGGCAGACCAAGCCGACGTCCATGGTCGCGATCCGCCCGTCCGACGGGCGGATCCTCGCCGTCGCCAACTACCCCGGCGGCTTCGACCGCGCGTTGCAGGGCACCTATCCGCCCGGTTCGACGTTCAAGGTGGTCACGGCGTACGCGCTGCTGCGCAGCGGGCTCAGCCCCTCGGACACGGTGGAGTGCCCCAAGACCGCGAACGTCGGCGGTCAGGTCATCCACAACTCCGAAGGCGAGGAGTCCGGCAGCATGACCTTCACCGAGGCGCTCGCCCAGTCGTGCAACACCGCCTTCGCACTGCAGACGCAAAAGCGCCTCAACCCGTCCCGGCTGTCGAGCGCCGCAAATCTCTTCGGCTTCAACCAGAAGATCGACCCCGGCATGCGCGTCACGGCGGGGAGCTTCCCGTCGCCGACGAGCACCTCGGAGATGGCCGTCGCCGGGTTCGGGCAGGGACGCGACCTGGCCAACGCCCTCAGCATGGCCGGGGTGGCCGCGGGTATCGCGAGCGGCACCTGGCATCCGCCGGTCTTCGTGTCCGACCCACAGATCTCCCAGAAGGCCAAGGCGGGCCGGCTCGACTCGAAGCTGCGCTCCGAGCTGGCCACCATGATGCGCGCGGTCGTGACGACGGGCACCGCCAAGGACGCCGGCCTGCCGGCCGGCACGGCGGGCAAGACGGGCACGGCCGAGTACGCCTCCGGGAAGAACGGCAAGGAGCCGCCGACCCACGCGTGGTTCATGGGCTTCCGCGGTGACGTGGCGTTCGCCATGGTCGTCGAGGACGGGGGGTTCGGCTCCAAGGCCGCCGCGCCGATCGCCCGACGTTTCCTCAACGCGCTTTGAGCGTCGCCCGCGACAGGTGGTCGGCCCGGCGTGTCGTCTCCGGCAGGCGGTAGCGCGGCGTCAGCCGCAGGGTCATCGCGCACGCCGTGTCCAGGTCCGCGCGGTGGCCGACGGAGACGAACACCGGCCGCACGCGAGTCTGCGTGCGCAGCGCCCGCCCGACCACCTGCCCGCCGTCGCTGACCGGGCTCCAGGCGCCGCGCTCGGTGCCGGGCTCGTCGTAGTCGCCGACCAGCCGGGTCTTGCCGACGCCGATCGAGGGCAGTCCGGTCAGCACTCCGAGGTGGCAGGCCAGCCCGAACCGCTTGGGGTGGGCCAGGCCGTGGCCGTCGCAGATCAGCAGGTCGGGCGTGACGCTCAGCGCGCGCAGCGCGCCGACCAGCGCCGGCAGCTCACGGAAGGCGAACAATCCGGGGACGTAGGGGAAGCCGGGCCGGTCGAGCGCGGTCGTCTCCTCGACGACCTCGAGGGTCTCGGCGTCGAGCACGACCGCGGCCGCCGCCAGCCGGTCGTCGGCGTACGCGACGTCCAGACCCGCCACCGTGCGCACGGTCCGCGGGCCGGCCGAGGCCAGGTCGGCGAGGGGACGGAGGCGGTCCTGGATGGCCAGGGCCTCCTCGGCGACTTTGGGCCAGGGATGCAGATCCGCTACCTTCACGAGGGCACGCTACCCGTATCCGGCATGACGGAAATCCGGGCGTCTGTTACCTGTGACCGTCCGTGAAATAGTAAATGCGCGTCGTGTTTGGGTCAAAATAGGTCAAATAACGTATTTCAAGTTGGGTCGCGAGCTTCTAACCTCGTTTTCAGGAGATCATCGCATCAGGGGGCGGGGTCACAGTGAAGATCTGGGGAGAGGAAGGCGCCATGGGCGGAGTGTCCTGGACCTGACAGTTCGGTGAATGAAGGGGCGGCTCGGTTCCACCGGGCCGCCCCTTCGGCCGTCGGACGGCTTCCGTAAGGTCGGGTGCGGAAACGTTCTGTAGTGAAGGAGGCTCTGTGTCCGGATTTCGGCATGTCGTGGTGTTCCGGTGGCGCGACGACGCGACCGCGGAGCAGAAGAAGACCGTCGAGGAACGGCTCAGGGAGCTGCCCGGCGCGATCCCCGAGCTGCGGGCCTACGCGTTCGGTCGCGACGCCGGTATCAACGCCGGGAACTTCGACTTCGCGGTGGTCGCCGACTTCGCCGACCGCGACGCCTACCTCGTCTACCGCGACAACCCGACGCACCGCGCGATCGTCGACGAGGTCATCAACCCGATCACCGCCGAACGCCACGCGGTGCAGTACGTACTCGAGCCGTAGACGGCCGTACTCCTCGCGGAGTACGCACCGGTCCGAGGTGTCATCGCGGGCATGACGCCTCGGGCGTGCCGGAAACGGGAGTCTGGGGGCCGGCAGACGAAGAGGAGACTCCCGTGCATGACGGCCCGCTCGTCCGGCTGGCCCGGTTGTGTCATCGCCGCCGGCGCCGCGTCCTGCTGCTCTGGATCGTCGGCGCGGCGGCGGTGATGGCGGCCGGGTTCGGCTACTCGGCTCCGGCCGACAACGTCTTCGGCGGTGGCACCGAGTCCACGCAGGCGCAGGACCTGATCAAAGAACACTTCCCGCGGCAGAACGGCGACACGCTGACGCTCGCGATCCACGCCGACCGCGGCGTCGCCTCCGTACGGCCCCGCGTCGAGCGGGTCATCGGCGAGCTGTCCCACGGCCCGCACGTCACCTCGGTGAGCTCGCCGTACCGCGTGGCCTCCCAGGTCTCGCCGGACGGCCGCACCGCGTTCGCCCCGATCCAGCTCGACCGGACCTCCGCGGAGATGCCCACGGCCGGCGTGACCAAGATGATCGCCCAGGCGCGCGACGCCTCGGGAGACGGGCTGACGCTCGCCCTCGGCGGCGACGCGGTCACCGACGCCGAGACCCCGGGAGGCGGCCCCACCGAGGGCATCGGCCTGCTCGCGGCGGTGATCGTGCTGCTCATCGCATTCGGCTCGCTGCTCGCGATGGGGCTGCCGATCGTCACCGCGATCTTCGGGATCGGTACGGGCCTGGCCGGCATCTCGCTGCTCGGCCACGTGCTGCCCGCCCCGTCATTCAGCCCGATCGTGGCCGGGCTGATCGGCCTCGGCGTCGGCGTCGACTACGCGCTGTTCATCGTCACGCGCTACCGGGAGGCCCTCGGCGAGGGCGCCGATCCCGAGAACGCCACGGCCACGGCCATCGCGACGGCGGGCCGGTCGGTCGTGTTCGCCGGCACGACAGTGGTGGTCGCGCTCCTGGGCCTGCTCGTCGTACAGCAGCGGCTGCTGAGCGCGGTGGCCGTGGCCGCCTCGCTCACCGTCCTGATGACCATGATCGCCGCGGTGACGCTGTTGCCCGCGCTGCTCGGCTTCGCCGGCCGGCGGATCGACCGGTTCCGCGTGCCCGCACTGGCCCGGCGGAGCGGACGCCGTCCGCTCTCCGAGCGCTGGGCCGGGGTCATCCAGCGGCGCCCGGTCATCGCGGGCACCGCGGCGACGCTGCTGCTGCTCGTGCTCGCGGCCCCGGCGCTGTCGATGCGGCTGAGCTTCAGCGACGCCGGCAGCCGCCCGCACGACACGAGCGCGTACGCCGCGCACCGCATCCTCGCCTCGGGCTTCGGACCCGGGTACGACGCGCCGCTGGTGTTCGTCTCCCGCTCGCCGGCCACCGCGCGCACCGTCGCCACGGCGGTCGGCCGTACGCCGGGCGTCGCGTCCGTGAGCCCCGTGAGGACCAGCGATGACGGCGCCGCCGCCATGTTCGTCGCCTACCCGCGGACCGGGCTCCAGGACGCGGCCACGCCGGGTGTGGTCCACCGGCTGCGCGACACCGTCGTGCCCCGGGCCGGCGGCGGCGTGCTGATCGGCGGGCCCAACGCCGGCACGATCGACTTCTCCGACTCCGTACGCGCGCGCCTGCCCTGGCTGATCGTCGTCGTGGTGGGCCTGTCCCTGCTCCTGCTGCTCGTGCTCGTGCGCTCGGTCGCCATCGCGGTGAAGGCCGCGGTGATGAACCTCCTGTCGATCGCGGCGGCGTACGGCGTGCTCACCGCGGTCGTGCAGTGGGGCTGGCTCGGTCACCAGCTCGGCTTCCCGGCCGCAACGCCGGTGACGCCGTGGGTGCCGCTGTTCATGTTCCCGATCCTGTTCGGGCTCTCCACCGACTACGAGGTGTTCCTGATCTCCAGGGTCCGCGAGGAGTACGACCTCGGCGCCGGGACGAGGACCGCGGTGACCCGCGGCCTGGCCCGTACCGCCCGTGTGATCACCGCGGCGGCGGCCATCATGGTCTGCGTGTTCCTGTCGGTGCTGCTGGTCGGCGACATCGCGGTCAAGCAGGTCGGCCTCGGCCTCGGCGTCGCCGTACTGATCGACGCCACCGTCGTGCGGATGGTGCTGGTGCCGGCGGTGATGGAGCTGCTCGGCCGGGTGAACTGGTGGCTGCCGGCCTGGCTGGCCCGGATCCTGCCGGCCGTCGAACCCGGCCCGCCCTCCGTGCGGACGCCGGACCTGCCGGTGCGGTCGTAGCGAAGGAAGAAGGAGGTATCGGCCCGCGCCGGGCAGTGGCTCAGCGCGGGCCGGTGGAGATGCCGTCGAACAGGACCGCGATGTAGTGGTCGGCGACCCGCTCGGCGTCGAGGCGGCCGGCCGGATGGAACCAGCGGACCGCCACCCAGATCGTGTCGCGGATCATCCGGTAGGTCAGCCGGGCGTCGATGTCGTCGCGGAACAGGCCCGTCTCCTGACCTCGCCTGATCTGGCCGACCCACAGCCGCTCGGTCTCCTCCTCCGCCCGCGCCAGGTAGTCGAACCGGTCGAACTGGCGGAGGTAGTTCCAGTCGTTCTGCATGACCATGACGGCCGCGCGGTGGGGCACGAGCGTGCGGAAGCAGTTGCGCACGAGCTCGGCCAGGACCGTATGCGGGTCGCCGCCGCCTTCGAGCACCGCCTTGTTGGCGGCGTTGAGCTCGTCGAAGAAGGAGGAGAGGATCTCGTCCACGATCGACTCCTTGGAGTCGAAGTGGTGGTAGAGACTGCCCGACAGGATCCCCGCCTCGTCGGCGATGTTGCGGACCGTCGTGGCCTGGTAGCCCTTTTCGGCGAACAGCTCGGCGGCGAGCCGCACCAGGTGTTCCCGGCGCTCCGAGGCGAGTACGGACGAACCCCGGCCCCGGCGCCGACCGCCGCCCGAGCCTCCCGAGCCACCCCGATGCGGCCCGCTGTCCTTACCCGCGCTCACCACGGTGCCATTATGGCCCGTGTACCCAACCGTTTGCTCGATCATCGAGAGGGCCTGCCGTACGCCGGACGCCCGGCGAGAACGGCCCGGTCAGCGGGGCCGGCGGCCGGTGCCGAAGGAGATGACGAGGTAGTCGTCCAGCGGCTGGTAGCCGACGCGCTGGTGGACGGCGATGCCCGCCGGGTTGGCGAGGTCGGCGAAGACCACGACCTCTTCGGCGCCGGCGTCGACGGCGGCCCGGCTCACCGCGGCGGTCGCCGCCGCGCCGTAGCCGTGGCCCCGGTGTTCGGGCGGGGTGTAGATGGGCGCGATCCGCACCATGCCGGCGACCATCCGGGTACGGCCCGCGAGGGAGACCGGGACGCCGTCCCTCTCCCACAGGGTGAGACCGCCGTACCCGATCCGGTCGTCGACCGCGGCGCCGTGGTCGCCGGGGCGCTCGCGTATCTCCCGTTCGGCGGAGTGGTACCAGGCGAGCAGCAGGTCCCGGTCGGCGGGCGCGGCCGGGCGGGCGCGGCCGGACGCCGAGGCCGGCCGGATCCGGTCCAGGCGGTAGAGCCGCCGGCGTTCCCAGACCGTGAAGTCCGTGCCCGTCGCCACGCGCCAGCGGATGGCGAAGTCCTCGGCGATCTCGCGGCGCGCGGTCACGCCGGGCAGCGGCCGCCCGGCGGCCTTCAGCGCCTGCACCAGTTCACGGACGCCCTGCTGCGGCATCAGGCTGAGCAGCATCGGGAAGGGCGGGGTGTGGACGAACGCACCGGAGACGCAGCCCCCGGGCGGCATCCAGGAACCGAGCACGGCGGGAGTGTCCCCGTACGCCGCCGCGCCCCGGGCGCGGAGCGCCTCCAGGACCGTGACGAGAACGGTGTTCTCGACCGGCCGCGATCTCAGGAAGTCACCCGCGATCGCGTCAAATCGCGCGACATCCGACGTTGTGCCCCAGTTCATACTTCATAGTTGCGTTTCACCCCGTGTGTTCGCTGGGAACTCGCCAACATGATCCACTTTGTGTCGCGAGAAGGTCGCGGGGAGAGACGTCCGCGTGGACGGCGCGGGCCGGACGCTCATGGCATCGTGGACGCATGATTCAGATCGCGACCCGAGAGGTCTACCGGAACCGCTGGATGTCCGTCCGCGAGGACGCCATCCGTCACCCGGACGGTTCGCCGGGGATCTACGGGGTGGTGGACAAGCCCACGGCGGCGCTCATCGTTCCCATGGAGAACGACGGATTCCACCTCGTCGAGCAGTTCCGGTACGCGCTGTCGCGCCGGTCGTGGGAGTTCCCGCAGGGCACCTGGCCCGACGACCGGGAGACCACCACGGAGGAGCTGGCACGGGCCGAGCTGGCCCAGGAGACCGGGCTCCGCGCGGCGACGATCGAGCGGCTCGGCTCGTTCGCGATCGCGCCCGGGTTGACGAGCCAGAACTGCGACGTGTTCCTCGCCACCGGCCTGACCGCGGGGGAGCCCGACCGCGAGCCGGAGGAGCAGGGCATGCGGCAGCAGTGGTTCTCCCGGGCCGAGTTCGAGCGGATGCTGCGGACCGAGGAGATCGTCGACGCGCTCACCGTGGCCGCCTACGCCCGCCTCCTCCTGCGCGGGGACGCCTCAGAGGCACGTCGGTAACTCTTTGCGGATCTGAGCGGCGCATCCGGCACTCCGCTGTGCTCCGCGCCGGATGCGCCCCTCAGAGGGCGGTCAGGGTGCGGGTCAGCGCGTCCGCGCGCTTTTGCGCCAGGCCGCCCTCGCGGGCGCGTTGGACGATCTTGCGGCGCAGTTCGTTCACCCGCTGGTTCACGTCGACGTTCACGCCCGCGGCGATCTCCGCCAGCAGGTTGCCGATGAGGTTGTCCAGGTCGACCGCCACGTCCGCGCGTACCTCGCTGGCCGCCAGGCCCTCGTCGACGGTGCGGCGCATCCGGGTCAGCGCGTCGATCGCGCCCGGCGGGGTGGCGCCCGGAGCCGGTGACGTGGCCGACGCGGTCGCACTCGGCGTGACGGGACGGCCCGACCGCTGCTGGACCGCCTTCGAGGACGGGTGTGAGGCGCCCGTCACGGTGCGCTCCGGCGAGGCGCTGAGCGTGGCCGGCGACGGAGAGGCGTCCGGTGCGTTCCCCGGCGCCGCGACCGGGCGGAACGCCGAGCCGCCGAGCAGCAGGCCGACCGCGGCGACGGTCGCGACGGTGGTGCCGCCCGCGACCAGCAGCAGCCGGCCGTGCGTGCCGTCGTGCGCGGCGGGCCGCCGGGCGGTGGTGAGCGTGCGCGTACGCCGGCGCGGTGACGGCTCGGCGGGGGCCAGGGCGCGGTAGGCGGCGGCCGCCTCGTACGCCGCGGTCCGCTCGGCGCCCAGCACCTCCTCGGCACCGGTGTCCACTCCCAGCGCCGCGGCGATCTCGGCGGCCGACGGCCGGTCCGGCGCCGCCGCGGCGACACAGCGCTCCTGCAGCCCGCCGAGGGTCTCCCCGGCCTCGGGCCGGCGCCCCTTCACCGCCTCGAACCAGACCACGCCCAGGGCGTACACGTCCGCCGACGGCGACAGGTCGTGTTCCGGTGGGAGGTAGGCCGGGGTGCCCATGCGCTCGTCGTCGGCGATGCCGAAGTCGAGCACCTTCACCCCGGCGGAGGTCAGGAAGATGTTGGTCGGCTTGATGTCGCGGTGGACGATCCGGGCGGCGTGCGCCGCGGCCAGGGCGGAGGCGATCTCGCCGATCACCCGCTCGACATCGGGCACCGGGAAACACGCGTCGAGCGTGCCGCCGGTGAGCAGCTCCATCACGATGTACGGGGTGCCATCGGACTCCCCGTAGTCGTGCACGGTCACGATGTTCGGGTGAGAGAGGGCGGCGGCCGCGCGCGCCTCCTCGCGGAAGCGGTCGCGGAAGTCCTGGTCGCGGGCCAGCTCCGGGTCGATCAGCTTGACCGCGACCGGACGGATCAGCACTTCGTCGCGGGCGAGCCATACGGACGCCATGCCACCGGTGCCGATCCGCCGGCGCAGCCGGTATCTGCCGGCGAGGAGCGAGTCCATACGATCAGTGTGGCGTACAGGAGGATGCTCGTGTGACGAGATGCGTGTCCAAAATCACCGTGGAGTTCCCGACCGGTTCCCCGCGGATGCGCGCGACCAGCAGCCGGGCCATCTCCCGGCCCATCGCCTCCAGGGGCTGATGCACCGAGGTCAGCGGCGGGTCGGTGTGCCGCGCGGTGGCCGAGTCGTCGAACCCGACCAGCGCGACGTCGCCGGGGATCCGCCGCCCCTGCTCCTTGAGCACCCGCATCGCGCCGACCGCCATCGGATCCGACGCGGCGAACACGGCGTCCAGGTCCGGCGAACGCGCGAGCAGCTCGCGCATCGCGCGCTCGCCTGACTCCTCGCTGAAGTCGCCGGTGGCCACCAGCGAGGGCAGCCCGGCCGCCGACAGGACGTCCTGGTAGCCGTCGAGGCGGTCGACGCCCACGCGCATGTCCTGCGATCCGGTGATCGTGGCGATCCGCCGGCGGCCGAGCCCGATCAGATGCTCGACCGCGAGCCGGGCGCCGCCCCGGTTGTCGGCGTCGACGCAGCTCACCGGATCGACGCCGACCGGCGCGCCGCCGAGCACGGTCGGCACGCCGCTGTCCTCCAGATGCCGGGGGAGCGGGTCGCCGCCGTGCAGCGACACCATCAGCACGCCGTCGACGTGCTGACCGGTCAGGTACCGCTCGAACCGGCGGTGGTCGTCGGCCGACTGGGCGATGGCCAGCAGGAGCTGCAGGCCGGTGCCGGACAGCCCCGCGCTGATCCCGCGGATGATCCCGGCGAAGTACGGCTCGCCGAAGACGCGTTCCTCCGACTCCGACACGAACAGCGCGACGGTGTCGGTGCGGCGGGTGACCAGCGTGCGGGCCGCCCGGTTGGGGACGTACCCCAGCTCCTCGATGGCCTGCAGCACCGCCTCACGCGCCTCCGGGCTGACCTTGGGCGACCCGTTGACGACGCGAGAGACGGTGCCACGGCCGACACCGGCCCGTGCCGCGACCGCCTCGAGCGTCGGCCGACCCTGCGTACGTCCGTTCACAGCCCCTCCTTCGCCGGGCTGTGAACAAGGTTGCTGTGCCTGATGGTTCGCTCGCTGCGCTCGCTCACGGACTCATTCTGCCGGTGACAGGTCGATGCCGCCTCGTTCGATCACCGAGGCGTACCAGCGGGCGCTGCTCTTGGGGATGCGCGCCTGCGTGGCGAAGTCGATGTACACCAGGCCGAACCGCTTGGCGTACCCCCATCCCCACTCGAAGTTGTCCATCAGCGACCAGGCGAAGTAGCCGCGCAACGGCACACCGGCGGTGATCACCGAGTGGCACGCGCGCAGGTGCGCCTCGATGTAGGCGATCCGGTCGGGGTCCTCCACCCCCTCGGCCGAGACGACGTCGTCGAAGGCGGCGCCGTTCTCGGTGACGTACAGCGGGACGGACGGGTACTCGGTGCCCACACGCGTCAGCACCTCGGCCAGGCCCGACTCGTCGATCTCCCAGCCCATCGCGGTCACCGGCCGCCCGACCTGGACGAATCCGACGTGCTCGCTGCCCGGCCACGGCGACGCCTGCGCGAACGGCGAGGTGATCGCCGGTGCCGCGCCCTCGCGGCCGGTCACGAAGAACCGGTTGTAGTAGTTGATGCCGAGCTGGTCGATCGGCCCGCCGACGATCGCCATGTCGCCCTCCCGCACGCCGAGGTCGTACGGCTGCACGTCGGCGAGCACGTCCTCGGGATAGCGGCCGAGCAGCAGGGCGTCGAGGAAGAACCGGTTCTGCAGCCCGTCGATGCGGCGCGCGGCGTCGACGTCCTCCGGGGCCTCGCTCGCCGGGGACACCGCGTACAGGTTGACCGCGGCGCCGACCCGCCGGCCCTCGCCGCGCAACGCCTGCGCCGCGAGCCCGTGGCCCAGCAGCAGGTGGTGCGCCGCGCGTACGGACGCCTCGGGTTCGCGGCGGCCCGGCGCGTGGTCCCCGGAGGCGTAGCCGAGGAAGGCCGCGCACCAGGGCTCGTTGATCGTCGTCCAGTTCACGACCCGGTCGCCGATGGCCTCACGCATGAGCGCGGCGTACTCGGCGAACCGGTACGCGGTCTCCCGCTCCGGCCAGCCGCCCGCGTCCTCAAGGGGTTGCGGCAGGTCCCAGTGGTACAGCGTCGGCCACGGCTGGATGCCGGCCTCGAGCAGGGCGTCGACGAGGCGCCGGTAGAAGTCGAGGCCCTTCTGGTTGACCGGGCCGGAGCCGCCGGGCTGCACGCGGGGCCAGGAGACCGAGAAGCGGTACGCCGTCAGCCCGAGCGAGGACATCAGCGCGACGTCCTCGGCGAACCGGTGGTAGTGGTCGACCGCGACGTCGCCGGTGTCGCCCCCGAGCACGGTGCCGGGAGTGTGCGCGAAGGTGTCCCAGACCGAGGGCCCGCGGCCGTCCTCGGCGGCGGCACCCTCGATCTGGTACGCGGCGGTCGCCGCGCCCCACACGAAGTCCGCCGGGAAGCCGAGCAGCGTCTCCGCCTGCGATGGCTGAGTTGTCATGCCTTGACTGCACCTTCCATGATCCCGCCGATGATCTGGCGGCCGAAGACGACGAAGACGACGAACAGCGGGATCGTCGCGACGACGGTCCCGGTGAACATCAGCGTGTAGTCGTTGAAGTAGGCGCTGTTGAGCAGCGCGAGGGAGTACTGCACGGTCGGGTTGTCCGGGTTGAGCACCGCGCGCGGCCAGATGAACTCGTTCCAGGTCTGCATGAACGTGAACAGGGCGAGCACGGAGGCGGCCGGGCGCAGGGCGGGCAGCACGACGCTCCAGAAGATCCGGAACGTCGAGGCGCCGTCGACGCGCGCGGCCTCGATGAGCTCGTCCGGCACGGCCTGGGAGGCGTACTGGCGCATCATGAAGACGCCGAACCCGGTGACCAGGAACGGCACGATCACCGCCTGGAGCTTGCCGGTCCAGTGCAGGTGCACCATCACCATGTAGAGGGGGATGATCCCCATCTGCACCGGCACCATCATCGTGGCGACGATGACGAGCAGCAGCGCGTTGCGCCCGCGGAAGCGCAGCTTGGCGAAGGCGAAGCCGGCCAGCGAGGCGAAGAACACCGTCGAGAGCGCCACCACGGCGGAGGCGATCGCGGAGTTGACCAGGGCCTTGGCGAAGTGCGCCTGCTCGTTGTCGAACAGCCGGCGCATGTTGTCGCCGAGGTGCTGCCCGGCGATGAACGGGGGCGGCACCGCGCCGACCACGTCGTTGGTCCGGGTGGCGACGACGAACATCCAGTACAGCGGGAACGCCGACAGCACGATGGCGAAGATCAGCACCACGTACGTGAGGGGGCTCGCCTGCCACAGCCGCGCCGAGCCCGCCACGGCGGCCCGCGTACGGCGCGCGACGAAGGTCTTCATTTCTCGCCTCCCGCGAGCCGGCGGATGATCAGGAAGTTGAACAGGGAGAAGATCAGGATCAGCAGGAACAGCATCCAGGCGACCGCCGAGCCGTAGCCGTACTGGAAGCGCTGGAAGGCGTTCTCGAACATGTACATCGCCACGGTCTGCGACTGCCGCAGCGAGCCGCCGTTCATGTAGCCGTTGTTGAACAGCAGCGGCTCGGTGAACAGTTGCAGGCCCCCGATGGTGGACGTGATGGTGACGAAGACGATCGTGGGCCGCAGCAGCGGCACGGTGATGCGCCAGAACTGCCGCATGCGCGACGCCCCGTCGATCGCCGCGGCCTCGTACAGGGAGTGGGGGATCGCCTGCATGCCGGCCAGGAAGATCAGCGCGTTGTAGCCGGTCCAGCGCCAGTCGACCATGGTCGAGACGGCCAGCCAGGAGGACCACTTGTTCGCCTGCCAGTCGATCCTGTGGACGCCGAAGAAGTGCAGGACCCAGTTGGCCATGCCGTAGTCGCGGCCGAACATCTGGGTGAAGACGATGGCGACCGCCGCGACCGAGGTGACGAGCGGCAGCAGCACGCCCATGCGGAACAACGTGGGCGTCCGCATCCTCCGGTTCAGCGCGTTCGCCAGCAGCAGGGCGAGCAGCAGCTGCGGCACCGTCGCGATCACGAACATGCCGAACGTGTTGCCGACCGCGTTCCAGAACTGGTCGTCGGTCAGCAGACGCGTGTAGTTGCGCAGGCCGATGAACTCGTGGCCGCCGATCATCTCCCAGTGGTTCAGCGAGACCCAGAACGTGTAGCCGAGCGGGAACAGCCCGAACACCAGGAACAGCAGGTAGAACGGCGAGATGTACAGGTACGGCGAGAGCGACACGTCCAGCCGGGAGAGCCTGGTCCGCAGGCGGCGCCGTCCCGGCGGCGCGACTGCGGCGCCGGCCGGTGCGGTGGGCCGCACGTCGAGAGCCATCAGCGTCTCCCGCGGGGACCGTTGCCTTTGGGCGACGGGGGGATCGGGAGCGGGCGGGCCGCCAGGGCCCGGGTGTGTCTTGGCCTGTCAGGTCTGCGCATCATAGATTTCCTTGCGGTTTTTGTCGGTGCGAGTCGATAGCGTGGTGTTGTCGTTACCAAGCGTGAGGGGGTGGGTGTGCGCAGGTCGTTCAAGTTCCTGCTGCGCCCCACCGGCAAGCAGGCCGTCGCGCTCACGCAGTGCCTGGAGGACCACCGGGAGTTGTACAACGCCGCTTTGGAACACCGCCGTACGGCCTGCCGCAAAGCCGGGGTGAGGGTGCGGTACGGCGATCAGTCGGCGGAGTTGAAGCACATCCGCGCCGACGACCTTGATGGTCAGGGCCGGTGGTCGTTCTCTTCCCAGCAGGCCACGCTCCGCAGGCTGGACAAGGCGTTCCGTGCGTTCTTCGACCGCGTGAAGGCAGGCCGTACGCCGGGGTTCCCGCGTTTCAAGGGGCGGGGCTGGTTCGACACGGTCGAGTGGCCCAAGGACGGCGACGGGTGCCGATGGGACTCCCGGCCCCACCACCCGACCGCGACCTACGTGCGGTTGCAGGGCATCGGGCATGTGCGGGTCCACCGGCACCGGCGTGTGCTGGGCACCGTCAAGACGATCAGCGTGAAGCGGGAAGGCACCCGCTGGTTCGTCGTGCTGTCGTGTGACGACGTGCCCGCCGAGACATTGCCGGTGACGGGCACGGTCGCCGGGATCGACATGGGAGTCGCGTCCCTGGTGACGACCAGTGACGGCCGGCATCTGGCCAACCCGCGTCACCTCGCCGTGACCGGCGGCCGTCTCGCGGCGGCACAGCGTGACCTCGCCCGCAAGAAACGGGGCGGTAGGCGGCGGCGTAAGGCCGTCGCCCGCGTCGCCGCCCTGCACGCCAAGGTGCGGCGGCAACGCCTCGACAGTGCACACAAGGCCGCGCTGAGGCTGGTCCGCGACCACGACGTGATCGCGCACGAAGCGCTCAAGGTCACCAACATGACCAAACGGCCAGCACCCAAGCCGGACGGCGGCGGCGGCCACCTGCCCAACGGCGCCGCCGCGAAGTCC